>NZ_JBPKAM010000009.1:0-99576 GCF_051216495.1 Pseudomonas baetica | reverse complement strand
CATAGTGGGGGCGACGTGAGGGAGCAAGAGAGGACAACGGTGATGCTGGGGGTGTGTTGGTCCACCCCCCCCCCCCCCCCCCCCCCCCTCCCACGGGTTGCGGCGCCCTTATTTCGTACATAGATCGAGAACCTTTCATGCCCCTACCCGCCAACGTTTCCGACGCCCCGATCGCCCGCAAGGACGCGGGTGATGACCCGTATGCCTGGCTGCAGGAGCGCGACACCGATGCGGTGCTCGACTACCTGAAGGCTGAAAACCGCTATCAGGAGGCGCAAACCGCCGATCAGGCCGGCCTGCGTGAAACCCTGTTCGAGGAGATCAAGGGCCGGATTCTCGAAACCGACCTGTCCTTGCCCTCACCGTGGGGACCGTATCTGTATTACACCCGCACCACGGCGGGTGACGAGTACGCCCGGCACTACCGCTGCCCGCGTCCGGCCGACGACAGCCTGCAACTCGATGAAAGCCGGGAACAACTGCTGCTCGACCCGAACGTGCTGGCCAATGGCGGCTTCTTTTCCCTCGGCGCTTTCAGCATCAGCCCGGACCATCAGCGCCTGGCCTACAGCATCGACTCCACGGGTGATGAGATCTACACACTGTTCGTGAAGGAATTGTCCGACGGTCGCGTCAGCGAACTCGAATTCAAGGATTGCGACGGCAGCATGACCTGGGCCAACGACAGCCTGACCCTGTTTTTCGGCGAGCTGGACGACACCCATCGCCCGCATAAGCTGTTCCGCTATCGCCTGGACGGCACCGCGGCCGAAGAAGTGTTCCATGAGCCGGACGGCCGCTTCTTCATGCATTGCTACCGCTCCAGCTCCGAGCAGCAATTGTTGCTGTCCCTGGGCAGCAAGACCACCAGCGAAGTCTGGGTGCTGGATGCCAAGCAGCCACAGCAGGCCTTTACCTGCATCGCGCCCCGGGTCGAGGATCATGAGTACGACGTCGATCACGGCGCGCTCGATGGTCAATGGACCTGGTTCATTCGCACCAACCGCGATGGCATCAATTTCGCCCTGTACACCGCCGTCGATACCGGAGCGGCACCGACCGAGGCGGCCTGGCAAAACCTGATTCCCCACAGCGACACGGTCATGATCGACGGCATGAGCCTCAACGCCGGCGCCATGACCTTGAGTCTGCGCGAAGGTGGCTTGCCGATCATCGAAGTCCACCCACAGGACCTGCCGAGCTACCGCGTGCAGCTACCGGATGCAGCCTACAGCCTGCACGTACAGAACAGTCTGGAGTTCGCCAGCGAGCGGATACGCCTGCGCTACGAAGCGTTGAACCGCCCCGCGCAAATCCGCCAGCTTGAACTGGTCAACGGCGAGCAAAAAGTCCTCAAGGAAACCCCGGTACTCGGCCCGTTCGATGCCGATGCCTACGTCAGCCAGCGCCTGTGGGCAACCGCGCCTGACGGCACACAAGTGCCAATCAGCCTGGTCGTCAAACGCGAGGCGCTGGGCAAGCCGACGCCCCTGTATTTGTACGGCTACGGCGCCTACGGCGAAAGCCTCGACCCGTGGTTCTCCCACGCACGCTTGAGCCTGCTCGATCGCGGCATGGCCTTCGCCATCGCTCACGTGCGCGGCGGAGGCGAGCTGGGCGAAGCCTGGTATCGCGCGGGCAAGCAGGAGCACAAGCACAACACCTTCAGCGACTTCATCGCCTGCGCCGAGCATCTGATCGCCAATGGTTTCACCACCGCACCACAACTGGCGATCAGCGGTGGCAGTGCCGGCGGCCTGTTGATCGGAGCGGTGCTCAACCAACGGCCGGAGCTTTTTGGGGCCGCGATTGCCGAAGTGCCGTTCGTCGATGTGCTCAACACCATGCTCGACCCGGATCTGCCACTGACCGTCACTGAGTACGACGAGTGGGGTAATCCTGAAGATCCGGATGTTTATGATCGGCTCAAGTCCTACGCTCCTTACGAAAACGTCACCGCGCAGGCGTATCCGGCGACCCTGGTGATCGCCGGCTACAACGACAGCCGCGTGCAGTACTGGGAAGCGGCCAAATGGGTGGCCAGGTTGCGCGCGACCAAAACCGATGCCAATCCCCTGCTGCTCAAGACCGAACTGGGCGCGGGGCATGGTGGGATGAGCGGTCGATACCAAGGATTGCGTGACGTAGCGCTCGAATATGCATTTTTGTTCAAGGTTCTGGGCATTGCCTAAGGAACTTGGCCTAAGGTGCCTGTCTTATTTCCCGGCACCTGTAGGAGAGGGGGGGGGGGGGGGGGGGGGGGGGGGGGGAGGGGGGGGGGGGGGGGGGGGGGGGGGGGGGGGGGGGGGGGGGGGGGGGGGGGGGGGGGGGGGGGGGGGGGGGGGGGGTGGGGGGGGGTGGGGGGGGGGGGGGGGGGGGGAAGTGGGTTGTGGGTTGTCGGGCTCCCATTGTCGTCGTTCCCCCCCCCCCCCCCCCCCCCCGCTCCTACAGGGGATGCAACAGACACAACAACAAAGACCACCCGACATGTCAGAACCCACACATCTGAACAACGAAATCCGTGACTGGCTGATGGACTGCGGCCTGTTCAATCAACTGCTACCGGCGGACTTCGCCGCCGCCTCGGGCTATTTCAGCATCAGCAGCATTGCCCAGGGCGAAGAGATTTTCCATGAGGGCGATGCCGGCAGCTTCATGTGCATCATCCACACCGGGCAGGTCGCCGTGCAAAAGACCACCAGCGACGGCCAGCTAGTGACCATTGCCACTTTGCGCAGCGGTCGTTCGTTCGGCGAAATGGCCGTGCTCGATGGCGAACGTCGTTCGGCCAGTTGCGTGGCGGCGAGCCATTGTCAGTTGCTCAACCTGGGCAAGGACTCCCTGGAGAAGATGCTCAACGACGCACCGAAAATCGCCGCCAAGATCATCCGCGCCCTCGCCGTTTCCCTCTCCAAGCGCCTGCGCATGGCCGACGGGCAATTGCTATCGCAGCAGGTCTAACCGCCGGGTGACTTGACCTTCGGCGGGTTCTGCTCGATCCCCGGCACCGGCTGATCCTTGGCCGGTGGGCTCGGCCTCTCGATGGGGACCAACGGTGGACCGCCGCTGCCAGGGCCGACCTTCGGCATCGGCGCGGGGGTGATTTGCGGGTACGGCGTGGGCGTCGCGGTGCCAGGCGAACCGGGCATCGGTGCGGGACTGACGGGCATGGTTTGCAGTGGTTGGGCCTGCACTGCACTAATCGAGAGCGCGGCCAGGGCAATGACCGTTAGAATGGTGCGCTTCATCAATGGCTCCGTTGGCCTTGTTGTCATTTGCAGGCTACTCCCAACTGCGCGTGTTTGCCTTCCCCCCTGCCGTCATTTTTCCGTCAAGTGAGCCCCATGAAACGTTTCGTTCTGCTCGACACCACGCCTATTCCAGAAAACGGTGGCGCCCTTTGCCTGTTCGAGTACGGTGAGGATTTCGTCATCAAGATCCAGGGCGGTGACGGCGGGCAACTGATGAACACGCGCATGCACGGCTCCGAAGATGCCTTGGCCGAAATCCCTTGCCGCAAGGTGGCCGGTCGAACCAATTCCCGGGTATTGATTGGTGGCCTGGGTATGGGCTTCACCCTCGCCTCGGCGCTCAAGCACCTGGGCAAGAACGCTGAAGTGGTGGTCGCCGAACTGGTACCCGGTGTTGTGGAATGGAACCGGGGCCCGCTGGGTGAAAAAGCCGGAAACCCGTTGCTGGACCCGCGTACAGTCATTCGCCAGGAAGACGTGGCCAAAGTGCTGCAGGCCGAGCCGCAAGGTTTCGACGCGATCATGCTCGATGTCGACAACGGTCCCGAAGGCCTGACCCAGAAGGCCAACAGCTGGCTTTACTCCGCCGGTGGCCTGAGTGCCTGCGCCAAGGCCCTGCGACCAAAAGGCGTGCTGGCGGTCTGGTCAGCCAGCGCAGACAAGCAGTTTTCCGACAAACTGAAAAAAGCCGGGTTCAAGGCCGAGGAAGTGCAGGTCTTCGCCCACGGCAACAAGGGCACCCGCCACACCATCTGGATTGCCGAGAAGCTCAAGGGCTGAGCTAAACTCTGCTGTAGAACCGTCATTAGTCTTTTACAAAGGTGAACCCATGAGTTCGTCCACCCCAACCAACACGTCGAAGCTGGACCGCATCCTGGCTGACAACCAGCGCGACAAGGAAATGGGCTACCGCGACAAAGCCCTGAAAATGTACCCGCACGTGTGCGGCCGCTGTGCCCGTGAATTCTCCGGCAAGCGCCTGAGTGAACTGACCGTGCACCACCGCGACCACAACCATGACAACAACCCGCAGGACGGTTCGAACTGGGAGCTGTTGTGCCTGTACTGCCACGACAACGAGCACTCGCGCTACACCGATCAACAGTATTTCGGCGAAGGCTCGCTGAGCACGCCGAAAATCGCCAAGGCCACGCATAACCCGTTTGCCGCGTTGGCTGGCCTGATGAAGAAAGAAGATTGATCTTCAGTGCCTGACCCAGCCTCATCGCTGGCAAGCCAGCTCCCACAGGAGATGTGGTGTACACAGACTGTGTGATCACCAGCAAACACTGTGGGAGCTGGCTTGCCAGCGATGACGATCGCCTAGACACCGCCAATCTCCAAACTGCCCCCTGTCAGCCAATCCCGGTATAATCGCGCTTTTTCCCGAAAGGCACCCCGCTCGTGGCAGACAAACGGTACAGCTGCATTGGTTTGTACAACCCCAAATCACCGGAAAATGTCGGCTCAGTGATGCGCGCCGCTGGCTGTTACGGCGTGGCGTCGGTGTTCTACACCGGCAAGCGCTACGAACGCGCCGCCGACTTCGTGACCGATACCAAGCGCGTCCACTACGACATTCCGCTGATCGGCATCGACGACCTGAAGAAAATCCTGCCTCTGAATTGCGTTCCGGTCGCCGTGGAGTTGGTCGATGGCGCCCGCCCGCTGCCTGAGTACACCCACCCGGACCGCGCGCTGTACATCTTCGGCCCGGAAGACGGCTCGCTGGATAAAGAGATTCGCGACTGGTGCGAAGACGTGGTCTACATCCCGACCACCGGCTGCATGAACCTGGCCGCCACCGTCAATGTCGTGCTGTATGACCGCATGGCCAAGGGCCTCAATACCCGTTCGGGGCCGAAATTCCGCTAAGTTGCGACACTTTTGATGGAACCGGCTGACGGCACCGGCAGTCAGCTGACTATCGATGACTGAACCGAACCTGGAGACCGATCATGAGCGAACTCAAACGCGTAGAACGCATTGAAGCCACCCCGTTCCAGACTCCTAACGATCACAACGTTCACGGTTGGGAACGCCTTGGTTCGCTGGCCGGTGGTGCGGTGATGGTGGGCAAGGGTCTGCGCCGTGGAGGGATTTTCGGCTTGATTCAGGTAGCCATCGGCGGCGTAGCGCTGGCGCGTGGCATCACGGGCCATAGCTCGGCGAAAAGCCTGCTGGAAAAAAGCCGTCAGGACATGAATAACGTGCGCGCGAAAATCCAGCGTGCCGCGGAAGATTTGAACCGGTTGAAGGCCAATGCCGAGGCGGCGACCAAAACCGCGACGGTGACCGGTAATGACTCATTGAAGTCGCCGAAAGCCGGGGTTTGATCCAGAACGAGGGGCGTGTTTGATGGCCTCATCGCGGGCAAGCCCGCTCCCACAGGTCATGCGGTGTTCACACCAACCACTGTGGGAGCGAGCCGCTCGCGATAGCGGCATTACTGAATCAACTCGGTATCAAGTACTTTGGAAGAATCACCAATCACGCTCTCACTGAGCTGAACAAAATCCTTGGTGTCCACACTCCCCAACCGCATCGCCCCGCGCATCACATCATCCAGCGAACGCTTGTTGCGAGTCTTCAGGCGAATTTCGCGATCCAGCTCCTGTAACAACACCACAGCCTTCGAAATCTGCGCCGGGCTGACCTGCTCGCCACGCAAGGTGGTGACTTTCTGTCCCTCCTTCGCCAAGCGCCCTTGCAAATTCTGGTAACGCTCGTCACTCATGCCTCCAGCGCGGCGTATCAGCTCAATGGCGTAATACTCGGCAAAGCCTTCGCTGATCCAGTCACTGCGCTGCCGGTCGTTGATCCGCCCGAACACCTGCGCCAACTCGCGCACCAATGCACTGGTGCCGACTTCGCTGACCAGCGGCAAACGACTGTTCAGGTAAATGGACTCGTGCGCCGCCAAGCTACCGCGCCACATCGAATCGTTGGCGCCGACAATCAACACCTTGGCGGGATGGCGAGGGAAAACGGCCTGCACTTGCGGCCAGACAAAAGTCAGCAACGTCAGCACATCCATGCGCCGCATACCCTGGCCCTGGGGCGAGGCCACGGTGACTTCGGTTTCTCCCAGGCGGGTGCGACGACTACCCAGGTGGCCAGCGAGCATCCAGCCGGTGGGCCGGTCGAACAATCGGGATACGTTGTCGATGCGGAACTTGTTTTTGCCGATTCGCGGCCAGGCGGTTTCGACGCTTTTCCAGCCGCTGGGCAACTCGAATTCCAGGCGTGAGACCAGTTCGATTCCGTCCTGCTGATCGAGTTTGGCAGGCGGCACTAGATCGTCACCGCGCAGCAACGCCCAGTTCGGGGTCATGCGTGTATCGAAGCTGCCGCTCTTGCGGCCGTGACTGATGCGTACGCGATACGTCAGGCTGGCCTTGTCGGCGGCTGGGCGCCAGACACCTCGGGCGTGCTCGCCCGGTGTCAGCTGCCACTGGCCGTCGGCCTTGAAATCACTGTAATGGCTGCCGTCGCCAAGGTTGAAATCCAGACTGCGTACCGCCGAGCCTTGCACCAGCGTCAGGCGAACTTCAGCCTGGTCGCTTTGCGGCAACAGGCGCACGTGGTAATCCAGGTCGACCTTCTTCGCCGCCCACACGGGCGAACTCAAGGTCAGTAGTCCAACGACCAACGCTCGCCGCCATCCCACAGCCATACACACTCCTTGGTGAAACCTGAACTCGCCTGGACGCTTAGCCCGCCCGAAAAATCAGATGGTCTTCCCAATCCTCTTCCGGCACGCTGCCTTCGGCAAGCATGCGTCCGGACTGGGAAATACGCTCGTGGTGCACCGCATCGCGATCACCGCACACCAGGTGATGCCACAGTGGCAAGTCCTTGCCCTCGCTGACCAGACGATATCCGCAGGTCGGCGGCAGCCATTTGAATTCGTCGGCCTTGCCCGGCGTGAGCTGGATACAGTCCGGTACCGACTCGCGACGGTTCGGGTAATCGCTGCACTGGCAGGTTTTCAGGTCCAGCAGCTTGCAGGCGATACGGGTGTAATAGACGCTGTTGTCGTCTTCGTCCTCAAGCTTTTGCAGGCAGCACAAACCACAACCGTCGCACAGCGATTCCCATTCCTCTTGATCGAGTTGATCGAGGGTTTTGCGTATCCAGAACGGTTCGACTTTGGCGGCCATGGCTCAAGCATCAATATCAGGTGGTGAAAAGGCCGCCAGTCTAGTGCCAGCGGACCTGTGGGCCAAGCACTGGCGACTACCGGTAGATCGGGGCTTGTCAGTTTTTGCATCGCCAAGTAGCTTTGCCAGTCGCAAGGAGCCACACCAGCGTGCCATTAACGCTCGACCGCGTTGCATTGCGGTGAATCGCCACGGCTCTCGACAAACCTTATCGCTCAGCTCAACTGCGCCAGCAGGTTTCAGACATCCCTCACTTTCAAACGTAGCAAGGAATCTCTTGATGAGTGCAAACCCACGCGTTGCCGAATACGCCATTCACCCTCAGTTCACCGATCGCTGGTCGCCTCGCGCCTTCACCGGTGAAGCCATTCCCGAAGAAACCCTGCTGAGCTTCTTCGAAGCCGCGCGCTGGGCACCGTCGGCGTATAACTCGCAGCCCTGGCGCTTTCTCTACGCACGTCGCGACACGCCGAACTGGGAGCGTTACCTGGGCCTGCTGAACGAATTCAACCGCAGTTGGGCGCAACATGCTTCGGCCCTGGTGATCGTGATCTCGAAAACCACCTTCACAGCGCCTGGCGCCAGCGAAGAAACCCCGGCCCTGTGGCACACCTTTGACACCGGTTCGGCCTGGGGTCACCTGGCACTGCAAGCGACTATCAGCGGCTGGCACACTCACGGCATGGCCGGGTTCGATCAAGAACTGACCCGCAAGGAGCTGAACATTCCCGAGGGCTACGCCCTGCACGCCGCCGTGGCGATCGGCAAACTGGGGGACAAGGCAACCCTGGCTGAGTACCTGCAAGCCCGTGAAGAGCCAAGTCCGCGTCGTCCGTTGAGCGAACTCACTGCTGAAGGTGACTTCGCCCTCTAAATCACAGTACAAAACCAATGTGGGTGCGAGCCTGCTCGCGAAGACAGGGTATCAGTCTCTGTATTTATTGACTCATACACCGCTTTCGCGAGCAGGCTCGCTCCCACAAATGATGTGGGTGGATTCAATACCCGCGATTGAAATCCACTTCCCCGCGCAACGCCTCTCCCGCCTGATACGCCCGCAGGTTCTCGACAAACAGTTTCACCATCAGCGAAGGCGAAGTCGGCGCCGAACTGTGGCCGGTCAGAAGCAGTCCCCAGGCGGTCCAGAAAGGATGACGCTGCGGTAATGGCTCCTGACGGCAGACGTCAATCACCGCCCCCGCCAGATGCCCCTCTTTCAAGGCTTCCACCAGATCCGCATCGACCACCGCCACACCGCGCCCTACGTTGATGAACAACCCGGTTGGCTTGAACTGCCTGAACAGCGGTGCATTGTAGATATCGTGAGTGTTCGGGGTATTTGGCAGCAGATTGACTACATAATCCACCTGACCGACCAAACGCGGCAAGTCGGCCAGCGAACCGACTTCGACAAACGGCGCCTGCTCGCGGGACTCACTGGCGATGCCATACAGCTCGACACCGAAAGGTACGAGGAACTGCGCCACCGTCTGTCCGATGTCACCGGTGCCGACGATCAGCACCTTGCGGCCCGCCAGGCTCTGGCCATGGCGACTGTCCCATTTGCGCTCGACCTGGCTTACCAGCCGCGCCAGCACTTCACGTTCATGCCCGAGCATGTAGGTGAGTACATACTCGGCCATGACCTGACCGAAAATCCCCACCGCGCGGGTCAAGCGATAGTGACGCGGAAGGCCATCGGCCAGCAGTGGCGTGATGCCCGCCCAGGTCGATTGCAGCCAGAGTGGCTTGTGGCCCTGCCGAAGCAGGGTCGCCAGCAGGTCGGGCTGACCGAGCCAGACCGGACAATCGGCCGCCTGACGGGCCAGTTCCGCAGAGTCACCGCTGGTCAGCACTTCCAGCTCTGGCGCAGCCTCGCGCAGCAGTTGGGCGTACACAGGGTGGTCGTGTTCAGCAATCAGGACGCGCATGCTTCAACCTTTCAAAAAACGCTGCAGACGGCCGTCGACGCAAGACTGCTGCATCGGTGCGGCCACCGCCAAAATCATTCCAGTGTTTTCACGACAGCCCTGAACAGGGCCTGTCTGGCATCAAACCGGGTCGTTGCGTCGCAGCAACTCTTCCGGCAAGTGCTCGATGTACTCTTCTTCGGCCGGCGGCATTTGCAGGTGGTAACCCTGTTTGTCGAGGTTTTCCAGCACGACGGTGATGTCTTCACGCGAGAGCTTGCGCTCGGGGGTCAGCACCAGGTCGAAAGCGTGGATGGCTTTGCCGAAGGCGGCCAGCAGAGGCTCAGGTACACGCTCCAGTGCGTCGCTTTTGAGCACATAGAGGTACATCTCGTTTTTCTTCGAACTGCGGTAGATGGAGCAAATACGCTTCAAGGCTGTTCTCCGGCGGTGGCCAGGCTGTCGAGCAGCGCCTGGCCCATCAATTCGCGGCGCCAGCCACGCAACGAATCAGGCAATTGATAAGGACCATTGGGGAAGCCGCTTTTGAGCAGCGCTTCCAGGGTTTTCTTGCGCAGCATCAGTTCTGGCGCGATGTTCAGGCGCTCGGCCTCGGACTGACCGATGGCTTTCATCTGTTTGAGCAGCGCTGCAGCATCCACCGGCAGCGGCTCAGGGACAGCAGGTGGCCATTGATCTGGCGACACACTACCCGAGCGCTTGATCAGATCTAGCAGAAACTCACCGTCCTGACGCACGGTACGCGGATGCATGTCTTCGATTTTCGCCAGCGCACCGAGGTTGTCCGGTTGCGTGCGCGCCAGTGGCCACAGCGAGTGCTCGCGAATGATCCGGTTGCGCGGCAGATCACGGGCACGGGCCTGTGTTTCACGCCAGGCGCAGAGTTCACGCAATACCGCGAGCTGGGCGCGAGACAGCTTCCAGGCGAGCTTGGCGTCGCGATAAACCTCGTACGGGTCTGTCTCGCGACGCAGATTGGCCACCAGCTCGGCGCCGTCTTCCAGCACCCAGGCATATTTGTCAGCGCAAAGCTTTGGACGAAGCGCTACGAAAACCTCCGCCAGGTGCACGGCATCTTCGGCGGCATAGCTGATCTGAGTGTCGGAAAGCGGACGTTGAAGCCAGTCGGAGCGGGTTTCGCCTTTGGGCAAATCGATACCGAGCACTTCCTGCACGAGCCGTGAATAGCCCATGGAAAAACCCAGATTCAGGTACGCGGCGGCCAGTTGTGTATCGAACAACGGCGCAGGCAGGCTGCCGGTCAGGCGCAGCAGGACTTCCAGGTCTTCGCTGCAGGCATGGAGCACCTTGACCACCGCCGGGTTTTCCAGCAACACGGCAAGGGGTTGCCAGTTGTCGATGGTCAGGGGGTCAATCAGGTAGGCGCGCGAGCCATCGCCCACCTGTAGCAGGCCGGCAATCGGATAGAAGGTGTCGACCCGCATGAATTCGGTGTCGAGGGCAACGTAGGGCAGCTGCTGCCACTCGGCGCAAAACCGGGCGAGGCTATCGTTGTCGCGAATCCAGTGAATATCGATGGCCACACGGCTCTCCCTTGAAGAATGGCGCGCAGTATATATCGCTACCGACGATTTCCGCGCATCCACTGAACAAGAGCTTTAGCGAAAATACCTGCTTAACAAAAAGAATAGTCTGACAAAACCGAGCTAACCGACCTTACGCAGCACGTAAACCCGCATTGGCGCGCAGCCAGGCAAAAACTCCTGGTGACTGATCAGTTGAAAGCCGGCCCGCTTGAACTCGGTTTCCACTTCACACTTGCTCGCCAGTGGTCGGGTTGCGAGCCCCTCCACCTCTGTTCGCCGTGCTTTGAAACGCCGTCCGGCCCGTACCGCCACAATCACCGTATCGCGACTGACCCGGTGGAATTCGCCGAGCAATGCCAAACGATGATCGGGATTGGCTATATGTTGAAACAGTTGCATGCAAAAAATGCAATCAACCGCATTTTCCGGAAGACCAATGTTGAAGGCTGAACCTTGAAAGGTTCTGACCCGTTTCAACAAGTTCTGAGGGTGGTGGGTTCGGGCATGGTCGAGCATGCTCTGGGATGGATCGGACGCCAGAATCACCCGGTTCCCGTACTCGGCCAGCATCGGCCAGAAACGCCCGACACCGCAGGCCACATCAAGGATCAGCCCCGGCTCACCAGCGACCTTGAGTGCATGACGTACCAGTTGCTCCTCACGCCAGAGCGCCAAACGCCCCGCCAGACTCTGAGTGGGCGGTTGTAAACAGACACGCGCATGATCCTGGTCGTAGCGCCGGGCGAACTCAAGCTCAATGGCGGATGGGGACTGGCCAGACATGCTCAATAGCTCTTGGGGTTTGCTTGACAGGCCGCAGATCAGCAACCGTTGCATGACACAAAGTACATCGCCTCATTCCTTGGCCAGCACACCGTCGATCACCGCGCCACGGCACCCGGAAAACATATCCAGATCCTGGTTGTAGACCTTGCTGTTGACCTCCAGCAAACCCAGCATCGAATGGAACAGGTTGTCCTGGCTCAGGGGTTTTTCACGACTCAGTTGCAGGCAATGGGTATCCACCGAAAACGACTTTTGATAGCTGTCGGAGAACCAGGCCAGCATCGCCACATGCTTTTGTTGCTCTGGCGCCAGCATGTAAGGCGTGCCATGCAGGAACAGGTTGTACTCGCCCAAGGATTCACCGTGATCCGACAGGTACAACATTGCGGTATCGACCTTGTCTTGATTGCTGCGCAACAGATCGATCAGGGTCGACAGCACATGGTCGGTATAGACCAGTGTGTTGTCGTAACCGTTAACGATACTTTCGCGACTGCAATTGTTCAGTGCGTTACTTTCACAGACGGGCGTGAAACGTTCGTACTCTTTCGGGTATCGCTTGAAGTACTCAGGGCCGTGACTGCCCATTTGGTGCAACACCAGGACGGTGTCCTTATCCAAGTTATCGATAAATTGCTGCAGGCCTTGCAGCAGGATTTCATCGCGGCATTCACTATTGGCGCACAACACCGGATCTTTCAAGTTACTGACATCGTCGAGTGTCACCCGGTCGCAAGTGCCTTTGCACCCGGACTGGTTGTCGCGCCAGATAACATCAAGACCTGCGCGCTTGAGCACGTCCAACAGGCCTTCTTCATTCTTTGCCTTGCTGGCGTTGTAATCCTTGCGACCCATGTTGGAAAACATGCAGGGCACCGATACGGCGGTCTCCGTACCACAGGAATGCACATCGGTGAACGCAATCAGACCTGCTTCTTTATCGAGTTTCGGCGTGGTGTCGCGGTCGTAGCCGAGGATACCGAAGTTCTCGGCCCGGGCACTTTCACCCACCACCAGCACGGTCAGTGATTTGCGGCCGTGATTTTGCCAGGCTGGGTTTCTCTGGGCATCCTCACCGACTTTGACAAAGGGTTGTCGGGCAGAGGCGACCTGTTCACGCAAGTAACCGAGGGAAGCACCGATGTAGTTACTTGGCACTACCATCAGGCGTAATTCATGGTGATTACGAAACAGCGAAGAAAGCCCTTGGTAATTAACCAGCGCCACACCACCAATGACCGCAGCCGACGCCACGCTCACCATAACTTTACTAAGTAATTCGCGATGCCAGCGACGATAGTTGATCGGAGTTTTCCAGAGCAACCACGAGGGCAATACACCCAACAACAGAATATAAATAAACAACTTTATCGAAAGTAATCCGCGCACTTCTGTGACATTGGTTTCAGCAAAATTGCGCAACATGCCGGCATCGATCATGACACCGTATTGACTCATGAAGTACGCCACGCCTGCACTGATCATGAACAGCAGCGTCAGGACCGGCTTCATCAGGGGACGGAACGCCAACAACGTAAGCACAATGTTGAAGGCCGCGAGGATCATCGCCCCGAACGCCAAGCGCATGACGATGCCTTTGCCATCTGCCGCGGTGATTTCAAACAGGTGTTGCCACAACACTAAATTGAAGGCAGTCAATAGAAAGGCGCTGGCAATCAGTGTCACCCACTCCGGGCGCACGGCTTTAATCTTCAACATGATGATCGGCTGTTCCTGAAAAGAAGTGCCCTCGGCAAATGTGAAAATTTCATTTACCGTGGCAACACTAACTTTAGGCAGCCGACCATCAATTTTTTGTGAAAAAGAAGCCAACGATTAGTTGGCCCGTAAAATTCTAATGAAACATTCAGCTTATTTGAGAATGGTTCAGCTCGGGTTCAGAACAATCAAGCATGTCTCGCCCCTACACGCCGATGGCAGTCTTGGTGTACGACTCGCGATCGATGTCGAGGAGCTCTACACACAGCTGGACCTCAACGCCTGCCGGCCACTCGCAGAGGTCCTTCACCACCGCCAGCAGACTTTCGGACAGCTGCCGCTTGATCTGCGGCGAACGCCCACTCAACAGCGCCAGCTTCACATGCACGAACGCCCGCTCTGCCATTGCAGTGCCGACCTTGAATGTCTCAACCTTCACCGCGCGACTCTTGATGTCGAACTCGGCACCGAATTGACCAGACCCTACTAACGTGTTGTTGAGCCGCATCAACGCCACATCGGCATTCAAATCAGGCAAGTTAGCGGTATATTCCAAGTGCAGGTGAGGCATGGCATTACTCCCGTAAGTTGGTAAAAAGTTCGTGCATATAACAAATCGCTGCCCTGTTCATTGGGACAGTGAGGGCAGATTGCGCTCCCCCATGAACGCCTCAAGTCGTGAACGCAACCAACGTTCGGCGGGATCGCTGTCAACATGGCTGAGCCAGACCATTGATAGTTCAAGTGTCGGGGTCTTGAAGGGAAACGGCTCCTTATACAACTGGCCCGACGCCGCCATCGCCTCCGCAGTGTAATCCGGCAGGCTAGCGATCAGATCAGTCCCGGCCAGCAACGCCGGTAACGAGCTGTACTGCGGCACCGAAAGCACCACCTGCCGCGAACGACCGATCTGTGCCAGCCACTCATCGGCGAACCCGCTGACATTGGCGATATGGGACACCAGCACATGGGGCCGCGAACAATACTCGTCGATGGTCAGCGGTGTATCGCTGGCATCGGCACGCAGCACACTGGGATAGATGTGTCGTAACAATTTGCGCTTGGCATTGGCCGGCAGACCTCGGCTCTGGGAAATACCTACCGTTATATCGCCGGACGCCAATAGATCGGAAATCCGCCAGTGATCGACATTCTGCACCACGAACACCACTTTCGGTGCTTCCTGGCGGAGCGCGTGCAACAACGGCGGCAACAACCCGTACTCGACATCGTCGGACATGCCGATGCGGAAGGTCATGGTGCTGCTGCTCGGGTCAAAGTCATGGGTCAGGCTCAACGCCACCGACAAGGAATCCAGCGCTGGCGACAGGTGCCGAAAGATCTCCTCGGCCCGCGCCGTAGGCTCCATGCGATGACCGACGCGAATGAACAACGGATCGTTGAACATCGTACGCAAGCGGTTGAGCGCCGAACTGATGGTGGGCTGCCCAAGAAACAGCTTATTCGCCACCTTGGTGACATTGCGCTCAAGCATCAGCGTTTCAAACACCACCATCAGGTTGATGTCGGCCTTGCGTAGTTCGTTGCGATTCATCCATTGCCCCCGCGCGCCCATTAACTGTCGACAGTTTAGGGAGGTGTCGCAATCGGCGTCTATGCGACTGAAGGCACGCCTCAAGCATTTTGCGTTTAATGCAAAAGCGATCACAGGACGCCTCCATAAGGACGGCTACAACATGATCAAAAGAAAGTTGAGGCACGCACAACCCCAAGTCGCCCGGTGGGAATGAAGCCACCCTTAAGAGCAGCTTCACCGCTTGAGATCTAAATTTCCTTGATGGGCGTCTGATCGCAAGTCCCTTTGATCAAATTGATCGCATGCACGCAATCAGACCTGTTGACGTAAGCCTCGCCACTGGCAATCGTTTCATGATTCCCCGCCCGTAAACGCCAACGCCACTGGCCTCTACCGGTCAGGAGGGTGCCACGGGTTTGCCTGTAGATTTCAAAATACATCGGTCGCTCCTTGCGATGGCTGATGATGGCAGGCCACTGGCCCGCGACAGCCAGAGTAGAGGAGGATTTTTTGAGTTGGAGAAAATGAGTGTCAGGGGATTTTTCGTCGGAAAAGGCTTGAATCAAAGGGCAATCAATCGATACAGAAAGCGGCGATTCGAACGACCGGGACAAGTACCTTACCCTCAAAGTCGGCATATTTTTCCTACACGGGCGACCGCTTGATTCGACGCTCACTCCCCGTGCAAAAGCCGTGCAAACAAAAAAGCCCCGCAGCTTATTCAGCTACGGGGCTTTTTCTATGTAATGGCGGAGAGATAGGGATTCGAACCCTAGGTACCCGCGAAGGTACAACGGATTTCGAATCCGTCCCATTCGGCCACTCTGGCATCTCTCCAACGGCGCGCATCATAACAGCACATTCGCCGGAAGCGAACCCCTTTCGCGAAATATTTCTGTGCTATCAGATGCTTGCGTCGATTAAAGCGGCACACCCAGACGATTGGCCACTTCTTCGTAGGCTTCGATGACGTCACCGAGGCCCTGGCGGAAGCGGTCTTTGTCCATCTTCTTCTTGGTGTCCTTGTCCCAGAGGCGGCAGCCGTCCGGACTGAACTCGTCACCCAGAACGATGGAGCCGTCGCTGAACACGCCAAACTCCAGCTTGAAGTCGACCAGCAGCAAGCCTGCATCGTCAAACAGCTTGGTCAGCACTTCGTTGACCTTGAGCGACAGTTCTTTCATGCGTGCCAATTGCTCGGCAGTGCCCCATCCGAACGCCACGACGTGGGATTCGTTGATGAACGGGTCGCCCTTGGCGTCGTCCTTCAGGAACAGCTCGAAGGTGTAAGGGTTGAGCTTCATGCCCTCTTCAACACCCAGACGCTTGACCAGGCTACCGGCGGCGTAGTTACGCACGACGCACTCGACCGGGATCATGTCCAGTTTCTTGACCAGGCACTCGTTGTCGCCCAGCAGCTTGTCGAATTGGGTCGGCACGCCGGCTGCTTCGAGTTTCTGCATGATGAAGGCGTTGAACTTGTTGTTCACCATGCCTTTGCGGTCGAGCTGCTCGATACGCTTGCCGTCGAACGCCGAAGTGTCGTTGCGAAACAGCAGGATCAAGCGGTCAGCGTCATCGGTCTTGTAAACCGACTTGGCTTTGCCGCGGTAGAGTTCTTCACGTTTTTCCATGATGGGCTCCGCTTGCTAAGTAGATGGGCTAGGCGATGTATCGCCAGTCGAGCCCTGAATCTTGATCGGCCAGTTGCAGCCAGTCCGGGTCGCACCCAAGGGTGTCGACAAAACATTGCCGGGCCAGCTGCGGCAGGTTGTTCTTGCTGCTCAGATGGGCCAGGACCAGGTGTTGCAGGCCTTGCCAGCCCAACTCGGCCACCAGGAATGCCGCCTGATGGTTGTTCAAATGTCCCAGTTCGCCGCCCACCCGCTGCTTGAGAAAGTACGGGTAGTGACCGCGAGCCAGCATGTCACGGCAATGGTTGGCCTCGATCATCAATGCATCGAGATCCCGATAGCCCTCCAGTACCTTGTTGCAATACGACCCCAGGTCGGTCAACAAGCCAAAGCGCCGCTCACCGTCACTGAACACATATTGCGTCGGCTCCTGAGCATCGTGGGCCACGGCAATGACGCCAACGCTCAAGTCGCCGATCTGCAGTTGCTCACCGCCCGCCAGAAAACCTGCGGGTTCGATGGGTTTGCGCATGCCACGCAGGGTTCCGCGACTGAGGTAGACAGGCAGATTGTAGCGCCGAGACAGCAAACCCACGCCATGCACGTGGTCGGCATGTTCGTGGGTTACGAGTATCGCGCTCAACTGCGCTGGGTTGACACCCAGGCGCAGCAGGCGTTTTTCGGTTTCCCGCAGGGAGAAACCACAATCCACCAGCACATACGTATCAGCGCTGGCTATCAGCGTGCCGTTCCCTTGGCTACCGCTGCCGAGAACGGCAAAACGCATGTGATCAGCCCAGATTGTCCTGAATCACGGTCAACACCTTACGCGCCACATCAGCTGGCGCCACGGTATTGATGTTTTTCTCTACGGTAACCTGGACGCTCTCGCCAACCTTGCTCAGGCGGACCTGATAACGCTCGGCGCGGGCTTCAACTTCTTCCTTGTCCGGCTTGCTGCCAAACAGGCTGCTGAAGAAACCTGGCTTGTCGTCCTTCTTCTCGGCCTTTTCGGCCAGGTTGATGTAGTACAGGCCCAGGCTGCGGTTGATGTCTTCCACGCGCCATTCGCCCTGCTCCAATGCACGGCCGACGCTCGACCAGGCACGATCCAGGTCGGAGCCAACGTTCAGGACAGGGTTACCGCTGCCGTCCACGCTCAGGCTGACACGGCTTGGAGTGTCAAAATCACGCGAGGCCAGCATGGAGACCGAGCCGCCCTTCTCCGAGATACGGCTCATGCTCGCGAGCATGTCATCAACCAGCGCTGCATCCAGGCCAGTATTGACCGAGCGGTTGGTAAAGGCGACGTCGGCTGTGCTGCCCGCAGGACGCTCGGCACTGACCACGTAGACTTCACTGGTATTGCGCTGCACGCCAGGCTCGATACGTACCCGCACGCGAGTCTCACTGTCAGTGCTGACGCCCGCCGCGCTCAGGCGCTTGGCCATGGCCGCCGACAGTTCATCGGAGTGCTGCCAGGTCGTGGTGAACTCGCCGGTTTGCGGGCGCTGTTCATCCAGTCGGAAACCGTTGTCCTGGAAGAATTGCACGGCCACGGGCCAGACCTCAGCCGGAGGGTTCTGCGCCAGGATCGAACGCGAATCGCCGCTCTTCTGCAGGGAGTAGGCGCTGGCGTCGGCAGCCGCCGACAACGGCTGCGGCCGAGGAACGACGTATTCGCCCTTGACGGTGTCATCGGCCACATTGCGCGGGATCGGCAGCAGCGGGTCCAGACGCTTGGCGGTCTGGACATCCGGTGGCAGTTGCATCGGTGCAGTCTGTTGCGCTTCCAGGTAATCGCTACCACGGTCACGGAAATAACCTTCCGGGCCCCAGATCCATCCGCAGCCACTGGTGCTGGAGATAATCAAGGCAAGTGCGGAAAGTCCGGCCATTCGCTTCATGCGTTGTACTTCCTCAATTAAACCAGGACGCCGGACTGGCGCATGGCCGAGCGCAGCGTTTCATGACAAGGGGTGCTCAGCCAGGTCAGCGGCAAGCGAATGCCTTCGTGCATCAGGCCCATTTCGACCAAAGCCCACTTCACCGGAATCGGGTTGGCTTCGATGAACAGGTCCTTGTGCAGCGGCATCAGTTTTTCGTTGATGGCCCGTGCGGTCTCGGCGTCGCCCTTGAGCGCGGCCTCGCACAGGTCGGCCATTTCGCGCGGGGCGACGTTGGCGGTCACGGAGATGTTGCCTTTGCCGCCCAGCAGGATCAGCTCGACCGCGGTCGGATCATCGCCGGACAACACGATGAAATCCTTGCTCACACCATCAAGGATGGCCTTGGCGCGCTTCAGGTCGCCCGTGGCTTCCTTGATGCCGATGATGTTCGGCACGGTGGACAAACGGATTACCGTCTCGGCCTGCATGTCGCAGGAGGTGCGGCCGGGCACGTTGTAGAGAATCTGTGGGATGTCGACCGCTTCGGCAATGTGCTTGAAGTGCTGGTACAAGCCTTCCTGGGTCGGCTTGTTGTAGTACGGAACCACCAGCAGGCAAGCATCGGCGCCGGCTTCCTTGGCGTTGCGGGTCAGCTCGACGGCTTCGCGGGTCGAGTTGGCGCCGGTACCGGCAATCACCGGAATGCGACCTGCAACCTGTTTGACCACGGCTTTGATGACGGCAATGTGTTCTTCTACATCAAGCGTTGCCGACTCGCCGGTGGTACCGACCGCGACAATGGCATGGGTGCCGTTCTTGAGGTGGAAGTCCACGAGTTTGCTGAGGCTGTCCCAGTCAAGACGCCCTTGTGCATCCATGGGTGTGACCAGTGCCACCATACTGCCCGCAATCATGAAACCGCTCCTGCCGGAAAAAGAGAGCGGTAATGGTACTGGCGCCAAGATGCTTGTACAAGCGAAGTACTGCGCTGCCGCCATTCCCCTTGGCGCCGCTTTTCGCTACCCTTCAGACTTTGATCGGTACAGACAGGCTCGTACATCGGGTTTCAGCCTTCATTTTCGACTTCACAAGCCCCATTCCAGCGTTGCCACCACCCGCTCCTGCCATACTGGAGCACGTTGCAACCTGCGCCTGGCGCCTGGCGAGTTCGCATCCGCAGGTTCGCCCCCGGGTAAACAAGCCGACAGAAGTACCGACCGCTCATCGCTTTAGGAATGCTGCATGTCCACCCCCACAGTTCGCGAACAATTCCTTGTCATCAGTGCCCTCGGCGCCAACCCCATGGAGCTGACTAACGTCCTGTGCCGCGCCAGCCATGAAAACCGCTGCGCCGTGGTGACTTCGCGCCTCACCCGTCATGGCGAGTGCAGCGCACTGGTCCTCGAAGTCTCCGGCAGCTGGGACGCCCTGGCTCGCCTGGAAGGCAGCCTGCCCGTACTGGCCAAGCGGCACGCCTTCACCGTCAACGTGGTGCGCAGCGCCGCCCTGGAGAACCGTCCCCAGGCGTTGCCGTATGTTGCCTATGTCAGCTCGGCCTATCGCTCGGACATCATCAACGAGCTGTGCCAGTTCTTCATGGACCACAACGTCGAGCTGGAAAACCTGACGTGCGACACTTATCAGGCGCCGCAAACCGGCGGCACCATGCTCAACGCCACGTTTACCGTGACCCTGCCTGCCGGCGTTCAAATCAGCTGGTTGCGCGATCAGTTCCTGGATTTCGCCGATGCGCTGAACCTGGATGCCCTGATCGAGCCGTGGCGCCCACAAAACCCAATGTAAGGAAGCTTTCATGGCCGTTGCCATCGACCAACCGGTTGCCGACTTCGAAGCCCCCGCCACCAGCGGGCAAACCGTCAACCTGGCGGCACTCAAGGGCAAACAGGTAGTGATTTACTTCTATCCGAAGGACAGCACGCCGGGCTGCACGACTCAGGGCCAGGGCTTTCGCGACCAGCTTGAAGCCTTTAAAGCGGCCAATACCGAAGTGTTCGGCGTATCACGGGACAGCCTGAAGTCCCACGAAAACTTCAAAGCCAAGCAAGCCTTCACTTTCGAGCTGATCAGCGACAAGGAAGAAGCACTTTGCCAGCTGTTCGACGTGATCAAGCTGAAGAAGCTTTACGGCAAGGAATACATGGGCGTGGATCGCAGCACATTCCTGATCGACAAGAACGGTGTGCTACGTCAGGAATGGCGTGGCGTGAAAGTGCCGGGGCATGTTGATGCGGTTCTGTCGGCTGCTCAAGCGCTGAACAAAGCCTGATTTTATCGACACCTGCTCTGGCGCTTCCCCGAGCAGGCTCGGTCCCACATTGGTTTTATATTCATTACAAATCCCCTGTGGGAGCGAGCCCGCTCGCGAAGAGGCTATCAGCCTCACACACCAAATCCAGACCAAGAATTACAGCAACGGCGCCACCACCGGCTCCTTGCGCGGCCACGCGTCCAGCACGGCTTTGAACAGGGTTGCCAGGGGAATCGCAAAGAACACCCCCCAAAAACCCCACAAGCCGCCGAACAACAGTACTGCACAGATAATCGCCACGGGGTGCAAATTGACCGCTTCCGAGAACAGCAACGGCACCAGCACGTTGCCGTCCAGGGTCTGGATGATTCCGTAAACCGCCATCAGGTAGATGAACTGATCACTCCAGCCCCACTGGAACAGCGCGATCAGCAGGACCGGCACGGTCACCACCACGGCGCCGACATATGGCACCACTACCGACACACCGACCAGCAACGCCAACAGCGCCGCGTAGTTGAGTTCCAGGACGACGAAAGCGATGTAGGTCACCCCACCGCAAATGAAAATCTCGATGACCTTGCCACGAATGTAATTGGCGATCTGCCGGTTCATTTCATGGGCCACACGAGTGATCAGCGCTCGCTCGCGAGGCAGGTACCCACGCACCCACTGGCCGATCATCGCCCGATCCTTCAAGAAGAAGAACACCAGAATCGGTACCAACACCAGATAGATCATGATGTTGACCAACAGCGGCAGGCTCGACAGCGAGAACGTCAGCGCCCATTGCCCGAACTTGCCGATCTCGCCCCGCGCCACCTCAATGGCCTGCAGCACCTGCTCGTCGGACACCAGATGTGGATAACGTTCAGGCAGGAGTAATAGCAGCGATTGCCACTTGGCGAGCATGCCAGGCAATTCGTTGAACAACGTGATGAGCTGATGCCAGAGCAACGGCACCACGACCACGATGAACACCAACAACACGCCCATGAACAGCGCAAAAACCAATCCCACCGCAGCCCCGCCAGGCACCCGCAGTCGCTCGAGGGTGAGCACCAGCCCCTGCATCAGGTACGCCAACACCATCCCGGCCAGCACTGGCGCCAGCATGCCACCCAGCGTCAGCACAGCGGTGAACGCCAGGAACAGCAAAACAGCCAGAACCACGGCTTCTTCATCGGAGAAGTAGCGCTGAATCCAGTCGCGTAACACTTTGAACATCAATAATCCTTAAGAACAAACGCCGCAGGTTTCAGGCTTTTTTCAACCAATAGCGGTAAACACCCGCTTCATCTTCTTCACGAAGCAGCGTATGACCGGCCAATCGGGCAAAGGTGCGAAAGTCGCGCTGCGAACCCGCGTCAGTGGCGACCACTTTGAGTATCGCGCCACTGGCCATCCGGTTGAGCTCCATCTTGGCCTTGAGTAACGGCAATGGACAATTCAAGCCACTGGCGTCCAGTTCAACGTCATGGGCTACAGCGTCGGTCATTGCATCACTCCGGTTCAGGTGGTTGAGTTGCCTAGAATATCTGGTCGCAAGGCTGGTGTCCGGCTACAGTAAGGTCTTTGTCGACTAAGGCTCTGTGCATGACTTTTTTGCGCCCTACCCTGCTGACGCTCGCTTGCTTGCTCGCCTCACCGGGCTTCGCTGACGACTTGCCGTCACTCGGCGACGCCAGTTCTGCCATTGTCTCACCGCAGCAGGAATACCAGTTGGGCCGTGCATGGCTGGCACTGTTGCGCAGCCAGGTGTCGCAACTCAACGATCCGCAGCTCAAGGACTATGTCGAATCCAGCGTTTACCGACTGGTGGAGACCAGCCAGGTCAATGACCGGCGCCTGGAGTTCATCCTGATCAACAGCCCGCAACTCAACGCCTTTGCAGCGCCTGGTGGAATTGTCGGGGTCAACGGCGGCTTGTTCCTCAACGCCCAGACCGAAGGAGAGTATGCCTCGGTACTGGCTCACGAATTGGCTCACTTGTCGCAACGCCACTTCGCCCGCGGCGTCGAAGCCCAGCAGCGCATGCAAGTACCGATGATGGCTGCATTGCTGGCCGGGATCGTGATTGCCGCGGCGGGTGCCGGCGATGCCGGGATCGCTGCCATTGCGGGTACGCAGGCGGCGGCGATTCAGGAACAGCGACGGTTCTCGCGCCAGAACGAACAGGAAGCCGACCGTATCGGCATCCTCAACCTGGAAAAGGCCGGTTACGACCCGCGCTCCATGCCCACCATGTTCGAACGCCTGGGGCGCCAATACCGCTTCGACGCCAAGCCACCGGAATTCCTGCTGACTCACCCGGTGACCGAATCACGGATTGCCGACACCCGCAACCGCGCCGAACAGGCTCCACAGGGTGGCATTGAGGACTCGCTGCGTTATCAATTGATTCGCGCACGGGTGCAACTGATCTATGAGGAAACCCCTGGACTGGGCGCCAAGCGCTTCCGGGCACAACTGGATGAAAACCCGAAGAGCGATGTCGCTCGCTATGGCCTGGCGATCGCCCAGATCAAGGGTGGCCAACTGAACGAAGCACGGGAAAACCTCAAGCTGCTACTGGCCAAATCGCCAAACGAGATTATTTACAACCTTGCGCAAATCGATCTGGACATCACCAACAATCGCCTGGCAGATGCGCAGTCCCGGGTAGACCGGATGCTGACTCAGTACCCCGGCAACTATCCGCTTAACCAGGTGCGCGTCGACCTGCTGCTGAAACAGAACCGTGCCGCCGATGCCGAAAAAGCGCTCGAAGGCCTGCTCAAATCGCGCCCGGATGATCCGGATGTGTGGTACCAGGTGGCCGAGACGCGTGGTCTGTCGGGCAACATTATTGGCTTGCATCAGGCGCGCGCAGAGTACTTCGCCTTGGTCGGCGACTATCGCCAGGCCATCCAACAACTGGATTTCGCCAAGCGAAAGGCTGGCAGCAACTTCCCGCTGTCGTCGCGAATCGATGCCCGCCAGCGAGAACTGATGGAGCAGGAACGCATGATCAAGGACATGATGGGCTGACGGCTTCAGATTTCAGGCACAAAAAAACCGCCTCTTGTGAGGCGGTTTTTCATTCAACGAATAACCTGGTTACTCAGCCAGTTTGAACGTGATGAAGCTGGCACGGCCCTGGCGCAGAACCCGCATCGACACCGAACGGTTCTTCGGCAGCGCCTTGGCAATATCAGTGAATTGCTTGGTGGACTCAATGGCTTGATTGTTCAGGTGAGTAATGATGTCACCCGGTTGCAAGCCGATCATCGCCGCAGGCCCGTCCTGAACCTCCTTGATCACCACCCCACCTTTGAGGTCGTAGGTTTTTTTCTGCTCGGCGGTCAACTCAACGACCGAAACGCCGAGACGATTGCTGCTGCTCTCGATGCTTGATTTCGGCAGCGCATCCAGCTCTTCGTCTTCGTCGGGAATGGCACCAACCGTCAACTCGACGTTTTTGCGTTTACCTTCACGAATCACTTCAAGATTCGCCTTGGAGCCAGCCTTCAGTTTGCCGACCAGGTGTGGTAGATCAGCGGACATCACAATCGCTTGACCATTCATGCTCAGGATCACGTCGCCAACTTGCAGACCACCCTTGGCTGCCGGACCGTCATCCTGGATCTGGGCAACCAGCGCACCGGCCGGTTTATCCAGGCCGAACGACTCCGCGAGATCCTTGTTCACTTCCTGGATGACCACACCCAGCCAACCGCGGCTGACTTTGCCACCGCTTTTCAGCTGATTGGAAACATCCATGGCCACGTCGATAGGAATCGCGAACGACACGCCCATGAAGCCGCCGGAGCGGGTGTAAATCTGCGAGTTGATCCCGACCACCTCGCCGTTCAGATTGAACAGCGGGCCACCGGAGTTACCCGGGTTGATCGGCACGTCGGTCTGGATGAACGGTACATAGTTTTCGTTCGGCAGGCTGCGACCGACAGCGCTGACGATGCCTTGGGTCACCGTATGGTCAAAGCCGAATGGCGAACCAATTGCCACGACCCATTGGCCAGCCTTGAGGTCCTGGGATTTGCCGAGCTTCAGGACCGGCAGATCCTTGCCTTCGATTTTCAGCAACGCCACGTCAGAACGTGGATCGGTACCGACCAGCTTGGCCTTCATTTCGCTACGGTCGGCGAGACGCACGAGAATTTCGTCCGCATCGGCGATCACGTGGTTATTGGTCAAGATGTAGCCGTCAGACGAGATGATGAAACCCGACCCCAGGGATTGAGCTTCACGCTGACGATCACCGCGAGGCGTGCGCGGTTGTGGCGGCATCCCGCGCTCGAAAAACTCGCGCAGCATCGGCGGCAAGCCTTCTAGATCAGGCATCTGCTGGTTCACTTTGCGATCTGGCAGTTTCTGTGTGGTACTGATATTCACCACCGCGGGCGAAGCCTGCTCGACCAGTTGCGTGAAGTCAGGCAACTCGGCGGCTTGTGCGGAGACCGCCTGCCCGAGCACCAGCACAGTGGCAATAATGGAGAGATAGGACTTTAAACGTGGTATCGACATACGGCTCCCGTTACGACGAGCATGGTTAAGCGATATGGATCAAGGAACACCGGGAAAGATACGCCGGTATTTTTGTTCCGGGAACAAAAAACAAGGCCAGAGCCGAGGGGCTCTGACCTATAAAAAATTCCGGGGGTATTTGCAAATTGAAATGCTCACGAAACATTTCGATCTCAGCTCACTGCTTGGCAGCGGCAGCGGCATCAGTTCGCATGGATAACGCAATCCGTTCAGCGGTGCCTGCCGGAATTTCGCCGACCACGGTCACCATCATCTCGCCTTGTGGTGTCGTCAGGCGTCGGGAAACAGCAACGGTCGGCCCCAGCTGAGTGCGGGTGTCGGTGAATGTCGCACCATTCAACTGCTCCAGGAACACCGAAAAACGCGCCAGGCCGTCGTCATACAACAAGCTGCTGACCTGGGTTTTTGTCTCAGGATCCTTGCGAGCGGTACTGCTGGTGAGTTCAAAACCGGGTGGTAGCCAGTCCGAATGCCAGCCTTGTGCCGTTTTGACAGCCGAGGCTTTGTCACTTTCCTGGTTGACTGCTTTGCAATCAGCGCCAGGCTGCAATTCACTGTCGGAAGGTATATCCGCGGTATTGAGCTGCGTGAACTGGAACCTCTCCAGCAATCGCCCCTTGTCATCGAGCAGCAATGATTTGAGCGGCAGGCCGGTTTCTTTGTCCAGGTGCAGTTCAAACCCGTAGCGGTGCTGATCGCGAGGCGTCAGCGATACAATTACAGCTGAACGACCGGCCACACGCGACTTGCCAATGACGGCAAGGTCGTACCAATTCTTCAGTTTTTGGGGATCGAATGTGCGAGCTGCAGAGCTTGGAGAGTCTCCCAGACCTGCGATCAGAGTGCCGCTGACGCATTGAGTATGCCCATCAATGCGCACGACTTCCTGTGCCGAACCATCGAGCTGGAGCAGACGCTCGCGGACCTTGCCATCCTGGACGCGGTGCCAGATGTTGTGGGTAGAAAAACTACCGTTACGCTCGTAGACAAAAGTACCGCGAAAGCTTTGCTGCTGCTCGGCCTGACCAAGACGGGTCAACCAGTCCTGAGCTTCATCGGCGTGGGCTGGAACAACAATCCAGCCACCAAGCAGAAGCGTAAGTAGAGGGATGGCGCGCATGGTCCTCCTTAACGGTTTTCCAGGCTTGCTGCACGAGCGTAAGGCAGAGCGCTCTCAGAACCTTTCAGTGCAGCCTGTTGAGCATGTTGGCGCAAGTAGCCTGGCAGACGCTGATCCTGCCAGCCTGGCTGACCTTGCAGTACGCCGCTGGCCATGGGACCGGTGGCTTCCGAACTCTCATTGTAGCCTGCCAAAACAGCCGGACCCTTGATTTGAGGAGCGGCCAGATTCTGCTGGCTGGTTTGCTGCGCCAATTCGACACCGGCGATTTCGTCCTGGTTGTACAGACGAACACCCGCCAGCACAGCAACGGTAACCGAAGCAGCGACAGCCAAGCGACCCAAGCTACGCCATGGACCACGGGTGGCTTTTGCCGGCACGGCTTCGTCAGCCAGGGCTGCAGAGACGGCTGCCGCGATATCCAGACGTGGAAGCAGCAGATCCTTGTGCATCGCTGCCCGAGCGATCTGATAACGAGCCCAGGTTTCACGGGTTTCAACATCGTCGCAGGCACTGAGCACCCGACGCAATTCCAATTCGTCCGCTTCGTTATCCATCACTGCGGACAGCGATTCCTGCAGGGCTTCACGACTCATGGCGTTCCTCTCTTGGCTGTCGCCGCTGTCTTTAGTTTTCCTGCAACAACGGCTGCAGGGCTTTATCGATGGCCTCCCGGGCGCGGAAGATCCGGGAGCGCACGGTGCCCACCGGACATTGCATGACGCTCGCAATGTCCTCGTAACTCAGACCATCGAATTCACGTAAAGTTAACGCCGTACGCAAATCTTCCGGTAGTTGCTGAATGGTTCGATGGACGGTGCCTTCGATCTCATCCCGCAGCAAAGCTCGTTCTGGCGACTCGAGATCCTTGAGGCCATGATCGCCGTCGTAGAACTCTGCATCCTCGGAACTGACATCGCTATCCGGCGGCCGACGGCCGCGTGAAACCAGATAGTTTTTCGCCGTGTTGATGGCGATGCGGTAAAGCCACGTGTAAAACGCGCTGTCTCCGCGAAAATTTCCAAGCGCGCGGTACGCCTTGATAAAGGCTTCCTGCGCCACATCCTGGGCTTCATGGGTGTCGTGCACGAAACGCACGATCAACCCGAGAATTTTGTGCTGGTATTTCAGCACTAGCAGATCGAAAGCACGCTTGTCGCCGCGCTGAACGCGTTCGACCAGCTGCTGATCCTCTTCCTGGGTTAGCATGAACACTCCTCGATAAGCTCGGAGGAGGCTTGCATAACTAAACGACCGGGCTTGCAATCATAGACTCGGGCTTTTCGCAAAAGTTCTCCCCCTCCAGGCAAGTTTCCTGCGGGCTCTGATTCGTCACGCACGAAAAGCGCAGCGCGAGATTCCCCGGCTGCGCGAATAATCTTGTCATCGACTCGCCGGCAAGGATCCAATCGCAGATCCCGCTCTGAAGCCGACACTGTCCCTTTTATCAGGCAACCGTCTATTGATCTTGGGCCTTTGGCAAAAGTTCCAAATATTTATAGCTGCGCCAAACCGAGATTGTGCAACCGTGAAGGGAAAATGACTGTTAAATCTGCGATACAGTGCTGTTGTCACCCAATCGATCAAAAAAACATCCGACGAAGCGTCAGGTCTTTTCCGTCACGGTAGTTTCACAATGCCATATGGGCTCGGCTATTGTGCCGCTCCCCCCCTCTATATACTAGTGGGCTGTGCGGTTGCCTGACCTTGCCTTCCAGATGTCCAGCGCCTACCCCGACCCGGGTCGCTTTGAGCGGAATCCTGAAATGAGCCAACAGTTTCAACACGATGTTCTGGTAATTGGCAGCGGTGCTGCCGGCTTGAGCCTTGCGCTGACCTTGCCCGATCATTTGCGCATCGCCGTACTGAGCAAAGGCGACCTCGCCAACGGCTCGACGTTCTGGGCCCAGGGCGGTGTTGCTGCCGTCCTGGACGATACCGACACCGTAGAGTCCCACGTCGATGACACCCTCAATGCCGGCGGCGGCCTGTGCCATGAAGACGCCGTGCGCTTTACCGTCGAGCACAGCAAAGAAGCGATTCAATGGCTGATCGATCAGGGCGTTCCTTTTACCCGCGATGAGCACTCCAGCAACGAAGATGGCGGATTCGAATTTCACCTGACCCGGGAAGGCGGTCATAGTCATCGACGCATCATCCATGCCGCCGATGCCACCGGTGCGGCCATTTTCAGAACCTTGCTCACCCAGGCCAAGCAACGACCGAACATCGAGCTGCTGGAACAGCGGGTGGCTATCGACCTGATCACAACAAAACGCCTGGGCCTTGAGGGCGATCGCTGCCTCGGCGCCTACGTGCTCAACCGCGGCACCGGTGAAGTCGACACCTATGGCGCCCGTTTCGTGATCCTCGCCTCCGGCGGCGCGGCCAAGGTCTATCTCTACACCAGCAACCCCGATGGCGCCTGCGGTGACGGCATCGCCATGGCCTGGCGCTCCGGCTGCCGGGTGGCAAATTTGGAATTCAACCAGTTCCACCCCACCTGCCTGTATCACCCGCAAGCCAAGAGCTTCCTGATCACCGAAGCCCTGCGCGGCGAGGGTGCGCACCTTAAGCTGCCTAACGGCGAACGTTTCATGCCGCGCTTTGACCCACGGGCCGAACTGGCACCGCGGGATATCGTCGCCCGCGCCATCGACCATGAGATGAAGCGCCTGGGCGTTGACTGCGTCTATCTGGACATCAGCCACAAATCCGAAGACTTCATCAAGACGCACTTCCCGACCGTATACGAACGCTGCCTCGAGTTCTCTATCGACATCACCAAGCAACCGATTCCGGTGGTTCCGGCGGCGCACTACACCTGTGGTGGCGTAATGGTCGACCAACAAGGTCGCACCGACGTGCCGGGGCTCTATGCGATTGGCGAAACCAGCTTCACCGGCCTGCATGGCGCCAATCGCATGGCCAGCAATTCACTGCTGGAATGTTTTGTTTACGCGCGCTCTGCGGCAGCGGACATCATGGAGCAGTTGTCCCTGGTTGCGGCACCCGTCGCCCTTCCCGCCTGGGATGCGAGCCAGGTGACCGACTCCGATGAAGACGTAATCATTGCGCACAACTGGGATGAACTGCGGCGTTTCATGTGGGACTACGTTGGCATCGTCCGCACCAACAAGCGACTTCAGCGGGCCCAGCACCGGGTTCGCTTGTTGCTCGATGAAATCGACGAGTTCTACAGCAATTACAAAGTCAGTCGGGACTTGATCGAATTGCGCAACCTGGCGCAGGTGGCCGAACTGATGATTCTGTCAGCCATGGAGCGCAAGGAGAGTCGTGGCCTGCATTACACCCTCGACTACCCGAACATGCTGCCGGTCGCCCTGGACACTATTCTGGTGCCGCCCACCTACGCCGACTGAACTTGAGCCGGACTCGCAGGCGTCGGTGCAGATCCGCCGCCTGCGAATCCCGGGGCACACATATCGCTCTGACTCGCCGCTCACCGCGCAATCGAAAGCGCAGCACCACCACCAATGGCAGCGCCAGGCTGTCTGGTCGCAACTGCACCGATTGCCATCCCGCCAATTCACTCCATAGCTGCCAACCCTCGGCGTCACGCCGCAAGCCGCGGAACGCCTGTGGATGCGTCAACAGTATCTGACGCGGTAGCGCCCAAACGGCATGCAGCAGACAGCACAAGGCACCGAGCAACCTCGCCCAGAACGGGATGTCGAGAAGAAACAGCGAACCCAGCGCGAACAACTGGGCGAGAGAATACACCGCCAGCAACTGCCCAGAGGCATGCCAGCGGCATTCAAACGAACTACTTGGGCTGGACACGATCCAGGATCATGCGAACCATGCGCTGAAGCTCCGGATCTTCCGATTCGGAACGCTCCATGAACCAGCCGAACATGTCCTGATCCTCGCATTCGAGCAGCCTGACGTAGCAAGCGCGATCAACGTCGTTGAGGTGCGGATAGACCTCTTTCACAAACGGCACCAGCAACACGTCAAGCTCAAGCATGCCGCGGCGGCTGTGCCAGTAGAGGCGATTCAGTTCAACATCTTCGACCATGGAGCGCTCCTCAAATAGGCCGCAAGTATACAGCCCCGCGCCATATCGAACAGTCGGCTTTGGTCGGTCACCGAGGATCCTTTGTGAACTACCCATTTCATGGGCGCCCCCTTATCATGTCCGCCAGACTCTTTACCCTGCGATGACCCATGGCCGATTCTGCTTTTTTCTGCACGCTGTCTCATGAAGGTGTTCTGGCGGTCCGCGGCGCGGACGCCGGCAAGTTCCTGCAAGGACAATTGACCTGCAATCTCAATTACCTGAGCGATTCCCAGGCCAGTCTTGGCGCGCGCTGCACGCAGAAAGGCCGGATGCAATCGAGCTTCCGCATCCTGCTCGAAGGTGACGGTGTGCTCCTGGCCATGGCCAGCGAATTGCTGGAACCACAATTAGCGGACCTGAAAAAGTACGCGGTGTTCTCCAAGTCCAAATTGACCGATGAAAGTGCCGCCTGGGTCCGCTTTGGCATCGAACAGGGCGATACAGCGCTCAGAAGCCTCGGGCTTGAGCTGCCGGCAGACACTGACAGTGTCGTGCGTCATGACGGCCTGATCGCCGTTCGCGTTTCACCCGATCGCGCCGAACTCTGGGTCGCCGCCGATCAAGCCGACACCCTCAAGGGCAAGTTGTCCGCCCTGTTGACCGAAGGCGACCTGAATCAATGGCTGCTGGGCCAGGTCCGTGCAGGGATCGGCCAGGTGATGCCGAGTACCCGCGAATTGTTCATTCCACAAATGCTCAATCTGCAAGCTGTTGGTGGTGTGAGCTTCAAAAAAGGCTGCTACACCGGCCAGGAAATCGTCGCGCGGATGCAGTACCTGGGCAAACTCAAGCGTCGTCTGTACCGCGTGCAACTGGATGCCAGTGAACTGCCCGAGCCCGGCACCCAGCTGTTTTCTCCAAGCCACGGCAGTTCGATCGGTGAAGTGGTGCTGGCCGCCCATGCCGAGCAGAACATTGAACTGCTGGCGGTGCTGCAAGCCGAAGCGGCCGAGGCTGGCGATATCCATGTCGGCTCACTCGACGGCCCTGCCCTGCGTTTGCTCGACCTGCCCTACTCATTGGACCGCGACCGCGAAATCCAGCGATAACCGCCGTACTTTTTTGCGACACCTAGAGAAACGAAATGAGTGAGCTGGCGGAAAAGGTCCAACAGGATTTGGTTGAGGCCATCGATAACGATGACCTGGTTCTGCCGACATTACCGGAAGTGGCCTTGCAGATCCGCAAGGCCGCTGAAGACCCGGAAATCAGCATCAGCACCTTGAGCAAAGTGATCGGCCGCGATGCCGCGCTGTCGGCGCGCCTGATCAAAGTGGTCAACAGCCCCTTGCTGCGCGCCACTCAGGAAGTCACCGACCTGCACACGGCGATTACGCGCCTGGGCATCAACTACAGCAGCAATCTCGCCATCGGCCTGGTCATGGAGCAGATTTTCCACGCCCGTTCCGAGGTGGTTGAACAGAAGATGCGCGATGTCTGGCGAAAAAGCCTGGAAATCGCCGGTGTCAGCTATGCCTTGTGCCGCAGTTACACCCAGCTCAAGCCAGATCAGGCCGCCCTTGGCGGGTTGGTGCATCAGATCGGAGTGCTGCCAATCCTGACCTATGCTGAAGATCACTATGAGTTGCTGTCCGACCCGGTCAGCCTGAACCATGTGATCGAGCACATTCACCCATTGCTTGGCGACAAATTGCTCAGGGTCTGGGAGTTTCCGGACATGCTGGTGCAAGTGCCGCTGCTGTACCAGAACTTCAAGCGACAGTCCGAACAGCTCGATTACGTCGACCTGGTGCAGGTGGCCAGCCTGTATTGCCACAGGGACACTGACCACCCATTCTCACGCATCGACCCTTTCAGCGTGCCCGCCTTCATCAAGCTCGGAATCGATCCCGACAACCAGGCAATGTGCGCGGACCTGGAAGAAACGCGGTCGATGTTTTACTGATCAGCAATTACTGTGGCGAGGGAGCAAGCTCCCTCTCCACAAAAGCGTTGCTCACTCCCCGGCAATAAAGCTCACTCGTACTTTCAACCCCGCCTGCTCGCCATCGTGCAGGCTGATTTGCGCCAGGTGCGCGCGGCAGATCTCGCCGACAATCGCCAATCCCAGACCTGATCCGGCCACTTGCTGGTTACGTCGGTAGAAACGCTCAAACACCCGATCACGCTCTTCAAGGGGAATGCCCGGCCCGTCATCCTCGACCTCCAGCACGGCCGGCGACGAGACCCGCAGGATGACGTTGCCGCCCGGTGGCGTGTGGGCCAAAGCGTTATCGACCAGATTGCTCAACAACTCATTCAGCAAGGTCGGCTCACCCCGCAGCCAGACCGGCTCGTCCGCTTCCAGTGCCAACGCCACACCACGTTTGTGGGCCAGCGGCGCCATGGCCATCCCCAGTTCACGTGCCAACTGGCTCAGATCGAGCAACTGCGCGCCACCTTCGGCAATCGCCCGGGCGCCATTTTCGACCCGTGCCAGCGAAAGCAATTGATTGGCCAGATGGGTCAAGCGATCAGTGCTCTGGGCAGCGGTCTCCAGAGTATTGCGCCAGGTTTCGGGTTCGTTCGCCCGCAGGCCAAGCTCAAGCCGCGCCTTAAGGGCGGCCAGCGGTGTACGCAATTCATGGGCGGCATCGGCGATGAATTGTGCCTGGCGTTCGAACTGTCCACGTAGACGCTCGGTAAAGTGATTGAGCGCGCGCACCAATGGCCACAACTCACGCTGTACTTCCACCAATGGCAACGGACGAAGATCGTCGGATTGCCGTTCTTCCACTGCTGTTCGCAAGCGTTCCAACGGACGCAACGCCGCACTGACGGCAAACCACACCAGCAGCAGCGCACCGACCGCCAGCATGCCCAGACGCAGCAAGGTATCCGCTGCCAGGCTGCGCGCCATGCTCACCCGTGCCTCGTCGGTTTCTGCCACACGTATTTCCGCCATGCCATTCATGTTCGGCTCGCTGACCGCCTTGAGCAGGCTGACCACCCGAACGTTCTGCCCTCGATAGGTGGCGTTGTAGAAACGTGCCAGCGCCGGATAGTCATCGGTGCGCGGCGTTCCCGGGGGTGGAGCGGGAAGGTTTTCGTAACCGGAAATCAGGTTCTGGTGGATGTCGTTGACCAGGTAAAAAATGCGCCCGGCACTGTCGTAGGCAAATGTGTCCAGCGCCACATAAGGCACATCGAGACTGAGGCTACCGTCACGCGCGGAGAGACCGGCGGCAATGGTGCGTGCCGAGGCCAGCAAGGTGCGGTCATACGCCGTGTCGGCGGCTTCGCGACCATTCCAGTAGGCACTCAAGCCACTGGCCAGCATCAACACCACCAGCAACAGCGCCAGGTTCCATAGCAACCGCCAGCGCAGACTGCTGGGCTTATGCATCGCGGCTTTCCAGCAAGTAACCGAGGCCACGGAAGGTCACGATCGCGACCGGTTGCCCATCGAGTTTCTTGCGCAGCCGGTGCACGTAGATTTCGATGGCATCGGGGCTGGCCTCTTCGTCGAGGCCGAAGACCTGGGAGGCCAGCTGCTCCTTGCTCATCACCCGACCGGGACGGGCGATCAGGGCCTCGAGCACGGCCTGCTCGCGGGAGGTCAGGGTCAGCAACTCTTCGCCAAGGGTAAAACGCCGAGTGTCGAGGTCATAGGCCAGCACGCCGCAGCGCTGCACACGCTCACCGCCCAGCACGCTACGACGCAGCAAGGCTTTGACCCGGGCTTCGAGCTCGGTCAGTTCGAACGGTTTGGCCAGGTAATCGTCGGCCCCCAAGTTGAGCCCATGGACCCGATCCTTGACGTCGCTGCGGGCGGTCAGCATCAGCACCGGCAAGTTCTTGCCCCGTGCGCGCAGACGCGCCAGCACTTCAAAACCATCCATGCGCGGCAAACCGACATCGAGGATCGCCATGGCGTAATCCTCACTGCCCAGCGCCAGATCGGCCGCCACGCCATCGTGCAGCACATCCACGGTCAGACCGGTGCTCTTGAGCGCTTGGGCGACGCTTTCAGCGAGCTGCAGATGGTCTTCGACGAGCAGAACACGCATGGATCTTTACCTCATTCAGGGATGGTCGACGCCATTCTTTGGCGCGGAGTTTACAGCGGCATCCGCCGCTGTGAAGCCCGAAAAACCTTGAAAGCCCGATGAAAGGTTAGCGAAAGGTTCACTGGTTAGAGTCGATCCACGGAATGTTTCGACCTGAGCACTCCTCCCGCCATTTGCTCTCTGTTTGTGAATGTAGCGCCCGAAAAACGCCATGAAGCGTTTTCGCCAATAAGAACAATAACCGAGGTACTGCACCATGCTGCCCACACAGCTCCAGGCTTGCCCTCCCCCGCAACGTCCGATGTCTACGCTTGTCAGCGCCGAAGCCGGCTGCCCGTCGTTCTGCCCCGGCAGACTGAAACACGACGGCGCCGCGCGAAATCGTCGCATCTGAATCATCCCGAAAAACAATAACTCCGAAGGAGACAAAAAAATGAATCGATCACTGCGCCGTTTCGCCCTCGCCGCCAGCTGCGTGCTGTTTGCCGGCCAATTGATGGCCGAGCCAAAACGCCCGGAATGCATTGCCCCAGCCTCACCCGGCGGCGGCTTCGACCTGACCTGCAAACTGGCGCAGAGCGCGCTGGTCAATGAAAAACTGCTGACCAAACCGATGCGTGTGACCTACATGCCCGGTGGCGTCGGCGCGGTGGCCTACAACGCGGTAGTTGCCCAGCGCCCGGCGGATGCCGGCACCCTGGTCGCCTGGTCCAGCGGCTCGCTGTTGAACCTGGCGCAAGGCAAGTTCGGTCGTTTCGATGAAACCAACGTGCGCTGGCTCGCCGCCGTCGGCACCAGCTACGGCGCCATCGCAGTGAAAAGCGATTCGCCCTACAAGACCCTGGACGATCTGGTGCAGGCGCTGAAGAAAGATCCGAGCAAAGTGGTGATCGGTTCCGGCGGCACCGTCGGCAGCCAGGACTGGATGCAGACTGCCCTGATCGCCAAGGCCGCCGGGATCAACCCGCGCGACCTGCGTTACGTGGCCCTCGAAGGTGGCGGTGAAATCGCCACTGCACTGCTGGGCGGCCATATCCAGGTCGGCAGCACCGACATCTCCGACTCCATGCCACACATCCAGAGCGGCGACATGCGTTTGCTGGCGGTGTTCTCCGACAAGCGCCTGGACGAGCCGGAAATGAAAGACATTCCAACCGCCCGCGAGCAGGGCTACGACATTGTCTGGCCAGTGGTGCGCGGCTTCTACCTCGGGCCGAAAGTCAGTGACGAAGACTACGCCTGGTGGAAAGACTCCTTCGACAAACTGCTGGCATCCGAAGAGTTCGCCAAATTGCGCGACCAGCGTGAACTGTTCCCGTTCGCCATGACCGGCCAGGAACTGGACACCTACGTGAAGAAGCAAGTCGCGGACTACAAGGTGCTGGCCAAAGAGTTCGGCCTGATTCAGTGATCGTCCCTGTCTAGCGGCCACGGTCCCGTTTTGCGGGGCCGTGGCACAGGAGTTCCTCATGCTCTTACAACGCCTTTTTGCTTCGGTGCTGTTGCTGGCCTGTCTCGGCCTGGTGCTGATGGCCTGGCCCTACCAGGCACCTTTTTCCTACGAACCAATCGGCCCGCGCGCCTTTCCCTTGCTGATGCTGGGGCTGATGGCCCTGGCGCTGGTGTACATGGTGTATCGCCCCTCGCCGATCAAGCACACCGAAGAAGATCCGCCGATGGACCGCGAGACCCTGACCAAGATCGGGGTTTGCGTGCTGTTGCTGCTGGTTTTCGCCGGGCTGTTCGAACCGCTGGGCTTCATCCTCAGCAGCATGTTGGTTGGCATTCCGATGGCGCGCCTGTACGGCGGACGCTGGTTGCCGGGCGCGGTGATCATCAGCCTGATGAGCGTCGGCCTGTACCTGCTGTTCGACAAAGTCATGGACGTGCCACTGCCTCTGGGCCTGCTCGACGTTCTGGAGAACTGATATGGATACGCTTGGTTATTTGAGTCACGGCTTCGGCGTCGCACTGACCCCTTACAACCTGGTAACCGCACTCAGCGGTACGCTGATCGGTACGATCGTCGGCCTGCTACCGGGGTTGGGTCCGATCAACGGCGTGGCATTGTTGATCCCGATCGCTTTCGCACTGGGCCTGCCGCCAGAGTCGGCGCTGATCCTGCTGGCGGCGGTTTATCTGGGTTGCGAGTACGGCGGCCGGATCAGTTCGATTCTGCTGAACATTCCTGGTGAAGCCTCCACCGTCATGACCACCCTCGACGGCTACCCGATGGCCCGCCAAGGCCTGGCAGGGGTTGCGTTGTCGCTGTCGGCCTGGAGCTCGTTCATCGGCGCCTTCATTGCCACCTGCGGCATGGTGGTGTTCGCGCCGATGCTGGCGAAATGGGCGATAGCCTTCGGCCCGGCGGAATACTTCGTGCTGATGGTGTTCGCGATTGTCTGCCTCGGCGGCATGGCCGGTGACCGTCCGATGAAGACATTCATCGCGGCGCTGATCGGGCTGTTCTTGTCGACCGTTGGTATCGATGCCAACAGCGGCGTGTATCGTTTCACCGGGGACAACATCCACCTCACCGACGGCATTCAGTTCGTGGTGCTGGTGCTGGGCCTGTTCTCCATCAGCGAGATTCTGTTGCTGCTGGAAAAAACCCACCGTGGCCAGGAAGCCTTCCAGGCCACCGGGCGGATGCTGTTCAACTTCAAGGAAGCCGCGTCGGTGTTCTGGGTGAACATGCGTTGTGGCGTGCTCGGTTTCATCATGGGCGTGCTGCCGGGGGCTGGTGCAACGCTGGCCAGCGCCGTGGCCTATATGACCGAGAAACGCATCGCCGGTCCGAACGGCAAGTTCGGCCAGGGCGACAAGCGTGGCTTGGCGGCCCCGGAAACCGCCATCGGTGCCGAAGCCTGCGGTGCGCTGGTACCGATGCTGACCCTCGGCGTTCCCGGCTCGGGCACCACGGCGGTGATGATCGGCGCCCTGTCGCTGTACAACATCACGCCGGGCCCGCTGCTGTTTCAACAGCAACCGGACATTGTCTGGGGCCTGATCGCGTCGTTGTTCATCGCCAACATCATGTTGGTGATCCTCAACATCCCAATGATCCGCATCTTCACCAAAATCCTCGCCGTACCGAATTGGGCACTGGTGCCGATGATTGCGATCATCACCGCCATCGGTGTGTACGCGGTGCATGCCACGACTTTCGACCTGTTCCTGATGATCGGCATCGGCATCTTCGGTTACATCCTGCGCAAGCTGGACTTTCCGCTGTCTCCGGTTCTGCTGGGCTTCATCCTCGGCGGTTTGATGGAGCAGAACCTGCGTCGGGCCCTGTCGATCTCCAACGGTTCGCTGGACATTCTCTGGTCGAGCGGGATCACCGTCGGTGTCTGGGGGTTGATCGTGGTCATGCTGCTGGTGCCAATTGTGCGGATCTGGCGTAAACGTTCGGTTGCCCGGCGCGTCGTTGCCGATGTCTGATCGAACACCGTTCAAAGCCTGGTGGGGTACACCACTGGTCGGCCTGCTGGGTGGTTACCTTGCCAGCCAGGTCGGCTGGCCGCTGCCATGGATGGTCGGCTCGTTACTGGCGATCATCCTGGTGCGCTGCCTGACGCCCTGGCAATTGGCGGAAATCCCTGGCGGCCGCAAGTGCGGCCAGTGGATTGTCGGCATCGGCATCGGCCTGCACTTCACTCCTGTAGTGATGGAGCAGGTGCTGAGTCATTTCGGTTTGATCTTCTTCGGTGCGTTGGTCACCAGCCTGTCCGCGGTGGTTGGGGTCTGGTTGATGCGTCGCACCGGGGAGGATCGCGCCACGGCGTTCTTCTCCAGCATGCCCGGCGGTTCCGGGGAGATGGTCAACCTCGGTGCGCGCAACGGCGCAGTGCTCAGTCGTGTCGCGGCCGGGCAGAGTTTGCGGGTGCTGGTGGTAGTGCTCTGTGTACCGGCGGCGTTCAAATACCTGTTGGGTGACGGCACGCCGATCTCCCACGCCGGCAGCATCGATTGGCGTTGGCTGGCGATCCTGTTTCCCGCAGGCGCGCTGGCGGCCTGGATCTGGGAACGTCTGCGTCAACCCAACCCGTGGCTGTTCGGACCGCTGCTGGTCAGTGCGGCGGTGAGCATTGGTTGGGACCTGCACATCGGTTTACCCAACGGCGGCAGCCAGATTGGCCAATGGCTGATTGGCAGTGGTCTGGGCTGTCACTTCAACCGTCAGTTCTTCCGCCGTGCCCCCTCGTTCATGGGCCGGACCTTGATCGGCACGGTGTTGACCATGTTGATTGCGACGGCGGCGGCACTGGGCCTGAGTGCCCTGACCCACCTGGACCTGCGTTCGCTGACCCTGGGCATGATGCCCGGCGGCATTGCGGAGATGAGCCTGACGGCGGAAACCCTGCAACTGTCGGTGCCGCTGGTGACGGCGATGCAGGTGATGCGGTTGTTGTTTGTGTTGTTTCTGGCTGAGCCGTTGTTCAAGTACTGGAATCGGAATCCAGAGTAAAGACCGAGTCGAATTCATCGCCAGCAGGCTGGCTCCCACAGGTTTTGTAAACACCGTAAAACCAATGTGGGAGCCAGCCTGCTGGCGATGCTTTTCAAACCGGCGGCAACCGCCACTCGATCGGCGTCTCGCCGTTCTGCTCCAGAAACTTGTTGGTCCGACTGAAGTGCCCGCAACCGAGGAAGCCGCGATAGGCCGACAGCGGTGACGGGTGCACCGACGTCAGCACCAGATGTTTGGTGGCATCGATCAGCTTCTGTTTGCTCTGGGCATGGGCGCCCCACAGCATGAAGACCAGATGCGGTTGCCGCTGGCTGACCACTTCAATGACCCGATCGGTGAAAAACTGCCAGCCCTTGTCCTTGTGCGCATTGGCGTTGGCGCGTTCCACGGTCATGGTGGTGTTGAGCATCAACACGCCCTGCTCGGCCCAGCTCTGCAGGTAGCCATGGTTGGGAATGTCGATGTTCAGGTCGCGTTTCAACTCTTTGTAGATATTGACCAGTGACGGCGGTGCCGGCACGCCCGGTTGCACCGAGAAGCACAAGCCATGGGCCTGGCCGGGGCCGTGATAGGGGTCCTGACCGAGGATGACCACTTTGACCTTGTCCAGCGGCGTCGAGTTGAGCGCGTTGAAAATCATTGGTCCCGGTGGATAGATTTCCTTGCCGGCCGCCCGCTCCTGTTGCAGGAAATTTCGCAACTCTGCCATGTAGGGCTGGTCGAATTCGGCACGCAGTGCCTCCTTCCAGCTCGGTTCGAGTTTGATACGGTCGTCAGCAGTCATGGTCATATCCGGTAAAAACAATGGGGCGAACCCTAAGAAGGCTGACCAGGCTTGTCAATTGATCTGACACGGATCCGGCACTTTCCCACACAGCGATCATACTTAATCCTCAAATTCCCGATCGAGGTCACGATGAATCTGCACTTCGAAGAACTCACCGGCACCGATGGCGCCCGCATCGGCATTGCCACCCTCGATGCCGAAAAGTCGCTCAATGCCCTGTCATTGCCGATGATCAACGCCCTGCGCGACCGACTGGACGCCTGGGCCAAGGAACCGCAAATCGTTTGCGTCCTGCTGCGCGGCAACGGCGCCAAGGCCTTTTGCGCCGGCGGCGAAGTGCGCAGCCTGGTGGAAGCCTGTCGCGCCCATCCGGGTGAAGTCCCCACTCTGGCAGCACACTTCTTCAACTCGGAATATCGCCTGGACTTCAGCCTGCACACCTACCCCAAACCGTTGATCTGCTGGGGCCACGGTTATGTACTTGGCGGCGGCATGGGCCTGCTGCAAGGGGCGAGCATTCGTATTGTCACGCCAAGCAGTCGACTGGCAATGCCGGAGATCAGCATCGGCCTGTACCCGGATGTCGGTGCCAGCTGGTTCCTGTCGCGCCTGCCCGGCAAGCTAGGGCTGTTCCTCGGTCTGACCGGCGCCCATATGAACGGTCGCGACGCCATTGACCTGGACCTGGCCGACCGTTTCCTGCTCGACGAGCAGCAGGAAAAACTGATCGAAGGCTTGTTGCAGTTGAACTGGCAGGAACAGACGCCGATGCAGCTCAACAGTCTGCTCAAGGCCCTGCAACAGGAAGCCATCGACCAAATGCCCGAGGCTCAGTGGCTGCCGCGACGCCAGCGCATCGATGAACTGCTGGACGTCAGTGACGTGCGCTGTGCCTGGAAGGCGATCAGCGCACTGCGCGATCACACTGACTTGCTGTTCAACCGTGCTGCGCGGACCCTGAGTGAAGGCTCACCGCTGACCGCTCATCTGGTGTGGGAGCAGATCATCCGCGCCCGGCACATGTCACTGGCACAAGTCTTTCAGATGGAATACACCCTGAGCCTCAATTGCTGCCGCCATCCGGAGTTCAGCGAAGGGGTGCGGGCGCGGTTGATCGACAAGGATCAGAAACCGCACTGGCACTGGCCGGATGTGAACACTGTGCCGGATGCGGTGGTGGAGGCGCATTTTCACAAGGTGTGGGAAGGTCGGCATCCGTTGGCGGATCTGTCGGAATACCAATAACAACTGTGGGAGCGAGCCTGCTCGCGAAGAGAGTGTGTCAGTCAAAATTGCTGCTGTCTGATACACCGTTTTCGCGAGCAGGCTCGCTCCCACAGGGGGATTGCGTTCAGTTCGGATTACCGGTGGTTGCCCCGGCCATTATTATGATCACCGTGCCCGTTGCGGTCGCCTCGGCGGTCGTGATTGTTGTTGCGTCCGCGATAGTGATCGTTGTCCCAGTTGCCACGGTTGCGCCCGTCCCAACCATGGTTCTGATGCGCCCTGTAATCAGGCCGCGACTGATAGTAACGGTGGGAAGGCTGGTAATAGCGCGGTGACGGCTGATAAACCCGCGGCTGGTAGTAATACCGTGGGGTCGGTTGGTAATACCTGGCAGGAGGTGAGTAATAACGGCGTGGCGGCGAGTAGTAGCTGTCGTTCGTGTAATAACCGCCGCTGGAGTAATAAGCGGGCGCTGGCGAGGTGTACACCTCGGAGCTGTAATAACTGCCACCTCCATCGTAATAAGGCTCGCACCCACCCAGGGACAATCCCAATACAGCCATCAGTAGAAATCGTCGGAAACTCTTTCGACAGAGCATGGCGGCCTCCTGGACCGCGAGTGAGCCACACCAGCGACGCTGGCAGGCGACAGTCGATCATTCAATGACTGTCAAAACATCTGACATCGAATTCAGAATCCGGTGCGTCTTGGTAACAAGTTGAAACATCTCGCCGATGAAAGGTTTTTCATCCATTCAACCGCCGATTAATGGTGATACCCCCGATATCCACCGCCGTGATAATGGGAATGCCCACCCCAGTAGTAGTAACGAAAACCGCCATAAACGCGCGGGCCACCGTAGTAATAACGCGGGCCGTAATAGTAGGAATAAGGCGAATAGCCGGGATAATAATAAGGTGAGGGGTACACATCGTATCCGCCGGCGTAGTAATAGCAGCCGGACAGTCCCAGTCCGAGCACAACACCGAACAACAATCGACGAAGCATGGCGGCCTCCTGAAAGACCAGCAGTCGGAACAAGCCGACTGACACCACTTTTGACTCGTTATCCGCTATCAAGTGCGACGTAAAGGCAACCTTCGGATCAGTGGCCAACACGATCCATTGCGGTGCGCCCACGCACCATCACAAGGCAACTCAATGTCTGCTTCCAATCCCATCAATCGCGCAAAACCCCAAGCCAGAGCGTTTCGGACGACTTGGCACGGCTCTCGCTTTAGCAAAGCCGTGCAGGAGTCATCACAGGTTCGCGGCACCACAATTTGCAATGGCTGACTAGGGTTCCGGCTCGCTACGGCGTGCGACTGGTCCGAGAGTTGGCGACCTCCAGTTGAGGTTACACGGCGGGACAAAAGCCCGGGAGACAAGCCACCGTTAACGGTGCCGCGTTGACTCCTGCCCGCCCTCGATCAACTGGAGAACCACCATGCCCCAGCTTCGTTTACCCACTCTGCTCGCCGCTGCATTCACAGCCTTCGTGAGCCTCTCTTCCCACGCTGCGCCAAAAGACCACTTCAGCGTTTGCTGGACGATCTACGCCGGCTGGATGCCCTGGGAATATGCCGGCAGCCAGGGCATCGTCGACAAATGGGCGAAGAAGTACGGCATCAAGATCGATGTGGTGCAGCTCAACGACTACGTCGAATCCATCAACCAGTACACCGCTGGCCAATTCGATGGCTGCACCATGACCAACATGGATGCGCTGACCATCCCGGCCGCCGGTGGCGTCGACAGCACGGCGCTGATCGTCAGCGATTTCTCCAACGGCAACGACGGCATCGTGCTCAAGGGCGAAGGCAAGCAAGTCACCGACCTCAAGGGCATGGACGTCAACCTGGTGGAGCTGTCGGTCTCTCACTACTTGCTGGCCCGGGCCCTGGACTCGGTGGACCTCACCGAGAAAGACCTGAAGGTGGTCAACACCTCCGACGCCGACATCTCGGCCGCCTTCAACACCGAGCAGGTCAACGCCGTCACTACCTGGAACCCGATGCTGTCGGACATCAAGGCCAAGCCGGCAGTGACCGAAGTCTTCAACTCCAGCCAGATTCCCGGCGAGATCATGGACATGATGGTGGTCAACTCCCAGACCCTCAAGGACAACCCGGCCCTGGGCAAGGCGCTGACTGGCGCCTGGTTTGAAGTGGTCGAGCTGATGAACGCGAAAAACGCCGCCGGCAAAGCGGCTCTGGAACACATGGCCAAGGCCTCCGGCACCGATCTGGCCGGCTTCCAGGCGCAACTGGACACCACAAAACTGTTCGCCACGCCCAAGGAAGCCCTGGCGTTCAGCACCAGCAAGCAATTGCCGGAAACCATGCGCCGGGTCGCCGAATTTTCCTTCCAGCACGGCTTGCTGGGTGAGGGCGCCAAGGACACCAGCGCGGTCGGCATGGCCTTCGCCAACGGCGTGACCAGCGGCGACAAAGGCAACCTCAAGCTGCGCTTCGACCCCAGCTACGTGCAAATGGCCGCCGACGCCCAGTTGTAAGAAGAGGACCTGGCCATGCGCCTGATCAATCGCCACCCGGATCGCCCGAGTCGCCTGTTGCTGGTGATCCTGCCGTTCGCCCTGGTGTTGCTCGCCTACTTCATGGGGTCGGCCGAGCGACTGATGGATAACCCCAACGACAAGCTGTTGCCCAGCGCCGTGCAGATGACCGACGCGGTGAAACGCCTGGCCTTCGTCGCCGATACCCGCACCGGTGAATACGTGCTGTGGCAGGACACCGTTTCCAGCCTGCGCCGCCTGGCCATCGGCCTGGGCATCAGCGCATTGGCCGGGCTGTGCCTGGGTATGGCCACCGGCACCCTGCCGCTGTTCGGCGCGCCGTTGTCGCCGTTGCTGACGGTACTGTCGATGGTACCGCCACTGGCGATCCTGCCGATCCTGTTCATCGTCTTTGGCCTGGGCGAGTTATCGAAAGTCATGCTGATCGTGATCGGCATCACCCCGGCCCTGGCCCGAGATCTGGAACAGCGTGCCCGGGAGATTCCCGTGGAGCTGCTGATCAAGGCCCAGACCCTCGGCGCCTCGACCTGGACCCTGATGCTGCGAGTGGTGCTGCCGCAATTGCTGCCGCGCCTGTTGATCTCGCTACGGCTGATGCTCGGTTCGGCTTGGCTGTTCCTGATCGCCGCCGAAGCCATCGCCTCCATTGACGGCCTTGGCTACCGGATTTTCCTGGTGCGCCGTTACCTGGCGATGGACGTGATCCTGCCCTATGTGGTGTGGATCACCCTGCTCGCCTGGCTGATGGATTGGGGCCTCAAATACCTGACCCGTCGAGCGTTCCCCTGGTATGAGGGGGCCGCCAAATGAGCTTCATCACCGTCAAGAACGTCTGGCAGCAATACGCCGATCAGGTGGTGCTCGAAGGCCTGAACCTGAGCGTCAACGAGGGCGAGTTCTGCACGCTTGTGGGCGCCTCCGGTTGCGGTAAATCGACCTTCCTGCGGTTGTTGCTCGGACAGGAAAAAGCCAGTCGCGGCGAGATCCTGCTCGACGGTCAACCGCTGGCCAGCGAGCCGGATGCCAGTCGTGGCGTGGTGTTCCAGCGTTACTCGGTGTTCCCGCACCTGAGCGTGCTGGATAACGTCGCCCTCGGCCTCGAATTGCCACGTTCGCCGCTGTTGGGCCGGCTGTTCGGCAGCGCCAAAAAAGAGGCCCGCGAACAGGCCTCGGTACTGCTGCACAAGGTCGGCCTCGGCCACGCACTGGACAAGTACCCGGCGCAGCTTTCCGGCGGCATGCAACAACGGCTGGCCATCGCCCAGGCGTTGATCATGAAACCCCGCGTGTTGCTGCTCGACGAACCTTTCGGCGCCCTCGATCCGGGAATCCGCAAAGACATGCACGCCTTGCTGCTGGAGCTGTGGCGCGAGACGCAGCTGACGGTGTTCATGGTCACCCACGACCTGTCCGAAGGCTTCAGTCTCGGCACCCGCTTGCTGGTGTTCGACAAGGTTCGCCTCGACCCGCACGCCCCCGGTGCCTATGGCGCGCGCATCACCTACGACATCCCGTTGAACAGCGACCGCCGCGCCAGCCGTACCGCCGTCGACGCCCTGCCGGCACCAACGGCAGGCACGCTTCGTATCGCTTAGAGGAACTATGAAATGACTGATTCGACCCAACTGTTCCCGCCCTTCGCCGAAGAAATGCTCCCCGGCGGCGGCCATCGTTCGTTCGTGCTCAAACGCGGCCAATTGCTGCGCCTGACCGATATTCGCGGCGGCGCCAACGTCAGCCTGACGCTGCTCAACGCCAACGAGAAAACCGAGCGCCTGAACCTGCCCGACAGCCTCAAATGCCAACACACCGCCAAGCTCACCACCGGCCATTGCCTGTATTCGGACATGGGCCGCGTGCTGGCGGCGATCACTGCCGACACCTGCGGCTGGAGCGACAGCCTCGGCGGCGTGCTTTGCGCCGAAGAAGTGGCGGCAAAATACGGCACCGGGCGCTATCAGGAACTGCGCAACGGCTTCTTCCGCAACGGTACCGACAACCTGCTGGTCGAGCTCGGCAAATGGGGATTGGGCCTGTCGGACCTGTTGATGACGCTCAATCTGTTTAGCCGTGTGAATGTCGATGAAGGCGGACGTTTCCACTTCGTCGAGGGCAACTCCAAGGCCGGCGACTACATCGAGTTGTACGCACCGATGGACACCCTGGTGGTGCTCACCGCCCTGCAACACCCGATGGATCCCTCGCCGGAATACGCACCGAAACCCTTGAAGCTGAGCTGGATGAACGCCGACCCCAGCGTCGCCGAACACTGCCGCACCTCGCGCCCGGAAAACGAGCGCGGCTTCATCAACACCGACCGTCTGTTCGCTTGAGGATCGCTGTCATGTCACTTGCACTCGCTAACGTTGCCAAGCAACCCGAAGCCGCGATCTACCGCGCCACCATCCCCGCCGGCGAACCCTGGCTGATGGAGGTCAAGGCCGGCCAGACCCTGCGCATCCTCGACCTGGAAGGTAATCAGGCGGTGGACACATTGTTCTACAGCGTGGCCAACCCGAAGGAACGCTACGACGTGCAGCGCACATTGCGCCGCCAGAACAGCGTCTACCTGAGTACCGGCAGCGTGCTGTATTCCAACCTCGGCAAACCAATGCTGACCATCGTCGCCGACACCTGCGGCCGTCACGACACCCTGGGTGGCGCCTGTGCGCAAGAGAGCAACACCGTGCGCTACGCCCTGGAAAAACGCTACATGCATAGCTGCCGCGATAACTACCTGCGCGCCTGCGTCCACGATGGGCGCCTGGGCAAGGGTGACATCGGGCCGAACATCAACTTCTTCATGAACGTACCGGTCACCGCCGACGGCGGGCTGACCTTCGAAGACGGGATTTCCGCACCGGGCAAATACGTCGACCTGCGCGCCGAGATGGATGTGATTGTCCTGATCTCCAACTGCCCGCAACTGAACAACCCGTGCAACGCCTACAACCCGACACCTGCGGAGCTTTTGGTATGGAACTGAGTCGATTGCGTCGATTGTTGTTTGCCCTGTGCCAGGCCCGTTCGGGGCAGTGCTTCAAACCTCGAAATCACCACTAACCCCTGTGGGAGCGGGCTTGCCCGCGATTGCGGAGTGTCAGTCGACATCAATGTTGAATGTGAAGGCCTCATCGCGGGCAAGCCCGCTCCCACAGGTTTCGTGGTGTTTGTAATGAGCTGATTCTGCCGTCGGGGACGACCCCGGCGCTCATCGAAAAACTGCGGGACGGCCCGCATCCCCACCAGGGGTAATGTCATGTTCGAAAAAGTCCTGATCGCCAACCGAGGCGCCATTGCCTGCCGCATCCTGCGTACCCTGCGCGACCTGCATGTCCAGGGCGTCGCCGTTTATTCCGAAGCCGATGCCGCCAGCCTGCACATCTTGCAAGCCGATGAAGCCCATAGCCTCGGTGAAGGCGCAGCTGCCGGAACGTATCTGGCGGTGGAAAAAATCCTCACCATCGCCCAATCCAGCGGCGCCACGGCAATCCATCCCGGCTACGGTTTCCTTTCGGAAAACGCAGCATTCGCCGAAGCCTGTGAAGCCGCCGGTATTGCGTTCATCGGCCCAACGCCAGAGCAGTTGCGCGTATTCGGCCTCAAGCACACCGCCCGCGCGCTGGCCAAGCAACACGGTGTGCCGATGCTCGAAGGCACCGAACTGCTGGACAGCCTCGAGGCGGCCCTGATGGCCGGCGAACAGGTCGGTTATCCGGTGATGCTCAAAAGCACTGCTGGTGGGGGCGGTATCGGCATGCGCGTGTGCCGTAGCGCGGCGGAGCTGAGCGAATCCTTCGAAGCGGTCAAACGCCTGGGCCAGAACAACTTCAGCGATGCCGGCGTGTTCATCGAAAAGTACATACAGCGCGCCCGGCACCTGGAAGTGCAGGTGTTCGGCGACGGCCAGGGTGACGTGATCGCCCTCGGCGTGCGCGATTGCTCGGTGCAACGGCGCAACCAGAAAGTTCTTGAAGAAACCCCGGCGCCGAACCTGCCTGAAGGCATGGCCGATGAGCTGTGCGCAGCGGCGATCAAACTAGCCAAAGCGGTGAATTATCGCAGCGCCGGCACCGTGGAGTTTGTGTTCGACAGCGACGCCCGGCGATTCTACTTTCTTGAAGTGAACACCCGCCTGCAGGTTGAGCATGGCGTCACCGAACAGGTCTGGGGCGTGGACCTGGTGCGCTGGATGGTAGAGCTGGCGGCCGGTGATCTGCCGCCGCTTGGCGAGTTGAGCCAGGGTTTGAAAGCCGAAGGTCATGCGATTCAGGCACGACTCTACGCCGAGGATCCGGGTCGGGATTTCCAGCCGAGCCCCGGTTTGCTCACTGCCGTGAGCTTCCCCGTCGCCGATGGCCAACGACTGCGCATCGACACCTGGGTCGAGGCCGGTTGCGAGATCCCGCCGTATTTCGACCCGATGATCGCCAAGGTCATCGCTTGGGCGCCGACCCGCGAAGAAGCCCGCGCCGACTTGCATTCGGCACTGGGCGACAGCCTGCTCTATGGCGTGGAAACCAACCGCGACTACCTGCGGCAGATTCTGCTGGATGCGCCGTTCGCCAGCGGCCAGCCGTGGACCCGTTGCCTCGAAGACCTGGTCTATCGCGCCAACACCTTTGAAGTGCTCAGTGCAGGCACTCAGACCAGCGTTCAGGACTACCCCGGCCGCCTCGGCTATTGGGCCGTGGGCGTACCGCCGTCCGGACCGATGGACAGTCGCGCCTTGCGACTGGGCAATCTTTTGCTCGGTAACGACGAAGGCGCAGCGGCACTGGAAATCACCATGAGTGGCCCGTTGCTTCGCTTCAATTGCGATGCGGTTGTGGCCGTGACCGGGGCGGTGATTCCCTTGACGCTGAATGGCGAAACCCTGCCAATGAACACTTCATTGCGGGTGCCGGCAGGCGCTACGTTGAGCCTCGGCACCATCACCGGTGCCGGCGCACGCAGTTACCTGTGCCTGCGCGGCGGCCTGCAAGTGCCGGATTATCTGGGCAGCAAAAGTACTTTTACCCTCGGCCAGTTCGGTGGCCACGGCGGTCGCGCATTGCGGGCCGGCGACGTGCTGCATGTGCCGGCCTTGGGCGATCACAGCACGGGCGCGCAACTGCCTGAAACCCAGGTCACGGAACTGCCCGCCGTGCGGAAAATCCGCGTGATCTACGGCCCCCACGGCGCCCCCGAATACTTCACGGAACACTACATCGACACCTTCTTCGCCACGCAATGGGAGGTGCATTTCAATTCCAGCCGCACCGGCGTTCGCCTGATCGGGCCGAAACCGGAATGGGTCCGCGCCGACGGCGGCGAGGCCGGGCTGCATCCGTCGAACATTCACGACAATCCCTACGCGATTGGTGCGGTGGATTTCACTGGCGACATGCCGGTGATCCTCGGCCCGGATGGTCCGAGCCTGGGCGGATTCGTATGCCCGGTGACGGTGATCGAGGCGGATCTGTGGCAGTTGGGGCAGCTCAAGGCCGGGGACAAGGTGCAGTTCCAACCTGTCGACCTCAAGACCGCCCGAAATCTCGCACTGAAATGGAACACCCCCTGTGGGAGCGAGCCTGCTCGCGAAAGCGGTGTGTCTGACACACAAATATTGACTGACACGCCCTCTTCGCGAGCAGGCTCGCTCCCACAAGGGATTGTGTCGCCTGTGGTGTTGGATATTGGTCAGAATGATACGAGGTTGGTTGCGAGGCTTTCCGGCGACACGCACCTGCTCCTGGAGATTGGCGCACCAGAGCTGGATCTTGTCCTGCGCTTCCGCGCCCACGCCCTCATGCAGGCCCTGGAAAGCAAACACCTGCATGGCGTGATCGACCTGACCCCCGGCATCCGCTCGCTGCAAGTGCACTACCAACCCGAGCAACTGCCGCTGGCGGACCTGCTCGGCATCGTCGCCGGTGAATGGGACGCCGTGTGCGCCGCCAAGGACCTGCAAGTACCGTCGCGCATTGTCCATCTGCCGCTGTCCTGGGACGACCCGGCGTGCCAGTTGGCCATTGAGAAATACATGACCACCGTGCGCAAGGACGCGCCTTGGTGCCCGAGCAACCTTGAATTCATCCGTCGCATCAACGACCTACCGAACCTGGATGAAGTACAGCGCACGGTGTTTGATGCCAGCTATCTGGTGATGGGCCTGGGTGACGTCTACCTCGGTGCACCGGTCGCCACCCCGCTCGATCCTCGTCATCGTCTGGTCACCACCAAATACAACCCGGCACGCACCTGGACCGCGGAAAACTCAGTGGGCATCGGTGGCGCCTACATGTGCGTCTACGGCATGGAGGGCCCCGGTGGTTATCAGTTCGTCGGTCGTACGTTGCAGATGTGGAATCGCTACCGCGAGGTCGCGGCGTTCGATGGCAAACCGTGGCTGCTGCGCTTCTTCGACCAGATCCGTTTCTACCCGGTGAGCGCTGACGAACTGCTGCGCATTCGCCGGGACTTCCCCCTCGGGCGCTTCGAGCTGGAGATCGAGCACAGCCAACTGAATCTCGCGGATTACCAGGCGTTTCTGGCGAAAGAGGCCGAGACCATCAGCGCTTTTCGGGATCAGCAACAAGGTGCTTTCAACGCCGAACGCGAACGCTGGATTGCCAGCGGGCAGGCGCATTTCGACAGCGAAGAAGCGGCTCTAGAAACGACCGAAGACACACCGCTGGGCAGCGATCAAATGAGCGTCGACAGCCATATCGCCGGCAACCTCTGGCAGGTCCAGGTGGACACCGGCAGCCGGGTCGAGGCTGGCGATGTGCTGGTGATTCTAGAGTCGATGAAGATGGAAATCCCCCTGCTCGCCCCCATGGCCGGCGTCGTGCGCGAGATTCGCGTGCAGCCCGGTTCGGCGGTGCGCGCCGGACAGCGCGTCGTGGTGCTGGAACTCGACTGACCCCATTTGAAAAGGACGAACACCATGAATCTGCAACTTGATGCCCTGCGTACAGCCTATCGCACCGGCCAGACCACGCCACGCCAACTGCTGTCGACCCTGCAGGAAAAAGCCGCTGCGCTGAACCCGGACTATCACCTGTTCATCCATTTGCTCAGTGCCGTGGAACTGGAGCCGTACCTCGCCGCACTCGAGTTGCGCGACATCGAAAGCCTGCCACTGTACGGCGTGCCCTTCGCGATCAAGGACAACATCGACCTGGCGGGCATCCCCACCACGGCGGCCTGTCCGGCGTTTGCCTACGTGCCGCAGCGCTCGGCCACCATCGTCGAGCAACTGCTGGCCCTCGGTGCGATTCCATTGGGCAAGACCAACCTCGACCAGTTCGCCACCGGTCTCAATGGCAGTCGCTCGCCCTACGGCGCCTGCCCGAACAGCGTGCTGCCGGAGTATCCGTCGGGAGGTTCCAGCGCAGGATCATCGTTAGCGGTCGCGTTGGGTGTGGCGAGTTTTGCCCTGGGCACCGACACCGCAGGCTCAGGCCGGGTGCCGGCGGCGTTGAACAATCTGGTCGGGATGAAAGCCACCAAAGGCTTGATCTCAACGGCGGGCGTGGTGCCGGCCTGTCGCACGCTCGATTGCGTGACCACGTTCACCGCCACTGCCCGGGAAGCCAGCCAGTTGCTCGCGCTCACGGCACGCCTGGATCCACTGGATGAGTACAGCCGCAGTAATCCGCTGTGGAATGATGGCTCGGCGTTCGGTGCAGTGCGCCCGTTCCGCTTTGGCGTGCCAAGGACGCAAGACCTGGAATTCTTCGGCTGTACCCAAGGTCCGGCGCTGTTCGAGGATGCCATCGAGCGCCTCAAAGCGTTGGGCGGCGAAGCGGTGGAACTCGATCTGTCGCCGTTTCTGGAGGCAGCGCGATTGCTTTACGAAGGGTCGTGGGTGGCTGAGCGCTACAGCGTGGCCGGTGAATTGATGGAGCAAAATCCCGAGGCCGTGCTGCCGGTGATTCGCGCGGTGCTGGCCAAGGCACCGACAGTAAGCGGTGTGCAAACATTCCGCGCCCAATACCGGCTTCAAGCGTTGAAAGCCCTGTGCGACAAAGCGCTAGAGAGTCTGGATTGCGTGATTACACCGACCATCGGCCGCCCTGTCACGTTGGCTGAACTGGAAGCTGAACCGGTGCAGCGCAATTCGGAACTGGGTTATTACACCAACTTCATGAACCTGCTCGACTATGCCGCCGTTGCGGTACCCAGCGGCTTCATGGACAACGACTTACCCTGGGGCGTGACGTTGTTTGGCCGGGCGTTTACCGATCAATACCTGCTAAGCGTGGCCGATGCTCTGCAAGGACTCTCGATGCCTGCTCCTGCTGCTGTCGCTCGCAACGATCGTGCGCGACTGGTGGTCTGCGGCGCGCATCTGGATGGTCTGACGTTGAACTGGCAACTCAAACAGCGTGGCGCGCGACTGGTTGAAACGACCTTCAGCTCACCCGACTATCAACTCTACGCCCTGGCGGGCGGCCCGCCCTTTCGTCCAGGCATGGTGCGGGTGAAAGAAGGCGGCGTGGCGATTGCCGTGGAAGTGTGGGATCTGCCGAGCAGCGAGTTGGGTTCGTTCCTGGCCGGCATCCCCGCGCCGCTCGGACTGGGCAAGGTGCAACTGGCGGATGGGCGCTGGGAGAGCGGGTTCATTTGCGAGGCGTATGGGTTGGAGGGGGCAGTTAACATCAGCCATTTGGGTGGATGGCGCGCGTACCTGAAAACCCTGGGTTAACCCAGAACCTGTGGGAGCGAGCCTGCTCGCGAAGGCGTCAGCACATTCACCAATGATGGCGCCTGATACACCGTTTTCGCGAGCAGGCTCGCTCCCACAAGGTCCAGGCACAATCCAGGATCATTCGCGGTGCACATGGAGCAGCTATTTCCCGGCCGTTACCACTAGAATGCTTGCCATCGGATCATTGCCAATGGAATTGCCATGCCGCTTCGCTCGCCGCTGTACTCTCAACGTTCGTTGGTACTCACGCTGGTCGCATTGCTGGGCGCAGGTTTCCTGGCCACTTCCTTTCTCAGCTACTACGCCTCGCGGGCGTCGATCCGCGACAACATCGTCAACACCGAACTGCCGCTGACATCGGACACTGTCTACTCGGAAATCCAGAAAGACCTTGTCAGACCGATCCTGATTTCTTCGATGATGGCCCGCGATACGTTCATGCGCGACTGGGTGGTCAACGGCGAACGCGACACTGAGCAGATGACCCGCTACCTCAACGAGGTCATGACCCACTACGGCGCCTACACCGCCTTCTTCGTCTCCAACCAAAGCCTGACCTACTACCACGCCAAAGGCGTCCTCAAACAGGTCAAGGCCACGGAACCACGCGATACCTGGTACTTTCGCGTGCGCGATATGAAAGCCCCCTACGAGATCAACGTCGATCCGGACCTGGCCAACCAAGACAACCTGACGGTTTTCATCAACTACAAGGTTTACGACTACAACGACCGGTTCATTGGCGTCGCAGGGGTTGGGCTGACGGTCGACGCCGTGATCAAGCTGATCGACAAATACCAGCAGCGCTACCAGCGCAGCGTGTACTTCGTCGACACCTTCGGACGCCTGGTGCTGACCGGCGCCGAAGGCGGGCCGGACGGTGCAGTGGCCGGGCAAACCCTGGGTGAACTGACCACCATGAAAAACCTGGTCAGCCAGTTGCCCAAGCCCCACAGCGGCAGCTACGAATATTCAGGCGAGGGCCAGGGGCATTTCCTCAACGTGCGCTTCATTCCGGAACTGAACTGGTATTTGTTCGTCGACAAACGCGAAGACGGCGACCTCAGCGACATCCGCCGCTCGCTCTACCTCAACCTGCTGATCTGCCTGGTGGTCACCCTGATCGTGCTGACCCTGCTCAACCGGGTGATCAAGCGGTATCAAAGCCGGATCCAGGCCCAGGCCACCCTCGACAGCCTGACCGAGTTGCCCAACCGACGCGGCTTCGACCTGCTGGCCGCGCAAGCCATGCATGAGGCCCAGCGCGAGCCCAAGCCACTGACCGCGCTGCTGCTGGACCTGGACCACTTCAAGGCCCTGAACGACACCTACGGTCACCTGGCCGGCGATCAGGTGCTGATCGGCTTCGCCCGCGACCTGGAGAGCTGCCTGCGTCATTCCGACATTGTCTGCCGCTGGGGCGGTGAAGAGTTCATCGTGTTGCTCAAGGACACTGACGGTGAGACAGGTCTGATGATTGCCGAGAAAATTCGCCAGCATGTGCAAGAGCAGCTTTATGCCTACAACGGCAATAGCTTGCATCTGACGGTCAGCATCGGCCTGACCACCCTTCAAACCGACGACACCTTGCACACTTTGCTGTCGCGGGCCGATCATGCGATGTATCGGGCCAAACAAAGTGGCCGCAACCGAACCTGCGTGGAAATGCCTCACTCCAGCTATGCCTATCCCTCAGAACCGGCCTGACCTCTGCCCGGCCTGCGGCGCATCAAACGATTGCGCCCTGGCCGATCCTCGAACCGCCGACCGGGCGTGCTGGTGCTACAGCGTCAGCATCGACCCCGCCGTGCTCGAAGCGCTCCCCGCCGAGCTGCGCAATGCCTCCTGCCTGTGCCCGCGCTGTGCCGAAGTCGATGCACAGCTGCAAGCAGCGACCCAGCCGATCAAGTAAGATGCGCGCCCCTTTCCTCACCGATTTTTGAGTCATGCGCGTCGACCGTTTCCTCAGCAACCTGCCCCGCTTCAACCGCAAGCAGGTGCGCCTGTTGCTGGTGGAAAAGCGCGTCAGGATCGACGGAACGATTGTCAGCGATCCCCATGCCGACGTCCGCGAGTTCAGCCGCGTCGAAGTCGATGACGAGGTCTTGCAAGCCGGCAAGCCGCTGCGCCACTTCATGCTGTAAAAACCCGCCGGATGCGTCAGCGCCACCCGCGACCCACAGCACCCCACCGTGCTCGACCTGATCCATGAACCGGACAAGGACGAATTGCACATCGCCGGTCGCCTGGATTTCAACACCACCGGCCTGATGCTGATCACCAACGACGGCAGTTGGTCAAGACGCCTGACCCAGCCGCAGACCAAATTGCCAAAGGTCTATTACGTCGAAACCGAACAAGACATCGGCCCGGAATACGCGATCAAGTTCACCGAAGGCCTGTACTTCGCGTTCGAAGACCTGACCACCCAACCGGCCGGGCTAGAGCTGCTGGGGCCGAAATCGGCACGCTTGAGCATCGTCGAAGGCCGTTACCATCAGGTGAAGCGCATGTTCGGTCACTTCGACAACAAGGTGCTGCGCCTGCACCGCGAACGCATGGGCCCGCTGGTACTCGACGACTCGCTGAAGCCGGGCGAATACCGCCCACTCAGCGATGAAGAGATCGCTCTGATCTAAGCCAACGACCGCTCAGCAGAAAGTTGTAGAACAATTTACCAACGGCACTTGCGCAATGATGTGACCCCTGCTTGAATCAGGACGTCGGCCGAAATGTGACCGACGAGTCACGACAAACTTCTAAGAAACTTTTTGCCGGTAGGAACCCATGGGTTCCGGCCTCACCCGGCAGACTGCCCGCCAATAACAATACCCGTCGACCGGACTGCATTGGATCGACATGGGCCTGCAAATTCCAAGGCATATGCCTACCTGTCACAAAGCTCGTGCAATCTCTTTTGCGCGCATACCCGCTTGCCAGGAGTCTTATGACATGAGGCCAGAAATCGCTGTGCTGGATATACAGGGTCAGTACCGGGTTTACACGGAGTTCTATCGCGCAGACGCCGCAGAGAAGACCATTATTCTGGTCAACGGCTCGATGGCCACGACTGCGTCGTTTGCCCAAACCGTGAAAAACCTCTACCCGCATTTCAATGTGGTCTGCTACGACCAGCCCTACGCGGGCAAGTCAAAAGCCCACAACCTGCATGAGAAAATGCTGACCAAGGAAATCGAAGGGCAGATCCTCCTGGAGCTGATCGACCACTTCGCCGCCGAACACGTGCTGTCTTTTTCCTGGGGTGGCGCCGCGACCATGGTCGCGCTGTCGCAACGGCCACGACGCATCGAAAAAGCGGTGATCAGTTCGTTCTCTCCGATCATCAACGCCCACATGCTCGATTACCTCGAGCGCGGTGTGGATTACCTCGGCAGCCGCGACGGCGACCGGGTCGGGCATCTGGTGAACGACACCATCGGCAAACACTTGCCGTCGTTGTTCAAGCGTTTCAACTACCGGCATGTCAGCTCCCTGGCCGAGCATGAGTACGGGCAGATGCACTTCCACATCAACGATGTGCTGCACAGTGATCGGCAGTGCTACCTGAACGCGGCAAAGAAAATCAATGTACCGGTGCTGTTCATGAACGGCGAATGGGACGAATACACCGCCGCCGAAGACGCCCGGCTGTTCGCCAACCATGTACAACACGGCACGTTCAGCACCCTGCAGGCCACCGGCCACTTCCTCGACCTGGAGCACAAAGCCGCCTGCCGAGACAGCCGCAACGCACTGATGGGGTTCCTGAAGCCGGCACAGCATGAAAGCCGACCGCGTTTTAACTACGTCCAGGACCACCATGCATTGGCCATCTGAAACAGCGTCATCGCGAGCAAGCCCCGCTCTACAGTGTTAAGCGCATTCCTGTAGGAGCGAGGCTTGCCCGCGAACGACCATCGCGAGTGATACATTCGACGCTAGAGCCATCGGCCACAAAGAAAAACTTCATTTCCACGGCCACATCTGGTACAAAGTCAGCCGCTCCAAGCGGGTGTCGTATAATGGCATTACTCCAGCTTCCCAAGCTGATAACGAGGGTTCGATTCCCTTCACCCGCTCCACTATTTTCAAGGCTTCCAGCGGTATCGAGGCGACGTTGCGTAGAACTGGTGACAGTTTTGGTGACAGTTACTGAAATCTGGAAGCGTTTGCGCACCAGCGTGAGTGCGCAACATCTGACGAACCTGTGCCAGCGCCCTCACCCTAGACGCTTTTGGCTTTTCATGTTGACCCATCGGAAAACGGTTAGGACGGTTAGTTTTTGACTGACTGCCCTGAAAGCCTTGTGCTGCGCGGCTTTGCGACAACTGCCGTAGGTTAGGTTTTGGTTAGCACTGGGTTATTTACTAACCTTTATAGATGTTAAAAAACCAATAAGTAAATCCCTTATAAATCAATACTTTACGATTTACTAACCTCAAACCTAACCATAACTAACCCTCCAAAGTTAGTCCTCAAGCCCAATAAATACGGGCCTTCCATGCCCTCCGGACACGCCTTTTCAAAAACTAACCCTTTTCCCGAGCCACCTCTCAGAATCGCCCCAGATCGCGCTCCAGCCAGCCTCTCAAAACAGCCCACCCGTGCAGGGATTCGCAGGCTTTTTCGCCCCCATCAATGCCAGAACAAGCCCAGCCAGGCCCGCGTCGCAGCACCTGCAGGGAGTGCAGAAAAAACGACACATTTAGCCCGCAGGCGTGGCGGGGGGACGACTGCGCGCGCCAGGTGCAGACCGAGGTGCCAGCAGCCGGAGTGTCCGCAGAACGGACACCACCCTGGACATGCCACCCTCGCCGCCAATCGCGCATCAGCCGAGCACCGCACCGATCGATCCCCCTGAAATACCTGATCGAACCGGCCTTGAAACTGGCTATTGACCCGTCGAAATGCTAGTGTTTGCTGGGGCCTTGCATATCTGAAAGGGACAAAACTTTCGTGTGCACGGAGCCAAAAAAAGCCGCCTCAAGGGCGGCTTTTTCGTTGGTGCGATTGTTACCAGTTGAAGTAGATCAGCTCGTTGACCTGCTTGCCGCCCTGCCCCCCAACCATATGCCGAAATGGCACTTCCTTCAGGCGAAGCCCCGAGAACACCTCACGGATCTTCGGGTGGTCGTTGATTGAGATGACCATGTGGCCCTTGATCGATGCAGCCAGCTCAGCCATTACCTGGAACTGTTCGAAGTTGAAGCCACCAGGTGCGTACCCTGCCGTTTCCCAGTAAGGCGGATCGAGATAGAACAGGGTGTGCGGGCGATCGTACCGGCGGATGCATTCTTTCCAGTCGAGGTGCTCGATGGTGGTCCGAGCCAACCGCAGGTGCGCCTCGCTGAGCTTCTCCTCGATTCGCAACAGATTCAGCCTGGGCGGCGAAGTGGTCGCGGTACCGAAGGTGCGACCAGTGGGCTTGGCGCCAAAGCATTGCTGCTGCAGGTAGAAAAACCGCGCCGCCCGCTGGATGTCAGTCAGCGTTTCCGGGATCTGCATGTTGGTCCACTCGAACATCTTACGGCTGACCAGCGACCAGCGAAATTGCCGGACCAACTCCTCCAGGTGATGCGCCACCACACGGTACAGGTTGACCACTTCACCATCGTAGTCGTTGATTACTTCCACATGACTCTGCTCTTTCATGAAGAACAATGCTGCGCCACCGCAGAACGGCTCGACATAGCATTCGTGCTCAGGGAACTCAGGGAGAATGTGTTTTGCCATGCGGCGTTTGCCGCCCATCCAGGGGAAAATAGGTTGCGACATAAGTGATCCTTGTCTCTGTCTACGGATTCGCTTAGGCTTCGCACCCCCTGCGCAGAGGGGCGAGGCCTCGGTTGGATCACTCGGCTAGCTCGAGCGTTTCGACGTCGGGCTGGTGTTGACGCACCAGCCCGACGCCTCGTTCACTGCGCAGGGGGTTTCACCCTTGCGCCGGTACCTCATACGGCCGGAAGCTCACCACCTCCTCTCCCAGCCAGTCATTGATTTGCAGCAACCTGGCTTGCTCCGGCTCCAGCTCGTTGACAGCCCAGACCTGAGCCGCATCGCGGATCGATCCAAACCCCCCAGCGTTTTGTGGAACCACGCCCATCAGTTGAGGCGGAATCCTCAGCATGGCGAGCTGATCATCACGGCTGATGTTCTTGATCGCACCGAAGTCGTCCTTCGCGGCGACCTCGCTGATCGGGATCAACTGAATGCCGTCCTTCTTCCCATTCGGGGCGTACATGAACAGGTTGCGAAAGTTGCCCGGGCCTTTGCTGCTCTTCATTGCATCGCGAAGGTCGGTGACGAAATCCTCGTTCTGCGCGGCGTCGGTCATATAGAGGATGAAACCGGCGTGACTGCCGTTCTGGTAATACTTGCGGCGGAACAGCGTGGCGCTTTCATTGAGCAACGCGCTCTGCAGAGCCGGCAGCCACTCAGGCAGCCCGTAGATTTCCTGGTTGATGTCCGCCACCCGAAGGTGGCACACACTCCCGGACTTGAATTCGTGCTCGTCCTGCCAGCCCTTCACCTGGTAGTAGGTGTCCAGGTCGACGCCTCGGCGCATGTACTTCGCCAGGCAGGGTTTCAGGCCCATGGCCTGCCGGAGCATGTTGTCGCGCTTCTCCAGATAGAGATTTCCCGACCATCCCCAATCCATGACGATTTGCTCGAAGGCCTGCCGGCTCAGCAGTCGGTGCGGAATGAACGTGCGGGCCAATGCGTTGCGCTTGAAGATCAGGCCCGACTGCAGGTAAACACTCGCTTTCGAGGATTTCGCCAAGCCATCCAGCGGGACCGGTGGTTCGTACCAGCGGCCGTTGGACCAGCACTCCAGATAGTCGAGTATCTCCCTGCCATCGAGCACCGGTACCGGATCGCCGAAGGTGAATGCCATCGACGGGCCGCCCCCGGTTTTGACCAGGAGTTCACCTTCGGTTGGTTGCGACGTGGTCGGCTGTTCCTGGGGGCTGCTCATCAGAAAAACTCCATTAGGCCGCTGTTGGCCACGGTCTGACCCTCCAGCGGCTCGTTGTGCAATGCATGAAAGAGTGCCCACGCCAGATCGGCGTGGCCGGTGTTGTCAGTTCGTCCGGCGGTGTAGGTGAACTGGCGCCCACCTGCGGTGACGGTCTTGCGGATGGCCATCAGCGACTGGGCCAAGTCTGTCCAGCCGGCATCAAACTCCAGCCGCCCCTTGCTGATCACGTCCCAAGCCTTCATCACCAGACGGGTCTTGACCTCGGGGCTGTAGGAGAACGTCCGCAACGCGGGGAAGAATTGACGCACCAGCTGCGCCACGGCGCTGCCGAGGCCGGTAGTGTCAATACCGATGTAGGTGACCCAATAGCGGCGTGTGACTTGGCGAATCGTCTCGGCCTGAGCGGCGAAGTCCATCCCACGGAACTGGTGTCGCTCCAGCACGCGGAACTTGCCACCCGGCACCAATGGCGGCGCAACCACGATCAGGCCGGCGGTGTCGCCCGACTCTGCCGGGTCATACCCCACCCAGACCTGCCGGTCAGCGAAGGGTCTGGCAGCAAAGGGCTGGTAGTCCGTCCAGATCGACCAACTGTCCACCATGCACGGCTGCAGCATGTTCAGGGGGAAGATGCTCGCGCCGTCGTCGACAAACTGGCACATCAGCAGATTCTGGAACGCCGCCGCGTCGTACTCGAGTCGCAGCTCGTCGATATCGAACAGGTCGCAGCCCCTTTCCTCCGCGTCCAGGATGGTGACGATCTGACGCCAGATCCGGTCGTCGCAGAGCTTGCCCTGCTGCAGAGCGTCGTGGCTGACATCCAGTTTCAATTGCTGGGCGGTCGGCTTGCCCTTGTTGAAACGTTCCCCGGTCCAGAAGGTGTATGCCTCATGCGCCATCGAACTGGGCGTCGAGAAGTACGTCCGGCGGTATTGTTTCTGCATCGCCATGCCGGAGGCGACCTTGTTCAACTCATTGAACTTGAAGGTCCAGAAGAATTCGTCGAAGTAGAAGTTACCGTGATAGCCCTGGGCGGTCCTAGCGTTGGTACCGAGGAAATGCAGCTCGGCGCCGTTCGGCAGAATGATCGGGTCACCGGTGAGATCAACCTCCACCACCTCTCGGGCGAAGGCTTGGATGTAGGCCTTGAAAATGTGGGCCTGCGCCTTGCTGGCGGACAGGAATATCTGGTTGCGACCGGTGGTCAGCGCATCGATCAACGCCTCCCGGGCGAAGTAGTAGGTCGCGCCGATCTGACGGCTTTTCAGAATGGCTCGGGTGCGCTGATTGCCCGCGCGGTACCAGTCCTTCTGGTAATCGAAGCAACCATCAAGAAACGCCTCGATCAACTTCTCGACGGCTTCCTCTGGGATATCGTTGCGCTTGGGCTTACGCTTCTCCCCGGCGTTTCGCTTGGCCAGTTCAGGGTTGAGGTCTGTCTCGGTACCGCCGTCCTGGTAGCGCTGAATTCTGGACTGCCGCTCCAATTGCCGGTGGAGCAGGTCGATTTCCTTGTAGTCCGCGCCGGACTTGGGGTCCTTGAGAATCAGCTGCACCAGACGGGCCTCAGTGGCCGCCTGGATACGTTCGAGCGGTGTAGCCCGGTCCCATTCGTCGCGAGCTTTCCAACTGTGAAGGGTCTTTTCCTTCTCGCCGATCAGCTCGGCAATCTCGCACACACGGTATCCCTGCCAATACAGGTGCTTGGCATGCCGGCGGTGATCAGTGGGTAGTTCGACGATAGCGTTCATGGCGCAGATGCTGCCGTTCGCGCGCGTGCGGCCCTAACACCGCGGCCTGTAAGCCGTCCCGCTACAACTCCCCCACGTTGCCGCGCCATCGCGCGATGCCGACCATGCCCTCATCGCCAGGCACAACGCCACCGCAATGAGGACTCCCAGCATGGCCGGCAAGACCGAAACCCCAGCCAAGAAGTACCGTTCCAAATGGACCCGTATCGCCGTTGAAGGCGCCACCACTGACGGACGCAACATTGAGCGCAGCTGGATCGAGGACATGGCCAGCACCTACAGCCCAAACACCTACGGTGCGCGGATCAACTGCGAACACATCAAGGGTTACTGGCCAGGTGGTGAGTTCGGCGCCTACGGTGACGTTCTGGCGCTCAAGGCTGAAGAGGTCGAGATTGCCGGCATCAAGAAGCTGGCCCTGTTCGGTCAACTCGAACCCAACGCCGCGCTGCTCGCCCTGAACAAGGCAGGTCAGAAGGTTTACACCTCGATCGAGGTTCAACCGAAGTTCGCCGACAGCGGCAAGGCCTACCTGGTCGGCCTCGCCATCACCGACACCCCCGCGAGCCTGGGCACCGAAGCGCTGTCTTTCAGCGCTCAACACGGCACCTTGACCAACCGCAAAAAGGACAAGGACAACCTGTTCACTGCGGCGGAAGAAACCGCACTGGAATTCGAAGAGTTCGCCGACACCCCCGGCATGTTCGCCTCTCTGAAAGAGAAGGTTGGCGAGCTCCTCGGCATGAGCAAGGACAAAGAAGGCAAGGATGCCGCCAACTTCGCCGCCTTGGGCGAGTTGATCGAAAGCCTGGCCACGCATGGCAGCGAACAGGCCGACGCCTTTGCTGCTGAACAGAAAGTCCGCCAGGAATTGCAAACCAAGTTCGAGAAACTCGAAAAAGAGTTCGCCGACTTGGTCAAGCGCCTGGGTGAAACCGAAGACCACAGCCACAAGCAACGACCGGCCGCGACTGGTGGCGATGGTGCCGTGCTGTCCGCCTTCTAAACCGCCCGACCGATCACCGGAGAATCACCAATGCGTAACGAAACTCGCCTCGTATACAACGGAATGCTGGCTCACATCGCCAAACTCAACGGCGTGCCCAACGCTGCCGAGAGCTTCAGCGTCACCCCTTCCGTCCAGCAAAAGCTTGAGACTGCAGTTCAGGAGTCCAGCGACTTCCTCAAGCGCATCAACATCATCGGCGTCAACGACCAGGAAGGCGATGCCATTGCCCTGGGCGTGAACGGTCCGACCGCCAGCCGCACCAACACCGCTGGCGGTAACCGCCGCAACCCAGCGAACGTGGCTGACCTGAAAAAAGACAGCTACAGCTGCAAAAAAACGGACTTCGACACTTCCTTCCCCTATCAACTGCTGGATGCCTGGGCCAAGTTCCCCGACTTCCAGGTGCGCCTGGCCAACTCCATCGCTCAGCGACAGGGCCTCGACCGCATCATGATTGGCTTCAACGGTACCAGCGCCGCAGCTGCAACCGACCGCGCAACCAATCAACTGCTTCAGGACGTCAACATCGGGTGGTTGCAGAAAATCCGCACTGGGGCTCCGGAGCGTGTGCTCGATGAGGGCGCCACCCCGGGCAAAGTCACTGTGGGCGCCACCGGCGACTACAAGACTCTCGACGGTCTGGTCTTCGATGCCGTCCAGATGCTGGATCCATGGCACCGCAAGCGCACTGACCTGGTGGTAATCGTCGACCGCGCTCTGCTGCATGACAAACAGTTGGCAGCTGTCGAGAAAGGCGCAGCCTCCAACCAGGAAGAGAACGCCGCCGACGAGGTCATCACCAAAGGTCGCTTGGGCGGCCTGAAGATCGAAGATGCACCGTTCTTCATCGAGGGCGGCGTGCTGGTCACCACCCTGGCCAACCTGTCCATCTACTGGCAGGAAAGCGCCCGCCGTCGCCACCTGAAGGACGAGCCGGAGTACGACCGCATCGCCGACTATCAGTCCTCCAACGACGCCTATGTCGTTGAAGACCTCGGCCTCGTCGCCTTGGTCGAAAACATCGAGCGGGTGTAAACCATGGCCCTGACCCTTGCCCAACGCAACCAGTTGCAAAAGCGCGCAGCCCGGGAGGCGGCAGCCGCCGCCCCTGCCGCCATGATGGATGGTGCCACCGGTTACGAGGTGATGCTGGCCAAACTGCAGCAGGACCAATTCCGCTTGAAACAGGTGCAATCCCAGGAGGGCAAGGCAAAGCTCAAGACCGAGATGCTGCCCGATTACGTGCCCTACGTTGATGGCGTGCTCTCGGCTGGTCAGGGCGCCCAGGACGACGTGATCACCACCATCATGGTCTGGCGTTTCGATGCCAGCGACTTTGCTGGTGGATTGCAGGTCGCTGAGTACGTACTGAAGCACGGCCTGATGATGCCGGACCGATTCAATCGCACCACCGGCTGCCTGGTGGCCGAAGAAGTGGCCACGGCCGCACTTAAAGCTCAAAAGGCCGGCGGCACCTTCCCACTGGAGATCCTCACCAGTACCGCTGTGCTGACCGAAGAGCAGGACATGCCGGACGAAGCCCGCGCCAAGCTGGTCCTTGCCCTCGGCCGCGCCACCTTGGAAGGCATCGACGACGTGAAGCCTGGGCAACCAGGTCAGCTGCAAGCAGGCATCGATCTACTCAAACGAGCCATCGAGTTGCACAGCAGCTGCGGTGGCAAGAAAGACCTGGAGCGCGCTGAGCGCCTCCTCAAGAAACACACTGGCCCAGCCAGTTAAACGAGCGTCCCACGCACCCGGCGGCTCGGGGCGGATCAGCGGGTTTTTCTCCTCGGCCCAGCTGTGAAGTCCCGACCACCGCCGACCTATTCGAGCGACAAGCATGAGCGGATTCATTGCCGGCGGCATTCCAACGACCGCCTTCCCGATCGGCAACGGCACCTTCTGGCCAGAGATTGACGGCCAGCATTTGCGCGCCGCCATGCGTATCACTGATGCCGTCACTGACGATCGTCTAGAGGTCGCGACTGTCAACGCCATGATCGAGGCAAACCGGGAGCTTGCAGGCTACCGGGCTGCCCAGCAGGCCCTGGGCTTTGCCACTTTGGCCGACGTGCCAGCCGAGCAAATCAAAGGCGAAAGCCAGCTGCTGCACCTCTACCGCCGCGTCATTTATTGCAGTGCGCTGGCTGAGCTGGTGGAGCGCTACAGCAGTTTTGATGCCACCAATAGCGGCGAGAAGAAGGTCACCGAGGAAGAATGCAGCGCCGACCAACTGCGCCGCGACTCGCGCAAAGCACTGCGCAGCCTCCTTGGGATCAGCCACACCACAGTGGAGCTGCTGTGATGCCCGCCGTGATCGCCAACCAAGGCGACACCGTCGACGCCATTTGCTGGCGCCACTACGGCCGCACCGCAGGCGTCACCGAGGCCGTGCTGGATGCCAATCCCGGGCTGGCTGACCTCGGCACGACCCTGCCGCACGGCACCCCAGTGCAGTTGCCGGAGGTGGCCCCCCAAGCAGAACAACGACAGATGGTGAATCTATGGGACTGACTCAACGCGTCCCCTCTCTGGATATTCGCCAGCTTCCCACCCTCAACCCTGGACAGCGGAATGAAGCGCATGCCTGACAAACCGGACACCTGGGCCTGGCTCGCTAGCTGGCTCGAACAAAACTGGCCCGCCCTCTATGCCGGCGGCCTCGCCGCTGTCATTGCGGCGCTGCGGATTATTTACGGCGGCGGCACCCTGCGCCGCGTCGCGCTGGAGGCCCCGTTGTGCGGCGCCCTCGCTCTGGCCGGCAGCCACGGCCTGTCCCTGCTGGGGATTCCCGCATCGACCGGTCCGTTCTTCGGCGGTGTCATTGGGCTGCTCGGTGTTGAAGGCACCCGGGCGCTGGCCAATCAATTCTTCAAGCGCAAGGTGGACCAAGTATGACGACCCTTCGCCATGGCGATCGCAACCAGGATGTTCGCCGTCTGCAGCAGCAACTCAACCAGCACGGTGCCGGCTTGTTCCTGGACGGCGCCTACGGCGACGAAACCGAGAAGGCCGTCCGCGCCTACCAGCGCAAGGTCGGCTTGGTCGACGATGGCGTTGCCGGCGCCAAGACCCAAGCGGCTCTAGCCGGCGCCGACTGCAGCCAGTTGCTGTGCAGGACCTCCCTAGTCGCCGCTGCCAAGCGCTTGGGCGTCGAACTGGCTGCCGTGATGGCCGTCAACGAGGTGGAAAGCCTCGGCAAAGGCTTCCTGGACAACGGCAAGCCCAAGATTCTCTACGAGCGGCACATCATGTACCGCCAGCTCGCCCACCCGCGCACCCCGGAAGACGACGTGGTTGCGCTGCAGGCCCACGCCGATGACTTGGCCACCACTCAACCCAACCTGGTCAACCCGCGTGAAGGGGGATATGCCGGCGGTACTGCCGAACACCAACGACTGGCCCAAGCCCGGCTCATCGATGATACCTGCGCGCTGGAGTCGGCCAGCTGGGGTGCCTTCCAGATCATGGGCTATCACGCTGTACGCCTGGGCTACTCCAGCGTGCAGGACTTTGCCGCCCGCATGGCCAAGGACGAAAACGAGCAGTTCGAAGCCTTCGTGCGCTTCCTTGAGGCCGATCCGGCACTGCTGAAGGCGCTCAAGGCCAAGAAATGGGCTGTGTTTGCCAAGGGTTACAACGGCCCCGATTACCAACGCAATCTGTACGACATCAAGTTGGAGCGCGCCTACCAGCGGCATACCGCCTGTGGATGCGATAAGGAGGCCGCATGAAAACCTTTCTGATCGTGATGCTCGTGATGCATGTCATCGGCATTGTCGTAAACAGTCGTTACCTTGCCGGCGCCTACCCGCGCACCCAACCGGTTCATCGCTCCGAAGACTTGATCGGACTGGTGATTCGGATCGGGATGCTCACTTGGGTTATCAGCCTGCTGGACGTTTTCTGACCTTTGGTCCGTCAAGGAGTCACCATGATCGACATCGACGCAGTGAAACGCTTGAACGTACAGGACGGCGATCTGCTGGTGGTGCCAGAGGACAGCGATCAGCACGACATGGAACTGCTGATCAACGCGCTATTCGTCCTAATGCCGGGCCGCAAAGTCATCATCATTCGCGGCCCGGTGCAGCAGCTGGATGTCGGCGACATGAACAAGCTCGGCTGGTACCGCGCATGAGCACGCTGCGTCAGGCGCTGTATGGCCTCGCCTTGCTCGGCGCCCTGGCTTTGCTGATTTGGGGCCAGGAACAGCGCATAGCGATCGCCGATAAGAACACCGAGCTGGCAGAAAAAGACCTCAAGGCTGCCCGGGGCGAGGCTGATCGCAATCTGGCTACCGCGAACACTCTGCGCGACACGCTACAACGGGAGCGCGAGACGCAGGCCAGTCTGCGTGCTCAGCAGGATCAACTGCGCCAGGGTCTGGCCAACCGTGAACGAACGATCGAGGCATTGAAACGTGAAAACTCAGAACTTCGGATTTGGGCTGACCAGCCTCTGCCTGATGCTGCTCGCCGGCTGCGCGAGCGCCCCGCCCTCACCGGCGCCGACGCTTATCGTCAGTGGCTGTCCGGCCGTGGTGCCGTGCCGCCTGCCGGCGACGGGACCGGACAGTAACGGCGCACTGCTCACCGATCAGGACCGCGCTGAGGCCGCTTGGGCGGACTGCGCCGCCCAGGTCGATATGGTTTACCAACACCAGCAGAAGGCCTCCAATGAAATTCAATAATCTTGAATCGCTACGCCTCACAGGGCGAACCGGGTGGCGTAAGGGATTGTTCGGCAGACTTATCATCACCGTCGAGGTCCGCGCCCCCCGCAGATGCTACCCGCGCATACCGCCACCGCCTGGCGGCCCAGTGGAATACGCCACACGCTGGCGTGATGCCACCTTGTTTGATCTGCTTGAACTGCTGCAGTGTGCGCAGAATCAAGAACCACAGCTGAAACCACCGCCGGTGACCCCATGAACAAACCCGATAGTCTCCGAGCCCATCTGCTGGCTGCCATACCCGAACTCAAGCACAACCCCGACCGCCTGTTGATCTTCATCGACAACGGCAAGATCCGCTGCACCGGGGCTGCCGGCCTGTCCTTCGAATATGCCTACGACCTGCAGATCATCCTGACCGACTTCGCCGGCCATCCCGACAGCGTGATGCTGCCGCTGCTGGGCTGGCTGCGCGTGAATCAGTCGGAGCTGCTGGTCAACCTGGACAAGTCCGCCGAGGGCATCAAGTTCGAAGCCGATGTCATCGACCACAGCAAGGTCGACATGAGCCTCAGCCTGCCGTTGACCGAGCGCGTCATCGTAAAGAAACAGGACGATGGCACCTTCACCGTCAAACATGCGGCCGAGCCGCAGTACACGCCCTACGAGCAGATCGAAGGCCCGATCCAGGTATTTGCCGACGGCGTTCTGCTCGCCGAATGGCCGGCGCCACAACCGACCGATGCCGTGGCGTTGGCCAGCCCGCATCCGCAGCGCCCCGCCAATGAGTGACCTGCAAGCCTTGGAGGACTGGGCCGGCCTGCTGCTGCACCGTATCGAGCCGGCAGCCCGCACGTCCCTGGCCCGAACCATTGCGCAGCAGCTGCGCCGCAGCCAGCAACAGCGGGTCACCGCCCAACGCAACCCGGACGGCAGCCAGTACGCCCCGCGAAAGCAGCGCGACCTGCGCGGCAAACAAGGCCGCATCCAGCGCAAACTGAAGATGTTCCGCAAGCTGCGCACCGCGAGTTACCTCAAAGCCCGGGGCGACAGCAACCTGGTCAGCGTCGGTTTCACCGGGCGGATTGCCCGCATCGCCCGCGTGCACCAGTACGGTCTGAAGGACCGCGCCGAACGGGGTGCCCCGGATGTGCGCTACGACCAGCGGGAAGTGCTGGGCTTCACCGATGCCGATCTCGAATTGATCCGCGACACCCTGCTGGCCCACCTGACCCTGTAACCACCCGCGCTACAAGTTCCCCCGGCTGCGCTCGCGTGCGCGTGGCGCCACCATCGGCGGCATGACCAATATCGCCGCCCTCTCCCGCCTGCTGGAAAACCTCATCCGCTTCGGCACCGTAGCCGAAGTTCAGATGGCGCCGCCGCGCGTGCGCGTAAAAACCGGCGATCTGCTCACCGCCTGGCTGCCATGGATCGCCCTGCGTGCCGGTCTGGACAAGGACTGGGACCCACCCACCGTAAACGAGCAGGTCATTCTGTTCAGTCCGTCCGGGCAGCTTGCCAATGGCGTGGCCCTCGGTGGACTTTTCAGTGAAGAGCACGCCGCCAACGGCGACCGTGAAGGCCTGCACCGCCGCACCTACCGCGACGGCGCCGTCATCGAATACGACAGCATCGCCCATCACCTGCGTGCAGTCCTGCCCGAAGCCGGTACCACTGAGCTGATCAGTCAGGGTGGCATTCACATTGTCGGCCCGATCACCCATGAGGGCGACTACACCCAGACCGGCAATCAGCACGTCACCGGAAAGGTCACCGTCTCGGTAGATGTCGTCGCGGCCGGCATCAGCCTGGTCAATCACCCGCATGGCGGAGTAATGACTGGCGGCGGCAAAACGGGGAAACCGGAATGAACAGAGACACCGGCGGCGCCATCAATGACCAGGACAGCATCATCCAGTCCATTGGCGACATCCTGACCACGCGCATCGGCACCCGCGTGATGCGCCGTGAGTACGGCAGTTTGTTGCCCGAGCTGGTGGACCACCCCTTCAACGATGCCACGCGACTGCGCGTTTATGCCGCCACCGCCATGGCCTTGCTGCGCTGGGAACCGCGGATCAGCCTCAGCCGTGTGCAGTTCAGCGGCGTCAGCCTGCAAGGACGGGTCGTACTGGAACTGGAAGGCACCGAAGTCGACAGCAACCAGCAACACAACCTGAGTATTCCGCTGCAACTGGGGGCTAGCGTATGAACACTTTTGTCCCAATCGATCTCAGTCAGCTCCCGCCACCACAGATCGTTGAGCAAATTGACTTTGAGTTGATCCTGGCCGAGCGCAAGGCCTATGCCATCAGCCTTTGGCCCGTGGAGCAACAAGCGGAAATCGCCGCCCGCCTCGAGCTGGAGTCGGAGCCGCTGACCAAGCTGCTCGAGGAAAATGCCTACCGCGAAACCATCTGGCGTCAGCGTGTCAACGAAGGCTCTGTGGCCAACATGCTCGCGCTCGCCCAGGGCGCCGATCTGGAGAACCTGGCCGCCAACTACAACGTCGAGCGCCTGCTGGTCCAGGCCGGCAATCCTTTGGCCGTGCCGCCGATCCCCGAAATTCTGGAGAGCTACGACAGCTTGCGCGAACGTGCGCAGATGGCGTTCGAAGGCCTCAGCACCGCCGGCCCACGCAACAGCTACATCTTCCACGCCCGCGCAGCTGACGGGCGGGTGGCCGATGCCACGGCGGAAAGCCCAAGCCCTGCCGTGGTAGTGGTCACCGTGCAATCCCTGTTGGGCAATGGCAGCGCGGATGCGACCTTGCTCAACATCGTCGAAGCCTACCTCAGCGACGACGATCGCCGCCCCGTGGCGGATCGCCTGACCGTGCAGAGCGCGGTCGTCCTGCAGTACCAGGTCAATGCCCGCCTGTACCTGAAAACCAACGGTCCCGAGTCCGAGCCCATCCTGGCCACGGCCAACCAGCGCTTGCTGGCCTATGTGAATCAGCGCCGCCGACTGGCCATGGAAGTTTCCGAGTCAGCCATTCACGCCGCGCTGCACGTCGAAGGCGTGCGCAAGGTCGAGCTGGACGGCTGGATCGATATCACCGCCACGCCCTACCAGGCACCGTACTGCACCGGGATCACCCTAACGCAGGGGATTGATTAATGGGCGCCGTATCGCTGTTGCCGCGCAATGCCAGCCAGCTGGAACGCCTGGCTGCCGAAGCATTGGCGCAAATTCAGCGCACGCCCATTCCGCTGCGCCTGCTGTGGAACCCCATGCTGTGTCCGGTGGAGTTTCTGCCATATCTGGCCTGGGCCTTTTCCGTGGATCGCTGGGACAGCAAGTGGACGGAAGCCACCAAGCGGGCCGCCATTCGTGCGTCGTTTTACATCCACTCGCACAAGGGCACCATCGGCGCCCTGCGCCGAGTCGTCGAGCCATTGGGTTACCTGATCGAGGTGATGGAGTGGTGGCAGGCCGTCCCCGAAGGGGTACCCGGGACCTTCGCCCTGAAGGTCGGGGTGCTGGAAACCGGCATCACCGATGAGATGTACCAGGAACTGACGTTCCTCATTGATGACGCCAAACCCCGCAGCCGACACCTGACAGGCCTGGCCATCAGCCTCGAAACCACCGGTCGACTCTACGTGGGTGCCGCGATCTACGAGGGCGACGAAATCACCGTGTACCCGCCCACTCAGCGCGACATCGAAGTCACCGGTGTCATTGGCCGGGGCGGCCGCGACCACACCATCGACACTCTGGATGTATACCCATGATCGACCAGAACTCTCAGTTTTTAGCCATCCTGACCACCATCGGAACCGCCAAGCAGGCCAACGCCAATGCCCTGGGCATCGCCTGGAAGATCACCCAGATGGGCGTCGGCGATGCCAATGAAACGGACCCTATTCCGTCAGCCGCGCAGACCGCACTGATCAATGAGCGTCGTCGTGCCCCGCTCAATCAGCTCAAGGTTGACCCCACCAACAGCGCAATCATCGTTGCCGAACAGGTCATCCCTGAAGACGTGGGCGGCTGGTGGATTCGTGAAATCGGCCTGTATGACGCTGACGGCGACCTGGTCGCCATCGCCAACTGCGCGCCGTCATTCAAGCCACTGCTGGCACAAGGCTCTGGCCGCACGCAGGTCGTGCGGATGAACTTGATCGTCAGCAACTCCAGCAACGTTGAACTGAAGATCGATCCCAGTGTGGTGCTCGCCACCCGCGCCTACGTCGACACGAAAGTTCTGGAAGAGCTGAACAAGCTCGACAACAAGCAATCGGTAAGGGTCGCGACCACGGCCAACATCGCGTTGGCCGGACTTCAGACGGTGGACGGTGTGGCCCTCGCTGCCGGTGACCGCGTGCTGGTAAAAAACCAGGCCGTGGCCAAGGACAATGGCATTTACCTCGCGGCAGCGGCAGTCTGGACGCGGGCACCGGATGCCGACACCAATGCCGAGGTCACCTCGGCGCTGGTGGTATCGGTTGAGCAGGGCACTACGCTGGCCGACTCTCGTTGGCAACTGGTCACGGATGGGGTGATTGTCCTGGGCGCAACGGCCCTGACGTTTCAGGACGTCACTCAGGGCTATGCGCCGATCAGCTCCCCGGCCTTTTTGGGCGCCCCAACGGCACTGACCCCGCCCCAGTTCGACAACTCGCTCAGGCTGGTGAACACCGCCTTTGCAAAGCGGATGGGCGTCGAGTATTCGGGTTTCGCACCACTGACGGCCAGCACCGTGTTGGGCGCATCAAGCATTGGCGGCGTTGTCGCTGGTGCATCCGCTACACCGATCAACATCACGTTGCCACCTACCGCCGGGGTGCCTGATGGGGCGACGGTTGAGGTGGTGAACGCTGGGTCCGGCGCCGTCACTGTTCTGGCAGCTGGATTAGATGTGTTGGCGTCTCCGATGGGGGCAGTGATTCCTGTCGTATTGGGTATGGGGGATAACGTCGAGTTCGTTAAGGTCGCGGGCGCCTGGCGCTTGCGGGGCGGGTCCATGGCCCTCAAGTATGCGGCGGTAATGGCCGGTGCAAACTGGCTCACTCAGCCGAAATTCACTGACAACGATTCGTTCGCCACCTGCAAGTTTGTGAACGAGGCAGCGGGTGCGCTACGTCGCACGGTCTACAGTCTGACCCCCGGACAAGTTATTACTCCGGCCATGGTTAATTCTTTGCTTTATGCAGGCGCAGGGACGACCAGCGCAACATTGCCACTTTTGTCGAGCGTTCCCTTTGGATCAACCCTTACGTTCTCCGCCATGTCGTCGCCCATTACCTTGTCACGGCAAGGCACCGATACGATTTGGGCGACCAGTCCAAACTCTGCAATGACCTCCATCTACGTTAATTTGGGCGACACGTTGACGTTGCTGGCCACTTCGTTCGGATGGGTTTGCACGGGAGGCTCCGCAATGTTCGCCTATCAGGGGAGCTCCGGGGTTTTCGCCTCATTGCAAAGCACAAATGGCTATCAGAAGCTGCCGGGTGGTCATCAAGAATGCCGCGGGACATTTACGTCCAGCCCTACTCCTGGAGCGCCAGTGAGCATCACTTTTCCTCAAGGGTTTGGCGCGATACATCAGGTGGTGATAACCCCGGCTAGCACCTCAACCGCTGTAGTTTCGGCATGGCATGACTCGGCCTCTGTTTCGGGATTCAATGCCCGCTGCAACCTCGCATCTACTCTCTGCCACTACATTGCAAAAGGAGTCGCCGCATGACGATCTGGGCTAAATGGGTAGATCAGGACCAGCGATTCCTGTTCATGGGGCGTGACAACGGCGGCATAGAAATTACCGTCGAAGAACATGCGGCACTGCTAGATGGGCAAACTGCTGGCAAGCGTATTGGGGTGGATGCGAATGGCGCACCGGTGCTGATTGATCCGCCGCCGCTGACTCCGGAGGAAGCCGCCGCGATCGAGCGCACCTGGCGTGACGCCAAACTTGCCGCCACGGACGGAGATGTAACCCGGCACCGTGACGAGTTGGAGGAAGGTGCAGCTATGACACTCACGGTCGAGCAATACAGCGCGTTGCAGGTGTATCGCCGACAGTTGCGCGACTGGCCGGAAAATGGCGAGTTCCCTCTTATCGATCACCGCCCGGTAGCACCCTCCTGGTTGTTTGAGTAAGGACCACGTCACAACCTGTAGCGCCAGTTGCTACAACTCCCCGCGCTCGCTCATCCGGCGCGCGCGCGGCAGCCTGTGCAGTGTCTTTCCACCACTGCGCAGGCAAACCCCATGGCCGACGAATACCATCACGGCGTGCGAGTCCTCGAAATCAACGAGGGCACGCGCCCCATTCGCACCGTTTCCACCGCTGTCATCGGCCTGGTCTGTACTGCCGAAGACGCCGATGTCGCGATGTTCCCCCTGGACACCCCTGTCCTGATCACCAACGTACAAGCCGCCATTGGTAAAGCTGGTACCCAAGGCACGCTGGCTGCCAGCCTGCAGGCGATTGCCGACCAGACCAAACCGGTCATCGTCGTGGTGCGCGTCGCCACTGGTGTCGATGACGCCGCGACCACCAGCAACCTGATCGGCACCACCACCGCCGCCGGCAAGTACACCGGCATGAAAGCCCTGCTCGCGGCCAAATCGCGCCTGCAGGTCACCCCACGCATTCTCGGTGTGCCAGGTCTCGACGCCCTTCCCGTGGCCACCGCCCTGGTGGCGATCGCCCAGCAGCTGCGCGCCTTCGCTTATGTCAGCGCGTCGGATTGCCAGACCAAGGAAGAAGCGACGGCCTATCGCGAGAACTTCGGCGCCCGCGAAGTCATGGTCATCTGGCCGGACTTCCAGAACTGGAGCACCGTCACCAGCACCACCGTCACCGCTCCGGCCGTGGCCCGTGCGCTGGGATTGCGCGCCAAGATCGACCAGGAAGTGGGCTGGCACAAAACCCTGTCCAACGTCGCCGTCAATGGCGTCACAGGCATCAGCGCCGACGTGTTCTGGGATCTGCAGAACCCGGCCACCGATGCCAACTACCTCAACGGCAACGAGGTCACCACCCTGATTAACGAGGGCGGCTATCGCTTCTGGGGCAGTCGCACCTGCAGCGACGATCCGTTGTTTGCCTTCGAGAACTACACCCGCACCGCCCAGGTGCTGGCCGATACCATGGCCAACGCGCAAATGTGGGCCATGGACAAACCCATGCACCCCTCGCTGGTGCGCGACATGCTCGAAAGCATCAACGACAAGTTCCGCGAGTTGATTGCCGGCGGTTACCTGATCGGCGGCAGCGCCTGGTTCCCCGACGACATCAACAACGAAACCACGCTCAAGGCCGGCAAGTTGTACATCGACTACGACTACACCCCCGTGCCGCCGCTGGAAGACCTCACCCTGCGTCAGCGCATCACCGACCGTTACCTGGTCGACTTTGCCAGCCGCCTCAACAGCTAACCCGGGCCTCCCCTCACGGGGAGGTAACCCTGCGCCAGCCGACCGGAGAACACCGCCATGGCCCTGCCCCGCAAACTCAAGAACATGAACCTTTTCAACGACGGTAGCAGCTACCTGGCCGTCGCCAAGTCCGTCACCTTGCCCTCCCTCGGTCGCAAGATGGAGGCCTATCGCGGTGGCGGTATGAACGGCCCGGTCAAGGCAGACCTGGGCTTCTCCGACGACGGCATTCAGCTGGAATGGAAAACCGGCGGCCTTGATCTGATCTCGCTGCGCCAGTTCGGCATGGTCAAGGCGTCCGGCGTGCTCCTGCGCTTTACCGGTGCTTTCCAGCAGGACGACACCGAAGAAATGAGCAGCGTGGAAATCGTTGTGCGTGGCCGTCACGAGACCATCGAAATGGGCGATGCCCAGCCCGGTGAAGACACCGAGCACGGCATGACCACCACCTGCAGCTACTACAAACTGATCGTCGACGGTGAGGTCATCATCGAAATCGACCTGCTCAACTTCATTGAGATGGTCGACGGCGTCGACATGCTCGAAGCCCAGCGCAAAGCCCTGGGCATCTAATTCGAATGGCCCTCGATCGAGGGCGCACCTCACCTCCTGGAGAACCCCATGCCTACACCTGAAACCGCAAAACCCGCCGTTACCGCCTCTGAAGAGAGCAAGCGCGACGAGAACACCGTTGAGCTCGATACCCCTATCCGGCGCGGCGATCAACTCATCAGCACCGTCACGCTGCGCAAACCTTGCGCGGGTGAGCTGCGTGGCATTCACCTGGCCGAGCTGCTGAACCTCGACGTGGCCAGCCTGATCAAGGTCATCCCGCGCATCAGCTCGCCTGGCATCACCGCCCCTGAAGCTGCCGGCATGGACCCTGCCGACCTGCTGGCCATCGGCGGCAAGGTCGTCGGTTTTTTGCTGCAGAAGCAGGCGAAGACGGATGCATCCCTCGTTGCGTAGAGGACGCCATGGCCGATCTGGCCGTGGTCTTTCACTGGGCACCAGCCGACATGGATCGGCTGGGCCTGCAGGAACTGATGGACTGGCGCGAGAGGGCGCGGGTTAGGAGTAGCGCCGATGGCCAATGATCTACGACTTCAGGTATTGCTCAATGCCATCGACAAGGCCTCCGCGCCGCTACGGCAAATCAGCCAGGGCAGCCTCGAAACGGCCCGGGCGCTGAAGGACGCCCGCGACCGCCTCAAGGAACTCAACACCCAACAGAAGGACGTCAGCGCCTGGCGCGAGCTGCAAGCCACCAACCGCGAGACAGCGGCGACGCTGGAGGCCAGCAACGCCAAGTTGGGGGAACTCAGCCGCGCCACGGCCAAAGTGCGCCAACAGTTGGCCCCCACCCAGGCGCTGGTTGAACAGTCACGGCAAAAGTTCGATGCGCTCAAGGACACCCAGGGCGATCTAAAGCGCGAGCTCACCAGCTCACGCGATGCCCTTGGGCTGGTCCGTGACGAATACAACAAGGCACGCTCCCAGATTGCAGCCTTCAATGCGGTGACCAGTCAGGGCAACACCCTGACCGACAAGCAGCGCGTCGAATACGAACAACTGACCACGGCTCAACGTGCCCGCAAGGTCGAGCTCGACCAACTGGCAGCCAAAGAAAAAACCCTTTCCGAACGCTACACCGCCGGCAATACGCAGCTACGTTCCTCCCGTGCAGGGCATGCCAGCCTGCGCGAAGAGCTGCGCCGGCTGGAGCAACCGCACAAGGCCCAACTTGCCCTGTTGCGTCAGCAGACCGGCGAATCCAAACGGTTGGGCGAACAGTACGGACAGCAGAAAGCCAAACTGGCCAGCCTCGCCGCACAGCTCAAAGAAGCGGGAATCAACACCAACGCCCTGGGCGCGCACGAGCTCAAACTCAAGAGCCAAATCGACGCCGCCAACATCAGCATCGACACCCAAAGCAAACGCATGGCGGCCATGAGTGCGCAGCAGGCCCGGGCAGCAAAACTGCGCGCCAACTTCGGCAAGAGTCGAGAAATGGTGGGGGTTGCGGCAACTGCAGGCGCCAGTTCTGTCGCCACCGGTGCGGCTGCTGGGCTGCCGATTCTGGCAATGGTGAAGAATTATTCGAGCTTCGAGGACGCCATGGCCGGTGTCGCCAAACAGGTCGAGGGTGCCCGAGACGACAACGGCAAACTCACCCAGACCTATTACGACATGGGGGCAGCCATCAAGATGATGGGAGAAAGCATCCCCATGGCCACCACAGACATCGCTGCGCTCGTCGAGGGCGGCGCACGGATGGGTATTCAGGGCAAGGACAACTTGCTCGAGTTCGCTCGCGTTGCGGCCACAGCCGCCACGGCTTTCGAATTACCCGCCGACCAGGTCGGTGAGAGCCTGGCTCGTATCGCCCAGCTCTACAAACTGCCAATCAAGAACGTCAGCCAGCTCGGTGACGCCATCAACTACCTTGACGACAACGCCATGTCCAAAGGCTCCGACATCATTGAAGTGATGCAGCGCACTGCCGGCATCACTGCCTCGGTGGGCATGTCGTTCAAGGACGCGGCAGCGTTGGGCTCCACCTTCCTGACCCTGGGTGCTTCGGCGGAAGTCGCGGGCACGGCCACCAACGCCATGATCCGTGAACTGGCGATTGCGACGCAGCAGCCGAAGCGGTTTCAAAAAGGACTGGCGGCGGTTGGGCTGGAAGCGAAAGCCGTGCAGGAGGGCATGGCCAAGGACGCCACCGGCACCATCCAGAAAGTGCTGGATGCGGTGAGCAAGTTGCCCAAGGCCAACCAACTTGGCGTTATGACTGAGCTGTTCGGCAAGGAGTACGGCGACGACGCCGCAAAGCTTGCCGCCAACATCGGCGAATACCGCCGCCAGCTCGAGCTGGTGAACAGCACCAAGAGCAGCGGATCAATGCAACGCGAGGGCGACATCCGCAGTGAAGCCCTGTCAGCCCGCTGGCAGATGACACAAAACCGAATGTTCAACCTCAGCAGCGCCCTGGGCGAAACGCTACGACCAACCCTCATCGAGCTGGTCGACGGCTTTAACCGCATCATTGAGCGGGTGAACACCTGGGCAACTCAAAACCCCACACTCGTCGCGAGCCTGTTGAAAGTCGCGGCAGGGATCGCAGCCCTGTCTGCTGGCTTCGGTGTCGTCGCACTCGGCATTTCCGGCGTGCTTGGCCCTTTCCTTGCCGTGCGTTTCGCACTGTCCATGATGGGGCTGAAAATCCCCACGCTGCTGGGCTTGCTGAGAGTGCTGGCTGTAGCCTTCAGCGGTGGACTGGTAACAGCTATCCGTGCCGTCAGCATCGCCCTGTGGGCGCTGGCAGCCAACCCTGTAGCGCTGGCCATCGCCGCCGTCGTGGCGGTACTTGCCGGTGCCGGCTACCTCATCTATCAGAACTGGGACCAGGTGAAACTGTACTTCACCAATGCCTGGAACGAGATTAAGGCCGGCTTTAGCGGCGGTATCGGCGGCATTCTCACCACCCTGGCCAACTTCAGTCCGATTGGGTTGATCTACCAGGCCTTTGCTGGAGTGCTGAGCTACCTGGGCGTGGATCTACCGACGCGCTTCACCGAGTTCGGCAGCATGATCGTCAACGGTCTGGTCAACGGGTTAATGGCCGGCGCCGGACAGATCAAGGAGGCCATCACATCGCTCGGCGGCTCGACCATCGACTGGTTCAAAGAAAAGCTCGGCATCCACAGCCCATCGCGAGTTTTTGCCGAACTGGGCGGTTTCACCATGGCGGGCCTGACGCAGGGGCTGCAATCCGGTGAACAAGGGCCGCTCGATGCCGTCGCGCAAATCAGCAAGCAGCTCACCAACGCGGGGGCTTTCGTGATGAATGCGATCGCCGGTCCTTCCTCGATGGGGGAGCCACGCACCCCGGCCGAGGCTGCCGGTGTGGCTCAACCGCTCAAGGTGGCGCAATCGACCGTTCCGACGCCTGGCCCCTCCGGGGCTGATACAGGCGTTCTGGCGACGTTGGCCACCTTCGGCAAACAGCTCACAGCCGCCGGTGCCATGGCATTGGGCAGCATCGCGGCGCCCGTCATGGCCATGGGCACGGCTGCAACTCCAGCGATTGAGATCGACAGCCGAGCCCCCGTCGCCCCACAGGCTGCAGTGACCTACGACAGTCACGACCATTACGAAATCAACATTCACACCACCCCGGGCATGGATGACCAGGCCATTGCCCGTGCCGTGCGTGCTGAGCTGACCCGCATCGATCGGGAAAAGTCCGCCCGCAAGCGCAGCCAATTGACCGACCAGGAGTAACCCGCATGATGCTCGCCCTCGGCATGTTCGTTTTCAGCCTGCACACGGCTGCCTACCAGGAGATGCAGCGCCAGACGGAATGGCGCCACCCCAGCAGTAACCGCATCGGCACCAATCCAGCCCGTCAGTTTCTGGGTCGGGGGGAGGATGCCGTCACCCTCCCTGGCATCATCCTTCCGGAGTTGGCCGGTACCGTCTTGAGCCTGGATGCGCTGCGCCAGATGGCTGACACCGGCAAGGCTTGGCCCATGGTCGAAGGTACCGGCCGGTTGTGCGGACTCTGGGTGATCGACAACCTGACGGAAACCAGGACCATCTTCTTTTCCAACGGCGCCGCGCGACGGATCGAATTCAACCTGAGCCTGAAGCGCGTCGATGATGGTCGTGTGGATCTGCTCGGTGCGAGCACCGGCACCGGCTTGAACATTCTGAGGGGGCTGCTGTGATCGATACCGCGATTGCCCGGGTGACGGGTTATGTGAGTAGCACCCTGGAACAGAGCCGCCGGGATGCCACCTATCCGGTGCCGGCGTTCCGCCTGACCGTCGACGGCAACGACCTCGCGCAATTGATCAGTCCGCGGCTGATGAGCCTGGAGCTGACCGACAATCGCGGCATCGAGGCCGACCAGCTCAGCATTACGCTCAGCGACCACGATGGCCTGCTGGCCATTCCACCCAAGGGCGCGATCTTGCGGCTGTGGCTTGGCTGGAGTGATACCGGCCTGGTCGACAAAGGCACCTACACCGTTGACGAAACCGAGCACAGCGGCGCCCCCGATGTGCTCAGCATTCGCGCACGATCGGCGGACCTGCGCAAAGGACTCAAGTCCAAACGCGAGCGCAGCTGGAGCAACACCACTCTGGGTGAAGTACTTAGAGCCATCGCCAGTGGCAATGGCCTCAAGGCAACGATTGCCGAAGCCCTGGGCAGTCTGCCCATCCTGCAGCTCGACCAGGCCAATGAGTCGGACGCCAACCTGATCAGTCGACTGGGCGAAGAGTTCGATGCCGTGGCCACGGTCAAAGCTGGCTGCCTGCTGTGCATGCCGGCCGGCGGTGGCAAGACGGCCAGCGGCAAGGCTCTGCCCCATATCACCCTGACCCGCGTCGATGGCGACCAGCACCGGTACCTGCAAGCCGATCGCGACAGCTACGACGGTGTCCGCGCCTATTACTACGACGTAAACAGTGCCAAGAAGCAGGAAGCCATTGCCGGCGGCGGTGAAAACCTCAAGGACCTGCGCCATACCTACAGCGACCAGCAATCCGCCCTACGGGCTGCCCGGGCTGAGTTCAATCGCCTGCAACGCGGCAGCGCCACTCTGAGCTACACCCTGGCCCGGGGCCGACCGGATCTGATCCCGGAACTGACCTACACGCTCCAGGGCGTGAAGGCCGAGATTGATGAAATCATCTGGTATGGCGGCAACGTTCAGCACAGCCTTAGCGCTGACAACGGCTACACCATGAGTCTGGATCTGGAAAGCAAACTGCCAGAGGACACGGTGGAAGACCTGGCCGAAGAAAACAAAGGGGAGTACACCGGGATCATTGCCAATTACCGAGACGAAAAGGCCGTAAAGGAGAAGACTGTGACTGCGGGTGATCAGTCAAAACCCAAACGGCTGCGCTGGCTGTACGCAAGTGAGAAGACCGCGAAACGGGCGGTGGACCGTGAGTGGAAGAAGATGCAGGCTAACAAACTGGCATAAAAAACCCGGCACTTGGCCGGGATTTTTGCGACTTAGTCGGATTCGGCTGTGAATTAAGCTCCCCCCGACCTTTACAGACCATCAAACCTCAACCGTTGTTTACGACATCACCGCCGGCGGATTTGATTGCATTGAGTAACTGGAGCTGCCCCGCATCTTTGAAGTAGAGATTTTGAAATGCGGGAGTCCATTCATCCAACTGGGAATCACCCGCTGCTTCGGGGACGACCAGGTCAGAGGCAGAGCTCGCCTTCACAATCTTCCCCGCTGCCATCATCGCTTGATCTCGAGTAACACTGATCTGAACACTAGGTGCTTTCAAAACCTTGGAAGTGACAGGATTGAAAGTCACTTCCCGAGGCACGGCGGTCACCGAAACAGCTTCAGCGTTGGTGTGTGTAAATGTTCGATACACACCGTAAAGCGCTGCGCGGCGCAACTCGCTCTGCACGTTTTCAGGGAGATCTCCTGGAACAACAGTGGGCGCAAGCTGGATTTTCAAAGGCTTGGCACTTACCAACTTAAAGCTGCCGTTTTCCTCAGCGTAGTCACCGCGATCCTCGATCATTTCGGCGACAGATTTGAATTGCAATGGATGAGCAGGACCATCCTGGGCGATGGACTGGGTACTGCTAAACATCAACGTTGCGAGAAGTAAGCTACCGAGAGGGGGCTTTGGAAAAATCAGTGAAGTGCGTACCTGGTGAATCTTCCGTTTCAAAAAATCCATTTCTGAGTTCCTTGTTGATGAGGTCCAAGATTATACCCTCACCAGAGACCGCCCAGAGCTTACCCCGACCTGACCTAGAGCCTTTGGGGGGTTAATGCAAAACTCGCAGGCATGAAAAAGACGCCCTCGAGCGCCTTCTTTCTTGTTTGATAAATCACTTAGGTGGCAGCGTTGTTATGGCCATTGCCGACACAAAACGCAGAACATGAGCACGATCCTCCTTCCCTAGACGGCGGTACCACTGCAGCAACACACGCTCCCTCCGAGAAATGAATCGGCGTGATTGTGGCTGTTCTTGGGCGCGGCTGTTTTCCGCTCTCAGTATCGACAACATGCGCAAACTCCATACGCAAGCACTGTATGCGCATACAGTACACGCGGATAGCAACTTTGCCAACAAAGTCACGGCTCCTTGGCGCAGCAAATCAAAAACCCGGCACTTGGCCGGGCTTAAATTTATTTCTTATGAACGTTCGGAGGACGTCCGTGGCGATTCAAAGCCAGGCGTTGCATTCCCTGAATGCGCTCTGCGCCATATCAATTCCTCAGATTACAACTTCACCTGCACAGTGGCAGCGAGTGCGCTAGTGAGGCGTTTGACGGAAGCACGGTCATGCTCGGGAAGAGAGCGAAATTGTTCGAGGACCAATGATTCCTCCTCGCTGAGGCTCGCGGCATCAATCGAGTGCCGACTGCCAGTAAGGACGAAATGAACATCCACAGCCATCCCCTGCAAAGCCGCTAAGTAGCGTACATCAGGCGAGCTTGACTCAAGTTCATACGCCTTCTGAGTTCCTCGGCTAACGCCCGCAGCAATACCAAAATCGGTCTGATTCAAACCCAGCCGATCCCTTTCTTCACGTAGGCGTTCACCTACTCCAGATAAAATGAGCACTTTTTTGATCAATACCAGTTGACTTGAACAGAATTCTGCCCAAGAATCCTCACCGTCGAACACGATTAAACACGGTTGAACACTATGCATGTCCTTCTAACCCCCGAGCAAGCCCGTGCAGATCTAGACCGCCGGGGAAAAAGCATTGCGGAGTTCAGCCGCGAACATGGTCTGAACAAAAATTTGGTCAGTGATCTACTCAATGGACGCAAGAAAGGTCGTCGAGGCGAGGCACACCGGGCAGCAGTTTTGCTCGGGATCAAAGACGGTGAGGTTGCACAGTAGTGCGGCTAGCCAAGGAGGGAAACGAGAACATGAAGCGCTTAGTGCTAGAAACCAGACGCCAAGTCGTAAGTGCAGTTGTTTGCGCTTACCCAGGTGGCCGCGAATGTGCAGCAGCGCGCCTCGGCTACGAACTCAAGAAATTCGACAACCACGTCTACGAAAACGCCGGCAGCCGGCCACTGAGCGATGACCAGATTCATATGCTCGAGCGAGAGGCTGGCACCAGCTTTTTGCCTGAGTACGTGGCCTCGCTTTACAGCGGCATGTTCGTGCCTATCGCCGATCCCGAAACTTTGGACAACATCGAGTTGTATAGCCGTTCGGTCAGCACGGCAGCCAAGCGTGGCGTGGTCGATCAGATCATCGATAAAGCGTTGGCTGATGGTGTCATCGAGAAAGGTGAGGCGGCTGCAATCCTTGCTGCCCACAGCAAATACCTGAGCGCTCGCCATGGCGAGGTGCTGGCCACGATCCAACTGCACAGCAAGGAGGCCGACCAGTGAGCGTCTACAAAATGGTTTGCCCCCACTGCATGGGCCGCATGCGTATCCGTACCAGCGAAGGCACCCACATTTTCCTGCGCGTGGCCTACCTGCAATGCGCAAACGAAGCTTGCGGCTGGTCCGTGCGTGCCGAGTTCGAAATGACTCATGAAATGAGCCCGAGCGGCATGCCCAACCCAACCGTCAAGTTACCCGTAGCCCCTGTTGCATTGCGGCGCCTGGCGATGAAGTCCCAGGACGATCAGCCTGATTTGCTGGACTCACTCGATATGGAGGTTGAATACGCATGAACGCCATCACCTTGACTATCAATCCCACCACTGACTACCGCGCCGCCATGCAACAAGCGGCCGTGGCCTATCTGTACCGCCAACATGGGCAGCACCTGTCCGGCGACCACTTGCTGCTCGAAAACTGCAAACGCTATCTCGCCCAGTCGCTCGAAGTACCCGAGCACCTGGTGCAGCGAATCGCTGAACTGGCAGTTGCCGAATTCGAAAGCATGACCACAAAACGTGTGGCCTTGCTGGGCATCTATCCGGCAAGCAGTGCTTATCGGTACCTGGTCTGGTTGTTGGATACCCAAACACAGAAGCGCTATCCCGTGCCGGCGCGCTTCTTACCCGCGCGCTTGCTGTCCTCCCGCGACACCTCGAACTAACCCAACCCTCCCCTCCGTATGCCCGCTTCGCGTGGGTAAGGGGAAACTGCAACTTATTGGCGGCTGACATGAGCAAAATCACCATCCAACTGGAACTGGACGAGCAGCAGGCAAAGAAATACCTGCAATGGCTCACCAGTCAGTACGAAGTCACCATGGCTGATCTTTGGTACTCCGATCGCTACCGGAACGTGCCAGCCGGCCAACGCGGCCACAAAGCTCTCCAGGACCTGCCTTACCTTGTGGGCATCTGCCGCACGCGCTGCGAGTTGAAAAAGCAGCTCGACACCAATGCTGTGGAGCGTGCGCAGTGAAGACCATGGATCACCAACTTCGCGCTGATGTACTGCAGCGGCTCGAGGCCGACTTTGGCCTGCAGCACATGGCCGGCACCCAATACATGCGCAAGGGTACTTGCCCCCAGTGCAACCAGCGGCGGCTATTTTCCCGGTATGACGAGCCTTGGTTCATCCGCTGCGGTCGCGAGCAGAAATGCCGCTACATGGAGCCGGTCAAGGAGCTGTACAGCGACCTGTTCGATGACTGGAGCAAACGTGCCCCCGCCACCGACGACCAACCTGCTGCCAGTGCCAAGGCCTACTTAACCTTCGCCCGCGGCTTCGACGTTGGCCAGATTGAAGGCTGGTACACCCAAGAGCATTACTTTGACCGGGAGCTGAACATCGGCTCGGCCACCGTTCGCTTTCCACTCGACAAGGGCGGCTACTGGGAACGCCTCATCGACAAGCCGAACCGTTTCGGCAAGAAGAAGGCGCGATTCAAGCCTGGCGAAAGCTACAAGGGTTATTGGTGGGTGCCCCCCTGTGTCGACCTGCTGCAGGTCGACGAACTGTGGATCGTCGAGGGCATTTTCGATGCCATCGCCCTGGTGCAGAACGGTATCCCCGCCGTTGCCGCGCTTTCCTCGAATGCCTATCCAGAAGAATCGCTGAAAGCCCTGATCACCGCGCGCAGCGGCAAGACGCCAAAACTGATCTGGGCACTGGACAACGAACCAGGTGCGCACAAATACACCCGGATGTGGGTGCGCCAAGCGCGTGACCTTGGCTTCACTTGCGACGCGGCACAGATCCCACAGCCTGATTCGCGCAAGGTCGATTGGAACGATCTGCACCAGCGTTGGGCGTTCATGGATGACGTCGATGCTCGCACCCAGCGGATCGACAAGGAGCTGGAGGACGCCAAGCACCACGGTGCCCTGCTGATCGCAGAGAGCGCTGTGGAGAAAGCCCTGCTCATGTATCAGTGGCGCGAGCGCGAGGAGTTTCACTTCGGCTTCGACTCCCGCCTGTACTGGTGGAAGTTGGACATTTCGAAGTTCAACAGCGCGATGCAGGCACTGGACGCCAGCGACAACCATGAAGACCAACAGCTCAACGACAAAGCACGTCGCGCCAAGGCGCTGCGGATGTCCGGCTGCGTGGTCGAGATCGCCAACTGCTACCCCAAGGCCCTGTATTTCCAGCGCAACGAGATTACTGACGAGTCCTGGTACTTCTTCCGCGTCGACTTTCCGCATGACGGTGGTTCGGTGAAAAACACCTTCACCGGTGGCCAGGTCGCAGCAGCCAGCGAATTCAAGAAAAGACTTCTCGGCATGGGCGCCGGAGCCGTGTTCACCGGTAGTGGACAACAGTTGGACAAGATCATGAAAGACCAGCTTTTCGGTATCAAAACCGTGCAAACCATCGACTATGTGGGCTACAGCCGCGAGTACGGCTGCTACGTGTTCAACGACATCGCCATCCGGGAAGGCCAGCTCATCACCATCAACGAAGAAGAGTTCTTCGAGATGGGCAAGCTGAAACTCAAGAGCCTGCAAAAAGGCGTGAAGATCGCGCTGCAGAAGGACGCCAAAGACTACGACACTCGCTGGCTGGACTTGCTCTGGCAATGCTTCGGCGCCCAAGGCACCGTGGCACTGACCTTCTGGTTCGGTTCGCTGTTCGCCGAGCAGATCCGCGCACGGTACCAGTCCTTCCCCTTCCTGGAAGCCACAGGCGAAGCCGGTGCGGGCAAAACCACCCTGCTCACCCTGCTGTGGAAACTGCTCGGTCGCGAGGGGTACGAAGGCTTCGACCCATCCAAATCCACCAAGGCCGGCCGAAGCCGGTTGATGGGGCAAATCTCCGGCATGCCGGTCGTGCTGCTGGAGTCGGATCGCAGCGGCGACGATAAGGCCCACGCCAAAACGTTCGAATGGGACGAGCTGAAGGACTATTACGGCGGCGGCACGCTGGCGACCAAAGGTGTCAAAACAGCCGGCAACGAAACCTACGAGCCGCCCTTCCGCGCCACCATCGCCATTAGCCAAAACGCGCCGGTCGTAGCGTCCGAAGCGATCATGACCCGGATCGTAAAGCTGCACTTTGTGCGGCCAAACGTCACGGCTGAAAGCCGCGCGGCGGCGGACCTGCTCAATTCCCTGGAAGGCGTAAAGCTCAGCAACTTCTTGCTGCAGGCGGTTCGCAAAGAATCAGAAGTGATGGAGCTGTTTGCTCAACGCATGCCCGGCTACGAAGCAAAGCTGCGCACCCTTCACAGCCACTGCTTTGCCTGCGAGACGCCATTCAAAAATGAGCACGACCACTGTGGCCACTGCGGCAACAAGTTGCGCGGCTACATCCGCGTCGAGCGGATCAACAAGAACCACGCCCAACTGCTCGCCCTGCTCGATTGCCTGCGCCTGGTCGTCCCCCTCAGTGAGCCGCAAATCAGCCACACCCGGACTCAAATCATCCGCATGGCGATCGAGCGCCAGGCCTCGATCAGTTCGGATCACCCGGTAGTGGCTGAGTTTTGGGAAGTCTACGAATACCTCGAAGGCCTGGACGCTGACGGCCCCGTGGTCAACCACAGCAAGAAAGAAAACACCATCGCCATCAACCTCAACGACTTCGTTAAGTGCGCGGCCGAGCACCGCCAGAAGGTCGCCGACATCAGTGAACTGCGGGACCGGCTGAAGGACTCCCGCTCGCGGAAGCTGATCGACACGAACAAGGCCACCGACAGCGCAGTACGTGCACATCAGGCGAAGCATTCCAACGCCGTCGTCACCAAGCAACCCATCGTGAAGTGCTGGATTTTTCAGGCCTGAACGCCAATCACCGACAGGACATAGGAATGCAAATTCAAGTACTCGCCGAGGGCGCGCTCAACACCCCCGTCAGCCTGCAGGACCGCGTCACCGAGCTGCTGAACCAACTTGGCAATGACCATCGGAAAACCGTGCAGGCCGACGCCTACGGTGCTGACGGCCTCGTCGACATCCTGGAGGTTCGAGCCGCAGACGGACAGCGCGAGATCGTGGTGCTGAATTGTTCCCGGCTACAGATCCAGGCGGTACTGGATTGGCAATCGAGCACCGAGGACAACAACGAATTTGAAGGCTTGGAGCTGCACCTGGTGCGAAAACCAGACAGCGACATGTAACGCCGGCTGCAACCGGCAACCACTGAAAGGAGAGAACCATGCAGCGCACCAACGAAACAGCCCAACAGGGTGGCAGGGAATTGCTGAGCAATCTGCTCAGCACGATAGCAACCGTCGTACTGATCGCGCTCACGGCCATGCAAGTACCTGACGTACTGATCTGGCTCGCTAAGTAAACAACGAGATGGCGCCGAGGGGCTGCAACCCCTCGACGCCGACCACCACTGAAAGGAGAGAACCATGCAAGCTCAAACCCACAACGGCGGCGCGATCGAGGCTACCACGAACACGATTTCTGTTGGTGACCCGGTCACCTATACCCAGATAACAGCATCGGGCCGCGGATATCGCTTTTCTGTGAAAGAAGCGACCGTCCAGGAAATTACCGGCAATGCGGCAACGGTGCGCAGTAAAAACGGCCGGACCAGTGTTCAGCCACTGCATAAGCTGACACCGGCAGGTCAACGGAATGCCCTCACTCGTGCATTGCTGGGGGATGCGTAATGACTCACTACTTCTATAAGTCCAGCTCGCCGGCAGTGGTCGGTGAACTGAAGGCATGGGATGCAAAGAAGGCAGCTTTCGACGCTGCGCGTGAACGACTCGCAGACGTGTTCGGTGCACCTGGATCACCAATGAAATCCGGTACCACCCATTATGTCGGCGGCGTAAAACTGAGCACTGACAGCAAGCACGATCCCTACTGGTGCCGGCAAGACGAGTTTGGTTATCGCAGCCTTCGGACCGCAGCCAAGCCACCCAAAGGCATCACAAAGGAAGAGCGCGCGGCCATTCGCGCAGAGCATGAGCGTTTGCGTGCCCTCTGGGATGAACATTGCCCCGCGCGAATCCACGCGGATGAGTTATGGAGCGCGATCGGCATCAACGGCGGGAGCATCTGGCTTTGTGGCGGGATCACCTTCGAACTGAATGGTGTTGGCTACTTCGCCTTAGGGTTCGAAATCAACGAGGAACGGCACCGCAATCATGAGGCGAGCGGCCAAGGAACCAATGGCTGGATCGACGGTGCCATTGAGATCTTTCCCCGTGAATATGAAGCGGCGCGAATCGAAAAGTTAGAACCAAAATCGGGGGTTACCCATGGCTGATGCTCCACGCCTACGGCCAACAATGGCGAGCCATCGACTTGACCTGCCGAGCTGCTGCGACATCTGCGGTAAAGCGCGCTCCACTCGCAAACACCAGGCCTGTAGCCGCATCCGGCAGCAGCGAAAGTCTGCGGAGTGGGCCGATCTGATGGCGGCGCGAGCTGAGGCAAGAAAAAACAAACCGCAACGGTACGCGCGGTGAACTGAATCACAGGGCGAATCAACGGGGAGCTGCAACTCCCCATCGCCCTCAAGGGAAGAAAGGATATGGGTATCACTGCACCAGTCATCCGCTACCACGGCGCAAAGTTCCGGCTTGCTCCGTGGGTTCTACAGCATTTTCCATCTCATACCTGCTATGTCGAATCGTTCGGTGGCGCCGCTGGGGTGCTAATGCAGAAGCCCCGTTCGTATGCTGAGGTGTACAACGATCTTGATGGGGACATCGTTAACTTGTTTCGCGTCCTGCAAGATCCGGTTACGCGATCGGGACTTACAGAGCGCTTGGTCTTCACGCCCTATTCCCGGGAGGAGTTCGAACTCTCTTGGGAACCAAGCGCCGAACCGATCGAACGGGCTCGCCGGACTATCATCAGGGCTCAAATGGGCTTCGGTTCAGCAGGCGCCACAAAGGGCGTTACCGGTTTTCGCATTGATACGAAACGTCAGTACGGAACGGCCCAGTCACTTTGGGCGGCATACCCAGACCAACTGGCCGAAGTTGGCAAGCGTTTGAGCGGGGTGCTGATCGAGAACAGGCCGGCTACTGAGGTCATCAAAGCCCACGACGGACCGCAGACGCTGCACTATGTTGACCCGCCCTATGTACATGACACCAGGTACAAAGGTGCATCCAGTGGGCGGTACTACAAACACGAGATGGACGACGCGGCACATCGGGAACTGCTCGATGTTTTGCTCGATTTAGACGGAATGGTTGTATTGTCCGGGTACCCAAGTGATCTGTACACGGAGCGGCTGCCGGGTTGGGTGTGTTACAGCACATCTGCTCGGATCTCTGCTGGCCGTGGCAGTGCAAACCGAACCGAGTGTGTCTGGCTCAATTCGCGATGCACTGAACACCTACATCGTCTTTCGCTGTTCGGAGCGATCCTATGACCAAAAAGCTCGATCGCTTCCTACGAGAAAGGGACGTTCTGGAAACAACGTCCTTTTCCCATGCGACGTTGTGGCGGGAAATCAAGCGAGGCCGCTTCCCCAAACCAGTAAACATCTCTGCTGGTCGGGTCGGCTGGCGGGAGTCAGCCATCACCGAATGGCAAACCAACCCCAACCAATGGAAATCTACCGAGGCCGCGTAAGCGGCCTCACTTTCTCTTGATTGGTGTGTCGAGCACGTTCTTCTGCAGCCACGTTGACCAACGCAGCAAGCCGGCTTTTTTCTCTTTGAAGTAGTCGTAACGGTCGTAGTGCTTCGACGAGACGTCGTTGAAGGCGTGCCCCTGAATCCTGTCCCGTAGCTCTTTGCTCATTCCGGCCACGCCCATCAGGGTCTTACAGGTACGCCGAATGTCCCGCAACGTAAATGGCCCATTGAACTCTTTCGTGTGCCGGCTGTAGAGCTTGGTGACCGCCCGCGACAGTGACTGGGTGTGCAACCCCTTGCCCTCGGCCTTGCCCTCGAACGGGAATGCACTGTTTTCGTTGACCTCATTCATCGCTTTCAGGCACTGGCGCATCAACTTGTTGTAGGGCACTACGTGGAGCGACCTCTCACCATCAATGCCCCGCCCCTTCTTGTTGCGGATGATCAGGTGATCATCGAAGTATTGCCCACGCTCTGTCGCCAGCACCTGTTCTGGACGCTGGCCACCGGATGCGATTAGGAACTTCAGGAGCTCGGACGTCACCAGACTCAAATGCTCAGGCAACATCTGCCAGAGTGTTGCCAATTCGTCGGGGGAAAGAGCTCGATCTCCCGGCTGCTCCCAGTCGCCCTGGACGGGCACGCTGGCAACCGGGTTGCTGATCAAGCCGAACTTCACCTTCACATCCAGATAACTGCGCGGGTTAAATTCCTGCTCTAACCCCATCTGAAAGGCCGCGTGCAGCTGTGATCGGACACGGTTGCAATAGGTCGTGATGCCATCGTTGATCATCTTGGCAATGATGTTGCGGACTTCGGCAGGACCAACTAATGAGGCTGGACGCTTCACCAAGTCCGGGAAAGATTTACTGACGTAGTGATTCAGCGACCACTTCACATCGCCGGCTGACGCGGCCTGCTCGGTTTCGAGCTTGTTGACGTAGGAGTCAATCAGATCCTGGAGTGTCCCCGGGGAAAGCTTGATCTCTTTTTCGCCCCGAGATTTTTCTCGCGCCGTCGCGAGCTTCATGTCTGGCCAGCTGCCGAGCTTGGCCATCACTTTTCTACCGCCAACATGCCGCTGGAAGTAAAACTCTTTTGCCCCGTTGGGCCGGACCTTGAGCACCAGGACACCTTCGCCCCGAGCGGTGCGTCCGTCCGACATCACGTAGTCCTTTTCCTTGGGCTTGAGTGCCTGAATCTGCTTTTCCGTGAGCACTGGTGACAGTTCCTGGTGACAGTTGGCCTGAACTAAGGTGAGACAGCGTGAGACAAGAGGATCTGCTTCACCCTTCCGAAAGCCGCGATTCTACTGGGCTATAGACCTTAATTGATATCCCCTGCGATGACCTGATACAGCAGGCGGAATAGATTCCCAAGCTGATAACGAGGGTTCGATTCCCTTCACCCGCTCCAATCGAATTTCAATCCCACGTCGGTTTTTGACGGGGGATGCAGGTAAAGAAAAAACCGGCCTTGATGGCCGGTTTTTTTGTGTCTGGGATTTGTATTTCGACTGTGAAGTTAGCGTTTTCGCATGAAATTGCTGATTTGTTAGCGTTTTTCCATAAAGACAGCGTTTTATTAACGATTTTGTTGAAGCGATATCATTTTTCCTCCCCATCGTGATCTGGAGCCCTTCATTGGCAGGAGTGGACGCGTATCAGAAGTACTGAACCGCAAGCGCAAATTGAGCTTGTCGATGATCAAGCGATTGCACGACGGCTTGCCAATTCCTTATGAGAGTTTGCTTGCAGGGGTTGCCTGAGGCTTCAGACTTACCTGTGAATCAGTTGATGCGACAAAAAAACCGGTCTTGGTGGCCGGTTTTTTGTGGACGCCATTCAATGAATCACTGATTCGCGGCGATGAGATTTCGAAATAAAGCAACGTCCTACAATAGTCTGGGAATTGTCCGTAAACTCGCGCATTGCTGTGCCTTTGTCATGAGACCTATAGTCCGAGCGCGCCCAAATGGCGTATCGGGTTTGGCGACTCGATGACAAAGCACAGAAACCTCCGAGTGATCTCGGAGTGTTTCTGAACGCATTTGGCTGCCTTTTTTGGTGGCTGTGCGTGGGAGACCTTCGGGTCTGCCGGTTTGCCTTGTCCCGGTTCGCCAACCCGCGTACAGCTACCACCCTTTGTTTGGCGACGATGAGTGGTAGATCACCTCAATTCAAGGAATCACTCATGAACGAATACATGGCTTTAACCAGCAATGCCGACGATCTTCCCTCTCTCTACGTCAACACCACACAACCCCTACACTCACTGCTCAGCACGGCCAGTTACAGAATTCGGGCTGTGACGCAGATCCTTGAAAACCTCGCAATGCGCGGTGACATCACAACCGACTCGGTAATTCTCAGCGACTTTGCATTGCTCTGCTGTGTGCCTTTGCGCGACGGCTGCGATGTGCTGGACGTTATCGCGCGACGAATGGATGCAGAACCGTCCTGACGGCACCCCTCTGGTAGTGGAGCTTGCTCACGATGGCGGATTGGCAGGCAACCTGGATGTGCATGTATAACCGCTATCGCGAGCAAGCTCGCTCCCACAACGTTTACGGTATTCAGACGTGCATCGAGCAATTTCTACGGAGCATCTCGGGCATGACCCAAAACATCTACGACGCCCCCCAATTCTTCCAGCGCTACAGCCAGATGGCCCGATCCCTTAACGGCCTCGACGCTGCACCGGAATGGCCTGCGCTGAAGGCCATGCTGCCGCCCATGCAAGGCTTGAAGGTAGTGGATCTCGGTTGCGGCTACGGCTGGTTTTGTCGATGGGCCAGTGAGCAAGGCGCTGATCATGTGCTCGGACTGGACGTGTCGAAAAAAATGCTTGAGAAGGCGCGCAGCACAACGTCAGCCAACAACATCCGCTACGAACGCGCCGACCTGGAACACCTCGATCTGCCCGTCGCCAGTTTCGATCTGGCCTACAGCTCCCTGGCCCTGCACTACATCAAGGATTTGCCAGGACTGTTTAGCAACCTCCACGCCGCCCTCAAGCCTGGCACGTGCTTTGTGTTTTCCATCGAACACCCGATCTTCATGGCTCCGCGCAACCCCGGCTGGATCACCGATGCCGAGGGCCGCAAGAGCTGGCCAGTGGATAGCTATCAACTGCAAGGCGAACGCGTGACCAACTGGCTGGCGGACGGCGTGATCAAGCAGCACCGCACTATCGGTACTTTGCTCAACCTGCTGATTGCCACCGGTTTCAGCATCCAGCAAGTCAACGAATGGGGGCCGAACGATACCGAGGTCGCGGCGCAACCAGCGCTGGCCGAAGAGCGGGAGCGCCCCATGATGCTGCTGGTCGGCGTTCAGCGCTGAACCTGCATTCGTATGAATTGCGTATGGATCGGAGCACGTCCGTAAAGATGTCGTAGCGCTGCATTTAGCCTGACGACAGATGCCCTACTCTCTCGGCTCACCTTTCGTTTCGAGGTCAGCATGGACAGTTCGGAGTTGGGGATCATGATCATTTCAATGATCGGGTTGTTCGGCTTTGCTTCATTTATCTTTGAGTACCTGAGCGCCAGGCGCGCAAGGAAAAGGGGCGGTTGACACCCCTTTTGCGCATCAGCGAGTCGCCACCAGAAACAGCCGCGGAAACGGTAGCAACACCGAACCATCGGGCAAAGCCGGATAGGCCTGTTCGATGGCTGCCAGATACTGTTTCAAGTACCGCACCCGCTCCGCTTCATCCAGCGGATCGAGAAACGGCCGCAAACCGCTGCCCTTGAACCACTCGACCACACCCGACGCACCGCCCGCCAACGGATGATGGTAAGTGGTGCGCCACACATCGACGCGAGTACAACAGGCCTTGAGGATCGAGTAGTAACCGCTGGCACTTTCCATCTCTGTTCGCTGACCGGCGGCACCTGCCAGTTTGCTTGCCCACGGGCCATCGGCAGCCACTTCCCGCATCAACCGATGCGAAGGCTCATTGAGATTGTCGGGCATCTGGATCGCCAGGCTGCCACCGGGCGCAAGCTTGCTCACTAGTGAGGGCAGCAAGGTGGCGTGATCGGGCACCCACTGCAACACGGCGTTGGCGAAAATCACGTCGAACGGCCCCTTGTCGTTCCAGGTGTCGATGTCCGCGATATCGAACTGTACCTGTGGCAAGCGCTTTCGAGCGGCCTCGATCATGTTGTCCGAACTGTCCAGCCCCCGAACTGTCGCACCGGCAAAGCGCTCCACCAGCAATTCGGTCGAGTTGCCCGGACCACATCCGATATCGACGGCCGAGCGCACTTCCCCGGCGGGGATCGCCGCCAGCAAGTCACGGGCGGGACGGGTGCGTTCATCTTCAAAAGCGACGTATTGCTTGGCGGACCAGCTCATTGCGTTCTCCTGTCGTGGATGCTGACGCATCTTACCCCATGGCCGCGGCCATGAAGTTCGCAACAGTCGCACAACAAACGCCCTATGAGCCGGTAGTCCCAAGACGTTTCCGGGGGCGATCGTTCTGATTTTTTTGTGGGGCTTGAGCGGGTGCCCCAAGGTCACCCGCTCATGCAAACGGTTAGCGGCTGGCCTGCAGGGCCTTGGCCATTTGCAGATGATTTTGCAGCTTGGGCAAGGTTTCCTCGGCAAACGCTTTGATTTCCGGCACATCGGTGGTCTGCGCCGTTTGCTCAAGTTGCTCGATGGCTTCCTGCGTAGTTTTGACCTGACTGGCCGCATAGGCCTCATCAAAGTTCGTACCGTCCATGGCTTCGGGCATCAAGGTCTTGGCCTTGTCCACCACTTCTTCACGCGGGGCGACCGGCAGATCCAGTTGCTTGGCGATTTTCGCCAAGTGCTGGTTGGCGGTGGTGCGGTCGTTGATCACCACAATGGTGTAATCCTTGACCTCCTTGGATTCGGTTTTCTGGTGTGCCAGGCGACTGGCTTCGATGTCGGCCATGCCTTTGGCCGAAGCATCGTTGATGAATTCGGCAGGTGTCTGGGCGAAGGCACTGCTGACAAACAAGCCCAGTAACACGGCAATACTGCAATTGCGTAAACGGGTGGCCATCAGGCTCATGGTCGCGCCCTCCTCTAAACATTCAAACGGGAGCTTTCGCCCCCGCTTCTCAATCAAAACCACCTTCAGCCACTAGCGGGATTTTTGCCCGCCTTGTCCGCCTTTTCGGCCCATGTCGGGCTTCGAAGGCTCTTTGTCGACTGTCGTGGTGGTGGTTTTCCCACCTTTGCGACCGGCTTCAGACGTCTTGGTTCGATCGTTGGCGAAGTTTCCCGAGTTCGAGTTTCTTGAGTTAGGCATGATTCTCTACCTCTTGGTGATGTTCGCGGCGAGCTGGGGCCCGCATAGATTCAGAATTTGCGCGCGCCAAAAGGTTTAGAGAAATACGCTCATACCGCGACGAACGGCAATCGCCATTCAGACGAGACGCAGATGTTGCGCGCGCTTGGCGGTGTACATCGCTTCGTCGGCATGCCTGAACAACTGCTTTTCCTCCGTGCCGTTTTCAGGGTATTGCGCCACGCCAATACTGGGATGGATGTGCAGGCTGTGCCCATCCAGGCGTAGTGGCTGGGCCAGGACCTGGTGGATTTTCCCGGCCACGCAATCGGCATCGCCCGAGGCGTGGATACTGTGCAATAGCACCACGAACTCATCACCGCCAATGCGCGCCACCGTGTCGGTTTCGCGCACGCACCCCTTGAGCCGATTGGCGACGGTTTGCAGCAGCATGTCGCCCACCGCATGGCCGTGGGTGTCATTGACTTGCTTGAAGCGGTCGAGGTCGACATACAGCAGCGCCATGCGCCCACAGTCCTGCCGTGCCGCGTCCAGTGCAGCCTTGAGCCGGTCGCGCAGCAGTTCGCGGTTAGGCAGTTGCGTCAATTGGTCGTACTGGGCCATGCGTTGCAATCGCGCGTGCAACTGCTTGCGCTCGATCGCCGTCGCCACTTGGGCGCAGACGTACTGCAACAGCTCTTTATCCTGTTCGGTGTAGCGCTCGCCGCCGGGGATGCTTTTGACGATCAACGCGCCAATGGTGCCGTTCTGCGAGTTCAACGGCACGCCCAGCCAGCAGGGTGAATGCGGCTCGATCACCAGCGTCTCGAACCCGGGGGGAGGCTGATCCTGGTCCGGAGTCAGCAGGATGGGTTGGCCGCTGCGGATAACCTCGGCACACAGGCGCCCGGTGATGGTGCCGGGCTGTTCGGGCTGCGGTTCGTGGTCGTCGACGTGATAGGGGAAATTCAGCTGCGCACAGTGTTCGTCATACAGCGCCACGGAAAAATTCAGCGCCGGCAGCCACTCGCCGATGATCATGTGGATGCGTTTGAACAACGCCAGCAAGTCTTCCGCCGCATGCGCCGCTTCGGAGATCGCATACAGCGCCGCCTGCCGGGACTCGGCCTGCTTGCGCTCGGTGATGTCGCGAGCCACGGCGATGCGCAATTGATCGACCTCCGACCAGCGTGCCGACCAGAGGATGTTCACTACCCGGCCATCCTTGCGCAGATAGCGGTTTTCGAAATTGAGCTTGGGCTCGCCTCCCATGATCTCCCGCGCGGCATCCAGGGTACGCTGCCGATCGGCCGGGTGTACCAGATCGATCATTTGCCGGCCGATCATCTCGTCAGGGGTGTAACCAAAAACGCGTTCGCAGGCGGCACTGACAAAAACGAAGCGGCCTTGTTTATCGACCGCGCAAACGGCGTCCAGCAAAAGGTCAATGTAGCTCGCCAACGGAGCGGAATTACTGATGGTCATGGTGCCGAGAGCGTGTCCGAACGATGCAGCAATAAGAAACCATCCCTGACCGAAACATGTGCCACTGATGCAGTCCCGCGATCAGCGTCAAGCTTTGTTCGTTACCAGCCCCGGCAAGGCATGCGCCAGGGCATTGATGGCAAAACCGATGAACATCACCCCGCACAGCCGGGTGATAGCCAGCTCATGGCGTTGATACAAGGTGCGCACCCGGCGCGCCCCGACAATGCCGATGAGGATAGCGTAGGCGAAAAGGCCACCGACGAAGCTCAGGAAGATCAGCCACGGCAGCATCGACCACGTCAGCAACTCGGCACGGCTCGACAGTAATGCGGTGAACGTGGCCACGGCCACCGGATAGGCCTTCGGGTTGGTCAGGCCAAACAGGATGCCATGCCAGAACGGCTGACGCGCCGGCCCCTGAGGAGCTTCGGCACCACTGCGACGCGCCCGTACCGCACGCCAGCCGAGCCAGAACAGATACAGACCGCTGAGCACGCCCAAAACATCGAACGCCGTGCTGCCGATTTCCCGCGCACCGACAATTGCCACCAGTGCCGTGCTGCACCAGATCACATCGCCCAGCAAATGCCCGCAGAGAAACCCCGCCCCCGCCCGCCGCCCATGGGCCGCGCCAATCCCGAACACCGCCAAAACACCCGGCCCCGGCGTAATGCCATAGATGAAGCCCGAGGCAAGCACGGCCATTAGCAGCGATGGGGTCATGGGAAGTCCTTTTGAACTGTTTGGTGAATGGTGGCCAGTCTATATCAGGTTATTGGGTATCGACTGACTGATCGTCGAAGAACTTCATCAGGACCTTACCCCCTCCTCAATCCGCGCATTCAACCAACTCAACGCCTGATCCCCACCTCGCCGCTTGTGCCACACCAGAACAAAGGTAAAAGACGGAATGTGGAACGGTGGTGGAACAACGATCAGTGACGATTGATCGATATCGCGCAAGGCCCGGGACGCGACGGTGAGAATCAAATCGGTACCGCCGATGAGTGCCGGGGCGACATTCCAATGCGGCAGGCTGACGGCCACTCGACGGCGCTCACGCACAGCGGTCAATGCACGCTCGATTTCCGGGGTGCCGCTGCCGCGCATTTCCAGCAGGACATGGGGTCGGCTCAGGTAAGTGGACAGATCCAGGGCACCATCGGCGGGTAGCGTGTTACGGTCCAGCAGACACGCGTAGTGCTCCTCGAACAGCGGCGTGCTGCGCAACTCATTGGGCATTTCCGGAAACACGCCAGCGGCGATATCGATGTCGCCATTGAGCACACCGTCAAGCATGCCTTCGCGGCTGGCGTGGCTGATTTGCAGATCGATGCCCGGTGCTTCGCGGCGCAGTGTGCGGATCAAGCCTGGCAGTACGATGGCGGCGCCATAGTCGGACATCGCCAGGCGAAACGTGCGCTTGGCGGTGGCCGGGTCAAAGGCGCTTGGCGCCAGTAGCGCTTGCACCTGGGCCAGGGCTTCGGCCAGCGGCGCCGTCAATTCCAGCGCTCTCGGTGTCGGCATCAGACCAGCACCGGCCCGCACCAGCAGCGGATCACCCAGCAGATCACGCAAACGTGCCAGGGCATGGCTAACCGCAGGCTGACTTAGGTGCAAACGCTCAGCCGCACGGGTCACGTGCTGTTCGCTGAGCAAGGCGTCGAGGATCACCAGCAGGTTAAGGTCGATGCGGCGCAGATCATTCATTTGGTGCATGTTCTGGATAACAAAACGGAATTTAAATCTGCGTGATGAATACCCTAGAGTCCAGCAAAACCTCTTGGAGCATGAACATGAGTACGTTGCATGGAGTCGGTCTTTTATTACTCGCCGTGATTGCCGGGGCGGTGGTGCCTTTCCAGAGTGCGATCAACTTCAACCTTGGACGTGGCTTGGGTCATCCATTGTTGGCGACGTTGGCCTCGTTGCTGGTGAGCATTCTGGTGTTGTTGCCGATCATCCTGGCGATGCGTTTGCCGCTGCCTTCAGTGACGTTCATCACCAGGGCTCCACTGTGGATGTGGGCCGGGGGTGCTTTCGGGGTGTGTTTTATTTCCCTGGCTGTGGTGCTGCTGCCGAAGCTGGGGGCTTCAGGGTTCCTGGCCCTGTCGCTGGCGGGGCAAGTGGTGGCGTCGCTGGTGCTGGATCACTTTGGCTGGTTTGGGTTGCTGGATCGGCAGGTGACATTGCCCAAGGTATTTGGCGCGGTGTTGCTGATTGCAGGAGTGTTGGTGATTCAGTTTGGTGATGCAGTGGGGAAAACGGTGACTGCGGCCTCTTGAAGAGCAAAAGATCGCAGCCTTCGGCAGCTCCTACAAGGGTGCGTGGTCCTTGTGGGAGCTGCCGTAGCCTGCGAATCCTTAAAACTTGTCCAGCGTGCGCAGTTTCTGCGGCAGGCCCCACATCAACAGCGCCACGGCGATCAGTGCGCAGACGCCGATGACATACAACGCCGGGGTGGTGCTACCGGTCAGGTCCTTGATCCGTCCGACCATGACCGGGCTGACGATGCCGCCGAACTGGCCGAGCGTGTTGATCACCGCAATCCCGCCCGCCGCCCCGGCACCGGCGCCAGCCAGCAGTTTTGGCGGCAGGGTCCAGAAGCTAGGGATGGAGGCGATGATTCCGGCGCCGAGCAAGCCAAGGGCAACGATCAGGAAGGTCGTGTGATTGGCGAAGATCCCCGCACTGAAGAAGCCGATGGCACCCACCGCAACCAGCCCTGCGACAAACTTGCGTCGTTCGCCCGAGGCATCGGACAAACGCCCGATCACCACCATGCTGATGGCGCCGCAGATATAAGGGATGGCCGTCAGCATACCGATCATCACCGGGCTTTCGGTACCGGCGCTGCGGATCAGTTGCGGTGCCCAGAAATTCAAACCGTAGGACGCCACTTGAATCAGGAAGTAGATCAGGCCCAAGGTCAGGAAACCGGGGATTTTCAGCGCCGCCAGTAACGAACCGCCACTCTTGTGCGGTTCATGGTGAGCGATGCGACTGGCCAGCAGCGTTTTCTCCGAAGGCGTCAGCCAATGGGCATCTTCGATGCGGTCCTTGAGCAGGGTGAGTACCAGCAAACCGAGGCCGATGCAGGGCACGCCACCGAGCAGGAACAACCAGTGCCAGCCACGCATGTCCAGAAATCCGTCAAGGTGCTGCAGTACCAGCCCGGAAAACGGTGCACCGACCAGACCGGCAAAGGCCGATGACAGGAACAGCATCGAGGTGATGCGCCCGCGATAGTGCTGCGGAAACCACAGCGTCAGGTAGTACAGCACGCCCGGTGCAAAACCGGCCTCCATCGCGCCGATCACGAATCGCAGCACATAGAACTGCCATTCGCTGTTGACGAACACCATCAGCGCGGTGGCCAGGCCCCAGGACATCATGATCCGGGCGATCCAGCGACGGGCGCCGACCTTGTAAAGCATCATGTTGCTGGGCACTTCGAAAATCACGTAACCGACCACGAACAACCCGGCACCGAGGCCGTAGGCCGTGTCGCTCAGGCTCAGGTCGGCCTGCAACTGGAACTTGGCGAAGCTGATGTTGATGCGGTCGAAGAACGCGAACAGGTAGCAGACCATGATCAGCGGCATCAATCGCCAGGCGACCTTGCTGACCAGGGCTTTTTCTTCGTCGTGGCTAACGGCCGGGCTCGCCCCGGCCTCCAATGCATTCAGGCTCATTGCGTTTCTCCAGGCGGACTTCCCTTGGGGTGTCCGATTGTTTTTGTTGTCTGGTTAAGAGGAACTGTGTGGCGTGTTTTTACTGTGGGAGCGAGCCTGCTCGCGAAGACGGAGTGTCAGTCGACATCGTTGCTGGAT
>NZ_JBPKAM010000099.1:0-22039 GCF_051216495.1 Pseudomonas baetica | reverse complement strand
GTGTGTCAGGCGGCATCAATGCTGGATGTGCAGCCCTCTTCGCGAGCAGGCTCGCTCCCACAGGGGGTTGTTTCAGGCTGACACGACTTTCCTGTCTTGCCGATGCAACGCCCCTAGATCGCGATACCCACTGCCTGGATGAATCTGCGGCAAGCGCGGCCCCTCTCCGAACAACTTCTCGCGCAAGGTCCCCGGGGCATATTCAGTCTTGTACGCCCCACGCTTCTGCAATTCCGGCACCAACAATTCCACGGCATCGATGAACGTTTCGTGGGTCAGTGCATAGGCCAGGTTGAAGCCGTCCACATCAGTGTCCTCGACCCATTCCTGCAGCAGGTCGGCCACGGTTTCCGGGCTGCCGACGAACAATGGACCAAAGCCGCCGATGCCCACCCAGTCAGCCAGTTCGTTGGGGGTCCAGACCTTGTTCGGGTCCGCTGTGGAAAACGCCTCCACCGCCGATTGAATGGCGTTGGTGTGCACATGCTTGAGTGGTTCGTCCGGTTTGAACTGGCTGAAATCGATCCCGGTCCACCCCGAAATCAACGCCATGGCGCCTTCATAGCTGACCCAGGTTTTGTATTCCTCGAACTTGGCCTTGGCCTTGGCATCGGTCTCGCCGAGGATCACCGTTTGCAGGTTGAAGATCAGGATTTTCCTTGGATCGCGCCCGGCCTCTGCCGCGCGACGACGGATATCAGCCACGGTTTTCTTCAGCAGCACTTTCGAGGGGGCGGCGACGAATACGCACTCGGCATGTTCAGCGGCGAATTGCTTGCCGCGACTCGATGCACCGGCCTGATACAAAACCGGCGTGCGTTGCGGTGACGGCTCACACAGATGAATGCCCGGGACCTGGAAGTGTTTGCCGACATGCCGGATCTCGTGGATTTTGCTCGGATCGCTGAACACCCGACGCTCACGGTCGCGCAGGATCGCACCCTCTTCCCAGCTGCCTTCCCAGAGCTTGTAGCAAACCTCCAGGTACTCTTCGGCGAAGTCGTAGCGGGCGTCATGTTCGGTCTGGGTTTTCTGCCCGAGGTTCTTCGCGCCGCTTTCCAGGTACGAGGTGACGATGTTCCAGCCGGCGCGGCCCTTGGTCAGGTGGTCAAGGGTCGACAGGCGCCGGGCGAACGGATACGGATGTTCGAACGACAGCGATGCGGTCAGGCCAAACCCCAGATGTTCGGTGACCAGCGCCATGGGCGGGATCAATTGCAGTGGGTCGTTGACCGGCACCTGCGCGGCCTGGCGAATCGCCGCCTCACCGTTGCCGTTGTAGACGTCGTAGATGCCCAGCACATCGGCAATGAACAATCCGTCGAACTTGCCACGCTCAAGGATCTTCGCCAGGTCAGTCCAGTACTCCAGATCCTTGTATTGCCACGAGCGATCCCGCGGATGCGCCCACAACCCCGGCGACTGGTGGCCGACGCAGTTCATGTCAAAGGCGTTAAGACGAATTTCACGGGCCATCAAGCGGCGCTCCGAAGCTTGGGGAATGATTTCCCGGAGCTCTGCAGGAGTCATGCCTGAAAATTAAATCTTTAATTATCAGCCAGTTAACGATCAATCAGAGAAACGCTGACAGCTTTGGAACAACAAAGTGTTTATCCAGTGTTGATCGACCAACAGTTCAAATCACCACGTTGCGCACAAAACGCACCGCCACCGGACCATCGTTGCGATAGGAATGGGGCTGGTTGCTGGCAAACATGAAGAACTCGCCGGCGGCGATGCGGTGCGGTACCTCACCGACCATCACCGTCAGACAACCTTCGAAGACATAAAACTGTTCGCTCCAGCCATCGGCGTCCGGCTCCGAGGGGTAATGCTCGCCGGGTTCCAGGCGCCACTCCCAGAGCTCGACTTCACGACTGGCATTGGCCTTGGCCAGCAACACCGCCTTGCTGCCGGGGATGGTCCCGGCCCAGGCCAATTCATTGATGCGACTGTGGTCGCGCACATCGGGGGCCTGGATCAGATCGCTGAACGCCACGTCCAGGGCCTCGGCCACGCGGTCTAGGGTGGTCAGGCTGACATTCTTCTCGCCGGCCTCGATGGCCACCAGCATGCGCCGGCTGACACCGGACTTTTCCGCCAGGGCTGTCTGGCTCATGTCGGCGGCATGGCGCAAACGCCGAACATTCTGGCTGACGTGCTGCAGGACCGAAGCCCGTTGCGTGGAATCTTTGTGCACTATATTGCTCACTTGATGGTGTTGCGCAGTATACTGCCCAACTTCGGGCGCATTGTGCGTCCCCCTCTTATAGTGTGCAAGATCATGACGTCGGTGAACTCCCCCCAGGCTTCTTCCCGTTTCCTGCGGCTCAGCAAGGCTGAGTGCGTGCTGGTATTGATCACCATGGTCTGGGGCGGGACCTTTCTGCTGGTCCAGCATGCAATGACCGTCAGCGGGCCGATGTTTTTCGTCGGCCTGCGCTTTGCCGCCGCAGCGAGCCTTGTCGCCCTGTTCTCCTGGCGCAGCCTGCGGGAGCTGACCCTGTTCGAACTCAAGGCCGGCGCCTTTATCGGCGTAGCGATCATGCTCGGCTACGGCTTGCAGACCGTCGGCCTGCAAAGCATTCCCAGCAGCCAGTCGGCGTTCATCACGGCGTTGTACGTGCCCTTCGTGCCCTTGCTGCAATGGTTGGTGCTGGGACGTCGCCCCGGGTTGATGCCCAGCCTCGGGATCATGCTGGCATTTACCGGTCTGATGCTGCTGTCGGGGCCGGCCGGCGCGTCCTTCCATTTCAGTCCCGGTGAAATTGCCACGCTGATCAGCGCCATCGCCATTGCCGCGGAAATCATTTTGATCAGCACCTTCGCCGGCCAGGTCGACGTGAAGCGGGTGACGGTGGTGCAACTGGCGGTCACCTCATTGCTGTCGTTCCTGATGGTGGTGCCGACCCAGGAACGCATTCCGGACTTTTCCTGGCTGCTGTTGTGCAGTGCGTTGGGGCTAGGCGCGGCGAGTGCGGCGATTCAGGTGGCGATGAACTGGGCGCAGAAAAGTGTTTCGCCGACTCGGGCGACCCTGATTTATGCCGGTGAGCCGGTGTGGGCCGGGATTGTCGGGCGGATTGCCGGGGAGCGGCTGCCAGCGATTGCCTTGCTGGGGGCCGGGTTGATCGTGGCGGCGGTGATTGTCAGTGAGTTGAAGACCAAGGGTAAGGGTGCTGTGGCTGAGCAAGCCTTGGAGCAGGAAGTACAAGAGTAACCGCAATATCTTCGGTGCTTGATAGATAGCTTTCGCGAGCAGGCTCGCTCCCACAGTTGAAATGCATTCCCTCTGTGGGAGCGAGCCTGCTCGCGAAGGGGCCAGCCCTGCTAAATACAGTCTTCTGAAACAATGTGAATCAAGAATTTTCAGTCTACCTTGTAGGATTCTGCGACAGCTTGGCGTTTGGTGATCCGGGAGCTGGCACGTATGATGCTTCACAAACTTCCGCAGATTAGAAGCCTATGTCCCTGATAGTTCTACTGCTTCTGCCTTTCATAGGCAGCTGTCTGGCAGCGGTGCTGCCACACAACGCGCGTAACACCGAATCCCTCCTGGCTGGCCTGGTTGCCCTGATCGGCACCGTCCAGGTCGCCCTTCTGTACCCGCAAATCGCCCATGGCGGCGTAATCCGTGAAGAGTTCTTCTGGCTGCCGAGCCTGGGCCTGAACTTCGTCCTGCGCATGGACGGTTTCGCCTGGCTGTTCTCGATGCTGGTGCTGGGTATCGGCACATTGGTGTCGCTGTATGCCCGTTACTACATGTCGCCGGACGATCCGGTGCCACGCTTCTTCGCGTTTTTCCTGGCGTTCATGGGCGCCATGCTCGGGTTGGTGATCTCCGGCAACCTGATTCAAATGGTGTTTTTCTGGGAACTGACCAGCCTCTTCTCGTTCCTGCTGATCGGCTACTGGCACCATCGCGCCGATGCCCGACGCGGCGCGTACATGGCGCTGATGGTCACCGGGGCCGGCGGTTTGTGCCTGCTGGCGGGGGTCATGCTGCTTGGCCATGTCGTCGGCAGCTATGACCTGGACAAGGTCCTGGCCGCCGGCGATCTGATTCGTGCCCATGCCCTCTACCCCATCCTTCTGCCCCTGATCCTGATCGGCGCCCTGAGCAAAAGCGCGCAATTTCCCTTCCACTTCTGGCTGCCCCACGCCATGGCCGCGCCGACGCCGGTCTCGGCCTATCTGCACTCGGCGACCATGGTCAAAGCCGGGGTGTTCCTGCTCGCGCGGCTGTGGCCGTCGCTGTCCGGCAGCGAAGAATGGTTCTACATCGTCAGCGGCGCCGGAGCGTGCACCCTGTTGCTCGGCGCCTATTGCGCGATGTTCCAGAACGACCTCAAGGGCCTGCTGGCCTACTCGACCATCAGCCACCTGGGCCTGATCACCCTGCTGCTGGGCCTGAACAGCCCGCTGGCGGCAGTGGCCGCGGTATTCCACATCCTCAACCACGCCACCTTCAAGGCCTCGCTGTTCATGGCCGCCGGGATCATCGACCACGAAAGCGGCACCCGGGACATTCGCCGGCTCAATGGCCTGTTCAAACTGATTCCGTTCACCGCCACCCTGGCCATGGTTGCCAGTGCCTCCATGGCCGGCGTGCCGTTGCTCAACGGCTTCCTGTCGAAAGAAATGTTCTTCGCCGAAACGGTGTTCATCAACGCCACCGCCTGGATCGAAGCAACGCTGCCCATCGTCGCGACCATCGCCGGGACCTTCAGCGTCGCCTACTCCCTGCGTTTCACCGTGGACGTGTTCTTCGGTCCCACCGCCACCGACCTGCCCCACACCCCGCACGAACCGCCGCGCTGGATGCGCGCGCCGGTGGAGTTGCTGGTGTTCACCTGCCTGGTGGTGGGGATCTTTCCGGCGCAAGTAGTCGGCCCGTTGCTGGCCGCCGCCGCGTTGCCGGTGGTGGGCGGCACGCTGCCGGAATACAGCCTGGCGATCTGGCACGGCTTGAACGCGCCAATGATCATGAGCCTGATCGCCATGTCCTGCGGCATCGTGCTGTATCTATTGCTGCGCAATCAGCTCAAGCGCGGACGCTTCCGCTACCCGCCGCTGATTGGCCGGTTCAATGGCAAGCGCCTGTTCGAGCGCAGCCTGGTGATCAAAATGCGCCTGGCTCGTCGCCTGGAGCCGTACATCAGTACCCGACGTCTGCAAACCCAACTGTTCCTGATGGTCCTCGCCGCCGTCCTGGCGGGGTTGATCCCGATGCTGCACAGCAGTCTGCACTGGGGCGACCGGCCAAAAATTCCAGGCTCGATCGTGTTCGTCATCCTTTGGCTGCTGGCGATTGCCTGCGCGCTCGGCGCCGCGTATCAAGCCAAGTACCACCGTCTCGCCGCCCTGACCATGGTCAGCGTCTGCGGCCTGATGACCTGCGTGACTTTCGTCTGGTTCTCGGCACCGGACCTGGCCTTGACGCAACTGGTGGTCGAAGTGGTGACCACCGTGCTGATCCTGCTGGGCCTGCGCTGGCTGCCACGCCGGATCGAAGAGGTGTCGCCCTTGCCGAGCAGCCTGCGCAAGGCGCGTATCCGGCGTATCCGCGACTTGCTGCTGTCGGCTGTGGTTGGCGGCGGCATGGCGTTGCTGGCCTACGCGATGTTGACGCGCCAGACGCCGAACGATATTTCCTCCTTCTATTTGAGTCGCGCCTTGCCCGAGGGCGGCGGCAGCAACGTGGTCAACGTGATGCTGGTGGACTTCCGCGGCTTCGACACCCTCGGTGAAATCACCGTGCTGGTGGCGGTAGCGCTGACGGTGTTCGCCCTGCTGCGCCGTTTCCGCCCGCCGAAGGAGAGCCTGCAGTTGCCGGCCCAGCAGCGTTTGCTGGCGCCCGACGTGGTCACTGACCTGGTCAACCCGCGCCAGGCCAGCGACACCGCCCTGGGTTTCATGATGGTCCCGGCGGCGCTGGTGCGCCTGCTGCTGCCGATTGCCCTGGTGGTGTCGTTCTACCTGTTCATGCGCGGGCATAACCAACCGGGCGGCGGTTTCGTCGCGGGACTGGTGATGTCGGTGGCATTCATCCTGCAATACATGGTGGCGGGCACCCAGTGGGTCGAGGCCCAGATGAGCCTGCGACCGCTGCGCTGGATGAGCACCGGCCTGCTGTTCGCCACGGTCACCGGCCTGGGTGCGATGGCGGTCGGCTATCCGTTCCTGACCACCCACACCTGGCATTTCAGCCTGCCGCTGCTGGGCGACATTCACCTGGCCAGCGCGCTGTTCTTTGATGTCGGCGTGTACGCCGTGGTGGTCGGCTCGACACTGCTGATCCTCACCGCCCTCGCCCACCAATCGGTCCGGGGCCACAAGACCGCTGCCCAGCCCAAACCCGTCGTCATCAAGGAGGCCGTCTGATGGAAGAAGTCATCGCAATCGCCATCGGCGCACTGGCCGCCTCTGGTGTCTGGCTGATCCTGCGTCCCCGGACATTCCAGGTGGTCATGGGCCTGTGCCTGCTGTCCTATGGCGTCAACCTGTTCATCTTCAGCATGGGCAGCCTGTTCATCGGCAAGGAGCCGATCATCAAGGACGGCGTGCCGCAGGACCTGCTGCACTACACCGACCCGTTGCCGCAAGCGCTGGTACTGACCGCGATCGTCATCAGCTTCGCCATGACCGCGCTGTTCCTGGTGGTCTTGCTGGCCTCTCGGGGCCTGACCGGCACCGACCATGTGGATGGCCGGGAGCCTAAAGAATGAATGCGATGACGCACCTGATCGCGGCCCCCATCCTGCTGCCGCTGCTAACCGCCGCCGTCATGCTGATGCTCGGCGAGAAACATCGCCCGCTCAAGGCCAAAATCAATCTGTGTTCCAGCCTGCTGGGCCTGGGTATTTCGCTGTTGCTGCTGCAATGGACGCAAACCACCGGTGTGCCCGGCTCCATCGGCGTCTACCTGCCGGGCAACTGGCAGGTGCCGTTCGGCCTGGTGCTGGTGGTCGATCGCCTGTCGGCGCTGATGCTGGTGCTGACCGGGATCATCGGCGTCAGCGCCCTGCTGTTTGCCATGGCCCGTTGGGACAGCGCAGGTTCGAGTTTCCACGCGCTGTTCCAGATCCAGTTGATGGGACTGTATGGCGCGTTCCTGACGGCGGATCTGTTCAACCTGTTCGTGTTCTTCGAAGTGCTGCTGGCCGCGTCCTATGGCCTGATGCTGCACGGCTCGGGCCGGGCGCGGGTGTCGTCCGGACTGCATTACATCTCGATCAACCTGTTGGCTTCGACCCTGTTCCTGATCGGCGCGGCGCTGATCTATGGCGTCACCGGTACCCTGAACATGGCCGACCTGGCGCTGAAAATCCCCCTGGTGCCAGAGGCCGATCGCGGCCTGCTGCACGCGGGTGCGGGCATCCTGGCGGTAGCGTTCCTGGCCAAGGCCGGGATGTGGCCGCTGAACTTCTGGCTGGTGCCGGCGTATTCCTCGGCGAGCGCACCGGTGGCGGCGATGTTCGCGATCATGACCAAGGTCGGCGTCTATACCTTCCTGCGCCTGTGGACCCTGCTGTTCTCCGGTCAGGCCGGGGCGTCGGCGTACTTCGGTGGCGACTGGCTGATCTACGGCGGCATGGCAACCATCGTCTGCGCCGCCGTGGCGATCCTCGCCGCGCAACGCCTGGAACGCATGGCCAGCCTGAGCATTCTGGTGTCGGCGGGGATCCTGCTGTCGGCCATCGGTTTCGCCCAACCGAACCTGATCGGCGCGGCGCTGTTCTATCTGGTCAGCTCGACCCTGGCCTTGAGTGCGTTGTTCCTGCTGGCCGAGTTGATCGAACGCTCACGCTCGGCCGGCGAAATCCCGCTGGAAGATGAAAACGAAATGCTGCCGCGACCGCAAGAATCGTCGGCGCTGGTCAAGGGCATCAACCTCGACGACGACCAGAAAGCCGTGGTCGGCCAGGTGATTCCCTGGACCATGGCCTTTCTCGGTTTGAGCTTCATTGCCTGCACCCTGCTGATCGTCGGCATGCCGCCACTCTCCGGGTTCATCGGCAAGCTCGGGCTGCTCAGCGCCCTGCTCAATCCGTTGGGCCTGGGTAACGAAGCAGCGATCTCAAATGCCGCGTGGGGTTTGCTGGCGTTACTGATCCTTTCTGGCCTGGCCTCGCTTCTGGCCTTTTCGCGCCTGGGCATCCAGCGTTTCTGGTCGCCGGCTGAACGACCGTCACCGGTACTGCGTCGCCTGGAATGCGTGCCGATCTTCGCCCTGCTGGGTTTGAGCATCGCGTTGACCTTCAAGGCCGAACCGCTGCTGCGCTATACCCAGGCCGCCGCCGATGCCTTGAACAATCCGCAGCAATACGTGATGGCCGTGCTCGGCACCCGTGCCGTTCCGGGGCCGGAAGCCAGGGCCGCGTTGCTGGAGGTGCAACCATGAAGCGACTGTTTCCCGCGCCGTGGCTATCGCTGGCCCTGTGGTTGTTGTGGCTGGTGCTGAACCTGTCGATGAGCCCCGGCAACCTGCTGCTGGGTGCCGCGCTGGGCTTCTGCGCACCATTGATGATGCGCAAGTTGCGGCCGCAGTCGATCCGCATCCGCCGACCGGGAGTGATCCTGCGCCTGTTCCTGGTGGTCGGTCGCGATGTACTGGCATCCAATCTCGCCGTGGCCTGGGGCGTGCTCAACGCCAACCGTCGCCCGCCGCGCTCGCGGTTCATCAAGGTGCCGCTGGACCTGCGCGATGCCAATGGCCTGGCGACCTTGTCGATGATCTGCACTGTGGTGCCCGGCACGGTCTGGTCGGAACTGGCGCTGGACCGCAGCGTTCTGTTGCTGCATGTCTTCGATCTGGATGAAGAAGCGCCGTTCATCGAGCACTTCAAGGCGACCTATGAGCGCCCGTTGATGGAGATTTTCGAATGAGCGCCTTGCTGTCGAACGCAATCCTGCTGAGCCTGTTCCTGTTTTCCGTGGCGATGATCCTGACCCTGATCCGCCTGTTCAAGGGGCCATCCGCCCAGGACCGGGTGCTGGCGCTGGACTACCTGTACATCGTCGCCATGCTGATGATGCTGACCCTGGGCATTCGCTATGCCAGTGATACCTACTTCGAGGCGGCACTGCTGATCGCACTGTTCGGCTTCGTCGGCTCGTTTGCCCTGGCGAAATTCCTGCTGCGTGGTGAGGTGATCGAATGACCGTCGAATTGTCGATGTGGGTGGAAATCGCTGTGGCAATCCTGCTGGTGTTCGGCAGCCTGTTTGCCCTGATCGGCGCCATTGGCCTGGTACGAATGAAAGATTACTTCCAGCGCATGCACCCGCCCGCGCTGGCCTCGACCCTGGGTGCGTGGTGCGTGGCGCTGGCGTCGATCATCTACTTTTCGGGTCTAAAGTCTTCGCCCGTCTTGCATGCGTGGCTGATCCCGATCCTGCTGGCGATTACCGTGCCGGTGACCACCTTGCTGCTGGCGCGGGCAGCGCTGTTCCGCAAGCGCATGGCCGGGGATGATGTGCCGGCGGAGGTGAGCAGCCGGCGTACCGAACCTGGCATTTGAATTCGGAATTTGTATTGATCGGGCCGGCCTCTTCGCGAGCAGGCTCGCTCCCACATTGAATTGCATTTCCCCTGTGGGAGCGAGTCTGCTCGCGAAGACGTCAGTCGGGGCAACTCAGACCCAGGCCACCGCCAACAACCCGCCTCCCAACACCACACACAACGGCGAGTAAACCCAGGTATCCCACCGGGCAAACCGCGAATCCTTGATCTCCTTGAAAAAACCCACCAGCTCCGAATCGCCAATCGCCCGGGCGAACAGCAGTATCGCGATTGCGCTGATCACCCACTGCAGCGACCGATGCTCTACCTGCGGCAGCCACCAGCCGACCCGTAGACAGACCAGCGCGGAAATCACCAACAAGGCAGCAGCCACCAGCAGCGTGACCCAACCTCGCGGTTCGAAGGCCGGTTGCAAGTGCACACCGCCCTCCACCGGCACCTGGGGTACGGCCGCCACCGCCGCCCATTCCCCACCCAACGCCCAATACACATGTACCGAACTGATCGCTGCAAATATCGTCACCAGCCATTGAGCCAACGCAAAGGTCATGGTTGAAGATCCTTGAAAGAGATTTGGACAAAATCATCGTAGTCGGCATTTTTTGACGTGCACGACCGGTCGGCGGAGGAGTAAAGTGCCGCCCCATGAAATTCTCCCGCTCCGATCGCTCACTGCTGGCCTGGACGCTCTATTGCTGCGTTCTGCTCAACGTGTTCGCCTGCAGCATCGGTCACGGGCAAATGGTCGGAATGCAGCTCAACGGCATCGGCGGCCAGTTCTGTACGGTCGACCCGGCGACCCAGGCACCGGTCTCGAGCCCATCTTCCAAAGAACAACTGCCGACCCTGTCCCAAGCATTCGGCTGTCCTCTGTGCTCCACCGGGGGCATGGGCCCGGCATTCAACTCCAGCCTGACCCTGGCCATCCTTCCGGAGCAACACAGCCCGCCCCTGGCGCCCATTGCCAGTGCCGACCTCCCTGCCCGCTTCACCTGGCCTTCGGCCAACCCGCGCGCGCCGCCGCTCGCCTGAATCACTTCGCTTTTATCAATCAGCTCACTTCGTTTACGCGAAGCGATTGCGTGTGCGCTGATTCTCTAGCCAAGAATTCAGGATTCATCGATGAAACACGTCCCTTTACTGGCCAGCCTGTTCGGCTGCCTGTCCGTTAACGCCTGGGCGCAATCGACCATCGACCTCGCCCCCATCACTGTCGACGGCGAGCAAGATGCCGAACCGGGCCTCAACCTTGATCAATCCAGCGGCATGGCCTCGCGACTGGGATTGAGCGTGCGGGAAACCCCGGCCTCGGTGGCCATCGCCAACCGCAACGACATCGAGCGCCATGGCGCACAGAATTTCCAGGACGCCGCCAACACCCTGCCCGGCGTGAACGCGAGCGCACCACCGGGCTTTGGCGGTTTCGTCTCGTACCGGGGGTTCACCAGCAGCCAGATCACTCAGATGTTCAACGGCGTCAATGTCTCCGGCGGCCTCGCCCGGCCGGTGGATGCCTGGATTTACGACCGGGTGGAGTTGGTCGGCGGTCCGTCATCGCTGATCAACGGTGCCGGCTCCGTGGGCGGCTCGCTGAACTACGTGACCAAACTGGCGACCCGTGACGAGCAGGCACTCGAAGGTCGGGTCAGCTACGGCACCTACGACACCAGCGAAACCGCCTTCGGCCTCAATCACGCCCTGAGCGAGGCCGGCGCGGACGTGCAGCATTACGCACGCCTCGATGTCAGCCATAACACCGGCAACGGTTACATCGACCGCCAGGAACGCGATGCCTGGAGCCTGGCGTTCTCCTTGCTCAGCGACCTGACGCCGGACCTGTCCCACACCCTGGCCCTGGAGTACCAGGACGAACACGAAGACAGCCCTTACTGGGGCACTCCGGTTTTGAATCCCAAGGCTGGCGAATTGAAGATCGATAAACACAATCGCTTCAACAACTACAACGTCGAGGACGGCCGCTACGAGCAGCGGACGATCTGGGTGCGTTCGATCATCGACTACCGGATCAACGACAGCACCACCCTGCGCAACATGCTTTACCACCTCGACAGCCAGCGCGATTACCGCAACCTGGAAACCTACCAGTACAACGCCGACAACACCGTGGTGAACCGCTCCACGGCGTATCAGGTACGGCACCAGGGCGAGCAGAACGGCAACCAGTTCGAAGTGCGCCACGACAACACGCTGCTGGGGCTGGCGACCACCTGGTCTGGCGGTTTCGAGTACAAGGTCAACCAGACCACCAACTTCCCCCTGAACGTCAAAGGTGCCAGCACGGTCGACCCCAACAACTACTCGCCGGGTCACTTCTACGACATCCCGGGCACGCAACAGGGTTTCGTCAGCGACAAGACCAACGAGGTCACCACCAAAGCCCTGTTCGTCGAAAATCGCCTGGCACTCACCGACAAACTGTCGTTGCTCACCGGTCTGCGCTACGACGACATCGACCTCGACGTGACCAACCACCGCGTCGTGACCGCCAGTAATCCTCGACACCTCAAGCGCAGTTGGGAACCAGTCACCGGACGGGTCGGCCTGACCTATCAAATTCTGCCTTCGGCCAACGTCTACGCGCAGTACAGCACCGCCGCCGAGCAACCCAATGGCACCCAAGACTTCGATGTGTCCACCGGCAAGCAATGGGAGATCGGCAGCAAGTTCGATTACCTGGACGGCCGGGGTGCAGCGACGGTGGCGGCGTACACGATCGAGCGCAAGGACTTCGCGGTAACCGCCCCGCTGGACCCGACTTCGAGCATTCCGGTGGGCCAGCAAACCTCCAACGGCATTGAACTGGCCAGTTCACTGCGAGTCACCGACAAGCTGCTGGTCGAGGGCAACTTTGCCTGGGTCGATGCCCAATACGACGAGTTCACGGAAAAGAACGCAGCGGGCCAAGTAGTTTCACGTAAGGGCAACACACCGACCAACGTGCCGGATCGGGTGGGCAATCTGTGGCTGACGTATGATTTTTCGCCGCAATGGCAAGGGGGTGTGGACGCACGCTACGTGGCGTCGGTGTTCGCCGACAGCGCCAATACCATGACCGTACCGTCGTACACGTTGTTCGGCTCGTTTTTGAGTTACAAGGTCGATCGGCATACCACCGTCACCGGTCGGGTGCGTAACCTGACCAATGAGGTGTATGCCGAGTTTGCCCATGTGTCGCCGGCGTACTACCTGGGTACGCCGCGGACTTTTGAGTTGGCGGTGCAGACCAGGTTCTAAAAGCAAAAGCTTCGCGAGCAGGCTCGCTCCCACAGGTAATGTGCTATCCATTGTGGGAGCGAGCCTGCTCGCGAAAGCGATATCAGCCCTACTACATCATTTCAACTCGGCAGACACCTTGTCCGCCACCTCCCTGGGCACCCAGGCCTTCCACACATCCGGGTGTTTCTTCATGAAATCTTCCGCCGCCTGACGTGGCGGGGTATGTTTTTCGCTCATGTCTGCCAAAGCCTTGTTCAACGGATCGATGGGAAAATCGACCTTGCTGAAGAACTCGGTAATCTGTGGATACTGCTTCTGAAACGGCGTGGACACGCCAATGGACAATTTCGAAGGCAGCGACCGGGTGGGTTGCGGATTGGGGTTGTCGGCGTCGGTCAGGGTCTTCCAGGCTTCGGCATCGAAGGGCGGCTCTTCCAGTTGAATCAGTTTGAAGCGACCGAGCAATGGCGTAGGCGACCAGTAATAGAACAACACCGGTTTACCCCGGCGAATCGACGAACTGATCTCCGCGTCCAATGCCGCCCCCGAACCGCTGCGGAAATTGACGTAGCTGTCGTCCAGTCCATAAGCCTTTAACTTCTGCTTGTTGACCACTTCCGAGGTCCAGCCGATGGGGCTGTTGAGGAAACGCCCCTTGTTGGGTGCTTCCGGGTCCTTGAACACGTCTTTGTATTTGGGCAGATCGCTGACGCTGCGCAGGTCCGGCGCCATCGCCTTGATGCCCTTGCCCGGGTCGCCCTTGATCACGTATTCCGGCACCCACCAGCCTTCGGTGGCACCCTTGACCGTATCGCCAAGCGCGACCACCTTGCCCTCGGCCTCGGCCTTGACCCACACCGGACTGCGCCCGGCCCACTCCTCGCCAATGACCTGGATGTCATTGTTGGCCAGTGCGGTCTCGAGGGTAATGGTGGTGCCCGGCAATGTGTCGGTGGGCAGGCCGTAGCCCTTCTCGACAATGATCCGCAGGATATCGGTGATCAGGCTGCCGCTTTCCCAGTTCAGGTCGGCGAAATGGATTGGCGCCTGGGCGGCCAGCACCGGAACGGGAGACGCCAACAATCCGCAAGTGGCCAGGACAGCAGCCAGCATCCGTCGAAAACCTTTCATGCTTTTGCACCTCGTGCTGTTCACAGCAATAGCAGGACGGCCAGGCAGAAGACCGCAAAGCCTCTGAAACTTCAGTCAATTGACTGTAGTAGAGGTTCCTGCTTTCGAGGGACTCGGACTAAATTTCGGAAGTTTCCTGCAAACGCACCAGCTCTCTTCTGACCATGCTGGCGTATTCCGCCGGCTTCAACGAGTAAAGCTGCCCCGCTACCCAATTCAGCCAGCTTCCCTGCAGAACGGCCTTCTGCTCGAACAGCCTCAAGGCTTCGGCCTGAGCACTGGCCTGGTTCTGTTGGTGGAAGTCGGCGCGGGTCAGGCTCATCACTCGCTGGCCTTGAACGTCACCAGTTCACCTTTGCGCCACTTGGCGGCCTTGGCGGTCACGGCTTTGAGCGTCTTGGTCAGACCTTCCTGCAATTGCTGATGGGCAGCGAACACCGTCACCGCACTGTGACCTTCCTTGAACACGATGGCCTCACCATCGGCAGTGGTCACGAAGGCGTAGTCGCCCAGGCCATAGACCGTCATCTTGATTTCGCGGAACCTGATCTCCAGCTTGCCGCCTTCGCGACTGGGCAGGACCGAGGCGCTGAAATGATCGCCGACCTTGAGTTTGAGGCCCGGCTTATCGTCCACCACCAGCGCCGATTCGGTGTCGATCTCGGCGACGTAGATACCTTCGGCGTTCTGTTCGGTGATGTAAACGAAACGTGTCTGAAATTGTTTAACCAGCTTTGCGCGCAAATCACCCAGCACGAACAAAGCATGCATATCGAGATTACTGACTGCCAAGGAACCATCCCCACACTGAAAAATGATGCCGCGCGCCTGAAAAGCGCACAGCCGAAAAAAGCGGCAATGCCGAAGGTGAAGCCAAATAAACCCGGGTCGAGATCCTGTATGAGCAGAACGCTCACCTATCGCGAGGCGTGAACAGACTACTGGACGCCGCTCGCCTCGTCCTGCCTGGCTTTCGTCAAAGGTTGAAGGAAATCACCCTACTTACGGCCAGAGAAAATACGGACTATCAACTTCAGGGAAAAAACTCTTGAAAAAAAGCACTTTTCTGACATATCGCCAGCCGAAAATTGCTTTAGATAAACATCGATCACCCACCAGTGAGGGTGATTCTAGAGCAGCCATGCTCACCGAGACTACCCATATAGACGTACATACGTCGGTAAAAACATCGAAAAGGACTTCTTATGTGCACGCTGACACACTTTGCCCACCCCTTGGCACCCGCATCGATTCAACATTCGCCAATGTTGCAGCACCCTGAACTTCAGCCACAAGGCCCCGGAACGCCAAGATTTCAGGTGATATTGGCCGGCAATGCGTTCTTTCATATCAAAGAAATTTCCACCGGACATGTAAGAGGTTTCCGCGCCAATCATAACGATGCCTGCGCCCTCGCCCGCTCGCTTGAGTCACGTATGTGACCGCGGCGGTCGATGCCGGTGCCTGGAAAGCCTGAGGGTCAAGTTTGCGGTCTATGCTCACTCTTGCCTTTGAACATTGTTTTCGAACGTTTGAAGTCTGGCTCTCTCCCAAGTAATAGCACCGAGGCTCAGGCCTCGAACCCGACTCGCACCTGACAGGAGATGAAAATGGAATCACCGACTCATGACTTGAAAGGTTTGTTCGACCAGCTCGGCCTGGACTCCAACCAGACCGCTATCGACGATTTCATTGCCAGCCACTCCCCCCTGCCCGACAACAAGAAGCTCATCGATGCCGAGTTCTGGACCCCGCAACAGGCCGGCTTTCTAAAGGAACAACTGCGTGAAGACGCCGACTGGGCGCGGGTGGTAGACGACCTGAACCTGCGCATGCACCAGGTACACTGACCTCAGGCACAATGCAGGCTGTCTGGCGTATTGGCGTTCAGTTGCGCCAACCAGGCAGCCTTGCACGCTTGCGCTTCATCGCGGCTGGAGAAGGCCGTGCCGCGGCGTTCGCCATTCACCAGCACCACCCAGCACACCCTCTGCCCCAAGGCTCGCAAACTGGCGGGTACACCACTGCCGATCATGACGGCGACATCGACTCTGCTTTGCATGTTGCCCTCCGAACTCCGTTAGCAACCTAACTATGTAGATAGAGTAATGAGTTCGCTCACGGGGAAACAGCAACACTTTGCACAGCTTCGTTGCCAAAGCCGTAACAATCGACACATTTCTGTGATCGATCTTACGGTTGCTACAGAGATCCCCTGTGGGAGCGAGCCTGCTCGCGAAGAGGCCGTCAACCTCAACATCCATGCTGACTGATGCACCGCTTTCGCGAGCAGGCTCGCTCCCACAAAGAGATAGGCTGCGGGAGAACCTACGGTTACCGATGCTTCTCCGGTTTGTACCCCAACCGCAACCCACCCCAATGCCGGCCCTTGAGCATGATCGGCACCGAAAGATCATGCATCAGCTCTCCGGTGTCGCGGGTGTAGGTCTGCAGCAGCACCGCCTGCTGATGACTGCCGCAGCGAATCCCGGTGCGGTCGGCGAATTTGCGCTTGGTGCGGTTTTGCAGGGTATCAACCTGCTCGTCACCGGTCAGTGGCTGACTGAAGACGTTATTGTGAGTCGGCACATAGCCCTGCTGGGTGCAGGCAATCGCGAACACCAGGCCTTCATGACGTGGTAGCAAGGGCTCCTGAATCGCCGGCAGGACTTGATCGGTGTAGCGGTCGAAACGCGTCTGGTACTTGGCCGGACGGGTATCGGGAATCGTCTGGTATTGGCGGTCGAACAGGTCGTCGAGGCTGATTCGGCCGGCGTCGACATCCGCTTCAAAACGCGCCGCAATCTGACTGGCGCCTTCGCGTGCCAGGTCGTAGATCCGTTGGTGATAGTCATCAAGACCGACTTCGGCCAGACGCTCGCTGATGGTTTCGGCCTGCCCTTCCATCTGCACCGCGGCCTCGGCCAGGTGCCGGGTCTGCTGATCGCTGATAGCCAAGTCGCTGCGCATCTGTTGGATGGCGTGAAACAGGCTGTCGAGTTGTTCGCGATTGGTCTCGGCACCGTGGGCGATTTCCCCGACCTGGGTTTCGACGCTGGCCGCGAGTCGAGCGATGTTTTCCAGATGCTGGCCAGTGTGTTCGACCTGCTCGACGCCGATGTCCAGGTCACTCGACAGCTGACGGATCTGTTCCACCACCTGTGCGGTGCGCTGCTGGATATCGGCCACCATCTCGCCGACTTCACCGGTCGCCGTCGCCGTGCGCGCCGCGAGCCCGCGCACTTCGTCGGCCACCACCGCAAAGCCGCGACCGTGCTCCCCCGCCCGCGCCGCTTCAATCGCCGCGTTCAAGGCCAGCAGGTTGGTCTGGCTGGCAATGGACTGGATCACCAGCGTCACGCGCTGGATATCGTCACTGCGCTGGCTCAAGGCTTCGATCATTTCCCGGCTGCCGTTGGCCCGCTGGCTGAGCTGGTGCATGCGCGCAATCGACTCGATCAACTCCGTTCGGCCCGCCGCGCCGCTCTGATGCGCCTCGCTCGCGGCCCCCAAGGCTTCGCGACTGAGGGTCGAGGTGGCCTGTTCGGTGGCAATCATGACTTCAGCATTGCTGACGATCTGCGCCGCGGCGCCGAGTTGCGATTGAAGCCTGTCTGCCAGTTGCTTGACCGAAAAGGCCACACCGGCGGCGGACAGAGCGTTATGACTGGTGGTGTGGGAAAGATCACGAGTCAACGCGGCAATGGCGTCGGTCGAATCAGCGGGAGCGGCCTCAAGGGGTGCACGCGAACGCAGGCGGGGTAGCCAAACAACCAGCACGGCCACTGGCAGGCCAAGGTAAAGCGACCAACCGCCAAGCGTCATGCCACATAGCAACAGCATCAGGGCGATGCTTTGCAGCGTGGGCGTCAACCAGCGGTTTTTCGGCAAAAACACGGGCGCAGGCACCGCCGTAACCGCAGAGCCATCTCTCGTCATCGTAGTTACCCCAAGCATCTTCTAATTGTTGTCTTCGCATTAAGCGCCACTAAAAGGCCATTATCCATAAGCCTTTAGTCGCGGGTGTTGCAGCAGATCAATAGAAAATTTCTCGGACGACAAAAAGCATCGCGGGCAAGCCCGCTCCCACAGATTCATCGTGAACCCTGTGGGAGCGGGCTTGCCCGCGATGGGGCACTACCGAATCAAGCCTGACGCTGGTGCTTGTCGATCTGCTCGTGACGTTCTTGAGCTTCGATGCAGTACTTGGTGGTCGGGCTGATCAACAGGCGCTTGAGGCCGATAGGCTCACCGCTGTCGTCGCACCAGCCGAAGCTGTCTTCTTTAATACGCTCCAGCGCTTGTTCCAACTGAGGCAGCATGCGCTGGTCGCGATCGATAGCGTTCACCAGCCAGGTGCGCTCTTCTTCAACCGACGCCGCGTCAGCCGGATCCGCCGGGGTGTCCAGGCTTTCGATGGCGATGCGGTTCTGCTCGATGCGCTCATGGGTTTCGACTTTCATGTTCTGCAACAGCTCGGTGAAAAAAGCATGTTGCTCGGCATTCATGTAGTCATCCGCCGGCATGGCCAGCAACTTGTCCTTTGTCATTGATATCTCTATAAAAAAACGTGCATTAAGGCGAATTAGGGAGCGTTCCGGCAGACCGCTGCAGGTCATCGGAAAGGCGCCGTTTGTTCCAAGCGCCACCCGGCACTCAATTTACGAGGGGCGGCAGTCTAAGGCCGACTTGAGGCCTCAGCAACTGAAAAGACAGCGAATTTGTCCGACAAGGCCTCGAAAATGCGCTATGGCAGGCATCCAGGCGGATATCGGAGTGCGTTTATAGCAAGAAATTCAATCCAGCGGAGCTATATAGAAGACAAACGGCTAAGCGGCAGCCCCCCTGTTTGCAGGTAGCGCTGGCTCGGCTAAGGTTGCTCTTCCCGAAACGGCCATCTCAAGGAGCGGTTAAATGAAGCTGATCGGCATGCTGGATTCTCCCTATGTGCGACGCGTCGCCATTTCTGCCAAACGACTGGGCATCGAGCTTGCGCACGAATCGGTCTCGGTGTTCAGGACGTTCGAGCAGTTCCAGCGGATAAACCCGGTGGTCAAGGCCCCTACCCTGGTGCTGGATGACGGCGAAGTGTTGATGGACTCCACGCTGATCATCGATTACCTGGAAGCACTGTCCGGCCCGGAACGCAGCTTGATGCCCGCCAGCCTCGAAGACCGCTTGCGCGCCTTGCGCCTGATCGGCCTGGCGTTGGCAGCGTGTGAAAAATCGGTGCAGCTTTATTACGAGCGCAACCTGCGGCCGGCCGAAATTCAGTATGAACCCTGGGTTGAGCGGGTCGAGGGCCAATTGGCCGCCGCCTATAAGGCACTGGAGCGGGAGCTGGAAAAGCAACCGTTGAACACCGATGGCTTGATCGATCAGGCGGGCATTACCCTGGCGGTGGCGTGGAGCTTTACCTGTTACGTGGTGCCGGATCAGGTGTCGGTTGAACAGTTCCCGAGGATTGCGGCGTTCACCGAGTATGCCGAGGGGTTGGAGGTGTTTATCAGCACTCCGATTGACTGACAGGTTTGCGAACTTGATTTGCCCCCTTCGCGAGCAGGCTCGCTCCCACATTAAGTCGCGGTTAATTGTGGGAGCGAGCCTGCTCGCGAATGAAGTCAGTGCATGAACAAGGCAATCAGGATAATGATCGGAATCGGTACGCCAATCAGGAACAGCAGTATCGAACGCATGAGAGTTCTCCCGGATTAACAACAATGCCGCGCTTCAATCAGGAAGCAGCAGTGAACGTGCCAACCGGGCTTCAATGGATAAATCGTTATAGATCATCAGACTATAAATTTTGAACTTCCCTGGCCCATGCAATCTGCAACGAACCGGTCAACCCGGCGGGCGTTATGCATTAACGCCAGATAGCATCGGTGTACTGTGCAAGCGCTGATGCAACATGAAAGTTAATTTATTAAGCGGCGAGCAATTCTTGGCAAAATACGCCCCACTCCTTATTGAATCGATTATCAGGCCAACCCTATGACCCGCATCTTGACCATCGAAGACGACGCCGTGACCGCCCGGGAAATTGTCGCCGAATTGAGCAATCACGGCCTCGACGTCGACTGGGTCGACAACGGGCGCGAGGGGCTGGAACGCGCGGTCAGCGGCAACTATGACCTGATCACCCTCGACCGCATGCTGCCCGAGCTCGATGGCCTGGCGATCGTCACCACGCTGCGGACCATGGGCGTGGCCACACCGATCCTGATGATCAGCGCCCTCTCCGATGTCGACGAACGCGTGCGCGGTTTGCGCGCAGGCGGCGACGACTACCTGACCAAACCCTTCGCCACCGATGAGATGGCCGCCCGGGTCGAAGTCCTGCTGCGCCGGCAGAACACTGTGACCGCCCAGGCCACCACGCTGCGGGTAGCGGACCTGGAGTTGAACCTGATCAGCCACGAAGCCAGCCGCGACGGTCAATTGCTCACCCTGCTACCCACCGAATACAAGCTGCTGGAATTCCTGATGCGTAACACCGGGCAGATCCTGTCGCGGATGATGATCTTCGAAGAAGTCTGGGGTTATCACTTTGACCCCGGCACCAACCTGATCGATGTGCACATCGGTCGCCTGCGCAAAAAAATCGACCCACCCGGCAATGTCCCGTTGATTCGAACCGTACGAGGCTCGGGTTATGTCATTGCCGAACCCGTCTAAAGGCTGGCGTTCTTCCAGCAGTCGCCTGCTGGCGCTCTACAGTGCGTTGTTCGTGGCCTGGAGCGGGATTCTCATGGGCGTCATGTACTACGAGGTGTCCGCTTACCTGGACAACCTGGCCAAGCACTCGCTGATGCAGCGCCAGCATCTGTTTTCGCACTTCCAGGGCGAACAACTGTCGGACGCCCTGGCCGTCAGCATGACCTTCGACATTCGCGGCATCGACGCCTATGGCCTGTTCGATGCCGAGCATCGTTACCTCAGCGGTGCCCTGCGCCACATCCCCAAAGGCCTGCCGCTGGACGGCAAGATCCACATGCTCAACGACTGCGCCGGCTACGATGACCCGACCTTGCCCGCCGACAGCTGCGATGCGGTGGCGACCCAGACCAGGGACGGACGCTGGCTGGTACTGGTGCGGGACAACGGCTCGTTGTTCGCCGTGACCCGAATCATCCTCCACGCCTTGCTTTGGGGCGTAACCCTGACCATCCTGCCGGGCATCGTCGGCTGGCACCTGCTGCGGCGCCGACCACTTCGACGGATTCGCGGGATTCAGGCCAGCGCCGAGGCCATCGTCGCCGGGGACCTCACCCGACGCCTGCCGCTGTCCAACCGCCGCGACGAACTGGACATGTTGGCCGCCATCGTCAACGCCATGCTTGAACGTATCGAACGTCTGATGCACGAGGTCAAGGGCGTGTGCGACAACATTGCCCATGATTTGCGCACCCCGCTGACCCGCTTGCGCGCGCAGTTGTACCGCATGCAACAGCAGGCCGGAGAAGGCTCGACAGAGGCGGCGCAACTGGATTTGGTGTTGGCCGAGGCCGACACATTGATGGCGCGGTTTCGCGGGTTGCTGCGGATTTCCGAGCTGGAGGATCGTCAGCGCCGATCCGGATTCGTGCAGCTTGATCCAGTGTCGTTGCTGCAGGAACTGCATGAGTTCTATCTGCCATTGGCCGAAGACGATGGCCTGAGGTTTGAACTGCAACTGCCAGCTTCATTGCCGTCGCTCAATGGCGATCGCGCCTTGCTGTTTGAAGCGGTGGCGAATCTGCTCAGCAACTCGATCAAATTCACCCCACCCGGTGGCCGGGTGATTTTGCGCGGGGTCAACGAGAACGGTCACACCCGCATCGAAGTGCTCGACTCCGGCCCTGGTATTCCAGAAGCGGAACGAGTGGCGGTGTTTCAGCGGTTTTATCGCGCCGAGGTGGGTAACCAGAAAAGCGGGTTTGGGCTGGGGCTGTCGATCGTTGCGGCGATTGTCAGCTTGCATGGGTTTTCGCTGGAGGTGGGTGAAAGTGAACTGGGTGGAGCGCGGTTGGTGCTCGATTGCCAGGAAAGCTTGATCCCTCAGACCTGATGCTGCCACCCCCTGTAGGGGGGGGGGGGGGGGGGGGGGGGGGGGGGGGGGGGGGGGGGGGGGGGGGGGGGGGGGGAGGGCAGGGGGGAGGGAGGG
>NZ_JBPKAM010000098.1:0-22157 GCF_051216495.1 Pseudomonas baetica | reverse complement strand
AAGCCCCAAACTAAATCCTTGGGGGGCTGATTCTGCTTGGGAAGGTGGTTTATCAGTCAACAATGATGTTGAGGCTGATGACCTCTTCGCGAGCAGGCTCGCTCCCACATGGAGGCCTTTAACCGGCAGGCGTCAACGCCCACTCACGCAACACATTCTTGGTCACTTTCCCCGCCGCATTGAGCGGCATGCTCTCAAGCACCTGCACCCGACGCGGCACCTTGTAGTTGGCCATCTGCTCCCGGCACCAGGCGAGGAAACGGGTCTGTTCGATTTCGATGCCTGGTGCCGGCAGCAGGAAGGCCATGGCCACTTCCCCCATGCGCTCATCGGGAATGCCAATGACCGCCACTTGGGCGACGCCCGGATAGGTCAGCAGACATTGCTCGATCTCCGCCGGGTACACGTTGAATCCGCCGGTGATGAACATGTCCTTGAGGCGGTCAGTGATGCGCAGGTAACCCTGTTCATCGAGCAGGCCGATGTCGCCGGTGTGCAGCCAGCCGTCAGCGTCGAGCACCTCCTGGCTGGCCAGGGGGTTGTTGAAATAGCCCTGCATCAGGTTGTAGCCGCGCACCTGGATTTCACCGGGTATATTGGCAGGCTGGCTGCGACCGTTGTTGCCGACGCAACGGACTTCTACCCCCGGCATCGCCCGGCCGCTGGTGTTGGCGACCGTTTCCGCGCTGTCGCTGGAACGGCAAATCGTGGCGAAACCACAGACCTCGGTGAGGCCGTAGGCGGTGACGATGGTGGCGAAACCCAGTTCGTCGCGCATGCGATGGATCATTTCCACGGGAATCGCCGCCGCACCGGTTACCGCCACCCGCAATGAGCTCAAATCGAAAGCATCGCGTCGCGGATGAGCAAGCAGCGACTGATAGAGCGTCGGCGGCCCTGGCAACACAGTGATGCGTTCACGCTGGACGCATTCGAGCACCGCCTGAACATCGAACACCTGTTGTGGCAGGATCGTGCAGCCGCGCATCAACGCGGCGAGCCACCCGGCCTTGTAGCCGAACGAGTGGAAAAACGGATTGACGATCAGGTAGCGATCACCTTCGCGCAAGCCGACGATGTCGCTCCAGTCGCGCACGATCCGCAGGTTTTGTCCGTGGCAGGTCATTACGCCTTTGGGCTTGCCGGTGGTGCCGGAGGTGAAAAGCAGGTCGGACAGGGCTTGAGGGCCGACCTGTTGTTCGCGGCTGCGCAGGGCCAACTGAGGCATGTCAGTCGCCAAGTCAAGGAATCTGTCCCACGGCAGGGTGCCCGAGCCGGCACCGCGCAGGGTAACGATGTGGCGCAGAGCTGGCAGGTTTTCGGCGGCCAGCATGCCCGGGTAGTCCGCGCCGAGAAATTCGCCGATGGCGAACAAAACGCAGGCGCCGCTCTCACGCAGGATGTAACCGGCCTCGCTGCCTTTCATGCGCGTGTTGAGCGGCACCAGTGCCGCGCCCACACTCTGCAACGCGCCAGCGGCAACGATCCACTCCCAGACATTGGGCGCCCAGATCGCCACCCGATCGCCAACCTGAACGTCCAGTGCCAGCAGCGCACGGGCGGCCTGGCGACGCAACCGGTCGAGTTCGCGGTAGCTGATCGAATGTCCCGAATCCTCGATGGCCGGGCGGTCGCCGAAGGCCTGGGCGGCGTTGGCGAACAGTTGTGCGATGGTCAGTGCGGTGGCGACAGGCGGCATGGGGCCTCCCCGGTTAGAAGACTGGTACGGAAAAGGGAGTGAGCCGGGCAGGGCACCCGGCTGGATAGCGATTTACGCGGCAGGCGGGGCGAAGCGGCGACCGGCGGAGAAACCGCCATCCACGGCGATCATCTGTCCACTGACAAAGGACGCTTCGTCCGAGGCCAGGAACAGCGCAACGTTGGCCACTTCTTCCGGTTGTCCGGAGCGGCTGAGCATGTGTTGCGAGGCGAAGAAGGCGTGGAATGCGTCATTGTCACGGACCATGCTGGTCATCGGCGTTTCGATCAGGCCGGGGCACAAACCGTTGACGCGCACGTTGGCGTAGCCGTAGTCGATGGCCATCGAACGGGTCAACTGGTTGATGCCGCCCTTGGACACGTTGTACGCCACGTTGCCGTCGCAGCCCTGCAGGCCGAAGATCGAACCGACGTTGATGATCGAACCGCTGCGCTGCTCGACCATCGATGTCAGGGCGTACTTGCTGGTGAGCATGCTGCCGGTCAGGTTGATGTCCATCACCCGTTGCCAGTTGGCGGTGGTGGTCTGGGTGACGCTGCCCTGATCGGCGACGCCAGCGGCGTTGACCAGCACGTCGATGCGCCCGAAGCGGCTGACGACTTCCTGCATGACCTGCTGTACCTGCGCTTCGTCGCGCACGTCCAGGTTCATGAACAGGCCGGGGAAATCCGCCGGTGCGCTGCCGATGTCCAGGCCGATCACTTGCGCGCCTTCGGCGGCGAAACGGCGCACGCAGGCCAGGCCGATCCCCGAAGCGCCGCCGGTAACCACCGCGACCTTATTGTGCAAACGAGCCATAACTGCACCTCTTTTATTGTTGTGGGCTAATGCTGTGGCGAGTCTAACCGCAGACCGGGCCCGGGTGATCGTCCAATGAGACTAAGGCGACGGAGCTCTTTTGGTCACGCCCTCCTGTAGGAGCGAGCATGCTCGCGAAAAACGTCCTGGCAAGGTGGGCATTCAGATACCCCGCGTTATCGTTGACGACCATCGCGAGCATGCTCGCTCCTACAGGGGAGAGGGTCTCAGTCCGGGAATTTCAGGCGTACCCGTGCGCCGCTCGGACGGCTCTGACAGGCCAGGGTCCAGCCTTCGGCCAGCTCCTTGGCGCTCAGCACGTCGTTGCGCGCCAAACGGGTTTCACCTTCGGTGACCACGCACATGCAGGCCCCGCAAAAGCCTTCTTCGCACGACGACGGCACATCAAGCCCCGCCGTCTTGCAGCTTTGCAGCAAGGTGTCGCCAGGACGACAGGCGATTTCGTGCTGCTGGCCATCGAGTTCCACGATCAATGCTTCGCAGTGCGAGTCGAGGGCGGCGGCATGGGCCACCGCTTCTTCGGCCAGCAACTGGTCAGGGTCCGGCGGCGAAACAAAGCGTTCGACATGGATGCGTTCGGCGCTTTCGCCCAGTGCCAGCAGCGTGCGCTCCACGGTGTCCATGAACGGCCCCGGCCCGCAGATGAAGTAATCACCGCCAGCCGTACCACCCAGTAGATGGTGGACTTGATGGTCCGTCAGGAATCCCTGTACCGAATCAAGGACATGAACCACGTGCAGTTGATCAGGATGCGCCTTGATCAACTGCCGCAGTTCGTCCTTGAAAATCACCGACGCTTCATCGCGGTTGGCGTAGATCAATCTGATCGGCCGCCGGCTGCTGTGCAGCACCGATTTGAGAATGGAAAACACCGGGGTAATGCCCGAACCGCCGCCGAACAAGACCAAGGGCTTTTCGGTGTCCACCGACTGTTGCGGATCCAGGCAGAAATGCCCGGCCGGTGGCAGCACCTCCAGCCAGTCGCCGGCCTGCACCTCGTTCATCCAGTTCGACACCCGGCCACCGTCGACCCGTTTCACTGTGACCTTGGGCAGTGCATCCACGAGGGGCGAACTGGCCATGGAGTAGCAGCGAGTCAACAGCTTGCCGGCGCAGGGCACGCGAAAACTCAGGAACTGGCCCGGCTTGTAGCGAAAACGTTCCCGCAGCGCCGGCGGGATATCCAGCACCAGCGAGCGCGCGTCGACGGTCTCGTCGATCACCGCGCACACCTGCAATGAATAGCTGCCCGTCGACGATTGGGCCGGTGTCAGGTTCTGCTGTTGCGTGCCCATGTTCACCTCGACCTCAGAGCCCGCTGATCAGTTGCGCATTGTCGACACGGATCTCGGCACCGTTGACGAAGCGCGATTCGTCGGTGGCCAGGAACAGCACCACGTTGGCAATGTCCCGTGGCGCGGCCATGCGGTTCATCGGGTCCTGGTCCAGCGCTTCCTGAGGGATCGCCTGGCCACCGGCCAGGGCCTGTGTCATTGGCGTGTTGACGCCATCCGGGTGCACGCTGTTGCAGCGAATGCGGTAGCCCTGTTGTTTGCAGTGCAGGGCGATGGAGCGGGTCATCGCCGCTACGGCGCCTTTGGAGGCCGAGTAAGCACAGAACATCGGCATCGCGCCCAGCGCCGCCACCGATGACATATTGATGATCGAGCCGCCGCCGGTTTCTTTCATCGCCTGGATCGCGTATTTGCAACCCAGGAAGTAACCGTCGCCGTTGATCTTCTGCACCTTCTGCCACAGTTCCAGGGAGGTGTCTTCGATGCTGCCCAAGGCCAGGATGGCCGCATTGTTGACCAGTACATCGAGTCGGCCGAAGTGTTCGAGGGTAGTTTTAATCACCTGTTGCCAGTCGCTTTCGCTGGCAATGTCGTGACGGATGAACAGAGCGTTGTTGCCAATTTCCGCGGCGACCTGACGGCCGGCTTCCTCGTTGAGGTCGGTCAGCACCACTTTGGCGCCTTCGCGGGCCAGCAGCAGGGCATCTTCGCGACCGATGCCGCTGGCGGCGCCGGTGATGATGCAGACTTTGCCTTCTACACGTTGCATTGTTGTTCTCCTGAGCGTGTGGTTTGAAGTGCGGCTTGATCGGCCACGTGGGCCGCAGCCCGGCGACCGGAATAGATGCAGTCGGCCAGCGACAGGCCGGAGACATACAGGTTGGAGGCGACCCCGACGGCGTTGCGTCCGGCGCTGTACAAGCCGCGAATAGGTTGGCCTGCGTGATCGAGTACACGGCCGCTACCCTCGCAGACTTTAAGCCCGCCGAGGGTGATGACCGGGCAAGGGAACAGTTTGCTGTCGAACGATAGGTCGAGGGCGTACCACGGGCCTTGTTCGAGATTGGCGAGCATGCCTGCGGATTTGCCGAACTCATCGGCGACTTCACCCCGTGCAGCGCGGCTGTAGCGTTCGACGCTCTGGCGCAGCAGTTCCGGCGGCAGATTGCAGCGCCTGGCCAATTGGCCGAGGTCATTGCTGCGTTTGGCGTTGAACAGCAGGTTGAGCAGCACTGGCAGACGCTGGAAATTCCAGACTTTGCCCGGACCAACCTGACGCAGCGCCTCACGCACCAGCGCCCGGTTGAGAATCAGGATGGCGCGGCCGTCCTGTTCTTCGACCATGGCGTGGCCAAGGGTCGCGCCGTAGATTTCTTCGTTGGCGTAACGCTCACCCCGGGCATTGACGATCAGCCCACCGGCCCAGGCCAGCGGCGGGTTGATGAACCGCCAGGCACTGACCTTGTCCATCCGCGCCACACTGCCACCGGCGCTCTGGCCCAGGGCGATGCCGCTGCCATTGCAACCGGTCGCGCCCAGTGGCAAGCCGGCCAGGTATTGTGGTGCGTGCTGGCGCATCAGTTCTCGATTGAAGATAAAACCGCCGCTACTTAGCAGCACACCATGCTCGGCTCGGATCAAATGGCGTTCGGCATGGTTCCTTTCGATGCGCCGTTGGCGGGCGCGAAGACGGTCGGCAACGGCCGGGGCGTACATGTGAATGGCGCTGGCCCAGCGCGACAGGCGCGCATGTTGCCGGGCGGCGCGGCTGTCCGGTGGCAGTTGCCAGGCTTCGACCCCGAGCACTTGATTGTTGCAATCGAGTACCAGCCGCCGTACTTCACACTGGCTGCGCAGGCGTGCGCCGTGGCGCAAGGCGCTGACCTTGAGCGGGGCGAACAGGCTGGCGCCGGACATCCCCGGGCCTTTGGTGCGGTGCCCGCGAGGTGCCGGTTTGGCGCTGGCGGCATAGGCCGGAACGGCTTCGTTGCCGGAGTAATAGAGGTAGTACTGGTCGCTCGGGTACGAAGTCTTGTGCGGCGGCACGCTGGATTCGAAGGCGACGCCCTGACGTTCGAGCCAGGCCAGTTGCCCGCGACTGCCAGCGCAGAAATCCTTGAGCGTCTGGCTGCTGACGGCGTCACCGACTTCCTGACGCAGGTAGTTGAACATGGCTTCTTCGGAATCGTCGTAGCCCGCCTGACGCTGGTACGGCGTGCCGCCACCGGCATATACCACGCCCCCGCTCAGCGCCGTGGCGCCACCTCCTTCGAAGCGATCCAGCGCGAGCACTGCCAGGCCACGGCTGGCAGCCTCGATGGCGGCACAGACGCCGGCCCCGCCGAAACCGACGATCAGCAAGCCGCAGCGATCATCCCAACTCACTTGGTCGGCGTTGTTCACTCGCAACGCCGTCAACCCGTTCAGGCCGCTCATGCCCGGGCCTCAACCGGCGACAGCGAGGGAGGGGGTCGGCTTGGCGGTCGTGGTGTAGTTGCCGTCGAGGTAGACCAGCGGGGTGATCGCATCGCTGGTGTGGATTTGCAGGATGCGCCCGATGAACACGGTGTGGGTGCCGTAGCTGAAGTGGCCGTCCTGACGGCAGAGGATTGCCGACTGTGCGTCGCCCAAGTAGGGAATACCGCCGGCGCTGGTCAGCCAGTTGCCTCGGTCGAAACGCGCCTCGCCCTTGATCGCACCGCTGCACAGGTGCGCCAGGTCCTGCTGTTCGACACCCAGGATGTTCACGCAAAAGTCTGCGCCGGTGGCCAGTGCGGCATGGGGCGAGGCGGTTTTGTTCACGCAGATGAGCAGCGATGGCGGCTCGGTGCTGAGGGAATCGACGGCCGTGGCGGCCATGGCGAAACGTTCGGAGCCGTTGCTGGTGCTGATAATGGTGACTGACTTGGCCAGGCGGCGCATGGCCTGGAGCATGTCGGCTTTGAGGTTGATGTCGTTCATCGCGCTGGGCCTTTTGGTTGGGCTGGGAGTGCGATGGATTCTTGCTCTGGCGCCTGTCTTGAACATCGTCCGAGGGGACTAGGCCTTGGCGGCCTCTGGGCCGACCAGGCTTGGGGTGGGTTGTGTGTTTATCCGTTTCTTCGGTAATGGCTGCTGACGGTTTCGCCCTTACGGCGAGTCCCTTTGGCAAACGCCCCAAAGGAACCAAAGGTCTTGCCCCAGCGTCCGGCCCCTCGCCGGGGCTCGGGGTTCCTTCGCTCCGGCATTCATCCGGGGGCATCGCCTCCGGTTTGCTGCGCTGCACCTCCTCTCGATGTGTGCGGCTTCGCCGCACGGCGCTACGCGCCTGCCCCCGGATAAACGCCTCCACTCAGCCTGCCGAAGGGGCGGGTGGATCAAGATCAAAAGCTTGCAGGCGAGCTAACGCTCGGCCTGTTGAGTGGTGAGAGGCGGGTCGGGTGCACACCGTCCCCTGTGGGAGCTGGCTTGTCGGGTCGCCGCATCGCAGCGATGGCGGCCTGACAGCCGACCTGATTTCGCGGGTGTACCCGATCCCATGTAGGAGCGAGCCTGCTCGCGATGGTCGTCAACGATAACGCTGGCCGCCTGACACCCCGCGGTGTACTGGTGTCCATCGCGAGCAAGCTCGCTCCTACAGGGATCCCCGATCTGCTTTGGCTTTGGCTTTGGCTTTGGCTTTGGCTTTGGCTTTGGCTTTGGCTTTGGCTTTGGCTTTTGATCTTGATCTTGAGCTGCCCCGTCGGAAGGCCGAGTGGAGGTGTTCATCCGGGGGGTAGGCGCGTAGCGCCGTGCGGCGAAGCCGCACACATCGAGAGGAGGTGCAGCGCAGCAAACCGGAGGCGATGCCCCCGGATGAATACCGGAGCGAGGGTATGCCGAGCCTAGGCGAGGCACCGTACGTCAGGGGATCAAGCGTTTGGTTACTTTGCGCTTTTCAAAGTAACCCGCCGTAAGGGCGGAACCAATAGCAGCCGTTACCGAAGGAATGGATATGTACTCGACAAGGAGGCCGCCATCGCGAGCATGCTCGCTCCTACAGGGGGATATGTGGTTCTGTGCGCATGGTCCGTTTGAGGGATGCCCGCTCAATCGCGCATTGCTTGAATGCGAGGGTAGGGGCGCTACACCCGCCCCGCTGCACGCGCGCCCCGGCGGATGGGGTGGACAAAGGAGAACAATAAAAATGCTCAACCAAGACCTGATTCGCCAGCGTCTGAGCCAACGTGCCCGTGAGTTGGTGCCGATCCTGCGTGAACGCGCTTTGAGTGCCGCGCAGGCCGGTGTGTTGCCTGAAGAGACCTTGAAGGATTTTCACGACGCCGGTTTTTTCCGCATTCTCCAGCCCGCGCGCTGGGAAGGTTATGAACTGGAGCCCAAGGATTTTTTCGACGTACAGATGACCCTTGCCGAAGGTTGCATGTCGTCGGCCTGGGTGCTGGGCGTGGTGGCGATCCACAACTGGCAACTGGCACTGTTCGATGACCGCGCCGCGCAAGATGTATGGGGCGATGATTCCAGTGTGTTGATCTCGTCGTCCTATATGCCGGTGGGCAAGGTCGAGCGGGTTGAGGGTGGTTTCAAGTTGAGCGGGCGCTGGGGCTTTTCTTCCGGCAGCCAGCATTGCGACTGGGTATTCCTCGGTGCGCTGGTGCCACCGGAAGAGGCGGGCGGGGCGCCGGATTATCGGACCTTCCTGGTGCCGCGCGCCGACTACCGGATTGTCGATAACTGGAGCGTCATGGGCCTGGAAGCCACCGGTTCCCACGACATTGTGGTGGAGAACGCCTTCGTTCCCGAGTACCGCACCCATCGCGCCCTCGACGGGTTCATGCAGAACAGTCCGGGCAACGCAGTGAACACCGCACCGTTGTTCCGCCTGCCATTCGGGCAGATTTTCGTGCGCGCCGTTTCCTCTTCCGCCATCGGCGCCCTGCAGGGTGCGGTGGATCAGTTCGTCGAGCACAACCGCGCCCGGGTCGGGGTCAATGACGGGCGCAAGATGGTCCAGGACCCGGCCGCGCAAGCAGCGCTGGCCAGTGCCATGGTGTGCGTCGACGAGTGCAAGACGGTCCTGCATCGCAACTTCACCCTGATGCTGGAACGAGCGCAGAAGGACCAGCCGTTGAGCATGCCCGAGCGGGTGAAGATGCGTTACGACTCGGCGCTGGTGGCCGACAAGTGCGCCAAGGCCGTGGGCGAGCTGATGTTCAACAGCGGCGCCTCGACCATCTTCCGCAGTCATCCGATCAACCGTGCGTTCCGCGACATTCACACCGGTCGTGCCCACGTTGCCAACAGCCCGGCCAAGTACGCCTGGAACCTGGGTGGGGTCAGCATGGGCCAGGACAGCAATGACTTTTTCCTCTGATTTTCTCCATGAATCAGCTAGTCCGTTTGCGTGATTCGAGCGCCCCGCCGATGCCCGAGCATGGTGGCAAGGCACAGGTCTCTGGCGCCGACTGCGCATCCAAATAAGCACAAGGATCAACCATGAAATTTTCCCTGATTTACGAAGCCCAGACGGTGGACTCCAGCCGCGAGGGCGACCGCAAGATTTTCGACGACACCGTCGAGCAAGCGGTGCTGGCCGACAAGCTTGGCTTCGACACCTTCTGGTGCGTGGAACACACGGCGCTGAGCAACTACTCGCACATGTCGGCACCGGAAACCATGCTGGCGTTCGTGGCCGGCAAGACCGAACGCATCGGCATTGGCCATGGCGTGGTCTGCCTGCCGCCGGCGATGAACCACCCGGTGAAAGTCGCCGAACGCATCGCCACCCTCGACCTGCTGTCCAAGGGTCGTGTGCACTTCGGCGTGGGCAAGGGCGGCACCCAGCAGGAGGCGGGCACCTTCGGCTACGACCTGGCGACCTTGCAGCCGCAGATCGACGAGATGATGTACCTGATCCCGAAAATGTTCGTGTATGACGAGATCGAGCATCAGGGTGATTTCGTGCAAATCCCGAAACGTCCGATCCATCCAAAGCCGTATCAGGACCCGCACCCGCCGATGTACCTGGCGTGCACCAACACCGAATCGCTGAAAAACGCCGGCGGTCGCGGCATGGGCGCATTGGTGCTGGGTTTCGGTGGCCCGGAGGAAATCGCCAAGAAGGTCGAGGTGTATCACCAGGCCTGGGACAACCGTGATGTGAAGCATCAGGTGGGTTTCCGCCCCAACCGTCACATCGCCGCGTTGTGCCCGGCCATCGTCCTGGACGACAACGCCGAAGCCCGTCGCATCGGCATCCGTGGCCAGCGTTACTTCATGGAGTCCCTGGGCTACTGGTACGGCGGTGGTGAGCGTCCGGACCCTGAGAAGTGGAAGGACGACACCTTCGTCGATGGCAACGGCCAGAGCGTGATCAAGTCGCGCTTCGCCTCCGAGGAAGTCAGCGTCGATTTCTCCGACCCGACCATGGCCATGATGAACCCCAACCACGCCTACGGCACCGTCGAGGATTGCATCGGTTACGTGCAGCGCCTGATCGATGCCGGCGCCGATGAAATCCTGTTCATCTGCCAGATGGGCACCGTGCCGCAATGGGCGCAGCTGGAGACCCTGAAGAACATTGGCGAGAAAGTGATCCCGCATTTTCGTAAGGGCTGACGCCCGCCGATTGAACACCGCATAGCCCCTGTGGGAGCTGGCTTGCCAGCGAAGAGGGCGGCACATTCAGAGTGGATGTTGACTGACAGACTGCCTTCGCGGGCAGGCTGGCTCCCACAGGTTTTTGTGTTGTTTAAAAGATGTCAGTGTTACTTGATGAAAGCTACAAAATCTTGCGGCACTGCCTACAGCTACGCCAGAATCCGCCGGCTTGTGCGCCCCGGACCCCCTCGGTAACTTGATTCGCGTCACTGCTCATCAGTGATCGGGTTTAGCAGCCTGTGGTTACACGAAGCGCACATGCATCCAGACAGTCAGGTCATTTCAGGCCTGCACTTCATGGTAGCTGTGTGCAGGGCGCCCTCGGGCGCGCCGGTTTTCGTGTTCGCCGGTCTGCTAACCTGCCCACAGCTGCCACCCTTCGTTTAGCAGCGATTGGTGAAGGCTCCACGTTTTAAGGACCGAAATGAAAAAGCCCTCGCCTAATCCACCGGAAACCGAACGAATCCCTTCATACGCCGACCTCCGCGCCAGACCGCGCAAACCTTCCACGATGTACACCCTCAACCCCGAACTCGATGCCCACTCCTTGCTCGGTGACGCCTGCGAATCCCTGGCCTCGGCCCACGTCATGACCCTGGACCTGGCCGACCGCACCGAAGGCCCCAGTCGTAATTTCCTGCTGGGCATCGCCCAGATCATCATGCTCGGCGAACTCTCGGTGAACTGCGCGCTGGATCAGCTAAACCCACGTGAGTAACGGCTAACCCGAAACCTGTGGGAGCGAGCCTGCTCGCGAAAACGGACTTACATTCAACATCTATGTTGACTGTCAGGGCGCCTTCGCGAGCAGGCTCGCTCCCACAGGTTTTTATGCCTGGCCCATCTTTTTCGCTAGTCCCATTGGACGATGTTGCCCCTCCCCGAACCCGCTTGAATAGGCCTACATAAAGTCTCCCCCGGCAGCCGCCGAAGGGCGGCAGGCCTTGAGCAAAACGAGGAGTGCATCCATGGATATCCGTGGTCTGGGTTACGTCACCCTGTTGTCCAGCGATCTGGCGCAATGGCGTCATTACGCAAGCCAGGTGCTGGGCATGATGGTGGCCGGCGACGATGAGCGCCTGTACCTGAAGATGGACGAGCGCCATTACCGCATGCTGGTCGAGAAAAGCACACAGGACACTTTTGGTGCCTGCGGCTGGGAAGTGGCGGGCAAAGCGGCGCTCGAGCAGGCGGTCAGCGAGTTGCAACAAGCCGACGTGCAAGTCACCCGCGGTACAACCGTTGAAGCCGAGCTGCGCAAGGTTCAGGAACTGGTGCACTTCAGCGATCCGGACGGCAATCGCCATGAGCTGTTCTGGGGCCCGTTGCAGGATTTCGCCCGTTTTGTCTCGCCGATTGGGGTCAAGGGGTTTGTCACCGACGAGCTGGGCATGGGTCATGTGGTCCTGCCGGCGCCAGCCTTCGACCGCTGCCGCGACTTCTACGAACAGGTAATGGGCTTCGGCCTGTCGGACCTGATGAAAGTCCGGTTCACCCCGGACCCGGCCGAGCCGCAAAAACGCATTCACTTTTTGCACTGCAACAACGGCCGCCACCACTCCCTGGCGATTTTCGAGTGCCCGATGCCCCATGGCTGCGTGCACATGATGGTCGAGGTCAACGCGCTGGACGAAGTCGGCCGCGCCCTGGACCGCGTGCATGCCAACGGCGTGAAGCTGTCGGCGACCCTCGGCCAGCACACCAACGACCAGATGATCTCTTTCTACATCAAGACCCCGTCCGGGTTTGACCTGGAGTACGGCTGCGATGGCCTGGTGGTCGACTGGGAGCGCCACACGCCGTTCGAAAGCACCGTGGTCAGCCACTGGGGCCACGACTTCAGTGTCGGTCGCCAATGAGGAACAAGACCTTGAACAAGCAAATGACCACGGCCGAAATCGTCGGCCAACTGCGCAACGGCATGACCATCGGCATCGGTGGCTGGGGCCCGCGGCGTAAACCGATGGCGTTGATTCGCGAGATCCTTCGCTCGGACCTCAAGGACCTGACGGTGGTCGCCTATGGTGGCGCCGATGTCGGCATGCTCTGCGCAGCGGGCAAGATCAAGAAATTGGTATTCGCTTTTGTCTCGCTGGATTTCATTCCGCTGGAACCCTATTTTCGCAAAGCGCGCCAGGAGGGTGCGCTGGAGGTCATGGAAATCGATGAAGGCATGCTGCTGCTGGGCCTTCGCGCAGCGGCGATGAACGTGCCATTCATTCCGACAGCGGTAGGGCTGGGTACCGATGTCTTGCGCCACAACCCACAGATCAAATTGATCGCTTCTCCATACGCCGACGGCAAGGACTGGGTGGCGATGCCGGCGCTCAAGCTGGATGCGGCGCTGGTGCATGTCGATCGCGCCGATGTTCGCGGTGTGTGTCAGATCTCGGGTCCCGATCACTACATGGACGACCTGTTCGTGCGCGCCGCGACCCACAGCTACGTGACCTGTGACGAGCTGGTCGACAGCACGTATTTCCATCAGGACACCGGCCACGCCCATCAAGTGTTCTGGGAGCGCAACCTGACCACCGCCGTGGCCCACGTGCCGGGCGGTGCGCATCCGTCTTCCTGTGCGCCGCTGTACGGTTTCGACGTGGCCCACTTCAAGGCCTACAACGCCACGGTCCAGGCGGCCGATGGCTGGCAGGGCTATGTGCGCGACTACGTCGAGTGCACCCACGAACAGTATCTGGAAAAGGTCGGCGGCCTGGCGGCGATCCGTGAACTGCCGTTGCCGATTTTCTAAGGAAGCCTTGCGATGAACACGACTACTTATAGCCTCGCCGAACTGATGATTTGCGCCGCCTCCGAAGTCTGGCGCGAAGACGGCGAAGTATTGGCCACCGGCATCGGGGTGATCCCGCGTCTGGCCGCCTCGCTGGCCATGCTGACCCGTAACCCGCAACTGCTGATGACCGATTCGGAAGCCTACATGGTCGCCGAGCCGGTGCCGCTCGGCGCACGCAATGGCTATGAGCCCAAGCGCGACAGCTGGATGGGCTTCTCGCGGATTTTCGACAACGTCTGGGGCGGCAAGCGCCATGCGCTGGTCGGTCCGACCCAGATCGACCGTTTTGGCCAGGCGAACATTTCCTGCATTGGCGATTACGCCAAACCCAAGGCGCAGATGCTCGGCGTGCGCGGTTTTCCCGGCAATTCGATCAGCCACGCCAACTCATTTTGCGTGCCTAGCCATAACCGTCGGGTGTTCGTCGAAGGCGAGGTCGATATGGTCGCCTCGGTCGGCTACAACCCGGCGCGACTGGCCCGTGGCTGGTCGCTGGATGACATCGATATCCGCCTGATCATCACCGATCTGTGTGTGCTGGATTTCCAGGGCCCGCAGCGGCAGATGCGCATTCGCTCGCTGCATCCGGGCGTGACCGTGGCGCAGGTGCAGGACAACACCGGATTTGAGCTGCATGTACCGCAAGACTGCCCGATCACGACGGCACCAACGGTCGAGCAGTTGCAGTTGATCCAGCGCCTGGACCCGCACAACCTGCGCGCCTTGCAGCTCAAAGACAACCCGCCAGGCCAGCGCTGAGCGTCCCCGGTTTTGGAGAAAAGTGATGGCTGAAGATAACGATAAAAACCAGGCCGAGGTGGTGCTGTACGAAGTGCGCGACGCGGTGGCGCTGGTCACCATGAACCGCCCCGAGTACCACAACGCGCAGAATTCGCAGATGACCTACGCGCTGGACGCGGCCTTTCGCCGGGCCTGCGATGACGATGAAGTGAAAGTCATCGTGCTGCGCGGCGCCGGCAAGCATTTCTCCGCCGGGCATGACATCGGCACCCCCGGTCGTGACGTCGACAAGACCTTCGACCGCGCCAGCCTGTGGTACGACCATGTGAACAAACCGGGCGGCGAGTTTCTCTATGCACGCGAGCAAGAGGTCTACCTGGGCATGTGCCGACGCTGGCGCGAGATGCCCAAGCCGACCATCGCCATGGTCCAGGGCGCGTGCATTGCCGGCGGGTTGATGCTGGCGTGGGTGTGCGATCTGATCGTTGCCAGCGAGGACGCGTACTTCGCCGACCCGGTAGTGCGCATGGGCATTCCGGGTGTCGAGTATTTCGCCCATGTGCATGAACTCAATCCGCGCATCGCCAAGGAGTTCCTGTTCCTCGGCGAACGCATGCCGGCACCCCGTGCTTATCAGATGGGCATGCTCAACCGGGTAGTCCTTCGCGACGAGCTGGAGCAACAGACCCTCGATATCGCCGGGCGCATCGCGCAGATGCCGCGCCTGGGGCTGCAACTGAGCAAGCAGGCGGTGAACAACGCCGAAGACTTGATGGGCAAGCGCGCGACCATGGACATGGTCTTTGGTCTGCATCATTTCGCCCATGCCCACAACGAACTGGTTTCCGGCGACCGTCTCGGCGGTTATGACGCCAGGGCCATGGCCAGTTCGCAACGCAAGACGAGCGGGGCGTGAGCATGGCGATTTCTCTGAACACTCGACTGACCGAACTGCTCGGTTGCCGTTATCCGATTATCCAGACCGCCATGGGCTGGGTGGCCGATCCGAAACTGGTGGCGGCCACGGGCAATGCGGGGGGCTTCGGTTTTCTCGCCGGGGCAACGATCGAACCACAGCAGATGGAGGCGGCGATCCTCGAAACCAAACGCCTGACGGATCAGCCGTTTGGTGTGAATTTTCACATGTATCAGGCCAATGCCGGCGAGATCGTCGAACTGGTGTTGCGTCACAAGATTCGTGCGGTCAGTTACAGCCGTTCGCCCGGCAAGCAAATGATCAGCCGGCTGAAGGATGCCGGCGTGGTGTGCATCCCCACGGTCGGTGCTTTGAAGCACGCGCAAAAAGCCGTGGAAATGGGTGCCGATGCGGTGACCGTGCAGGGCGGCGAGGGTGGTGGGCACACAGGTTCCGTGCCGACCTCGATGTTACTCGATCAAGTGGTCAACGCGGTTTCTGTTCCGGTGGTCGCCGCAGGTGGTTTCAAGGATGGCAAGGGCCTGGTCTCGGCCCTGGCCTATGGCGCCGAAGGCATTGCCATGGGCACGCGCTTTTTGATGTGCGCCGACAGCCCGGTGCCTCGAGCGACGTTGGCGCGTTATTTGGCGGTCAAGGACCCGGCGGCGATCATCATCAGTCGCGCCATTGATGGCATGCCGCAAAGGATGATCCGCAACGAATTGCTCGACCAGCTTGAGGCGAGTGGAGGCCTCAAGCGCCTGCTGCTCGCCTTCCAGAGTGGCCTGGCGTATCGCCGCCATACGGGCATGAGCCTGACGCAACTGCTCGGCAGCGCCTTGAAGATGCGCGGCGCTGGCGAACTGACCGCCGCGCAAAGTCTTATGGCGGCCAACGCACCGATGGTGATCCAGAAAGCCATGGTCGATGGGCAACCGGCCGCTGGCGTGTTGCCCGCCGGACAGATCGCCGCTTCCATCGACAGCCTGCCCAGCTGCGCCCAATTGATTGAGCAGATCGTCCGCGACGCCGAAACGCGCCTGGGCGAGCTGTGCCGCCGTGTGTCGTGAAGGGAAAAACTCATGAAACCATTTAGCGTCAGCATCGATAACGGCATTGCCGAACTGGTGTTCGACCGGCCTCCGGTCAACGCCTTCAATAGCCAGGGCTGGGCCGACATCGCCAGCGAGATTGAAAACCTTGGCCGTCATCGCGACGTGCGGGTGATCGTGATTCGCGCCGAAGGCCGGGGCTTCTGCGCCGGGGTCGACATCAAGGAACTGGCCGCCGACGGCAACCTGATCGTCGCGGTGAACAAGGGCAACTACGACAGCTTCAAGGCCATCCACCGCAATCCGAAACCGGTGATCGTCGCGGTGCACGGCTTCGTGCTCGGCGGCGGCATCGGCATCTGCGGCGCTGCCGACATCATTGTCGCTTCCGAGTGCGCAACGTTCGGTGTGCCGGAGGTGGATCGTGGCGCCATGGGTGGCGGTGCGCATTTGCAGCGCCTGTTCCCGGTGCAGAAGGTGCGGCACATGTACTTCACCGGTGAGCCGATCAGCGCTGCCGAAGCCTGGCGTCTGGGTGCGGTGGAGCGGGTGGTCAAGCGTGAGGATCTGCGCGAAACCGCCTTGCAGATCGCCCGCACCATCGCCGCGAAGAGCCCGGGCATGATCAGCCTGGCCAAGGAAGCGCTGACCGGCATTGAAGACGGCAATCTGGAAGACAAATACCGCTGGGAGCAGGGCTTCACCCTTGAAGCCTATCGCTCGCTGGACTCTCAGGAAGCACGCGACTCGTTCGTCGAGAAACGCGATGCCCGATTCAACGGCTGAAGGCACCTCCATGGACCTGACCTATACCCCGGCCCAGCAGGCTTTTCGCGCCGAAGCGCGAGCCTGGCTGGCGTCCAATGTACCGAGTGAACCGCTGCAATCGTTCGACACCGAACAGGGCTTTGCCGAGCACCGTGCCTGGGAAGCCAAACTCAACGAAGGCCGTTGGGGCATGGTCACCTGGCCGACCGAACTCGGCGGGCGCGGTTGCGACCTGATCGAGTGGCTGATTTTCGAAGAGGAATACTACCGTTCCGGGGCTCCGGCGCGGGTCAACCAGAACGGCATCTTCCTGCTCGGCCCGACCCTGATGGAGTACGGCAGCCAGGAGCAGAAGGCGCGTTTCCTGCCGCGCATGGCCACTGGCAAAGACATCTGGGCCCAGGCCTGGTCTGAGCCGGGCGCCGGGTCGGACATGGCGGCGATCCGCTCACGGGCCGAACGTGTCGGCGACCATTATGTGATCAATGGCCAGAAAACCTGGTCGACCCGCGCGGTCTGGGCCGACTGGGCGTTCGGCATTTTCCGTACCGATCCGCAGTCCCAGCGCCATCACGGCCTGACGTTCATCCTGCTGCCGCTGGACACACCGGGCATCACCGTGCGGCCGATCCCGCAGCTCAATGGGCTACCGGGGTTCGCCGAGATCTTCTTCGACGACGTCAAGGTGCCGGTGGAAAACGCCTTGGGTGGCGAGGGCATGGGCTGGCATGTGGCGATGTCCACCGCCGGCTTCGAGCGCGGCTTGCTGCTGCGCTCACCGGCACGGTTTCAGGAAACCGCCCGCCGCCTGGTGCAGCTGTACCAGGCCAACCGCGAGCACGCCGACCGCGACCCGGCCATTGGCGAAGCGGTGATGCGCGCCTGGCTGGACGCCGAGGCCTACACCCTCAACACCTACATGACTGCCTCGCAACTGGTGCAGGGCGGAAAGATCGGCCCGGAATCCTCGACCAACAAGATCTTCTGGTCGGAGTTGGACCAGCGCATGCACGACACGGCCATGAGCATCCTCGGCCGGCGCGGCGAGCTGCTGCCCGAGGCTCCGGCAGCGGGCGATGTCGGTCACTGGCTGGACGGTTTCCTGTTTGCCCAGGCCGGGCCGATCTATGCCGGCACCAACGAGATCCAGCGCAACATCATTGCCGAACGCATGCTCGGCATGCCGCGTGCCTGAGGAAGAGACCATGGACTTTAGTTTCAGCCGCGATCAATTGCTGTTCCAGGACAGCGTCAGAAGTTTTTTGATCAATGAAGTCACCCCGGAGCGCATTCGCGAACTGTGGCAGAGCGACAGTGGGCGCAGTGACGATTTGTGGGTGCAACTGGTGGAACTGGGCCTGACCGCCCTGACCGTACCCGAGGCGCAGGAAGGCATGGGCCTGAATGAACTGGACTTCATTCTGATCGCCCAGGAATGCGGTTATGCCGGCCTGCCCGAGCCTTTGGTGGACACCATGCTGGTGGGCGTGCCGCTGCTCGCCGCCCTCGATGAGGACCATGCTGCGCTTAAGCAAGACTGGCTGGGCCGGGTGGCCGGGGGGCGGGCGCGGCTGGCGATTGCCGAGCCGGGCAACCCGCTGGTCAGCGATGCCCATGTCGCCGACTTACTGTTGCTCGCCCATGGCGACGAGGTACACGCGCTGGAGCACAGCGCCGTAGAGCTGATCCGCAACGAGTCGGTCGACCCCAGTCGCCAACTGTTCCAGGTGCAATGGACGCCGACCGCGGCTACTTGCGTGGCCAGTGGCGAACAGGGCCGGCGCTTGCTGGATAACGCGTTCAATCGTGGGGCGTTGGCCAGTGCCGCGCAATTGCTGGGCCTGGCCAAGCGCATGGTCGACCTGGCGGTGGACTACACCTTCGAACGCAAGCAGTTCGGCAAGCCGGTGGGTTCGTTCCAGGCGGTCAAGCATCTGATGGCCAATGTCGCGGTGCAGATCGAGTTCGCCAAAGGTCCGTTGTATCGCGCCGCGTATGCGGTTGCCGAACAGCAACCGGGGCAGGACGTGCTGGTATCCCACGCCAAACTGGCAACGGCGGAAGCGGCGATGCTCGCGGCGAGGAACAGCATCCAGGCCCACGGCGCCATGGGGTACACCTGGGAAGTCGATCTGCATCTGTTCATGAAACGCGCCTGGGCGCTGGACAAGGTCTGGGGCGATCGCGGGCTGCACAAGGGGCGGATTCGCGGGGCGTTGTTCGATGACAATCCAGCCTTGGGTGCCGGCAGCACTTTCTGACCAGGTGAAAAACACTGTGGGAGTGAGCCTGCTCGCGAAGAGGCCGGCACATTCAACATTGATGTCGCCTGCCATGCCGCCTTCGCGAGCAGGCTCGCTCCCACAGGTTTTCGGCACCCTTTGAAGACTTCATTTTTGACTGAGGTAAACCATGCCTGAAGCCTACATAGTCGACGCCCTGCGCACGCCCACCGGGCGGCGCAAGGGGGGGCTGAGCCATATTCACGCCGCCGACCTGGGCGCCCATGTACTGCGCGAACTGGTCCAGCGCAATGACATTCCCGACGACGATTACGACGATGTAATCTTCGGCTGCGTCGACACCATCGGCCCTCTGGCCGGGGACATCGCCCGCACCAGCTGGCTGGCCGCGGGCCTGTCGCAAGCGGTGCCCGGCACCACCATCGACCGCCAGTGTGGCTCGTCCCAGCAAGCGGTGCACTTTGCCGCCCAGGCGGTGATGAGCGGCACTCAGGACGTGGTGGTGGCGGGCGGCGTGCAGACCATGACGCAGATCCCGATTTCCTCGGCGATGATCGCCGCTGAACCGTTGGGCTTCAGTGATCCGTTCAGCGGTTCCGAAGGCTGGGTCCGGCGTTATGGTGCGCAACCACCGACGCAATTCCGTTCGGCGCAGATGATTGCCGAGAAGTGGGACTTGTCCCGTGCCGATTTGGAAGCCTATTCGCTGGAATCCCATCAGCGGGCCTTGCGGGCCATCGCCCAGGGCAACTTCAACCGTGAGATCGTGCCGCTGGCGGGTTTGCGCCACGACGAAACCCCGCGCCAGACCAGTCTGGAAAAAATGGCCGAGCTGGAATTTCTGTTCGGCTGCGACCGGGTGACTGCGGCGGTGTCCAGCCAGACCTGCGACGCGGCCAGCGCCATGTTGATCGTCTCCGAAGCGGCGCTCAAGCGTTACGGGCTGACGCCCCGTGCACGCATTCATCACATGAGCGTGCGCGCCGAAGACCCGATCTGGATGCTGACCGCACCGATTCCGGCTACGGCCTATGCACTGAAGCGCGCCGGGATGAAACTCGAAGACATCGACCGGGTGGAGATCAACGAAGCCTTCGCCTCGGTGGCCATGGCCTGGCTCAAGGAAACGGGTTATCCCCATGAGCAGACCAACGTCAACGGCGGCGCGATTGCCCTCGGCCACCCGCTGGGGGCCACCGGGACCCGTTTGATGTGCAGCCTGTTGCATGAACTGGAGCGCAGTGGCGGCCGTTACGGTTTGCAGACCATGTGCGAAGGTGGTGGCCAGGCTAACGTGACGATTATCGAGCGGTTGTAAGCGGACTCTATCTCAAGAAACACACCGAACCTGTGGGAGCTGGCTTGCCAGCGATGCAGACGCCGGGGTCTATCAGTCACACCGTGGCGATCCCATCGCTGGCAAGCCAGCTCCCACAGGGATTGAGTTGAATAATGTGAAGGAACAGCCATATGAAAATCTGTGAAAACCGCGTCGTGATCATCACCGGTGCCGGCGGTGGCCTGGGCCGTGCCTACGCGTTGGCCTTCGCCGCCGAGGGCGCGAAGGTGGTGGTCAACGACATCAATCGCGAAGCGGCTCTGGCGGTGGTCGGCGAAATCCTCGGCCAGGGCGGTAGCGCCGTGGCCAACAGTGACGACATCACCCGCTATGACTCGGCGGCGCTGATCGTGGGCCAGGCGATTGAAACCTTCGGCGGCCTGAACGTAGTGGTCAACAACGCCGGCATCTGCCGCGACCGCATGTTCGCCAGCCTCACCGAAGCTGATTGGGACGCTGTAGTGGCGGTGCACCTCAAAGGCCATTTCTGTATATCCAGTCATGCCGTGAAGTACTGGCGCGAACAAGCCAAGAGCGGCGCGAAGGTCGATGCCCGAATCATCAACACCAGCTCCGGAGCCGGTTTGCAGGGATCCATCGGCCAGTCCAACTATGCGGCGGCCAAGGGTGGTATTGCCTCGTTGACCCTGGTGCAGGCAGCGGAACTGGGGCGCTACGGTATTACCGTCAATGCGCTGGCCCCGGCGGCGCGTACAGGGATGACCGAACAAGTGTTCGCCGAGACGATGAAGAAACCGGAGGAGGGGTTCGATTACTTTGCCCCGGAAAACGTCGCGCCGTTGGTGGTGTGGCTTGGGTCCGAGGCTTCTTCCGAGGTCACCGGCCAGATGTTCGAAGTCGAGGGTGGCAAGTTGTCGATTGCCGACGGTTGGCGTCGAGGTCCGGAGCTGGATCGCAAGGGTCGCTGGGCGGTGGGCGAGATGGGCGAAGCCGTGGCGCAGTTGCTGACGCAAGCGGTTCCGGCGGCGAAGGTGTACGGTAGCTGAAAATTGTTTTACGTCTCGGGACGGTCGCGCATGGCTATAATCGGCGTTCCCCCCTGTAGGAGCGAGCATGCTCGCGATGGTCGTCAACGATAACGCGGGCCGTCTGTTTGCCCGAGGTGTCTGATCGTTCATCGCGAGCATGCTCGCTCCTACAGAAGATCCAGAAGATCATTTACCTCTCACCACACGAGACCTGCCATGACCATTTCCCTGTACGACGCTTCGGTACCTGTTTTCAAACAAATGCTTAACGCCCTGAGCGATGTGTTGAAAAAGGCCGAAGCCCACGCCACCGCCAAAAACATCGACCCGAACGCCTTCCTGCAAGCGCGCCTGTTCCCGGACATGTTCCCGCTGGTGCGTCAGGTGCAGATCGCCGTGGACTTCGCCAAAGGCGTTTCTTCGCGCCTGGCCGAAGTTGAAGTACCGAAATACGACGACACCGAAACGACCTTCGCTGAGTTGCAGGCGTTGCTGACCAAGGTTCTGGCTTACATCGGCGAAATCAAGCCAGAGCAGATCAACGGCAAGGAAGGCATCGAAATCGTGACCCGTCCGGGCACGCCTAAAGAGAAGCGCTTTTCCGGCCAGGCTTACCTGCTGACCTACGGCTTGCCGCAGTTCTTCTTCCACGTCACCACCGCTTACGCACTGCTGCGTCACAACGGTGTGGAAGTGGGCAAGCGTGATTACATGGGCGCGTTCTAAACCGCCCAGCGACAAAAAAGCCCGCCACGGTGCAAGCCGTGGCGGGCTTTTGCTTTTCTGTGGGAGCGGGGGGGGGGGGGGGGGGGGGAGGGGGGGGAAAAGGGCCGGGGGCTCTGCAC
>NZ_JBPKAM010000097.1:0-22435 GCF_051216495.1 Pseudomonas baetica | reverse complement strand
GAAGAAAGGAGGGGGCAGGGAAACCGCTGTGGTGTGTGTGGGGGTGGGTCTGCGCACGGGGGGGGTGGGTTGTTTGGGGGGGGAGCGAGCCTGCTCGCGAAGGCGTCCTCAATCCATAAACACAAGGTGCGATTTTCCCCTCCCTAGGCTAACCTGCGGCCATGTTTTACGAGGTCGACTATGCACATTCATATTCTTGGTATCTGCGGCACTTTCATGGGTTCGATGGCGGTTCTGGCCAAAGAGCTGGGCCATCACGTGACGGGCTCCGATGCCAACGTCTATCCGCCGATGAGCACGCAGCTCGAGGCCCAGGGCATCGAGTTGACCCAGGGGTATGACCCGGCGCAACTCGACCCGGCACCGGATCTGGTGGTGATCGGCAATGCCATGTCTCGCGGTAACCCCGCGGTGGAATATGTGCTGAACAAAGGTCTGCCTTACGTTTCCGGCCCGCAATGGCTGGCCGATCACGTCCTGCAAGGTCGCTGGGTGCTGGCGGTTGCCGGTACCCACGGCAAGACCACCACCAGCAGCATGCTCGCCTGGGTGCTGGAGCATGCGGGCATGAGCCCGGGCTTCCTGATCGGTGGCGTGCCGCAGAATTTCTCGGTGTCGGCGCGTCTGGGCGGTACACCGTTTTTTGTAATCGAAGCCGATGAATACGACAGCGCGTTTTTCGACAAACGCTCCAAGTTCGTTCACTACCGCCCGCGCACGGCGATTCTGAACAACCTCGAATTCGACCATGCCGATATCTTCCCGGACCTGACCGCCATCGAGCGGCAGTTCCACCACCTGGTGCGCACCATCCCGAGCGAAGGCCTGGTGATTCACCCGACCACCGAGCCGGCGTTGCAGCGTGTTATTGAAATGGGCTGCTGGACACCGGTGCAAACCACCGGCGCCGGCGGTCAGTGGCAGGTCAAGTTGCTTAGTGAAGACGGTTCGGCTTTCGAAGTGATGTTCGAAGGTGTTTCCCAGGGTGTGGTCGAGTGGGACATGACCGGTCAGCACAATGTGGCCAACGCACTGGCCACCTTGGCGGCGGCGCGTCACGTTGGCGTGGTGCCCTCGATGGGCATCGCGGCATTGAGCGCCTTCAAAAGCGTGAAGCGGCGGATGGAGAAGGTTGCGGACGTACGTGGCATCACCATCTATGACGACTTCGCTCACCACCCGACCGCCATCGCCACGACGCTTGACGGCCTGCGTAAGCGCATTGGCGATGCGCCGTTGATCGCGATCATCGAACCGCGCTCCAACTCCATGAAACTGGGGGCGCACCGTGACGGTTTGCCGGAAAGCGTGGTCGATGCCGATCAGGTGATTTGGTACGCGCCCGCCAACCTCGGCTGGGACCTGGCCGCCACCGCGGCGCTGTGCACCGTGCCGTCGATTGTCAGCGACTCGCTGGAAGGCATCATCGAGCGCGTGAAGAGCCAGGCACAACCGGGCACCCACGTGGTGATCATGAGCAACGGCGGCTTCGGCGGCCTGCACGGCAAACTCGCCGAGGCACTCAAATGAACAACGGTCCGGATCGCATAACGCTGGCAATGACCGGCGCTTCCGGCGCCCAGTACGGCTTACGCCTGCTCGATTGTTTGGTGCGTGAAGACCGTGAAGTGCATTTCCTGATTTCCAAGGCCGCGCAACTGGTGATGGCCACCGAAACCGATGTCACGTTGCCGGCCAAGCCGCAATCGATGCAAGCCTTCCTCACCGAATACACCGGTGCCGCCGCCGGGCAGATTCGCGTGTACGGCAAGGAAGACTGGATGTCACCGGTGGCGTCCGGCTCCGGCTCGCCAGCGGCAATGGTGGTGGTGCCTTGTTCCACAGGAACCTTGTCGGCGATTGCGACCGGTGCCTGCAACAACCTGATCGAACGTGCCGCCGACGTAACCTTGAAGGAGCGTCGTCAGCTGATTCTGGTGCCGCGCGAGGCGCCGTATTCGAGCATTCATCTGGAGCACATGCTCAAGCTGTCGAACATGGGCGTGACGATTCTGCCAGCATCGCCAGGTTTCTATCATCAGCCGCAAACCATAGACGACCTGATCGATTTCGTGGTGGCGCGGATTCTCAACCTGCTGAACATTCCCCAGGACATGCTGCCGCGTTGGGGCGAACACCATCTGTCCAGTGATGAATAAACTGTGGGTGGTGCTGTTGGCATTGCAGCTGACCGGGTGCGCCACGGCACGTACGCTCGATGCCGCCAAGCCGGGAGCGCCGGTGGTGTACGCGGGAACGCGGCTGGATCTGTATGCGATGAACGGTGGCTGTTGCGCCATGGACCGTTTCGGTGCTGAGGCGCCGAGTTATCCGGGGGTTGATCTACCGGCCAGTGCGTTGCTCGACACGCTGCTGTTGCCGTTGTCGTTGCTGACGGTGTTGGGGGTTAACTTTCAGGCGACGGGTGGACTGTAGCGTCCGGCGTTGAATCGGTTTTGCGCCCTTCGCGAGCAGGCTCGCTCCCACAGGGAGCATGCTTAAACTGTGGGAGCGAGCCTGCTCGCGAAGGCGTCTGTGCAGGCGCCGAAAATTACTTGCCGAGCTTCCTCAACTCGTCCGACTCGACGATCCTTAGCCCATCCTGCTCTTCCAGCGCCAGGCGCCACATGGCGCGGGCCAGTTGGCAGGCTTCGATGCCGTGGTACTTGCCGGGGATCAGCCGTGACAGGGGACCGGCGACTTTTTCCGCCAGTCGCGGTTCGAGGCGTTCGCCCAGCAGCAGCGAAGGCCGGCAAATCGTCAGCTGAGGCCAATCCTGCGCCCGCAGCGCGTATTCCATCTCGCCTTTGACCCGGTTATAGAAGTTCGAAGACCGGCGATCGGCTCCCAATGCGCTGATCACGATCAAGTGCCGTGCGCCCATCTCCCGGGCGCGTTTGGCGAATGCCACCACCATGTCCAGATCCACGGCGCGAAACGCTTGCTCCGAGCCTGCCTGCTTGATGGTGGTGCCCAGGCAGCAATAGGCGATGTCGACGCGACCGCTCAACTGCGGCAGAAACATCGCAGGATCGCCGACCGGGTTTTCAAGGTGGGGATGCCTGGCCAATGGCCGGCGTGAGGGCGCCAATACCCGCGTAATCGTTGGCTCATTGAGCAAGCGATCGAGCAAATGTTCACCGGTCAAACCGGTGGCTCCGGCAAGCAATACGTGCTGTGGCGTCAAGTACATAGTGTTTCTCCCTTGATACTCTCAGCTTAGTTGGTCTTTGCATCCTTGCTGTCAATGGAGGTGCTTTGCAGTGCTTTTCGTGCTTGTTGTTTGCGCAGCAATTGCCAGTGGGACAGCACGGTTTTCGGCGCCCATATCTGCGGCTCGGAGGCTTCGTAGCTGTCGGCCATTTCGCGCTCGGCAACGGTGGCCTTGGCCAGCTTGAAGGCTTGTTCCAGATCATCGGTCTGGTTCAAGGCCCGGGCGAACAGGGCATCACCGAAGTAAGTGAAGTTGGCTTCTTCCGAGCAGCCGAAGGACACGCGGTCGGCCCGCGAGGCGGTCATGATCAAGGTGCGTTCGTCCTTGAGGGCAGGAATGAAACCACCGGAGTAGCAGGATGAAATCACGATGATCTTGTCGCGATTTTTCAGCGGAGCGAGTACCGCGGCCAGTTCATCAGCGGGCAGGTCGGCCAGCTCCATGCGCGGTTGGTCGAGCACCAGTTCGTGTTCGCTGGTGCCGTGACTGGTCAGGTAGATGAAGATCAGGTCTTCCGGGCCACTGCGGTCGGCCAGGGCCACGGCGGCGCGACGCAGGTTTTCCCGGGTGGCCATCGGTCGGTCGCCAAGATGATCGCGATGGTTCACCAGGCGGATCTGGCCAAAGGCACCGAAACGGCTGGTGAGCATGTTGGCGACATAATCGGATTCGCGCAGGAACACGCTCTGCTTGCCGTCGCCGCCCAGGGTCAAGGTGTACAGCTCTATCGCCGGGGTCGAGGCCGGCAGGTTGTTTACGGCCTCTTCGAGCAGGCGACCCTGAGCCAGCAGGCCGAGTTCGAGGGTGTCGGGCAGTAACTTGCCATCGGCGTCACGCACGCGCTGGCCGTTGATCCAGGTGCCACTGAGCACCGCGCCATCCGTCAGTACCAGCGTGCCGCGACCGGAATAGGCGTCGTTATCGAACTGGCCAATGTAGAAGCTACCGTCGGCGAGGTTCAAGCGTCCTTGACCGCTGAAACGCCAGTCGTTGAAGTGGCCGATGTAGTGGCTGCCATCGGCGCCGATCAACTCGCCCTTACCGTTGAGCGAGCCTTCCTTGAATTGCCCCAGCCAGACATCGCCGTCAGCGTTCTCGTAACGCCCCTTGCCGTGCAGTTGATTGTTCTTGAAGCCGCCGATATAGATGTCGCCGTCGGCGCTGTTGAAGGTTCCGTTGCCCTCCAGCTGGCCGTCGACAAAATGCCCGGTGTACTGATTGCCGCTACCATCGCCGCGTTGGCCTTCACCGTTGGGTTTGCCGTGGGCGAACTGTCCCTGGTAGGCGCTGCCATCTTCGAGCTCCAGGCGGCCGAGTCCTGAATACTGATCGGCCTTGAACTCGCCACGGTAGGTCATACCGTTTTCCTTGAGGGTGCCTTCGCCGTCGCGTCGGCCGAGCTTGAAACCGCCGTTGTAGCTGCCGCCGTGGGTGCTCAGGCTGCCTTGGCCGTCGAACAGGCCTTGACTGAACTGACCGCGATAAACCTCGCCGTTGCTGCCGTGCCATTCGCCCTGGCCATGCCATTGGCCCTTGTTGAACTCGCCGGCATACCAGCTGCCATTGGGGTAATCGATGCGGCCCTGGCCTTGCAGCAATCCATCGACCAGATCACCACGATAGCGTCCACCGTCCGGCAGGCGGGCGTCGGGAGGCAGCGGCGATTCGCCGTCGCCACAAGCGGTGAGCGTCAGGGTCAAGGCAAGGAGTGCGAGTGAGCGCATAGCGGGTTCCGGGCAATTAGGCGACCGAGTATGCCGCAGCTATGTGTCGTTATACAGCCAGTAGAAAAACAAGGGTGCGAAACAGCATCAGCTGCTTCGCATCCGGGGGGAATTACACGAAACAGAGCGACAAGGGCTCGGCGATATAGGCCGGTTTGTCCGAACCTTCGATTTCCAGGGTGGTGGTGGCCTTGAGCAGCCATTGACCGGGTTTTTTCTCGGTGACTTCAGTAAGGTCGACCTTGAGCCGCACTTTCGAATTGACCTTGACCGGCTGAATGAAACGCACGCTGTCCAGGCCGTAATTGACCACCATCTTCAGGCCTTCGGGCACGACGAGGATGTCTTCCATCAGTTTCGGGATCAGCGACAGCGACAGGAATCCGTGGGCAATGGTGCTGCCAAAAGGCGTTTGTGCGGCTTTGACCGGGTCAACGTGGATGAACTGATAGTCCCCTGTGGCTTCGGCGAACAGGTTGATGCGCTCCTGATCGATCGTGAGCCATTCGGAACGTCCAAGTTCCTTGCCGACATAATCTTTGAGCTCTGCAACTGGAACGTAGGGCATTGAGACTCTCCTTGGGTTCATCGGTTTTATAGTTTTGAGGTGGGGGATTTGACCTCCCGGATTACCACTTTAGATCACCATGGCAAATTGCTCCGGTCAACCGACCATGCTTTTGGCGAATGCCGATGTATAGGGCAGGCGTGCTTATAATGCTCGGCGCGTCATTGCGGGTAACGCGGTTCGTGGGGGATGAAGGATGTTGTTACGAGGTTTGACCTGGCTGGTGCTGTTCCAATTGCTCGGCACGGCCATCAACCATTTGTTTTTACCAGTGCTGCCGGGGCCGATTGTCGGCTTGCTGCTGTTGCTGGCGTTTTTGATTGCCCGTGGTCAGGTCGGTGAACCGCTGAACCTGGCGGCCAGCAGCCTGCTGCGCTATCTGCCATTGCTTCTGGTACCGCCGGCCGTGGGAGTGATGGTTTACGCCCAGGACATCGCAGCGGACTTCTGGGCCATTGTGGGAGCGCTGGTGTTGTCGCTGATACTGTCCATGGCATTCGCCGGCGTGCTGATGCAACGCCTGATCAAACGGCATGCCCATCCTCGTGGGGACAGCCAATGACCCTTGACTGGCACGGCGCTTGGGTGTCGGTAATTCATCATCCGTTGTTCGGCATCGGCATTACCCTCGGTGCTTATCAGCTGGTGCTGGCGGCCTTCGAGAAAACCCGATGGATCTTTTTGCAGCCGGTGCTGGTCTCCATGTTGCTGGTGATCGGCGTGCTGGTGGGCTGCGGGCTGACGTATGCCGAGTACCGCAAAAGCACCGAAATTCTCAGCATCCTGCTCGGCCCGGCCACAGTTGCGCTGGCCGTGCCGCTCTACCTCAATCTGCGGCGGATTCGGCAGTTGTTCTGGCCGATATTTACTACGCTGGTGATAGGTGGTGTGGTTGCCACGGGAATGGGCGTACTGCTGGGTTGGTGGTTCGGGGCTGAACACATGATCCTGATGACCATGGCACCGAAGTCGGTGACGTCACCGATTGCCATGCTGGTGGCGGAGCAGATCGGCGGAGTCGCGGCGCTGGCGGCTGTATTTGTGCTGATCACGGGGGTGATCGGCGCGATCTTCGGCCCGAGCCTGTTGACCCGCCTTGGCGTCCACAACCCTGAAGCTCGCGGCATGGCGTTGGGAATGACGGCGCACGCGGTCGGCACGGCGGTGGCGATGCAGGAGAATGAGGAGTGCGGCGCCTTTGCGGCGCTGGCGATGAGTTTGATGGGCGTGGCCACGGCAGTGTTGCTGCCGCTGGCGGTGTCGATGGTGGTGTGAAGGAAATGTCTATGAGTCTGCCGCTTTTTCCGCTGAACACGGTACTGTTTCCGGGCTGCATCCTCGACCTGCAGATTTTCGAGGCGCGTTACCTGGACATGATCGGTCGCTGCATGAAACAGGGCGGCGGCTTCGGCGTGGTGTGCATCCTTGATGGTAAGGAAGTCGGGATCGCCCCGGCCGGCTACGCATTGGTTGGGTGCGAGGCGTTGATCACCGATTTCAATCAGCAGGACAACGGCCTGCTGGGGATCCGTGTACAGGGCGGCAGGCGTTTTCATGTGTTAAAGGCAGAGGTTCAGCCCGACCAGTTGATCGTCGCGGATGTCGAGTGGCTTGAGGACGAGCCGGAGCAGCCGCTGCAGGACGAGGACGCCGATCTGGTGGCCTTGCTCAAGGCGCTGGCCGAGCACCCCATGGTCGAAGCGCTGAACATGGGCACCGAAGCGACCGGGCAACAGTCGCTGGCCAATCAATTGGCGTACCTGTTGCCCTTCGCTGAAGAAGACAAGATCGACCTGCTGCAACTCGATGATCCGCAGCAGCGCCTGGATGCGATACAGGCGTTGCTGGATGAATTGCAAGGTGAGTTGTTTGCCTGACGGGCTTTAGTACGCGTATCTCAACATCGTATGCGGCAAATGCCGCAACACGAAAAACCCGAACAGCGCCACCAGCGACGGAAGCACCAGCCACCAGACCTTGGGTGGCATCGCATCAAGCGAAGTCTGGCGTTGAATCAGCCACAGGCTAGCGGCGCAGACACAGGCCGCCAGCATGGCACCTGCCAAGACATCCGTCGGCCAATGCGCCCCCAGATACACCCGCGACAATGCAATCGCCAATGCCGGCAGACAGCCCACCAGCAGCCAGGTCAGGCGCATGCGCGGCGGTTGTCCGCGGCCGGCGAGGACAGCCAGAGTCAAAAACAGCGCGAAGGAGCCGGAGGCATGGCCGCTGGGCATGCTGTAGCTGGTCAGCGGGTCGCTGAGCACTTCCGGGCGCAGGCGGGCGAAAAAGTGTTTGGTCGCGGTGTTGGCCAGTGCGGTGAACAGCAGCGTGCTGCACGCGAAAATTGCGTGGCGCCATTGCCGTGTGATCAGCAGCAACACAACCAGCAAGGTACTGAATACCAGCATGTTGTGGAATTCACCGATCAACGTGAAAACCACGGCCACTTCATCAAGTATCGGACTGCGATGTTCCTGCACCAGGGTCATCAAACCTTGATCAAGGGCTGTCAGGTGCGAATAGCCGATAAACAGCGCAGCCAGAATCAGCAAGCTCATGCCGGTAATGAATATTGTGGCCTTGCGATGCTTGCGCAGGCTGCTGGTCGCACTCAGCCCAACCATCAATGCAATGCTACCGGCGACGATCCCGGCTTGCGGCCAGAAGCCTTCGGGTAATGGCAAGCGAATGGCCGCGCCTGTGGCCCAGCCCGGCAGCAGGTAGGCCACCGACCACCCGGCGCCGGCCAGCAGGCTGACGGCGAAAAAGCGCGGGAAGGGCATGTCGAACATCCCGGCCACCATCGGCAGCATGGGGCGCAAAGGGCCGATAAAGCGCCCGACCAACAGGCTGGCGATGCCGTAGCGCTGGAAGTACGCCTCGGCCCCGGCGATCCATTCCGGGTGATGGCGCAACCCTGGCAGGCGACGGATGTTTTGGTGGAAATGACGACCCAGAAAGTACGAAACCACGTCACCCAGCACGCCGGCGAGGAATCCCAGTAACAAGGTTTCGCTTAATGACAGCGCTCCGCTGCCGGCCAACACGGCCACGGCGAACAACAGTACCGTGCCAGGTACGATCAGTCCGGCGATGGCCAGGCATTCGATGAAGGCGACGATGAACACGGCTGCCGCCAGCCATTGCGGGTTGAGCGTCAACCAACCGGTCAAGCTATCGAGCCATGGGCCCATAAATACAACTCCATTGAATGTTCAATTGCCCCTTGTGGGAGCGAGCCTGCTCGCGAAAGCGCATTATCAGTCAACAAAGGTTGCTGGTTGTGCTGGCCCCTTCGCGAGCAGGCTCGCTCCCACAGGGTTTTTCGTGCTTTCAGGACAGCACAAAATAATCGCGACCTTCGACTTGCCCCCGTCGTAGCGGATTCCGCGTGCAATAGGCTGCATAGGATGCATCGACGAAACGGTACATCAGGTGTTCGTCGCGCCCATGGGGAATGCCCAGGCGCGTGGCCTGAATGACATGGGCGGGTGTCTGGCCGACGTCTTCGACCAGTAACACCTCATGATCGAAGCGCTTGGCGTCCCAGGCCGGCACCTTCAAACCCAGCGACTTGCAGAGCAAGGTCTGCCCGGCGCAGAGCTTTTGTGACGGGCGAGGGCGGCCCTGGGCATCGGGATTGTTCAGCAGCATTTGCGCCAGGCTCGCCGGTCCGCTCAATTCGTCGACCCAGGGGTAGGCGGATTTGATCAAGACTGCGTTGCCGGGGCCTTGGGCGCTGAAGTTCAGGGAGTCGCCACCCCGGGCGTAATACATATAGATGTGGCCGCCATCCAGAAACAAAGCCTTACGTTTTTCTGTATAGCCAAGGGACGCGTGGCTGCCTTTTTCGGCGCAGTAGTAGGCTTCGGTCTCAATGATTCGGGCGCTGAGCCACAGGTCGCCGACCCGGTGTCGGATGACCTTGCCCAGTAAATCCCGGGCGAGAATTTGCGCATCGCGGTCGAAAAATGCGTCCGGGAGGCCCTTGGGCGGGCTCGCGGCGGACGCTCGAACAGTCAGGTCGGTCATGATGAACGGCGTTTATCAGGGCTGATTGAGTCGTGATGATAACAATTTGCGGCTTAATCCCGGCTGAACGTCGGCAAATTGCCCTCCATTTCGACCATCCGCCCGTCACTGCTGTTAGTCGGGAGACACGACAGCTATAATCGGCCGCTTTATTCTTTACCAAGTCCTATTCGAAGACCACGCCAGACCATGACTGAGTCCGTTCTTGACTACATGACCCGCCTGGGTCGCGCTGCCCGCGAAGCTTCCCGCGTCATCGGCCGTGCCAGCACTGCGCAGAAGAATCGCGCACTGCAAGCCGCTGCCAACGCGTTGGACGCAGCCCGCGCCGAGCTGACCGCCGCCAACGAGCTGGATCTGGCAGCTGGCCGCGCCAATGGTCTGGAACCGGCGCTGCTTGAACGTCTGGCGCTGACCCCGGCCCGAATCGACGGCATGATCGTGGGGCTGCGTCAGGTGGCCGCGCTGCCGGATCCGGTCGGCGCGATCCGTGACATGAGCTATCGGCCGTCGGGGATTCAGGTCGGCAAGATGCGCGTGCCGCTGGGCGTGATCGGGATCATTTACGAATCGCGGCCCAACGTCACCATCGATGCCGCCAGCCTGTGCCTGAAGTCCGGCAATGCGACCATCCTGCGTGGCGGCTCCGAAGCCATTCATTCAAATCGTGCCATCGCCGCCTGCATTCAGCGCGGCCTGTCCGAAGCCGATCTGCCGGCCGCCGTGGTGCAAGTAGTCGAAACCACTGATCGCGCCGCCGTCGGTGCGTTGATTGCCATGCCCGAGTTCGTCGACGTCATCGTGCCCCGTGGTGGCCGTGGCCTGATCGAACGGATCAGTCGCGATGCCCGCGTGCCCGTGATCAAGCATCTGGACGGCATCTGCCATGTTTACGTCAGTGCCCACGCCGACCTGCCGAAAGCCCAGCGCATCGCGTTCAACGCCAAGACTTATCGCTATGGCATCTGCGGTGCGATGGAAACGCTGCTGGTCGACCAAGTCGTTGCCAAAGATTTCCTTCCTGCGATGGCCGCCCAGTTCCGCGAAAAAGGCGTCGAGCTGCGCGGCTGCGAGCGCACCCGGGCGATCATCGATGCGCTACCGGCTACCGAGGAGGACTGGAGCACCGAATATCTGGCGCCGATTCTGTCGATTCGCGTGGTCGACGGATTGGAGCAGGCCATTGAGCACATCAACCATTACGGGTCGCACCACACCGATTCGATCGTCAGCGAACACCAGGGCGACGCCCGGCGTTTCGTGGCTGAAGTCGACTCGTCGTCGGTGATGATCAACACGCCAACCTGCTTTGCCGATGGCTTCGAATACGGATTGGGTGCCGAGATCGGCATTTCTACTGATAAGCTGCACGCCCGCGGACCGGTCGGTCTCGAAGGTCTGACCTGCGAGAAGTACGTCGTGGTCGGTGATGGCCAGTTGCGCGGACAGGAGTCGGTCTGACTTGGGCGACCTCGACCCGTCAGCCCCGGTAACTGCCCGCGCGCCTCGACCCAGACGCATCGGCATACTGGGCGGGACCTTCGATCCGGTGCACGTCGGCCATTTGCGCGGTGCGCTGGAAGTCGCCGAATCGCTGGCGCTCGATGAGTTGCGCCTGGTGCCGAGCGCCAGGCCGCCCCATCGGGATGCGCCGCAGGTGTCGGCGAAGGACCGTCTGGCGATGGTCCGGTGCGCGGTGGCCGGTGTGGCACCGCTGGTGGTGGATGCCCGCGAATTGCAGCGGGACAAGCCGTCCTACACCATTGATACCCTGGAACTGATGCGTGCCGAACTGGCCGCGCAGGACCAGGTTTTTCTGCTTTTGGGCTGGGACGCATTTTGCGGCCTGCCCACTTGGCACCGCTGGGAAGAGTTGCTCCAGCATTGCCATATCCTGGTGCTACAGCGCCCGGACGCCGACAGCGAACCGCCGGATGCCTTGCGCAACCTGCTGGCAGCGCGCTCGGTAAGCGACCCGCTGGCCCTCAAGGGGCCGAGCGGACAGATTGCATTCGTCTGGCAGACACCGCTCGCGGTATCCGCCACCCAGATCCGTCAACTGCTGGCCAGCGGTAAGTCGGTACGTTTCCTGGTGCCCGACGCGGTCCTGGCCTACATCGATGCGCACGGACTTTACCGTGCGTCGAACTGAACAAGGCGTGCTTCACTGATACGGATCCACGTGTCGCCAAACCGCCGAATACATGAGCAAAACGAGTTTTATATGACCAACAACGACGTAAACAAAGTTAAGCGCAAAGGCACATTCAAGAGTGCCCCGCTGCCTGAGCCGGTTGCCACCAACGAGCCGCTCAACGGCGACGAACTGGTCAAAGTGGCCGTAGCGGCCCTGGAAGACGTCAAGGCGCAGGACATTCAGGTCATCGATGTCCGCGACAAGCAGAGCATCACCGACTACATGATCATCGCGACCGGTACGTCCAACCGCCAGATCAACGCGATGCTGGATAAGGTTCGCGAAGAAGTCAAAAAGAAAGGCGCCCGTCCGTTGGGTGAAGAAGGAAAGGGCGATAGCGACTGGGTGCTGCTGGACCTGGACCTGGTCATCGTGCACATGATGACCGCCTCGGCCCGCCAGTTCTACGACCTGGAGCGCCTGTGGGTGGGTGCCGAGCAGAGCCGTGCCGCCGATGGCAAGCACCACAGCCCTGAAGTTGGTCACGAGCATTTCACCAAGCTCAACAAAGACCAGGAATAAGGAACGGCTGTGCGACTGCGACTGATCGCCGTCGGTTCACGCATGCCCAAATGGGTGGAAGAAGGCTGGCATGAATATGCCAAGCGTCTTCCGTCCGAACTGGCGCTGGAACTGGTGGAAATACCGCTCAATACCCGTGGCAAGAACGCCGACGTGGCGCGCTTCATCCGTCAGGAAGGCGAAGCCATGCTGGCCAAGGTCGGGCCGAACGAGCGCGTTGTCACCCTCGAAGTCCACGGCAAGCCCTGGAGTACCGAGCAACTGGCGGTCGAACTCGATCGCTGGCGGCTGGACTCGCGCACGGTGAATTTCATGGTCGGCGGCCCCGAAGGGCTGGCGCCGGAAGTCTGCGCCCGTGCCGACCAGCGCTGGTCGCTCTCGCCATTGACGTTGCCGCACCCGCTGGTACGCATTCTCATCGGCGAACAGCTGTATCGTGCCTGGACCGTGCTGTCCGGCCACCCTTATCACAAGTAGTTCTACCCCTCATGACCCAACCGATCCGCATCAAGGACCACGAAAAAGACGCCCGTCTGGTGCGTGGCCGCGTCGTGTTCGGGGCAATTGCAGTGGTGGCGCTGATCGGTGTGCTGATCGCGCGTCTTTATTTCCTGCAGGTGATCCAGTACGAGTACCACTCGACCCTGTCGGAGAACAACCGCGTCCATGTGCAGCCGATTCCACCGACTCGCGGGTTGATTTTCGACCGTAATGGCGTGGTGATTGCCGACAACCGGCCCAGTTTCAGCCTGAGCATGACCCGCGAACGTTCCGGCGACTGGCAGCAGGTGCTCGACGTGATCGTCGAGGTGCTGGAACTGACGCCTGAGGACAGGGTGATCTTCGAGAAGCGCATGCGTCAGGGGCGCCGGCCGTTCGAGCCGGTGCCGATCCTGTTCGAACTGACCGAAGAGCAGATCGCCCGGATCGCCGTGAACCAGTTCCGGCTGCCGGGGGTGGAAGTGGTGGCGCAGTTGGTCCGACATTACCCGCAGGGCGCGCACTTTGCGCACTCGGTGGGTTACATGGGGCGGATCAACGAGAAAGAGCTGAAGTCCCTCGACCCGGTCAACTACAGCGGCACCCATCACATTGGCAAAACCGGTATTGAGCGTTTCTACGAGCCGGAGCTGCACGGCCAGGTGGGTTACGAGGAAGTCGAAACCAATGCGCGGGGCCGTGTTTTGCGGGTGCTCAAGCGTACCGAACCGGTTTCCGGCAAGGACATTGTCCTGAGCCTGGACATCAAGTTGCAGGAAGCGGCCGAAGCCGCGCTCGGCGGCCGCCGTGGTGCGGTGGTGGCACTGGACCCGAAAACCGGTGAAGTGCTGGCGATGGTCAGCCAGCCAAGTTTCGATCCGAACCTGTTCGTGACCGGCATCAGCTTCAAGGCTTACTCCGAGCTACGCGACTCCATCGACCGGCCGCTGTTCAATCGCGTGTTGCGCGGTCTGTACCCGCCGGGTTCGACGATCAAGCCTGCGGTGGCCATTGCCGGTCTGGATGCGGGTGTGGTGACGGCCTCGTCCCGAGTGTTCGACCCCGGCTACTACATGCTGCCCAACTACGATCACAAATACCGTAACTGGAACCGGACCGGTGACGGTTTCGTCGACCTCGATACCGCGATCATGCGTTCCAACGACACCTATTTCTACGACCTGGCCCACAAGCTGGGCATCGATCGGTTGTCGGCGTACATGACCAAGTTCGGTATCGGTCAGAAAGTCTCACTGGACATGTTCGAAGAGTCACCAGGGTTGATGCCGACCCGGGAATGGAAGCGCGCGACCCGCCGTCAGGCGTGGTTCCCGGGCGAGACACTGATTCTCGGGATTGGTCAGGGGTACATGCAGTCGACGCCGTTGCAACTGGCCCAGGCTACTGCATTGGTGGCCAACAAGGGTGTCTGGAACCGTCCGCACCTGGCCAAGACCATCGAAGGTGAGAAACCGGTGGATCCGAATCCGATGCCAGACATCATCCTGCGCGATCCGGCGGACTGGACGCGGGTCAACCATGGCATGCAACAGGTAATGCATGGCGCCCGCGGTACCGCGCGCAAAGCCTCGATCGGTGCGCAATACCGGATCGCCGGCAAGAGCGGTACGGCCCAGGTTGTTGCGATCAAGCAGGGTGAGAAGTACGACCGCTCCAAAGTGCAGGAACGCCATCGCGACCACGCCCTGTTCGTGGGCTTCGCGCCGGCCGACGACCCGAAAATCGTGGTCTCGGTGATGGTCGAGAACGGTGAGTCCGGCTCCGGCGTGGCCGCGCCGGTGGTGCGTCAAGTCATGGACGCCTGGCTGCTGGACCAGAACGGCCACCTCAAGCCTGAATACGCCAACCCTATCAGCGCGGAGGCTACGGCCCGTGAAGAGTAATTTCGATCGCATGCTCTCCAGCGAGGATGTGATGCGTCGCCGTGCCACGCTGTTGCAGCGGATGCACATCGACGGCGTGTTGTTGGTACTGCTGCTGACCCTCGCCGCCGGCAGCCTGTTCGTGCTCTATTCGGCCAGTGGCAAAAGCTGGGACCTGCTGGCCAAACAGGCGACTTCATTCGGCATCGGCCTGGTGTCGATGATCATCATCGCCCAGTTCGAACCGCGCTTCATGGCCCGTTGGGTGCCGGTCGGGTACGTGATCGGCGTACTGTTGCTGGTGGTGGTGGACGTCATGGGCCACAACGCCATGGGCGCCACGCGCTGGATCAACATTCCCGGGGTCATTCGCTTCCAGCCATCGGAATTCATGAAGATCCTGATGCCGGCGACCATCGCCTGGTACCTGTCCAAGCGCACCTTGCCGCCGCAGCTCAAGCATGTGGGCATCAGTCTGATGCTGATCGGTGTTCCCTTCATTCTGATCGTGCGCCAGCCGGACCTCGGTACTTCGCTGCTGATTCTGGCCGGTGGCGCATTCGTGCTGTTCATGGGCGGCCTGCGCTGGCGCTGGATCCTCAGCGTGCTCGCCGCGGCCGTGCCCGTGGCGATCGCCATGTGGTTCTTTATCATGCACGACTACCAGAAGCAGCGGATCCTGACGTTCCTCGACCCGGAAAGCGATCCGCTGGGCACCGGCTGGAACATCATCCAGTCCAAGGCCGCCATCGGTTCCGGCGGCGTGTTCGGCAAGGGCTGGCTGCTGGGTACCCAATCGCACCTGGATTTCCTGCCGGAAAGCCATACCGACTTCATCATTGCGGTCATGGGGGAAGAGTTCGGCCTGGTCGGCATCTGCGCCTTGTTGCTGATCTACCTGTTGCTGATCGGTCGTGGGCTGGTGATTACCGCCCAGGCCCAGACCCTGTTCGGCAAGCTGCTGGCGGGTGCCCTGACCATGACGTTTTTTGTTTATGTTTTCGTCAACATCGGTATGGTCAGTGGCCTGTTGCCGGTGGTGGGGGTGCCGTTGCCGTTCATTAGCTACGGAGGAACTTCGCTGGTGACGCTGCTGTCAGCGTTTGGGGTTTTGATGTCGATCCATACCCATCGCAAGTGGATCGCGCAGGTTTGAATAAGGTGAAGAGTTCAATGCAAGTAATGCGTGGCTGGGCGACTCGATACGCGCCGTGGGTCGGCCTGGTAAGCATCCTTGGCACCGCGCAGGAAGCGTTGTCCGGCGATTATGAAGGCTCGCCCCAGGTGGCCGAATTCGTCGGTGAAATGACCCGCGACTACGGTTTCGCCGGTGAACAGCTGATGGGCGTGTTCCGCGAGGCCGAGCGCAAGCAATCGATCCTGGACGCCATTTCCAAACCTGCCGAGCGGGTCAAGCAATGGAGCGAATATCGTCCGATGTTCATCACCGATGCGCGCATCGCCCGCGGTGTGGACTTCTGGCGCCAGCATGAGGCGGTACTGGCCCGCGCCGAACAGGAATATGGCGTGCCGGCTCAAGTCATCGTTTCGATCATTGGCGTCGAAACCTTTTTCGGCCGCAATACCGGAAACTTCCGCGTCATCGATGCCTTGTCGACGCTGGGGTTCGACTATCCTCCCCGTGCCGAATTTTTCCGCAAGGAATTGCGCGAGTTCCTGTTACTGGCCCGGGAAGAGCAGGTTGACCCGCTGACCCTCAAAGGCTCCTATGCCGGTGCCATGGGCCTGCCGCAGTTCATGCCCAGCAGTTTTCGCGCTTATGCAGTGGATTTCGACGGGGATGGCCACATTAATATCTGGAACAACCCGGACGATGCGATCGGCAGCGTTGCCAGCTATTTCAAGCATCACGGTTGGGTCGCCGGCGAAACCGTGGTCAGCCGCGCCGATGTGCGGGGCGATCAGGTGGACGAAGGTTTGACCACCGGTATCGAACCGGCAAAAACCGTCGGAGAGTTGCGGGCCCTGGGCTGGTCAAGTCATGATGCGCTGCGCGATGATATGCCGGTTACCGCTTTTCGCCTGGAAGGCGACAATGGCCCGGAATACTGGATGGGCCTGAAGAATTTTTACGCAATCACGCGTTATAACCGCAGCGTGATGTACGCCATGGCCGTACATCAACTGTCTGAACAGCTGGTTCAAGCACGGGGCGTCAAGTAATGCGGGCATTGCCTATGAATAAACCCCTGAAGCTGATGGCATTTGCCGCGTTGGCAGTGCTGGTCGCCAGTTGTTCGACCAGTCGTTCGCCGGCACAGAAATCCTCCACCGCCGTGCGCTCGGCGCCGGGTCTGGACATCAACCGTGCCCACAAGGATGGCGCGCCTTGGTGGGATGTCGACGTTTCACGCATCCCGGATGCCACGCCAACCCTGCACACCGGCCCGTACAAGGCCAACCCGTACACCGTGTTGGGCAAAACCTATTTCCCGTTGCAAGAATCCAAGACGTACGTGGCTTCGGGCACGGCGTCCTGGTACGGCACCAAGTTCCATGGCCAGAACACCGCCAACGGCGAAGTCTATGACTTGTATGGCATGAGCGCGGCGCACAAGACCTTGCCGCTGCCAAGCTACGTCCGGGTGACCAACCTGGACAACAACAAGACGGTGATCCTGCGGGTCAACGACCGTGGTCCGTTCTATTCGGACCGGATCATTGACCTGTCCTACGCGGCCGCCAAGAAGCTCGGCTACGCCGAAATCGGCACCGCACGGGTCAAGGTCGAAGGCATCGATCCACAGGCGTATTGGGCAGCCAAAGGCCGTCCGGCGCCTTTAATGCTCAACGAGCCACAAGTCGCGCAGAATAGCACCCCGGTGATCACGGCTTCGGCCGGCACCGTCGAGCAATGGACCCCGCCGCCGCAGCAACACGCCGCCGCTGTCGTACCTGTACAGCTCGATGCAAAAAAAAACGCTTCTGCGCCAGCCTCTGGCCAGTATCTGCAGGTGGGCGCGTTCGCCAACCCGGACGCTGCAGAACTCCTGAGGTCCAAGCTCAGCGGGATGGTGAGCGCTCCGGTGTTCATCAGTTCGATCGTGCGCAATCAGCAGACCCTGCATCGGGTTCGCCTGGGGCCGATCGGTTCGCCGGGTGAAGTCCAGCAAGTGCAGAACAGCGTGCGCCTGGCCAATCTTGGTTCGCCAAGTGTGGTCACCGAGTAAAACGTAGGACTTGATTGACGGTTCATCTGCGGTTTTGGGGGGTGAACCAGGTTGTTGGCTCGTTTAAGAACAAAAGCCCGGCAAGGGTGACTGGAGTGAGCAACTGAATACGCGATGGCCCGTTAGAAGGCCATTTGAATAGTTTTGCCTTCGGGCAAGTTTCCATTAGCGATTTCGAGAGACGGATGAACATCACCACCTTTGCCAAACGCCTGTGCCTTCTAGTCCCGCTGCTCCTCTCACCTGCCGCGTTCGCGGCCGAGATGATGCCGTCGCCACCGCAATTGGCCGCCAAGGCCTATGTGCTCATGGACGCCAGCAGCGGCAACGTGCTGGTCGAAAACAATGGTGACCAGCGTCTGCCACCAGCCAGCCTGACCAAGCTGATGACAGCGTACATCGCGACCCTGGAAATCCGTCGTGGCCAGATCGGTGAAAACGATCCGGTGACCGTCAGCGAAAACGCCTGGCGTACCGGCGGTTCGCGGATGTTCATCAAGGTCGGTTCGCAAGTGACCGTCAGCGACTTGCTGCACGGCATCATCATTCAGTCGGGTAACGACGCCAGCGTGGCGGTTGCCGAGCACATCGCCGGCAGCGAAGACGCGTTCGCCGACCTGATGAACAAAACCGTTGCCGACCTGGGCATGACCAACACCCACTTCATGAACCCGACCGGTCTGCCGAACCCTGAGCACTACTCGTCGGCTCACGACATGGCCGTGCTGGCTCGCGCGATCATCCACGAAGACCCCGCTCACTACGCGATCTACTCGCAGAAGGAGTTCTTCTGGAACGGTATCAAGCAACCGAACCGCAACCTGCTGCTGTGGCGTGACAAGACGGTCGACGGTCTGAAAACCGGTCACACCGAAGAAGCGGGCTACTGCATGGTGTCGTCGGCCGTGCGTGATGGCATGCGTCTGATCGCGGTGGTGTTCGGCACCAACAGCGAAGTGGCTCGTGCCGCTGAAACCCAGAAGCTGCTGACTTACGGTTTCCGCTTCTTCGAAACCCAGACCTTCTACCAGAAGGGCACCGAGCTGGCTCAAGCGCCAGTCTGGAAAGGCTCCACCAACCAGGTCAAGGCCGGTCTGGCTGAAGACCTGACCATGACCTTGCCGAAAGGTCAGCTGAAAAAGCTGGCGGCCAGCATGACCATGAACCCGCAACTGGTTGCGCCAATCGCCAAGGGCGATGTGATCGGTAAAGTCGAAGTCAAGCTGGAGGACAAGGTGGTGCACAGCGCCGACCTGATCGCTCTGGACGGCGTCGAAGAGGGTGGTATCTTCCGCCGCATGTGGGATAGCATCCGTCTATTCTTCTACGGCTTGTTCAACTGATAGTGTGCACCTGCATGGCCCCGCGCTCATCCTGCGTGGGGCTATGCCCGTCGCCACGGCTTACGCTTACGAGGCCGTTACGCCATGACCGATACCGAAGTAAAGGCGCCTAAGATCGAATTCCCTGCCAACGATTACCCGGTTAAGGTGATCAGCGACACGGGTGTGGGCAACAAGGACAAGATCATCGACATCGTCCGCAAACACGCAAAGATCAATGACGAGCGTGTGGACGAGCGTCAAAGCAGCAACGGTAAATACACCACGATTCAGTTGCACATCGTCGCCACCGACCAGGACCAGCTGTACAACATCAACAGCGAACTGCGGGCTACCGGCTTCGTGCACATGGTGTTGTGATGTCAGGCACGCTGGGCTTTCGCGAGCTCGGCCAGATGGCTTACGAGCCGGTCTGGCATGCCATGCAAGGTTTCACCAACGAACGCGGCAGCGATGCTGCCGACGAGATCTGGCTGGTCGAGCACCCACCGGTTTTCACCCAGGGGCAAGCCGGCAAGGCCGAACATTTGCTGCTGCCGGGAGATATCCCGGTGGTGCAGGTCGATCGCGGCGGGCAGGTGACGTATCACGGCCCCGGACAATTGGTGGCCTATCTGCTGCTGGACGTGCGCAAGCTGGGTTTCGGTGTGCGTGACCTGGTAACACGCATGGAGACATGCCTGATCGAGCTGCTCGCCAGCTACGGCGTGACGGCGGCGGCCAAGCCGGACGCACCGGGTGTTTATGTCAACGGTGCGAAAATCGCATCCCTGGGTCTGCGGATCCGCCACGGTTGTTCCTTTCATGGCCTGGCCCTGAACGTGGACATGAACCTGGAACCGTTTCGACGGATTAATCCCTGCGGCTACGCCGGGCTGGCGATGACCCAGCTGAGCGATCACGCAGGATCGATTGAATTTGCCGAGGTAAGTGCCCGGCTGCGCGCGCAGCTCGTCAAACACCTCGACTATGCTGAGCAGACGACCCTAACGGGCGGAATCGACTGATATGACTACTGATGCAGTGCAAACCATGATCCCGACGCAGGATGTCACCGAGCGTCCGGCCCCGCGTGCCAAGGTTGAAGCCGGCGTAAAGCTGCGCGGCGCCGAGAAGGTTGCACGCATCCCGGTAAAGATCATTCCGACCACTGAGTTGCCGAAGAAGCCTGACTGGATTCGTGTGCGCATTCCGGTGTCTCCGGAAGTCGACCGCATCAAGGCCCTGCTGCGCAAGCACAAGCTGCACAGCGTGTGCGAAGAGGCATCCTGCCCGAACCTGGGCGAGTGCTTCTCCGGCGGCACCGCGACCTTCATGATCATGGGCGACATCTGCACCCGTCGCTGCCCGTTCTGCGACGTTGGTCATGGTCGTCCGAAGCCACTGGACGTCAATGAGCCGGAAAGCCTGGCCATCGCCATCGCTGACCTGCGCCTGAAGTACGTGGTCATCACCTCGGTGGATCGCGACGACCTGCGTGACGGCGGTGCCCAGCACTTTGCCGACTGCATCCGTGAAATTCGTAAGCTGTCGCCGAACGTGCAGCTCGAAACCCTGGTGCCGGACTACCGTGGCCGCATGGACATCGCGCTGGAAATCACCGCTGCCGAGCCGCCGGATGTGTTCAACCACAACCTGGAAACCGTGCCGCGCCTGTACAAGGCCGCGCGTCCGGGTTCGGACTACCAGTGGTCGCTGACCCTGCTGCAACGCTTCAAGCAGATGATGCCGCACATTCCGACCAAGTCCGGCCTGATGCTGGGGCTGGGCGAGACCGACGACGAAGTCATCGAAGTCATGAAGCGCATGCGTGAGCACGATATCGACATGCTGACCCTGGGCCAGTATCTGCAACCGTCCCGCAGCCACTTGCCAGTACAGCGCTTCGTGCACCCGGACACCTTCGCCTGGTTCGCCGAAGAAGGTTACAAAATGGGCTTCAAGAACGTCGCTTCCGGTCCTTTGGTACGTTCTTCGTACCATGCCGACGAGCAGGCGAAGCTGGTCAAGGCCGAGCTGATGTCGTCCTGATCGGCAGTCAGCAATGAAAAGGCCCGCAAGGCGTTCAGTCTTGCGGGCGTTTTTTTGCCTTGCCTACCGTGACGACAGACATTTCCTGCGACCTGCACAGTGATTAATCCTCTTCTGTTTGTGCCCGTTCCTGACTACTGTGTGCTGAAGTTTTCACCCAGGGAGATTCATGGATGACCGTTCGACCAACCCACACCTTTTGTCCTCATGCACCGGTTCCGGCTTTGCCGTCGCAAGGACTGATCGGCGTCATTGCGCCAGCCGGTCCCGCCCCGCTTGATACCGATAAGGCCGTGCAATGGATGCGCGCCCGCGGTTACTCGCTGAAGATTTTCCCCGGTGTCTACGAGAAGGAGGGCTACCTGGCCGGCAGTGACGAGGTGCGGCTCAATGACCTGCACGCAGCGTTCGCCGATACTGAGGTCGATGCCATCATTTGCCTGCGCGGCGGTTATGGCACGCCGAGGTTGCTGGATCGCATCGATTTCGAACTGTTGCGCAACAACGCCAAGCCCTTTATCGGCTACAGCGACATCACCGCGCTGCATCTGGCGATCAGCCGTTACGCAGGCTTCGTCACCTTCCATGGCCCTCTGCTCAATGCGGATCTGCTGGGTGACAAGCGAAAGCCTACCGAGCCTTCTTTTTTCAATATGCTGCGCGGGCAGGTGAGAGCGGGCAGCGAGTTGGCGCATCCCGTGGCTTACCCGTTGACGACAATCGAGCCGGGCATTGCCCACGGGCGTTTGCTGGGGGGCAATCTGTCTATGATTGCCGCGACCATGGGCACGCCCTACGAGATCGATGCCGAGGGTGTCATCCTGTTCATCGAAGACATCAACGAGCCGTTGTATCGCATCGACCGGCTGCTTACGCATCTGCGATTGGCCGGTACGCTGGGCAAATTGCGCGGGGTGTTGGTGGGGGATGTGGCGGGTGTTGAAGTGCCTGCGCTGGAGCGTTTGCTCAAGCAGACGTTCGAACCGTTGCGGATTCCGGTGCTGTCCGGTTGGCGCAGCGGGCATTGCGACCCTAACCTGACATTGCCCATGGGGGCGCTCGTTAGGCTGGATGCGGGGAGCAAGGCGTTGGTACTGGAGCAGGATGTGGTGATCAAGCGATAGATCGTAGGCGCCTGATAGTCAGTCTTCGCGAGCAGGCTCGCTCCCACAATTGTGGGGGGGGGGCTTCTCGTGGAGATTTTTGCGGGTTCGAAAACCCTCCCCCAAACTTTTTCTTTTATC
>NZ_JBPKAM010000096.1:0-23063 GCF_051216495.1 Pseudomonas baetica | reverse complement strand
CACGCCGCTCAGGGATGGCCCTCCTCCCCCCCCTCCCCCCCCCCCCCCCCCCCCCCCCCCCCCCCCCCCGCTCCCACAGTGTCTTTTGATGTCCCTCTGACAGTTATTCCCATTCGCTAATTTTTCCGGTCTGCATTCGTTCTATAGGGACGACGTGCCTTTGTGCTTCCCGCCACTGATCCGGATACCCAGAAATGAATGCTGAAGACTCCTTGAAACTTGCTCGCCGGTTTATCGGGTTGCCCCTGGAAAAGCGCCAGATGTTCCTTGCGGCCTTGCATAAGGAAGGCGTTGATTTCGCCCGGTTTCCGATCCCTGCCGGAGTCGAGGCCGAAGATCGCCAGGCGCTGTCGTACGCCCAGCAACGCATGTGGTTTCTCTGGCAACTGGACTCACAGAGCGGCGCCTATAACCTGCCGGGTGCGGTGCGCCTGACCGGTCGTCTGAACCTGTCGGCACTGGAGCAGGCCTTCGCCAGTCTGGTGGCGCGTCACGAAACCTTGCGCACCGTGTTTGCCCCGCAGACCGACGACAGCCTGCTGCAAGTGCCGGCCACGGCGCCGCTGGTGATCGACCACGTGGACTTCAGCACGCTACCGGTCACCGAGCGCGAGCAGGCCGTGGCCCGGGCTGCCGAGGAGCAATCGGTATTGCCCTTCGACCTGGGCACCGGCCCGCTGCTGCGCGTCACCTTGCTCAAGCTGACCGAACAGCAACACGTGCTGCTGCTGACCCTGCACCACATCGTCTCCGACGGCTGGTCGATGAACGTGCTGATCGACGAATTCATCCGTTGCTACGACGCCTTTGATGCCGGCACGCAACCGCAACTGCCGGCGTTGCCGATCCAGTACAGCGACTACGCCCTGTGGCAGCGCCGTTGGCTGGAGGCGGGCGAGCAGGCGCGTCAGCTCGACTACTGGCAGGCGCAATTGGGCGACGAACACCCGGTGCTGGAACTGCCCACCGATCATCCGCGCCCGGCGATGCCGAGCTATCGCGGCACCCGCTACGAATTCGCTGTCGACGGGCAACTGGCGGAGCAACTGCGGGCCACCGCGCAGAAATACAACATCACCCTGTTCATGTTGCTGCTTGGCGCGTTCAACGTGCTGCTGCACCGTTACACCGGACAAATCGATATCCGCGTCGGTGTGCCGATCGCCAACCGCAACCGCGCCGAAATCGAAGGCCTGATCGGTTTCTTCGTCAACACCCAGGTGCTGCGTACGCAACTGGACGGCCAGACCCGGGTCGACGAATTGCTGCACCGCATCAAGGATACCGCCCTCGGTGCCCAGGCCCATCAGGACTTGCCGTTCGAGCGTCTGGTCGAAGCCATGAAACTGGAACGCAGTCTCAGCCACACGCCGCTGTTCCAGGTGATGTACAACCATCAGCCACAGGTGGCGGACATTTCCACGGTCACGACGCAATCCGGCCTGGTACTGGGTGCGATCGAATGGCAAGGGCGCACCACCCAGTTCGACCTGACGCTCGATACCTATGAGAAGGGCGGCAAGCTGCACGCCGCGCTGACCTACGCCAACGACCTGTTCGACGCCGCGACCATCGCGCGCATGGCGCAGCACTGGACGCATTTGCTGCAAGGCATGGTCAGCGACGCCTCGCAGCGCATCAGCGATTTGCCGATGCTGGAGCAGGTGGAGTACCAGCGCATCGTCCATGACTGGAACCGCGCCGACGACCGCTTCGAACAGGACCTGTGCATTCATCAGTCGATCGCCCGCCAGGCCGCCGCCACCCCGGATGCAACGGCCGCGACGTTCAACACTACGCTACTGACTTACCGCGAACTCGATACCCAAGCCAATCGCCTGGCGCACAAGCTGATCGAACTCGGTGTCGGCCCGGAAGTGCGGGTCGGCGTGGCCATGCAGCGTTCCGAGCAGTTGCTGGTGGCCTTGCTGGCGGTGCTCAAGGCCGGTGGCGCCTACGTGCCACTGGACCCGGATTACCCGGCGGACCGCGTCGCCTACATGCTTGAAGACAGCCGCGCCCTGGTGCTTCTGACTGAGAAGTCCGTAGCCGCAACCCTCTCCGTTCCGGACGCTACGAGCCTGTTGCTACTGGGCAGCCTCTCGCTGACGGATTACCCCGACAGCGCCCCGATCACCCGCGTCACGCCGGACAACCTGGCCTACGTGATCTACACCTCCGGTTCCACCGGCAAGCCCAAGGGCGTGGCCATTGCCCATCGCAACGTGCTGGCGCTGATCGACTGGTCCCGGTCGGTGTACAGCCGCGACGACATTCAAGGCGTCCTGGCCTCGACTTCGGTGTGCTTCGACCTGTCGGTGTGGGAGCTGTTCGTGACCCTGGCCAACGGTGGTTCGGTGATCATCGCCCGCAACGCCCTGGAACTGCCGCTGCTGGCGGCCCGGGATCAGGTGCGCCTGATCAACACCGTGCCATCGGCGATCAATGCCTTGCAGCGCGACGGGCAGATCCCGCCGAGCGTGCGCATCATCAACCTCGCCGGCGAGCCACTGAAACAAAGCCTGGTGGACGCGCTCTATCAGCAATCGACCGTAGAGCATGTCTACGACCTGTACGGCCCCTCGGAAGACACCACCTATTCCACCTGGACCCGCCGCGAAGCTGGTGGCCGCGCCAACATCGGCCGCCCGCTCAAGTACACCGCCAGCTACCTGCTGGACGCCGACCTGCAAGCGGTGCCGCAAGGTGTATCCGCCGAGCTGTACCTGAGTGGCGCCGGCATCACCCGTGGTTATCTGGCGCGCCCCGGCCTGACCGCCGAGAAATACGTACCAAATCCGTTTGCAAGCAACGGCGAGCGCCTGTACCGCACCGGCGACCTGACCCGTTACCAGGCCGATGGCACCCTGCAATACGTCGGTCGCATCGACCATCAGGTCAAGGTGCGTGGTTTCCGTATCGAGTTGGGCGAAATTGAAGCGCGGCTGTTGCAGCAGGACACCGTTCGCGAACTGACGGTACTGGCGCAGGAGGGCGCCAGCGGTCAGCAACTGGTGGCGTATATCGTGCCGAGCGATCCGGAGTTGCTCGACGACACCGATGCGCAGGCGACCCTGCGTGAGTCCCTGAAAGCGGCGCTGCGTCAGCACCTGCCGGACTACATGGTCCCAGCCTTCCTGCTGTTCCTCGGACAGCTGCCGCTGACCCCCAACGGCAAACTCGACCGCAAGGCCCTGCCGGCGGTCGACGGCAGTACGCAACAGCGCGAGCACGTCGCACCACGCAGTGAACTGGAAAAGTCCCTCGCCGCAATCTGGCAGGACGTGCTGGCCATCGACAACGTCGGCCTGGAAGACAACTTCTTCGAACTGGGCGGGGACTCCATCGTCTCCATGCAGGTGGTCAGCCGCGCCCGTCAGGCCGGGATCGTCTTGAGCCCCAAGGACTTGTTCCAGTACCAGACGATTCGCAGCCTGGCCCAGGCTGCCCGCAGCGGTGAGCAATCGCAGATCGACCAAGGCCCGGCGGTTGGCGCGGTGGCGTTGGCGCCGGTGCAACAGTGGTTCTTCGAGCAGGCGATTCCCGAGCGTCAGCACTGGAACCAGTCGCTGTTGCTGGTGCCACGCGAGTCGTTGGATGTCGAGGCGCTGGAGCGTGCCCTGGAACAACTGCTGACCCATCACGACAGCCTGCGCCTGCGTTATCAACAGGTCGATAGTGGTTGGCAGCAAGCCTATGCCGCGCCGACCACTGACTCGGTGCTGTGGCGCCGTGAAGCATCATCGGTCGAAGCACTCAACACCTTGTGCGATGACGCCCAGCGCAGTCTCGACTTGCAGAACGGTCCATTGCTGCGCGCGCTGCACGTTACCATGGCCGACGGTAGCGAGCGCCTGCTGCTGGTGGTTCACCACCTGGCAGTGGACGGTGTGTCCTGGCGCGTGCTGCTGGAAGACCTCCAGCAGTTCTACAACGGCGCGGCGGTGTCTGCGAAAACCAGCAGCTATCAGCGTTGGGTTTCGTGTTTGCAGGATTATCTTCCGACCTTCGAAAGCAGCCTCGGTCACTGGCAGGCCCAACTGCAAGACGCCCCCGTCGATCTGCCGTGCGAACGTCCGAACGGCGCACTGGAAAACCGTTTCGAATACAAACTCGAACTCAAGCTCGACGCCGAACAGACCCGCCAACTGCTGCAACAGGCCCCGGCGGCCTATCGCACCCAAGTCAACGATCTATTGCTGACCGCGCTCACTCGCGCCGTTTGCCGCTGGAGCGGGCAGGGCAGCACGCTGATCCAACTTGAAGGTCATGGCCGCGAAGACCTGTTCGACGACGTCGACCTGACCCGCACCGTCGGCTGGTTCACCAGCCTGTTTCCGGTCAACCTCACGCCGACGACCGACCTTGGCGCTTCGATCAAAGCCATCAAGGAACAACTGCGCAACGTCCCGGACAAAGGCCTGGGCTATGGCGCACTGCGCTACCTGAGCAACGCACAAACCCGCGCCGAACTGGCGGCGCTGCCGCAACCACGCATCACTTTCAATTATCTGGGGCAGTTCGACCGTCAGTTCGATGAGGGCGCGTTGTTTACTCCGTCCACCGAAGGCAACGGTATCGCCCAGGACCCATCGGCGCCGCTGGGCAACTGGCTGGTGGTCGAAGGCCAGGTCTACGGCGGCGAGTTGTCCCTGAGCTGGGGCTTCAGCCGCGAGATGTTCGACATCGCGACCGTGCAGCGTCTGGCCGACGATTACGTCCGGGAACTCAATGCACTGATCGAACATTGCTGCGCCCTCCAGGCACCACAAGCGACGCCATCGGATTTCCCGCTGGCGCGTATCGATCAGGCCCGACTCGACGTGCTGCCACTGGACGTCGCTAACCTGGAAGATCTGTACCCGCTGTCGCCGATGCAACAGGGCATGCTCTTCCACACGCTGTACGAACCCGAGGTCGGCGCTTACATCAGCCAATTGCGCCTGGACATCGGCGGCCTGGACACCGAGCGCTTCGCCCGCGCCTGGCAGGCTGCAGTCGAGCGCCACGACATCCTGCGCAGCAGCTACCACTGGCAAGGCCTGGACACCGCGCATCAAGCGATTGCCCGGCAGGTCGTGTTGCCGCTTGAAGTGCTGGAGGCGACCGATATCGATGCACTGGCCGATGCCGAACGTGTACAAGGTTTCGATCTGGGCACGGCACCACTGTTCCGCCTGAAACTGGTGCGCACGGGCGCCAATGATTGGCACCTGATCTACACCAGCCATCACATTTTGATGGACGGCTGGAGCAACGCGCAGTTGCTCGCCGAGGTGATCCAGCACTACGCCGCCGGCCAGTCGCTGCCAGCGCCAACCGGGCAATACCGCGATTATCTGGGCTGGTTGCAGCAGCAATCGGCCGAGGCCGGCGAGCAGTTCTGGAGAGCCGCGTTGGCACCGCTGGAAACGCCAACCCTGCTGGCCGAAGCCCTGCGTCCACCGGTAGGCGCCGAAGGTAACGGAGAACATCGCGTCTCCCTCGATATCAGCGCCACCCAACGTCTGGCGGAGTTCGCCCGTCAGCAAAAAGTCACCCTCAACACCGTGTTGCAAGCGGCGTGGAGCCTGTTGCTGCAACGCTATACCGGCCAGGAATGCGTGGTGTTCGGCGCCACCGTGGCCGGTCGTTCGGCGCCGTTGCCGGGGATCGAAGAGCAGCTTGGCCTGTTCATCAACACCTTGCCGCTGGTGTGCGCGATCAAGCCGAATCAGACCGTCAGCCAGTGGCTGGGCGAACTGCAAGGCCTGAACCTGGCCATGCGCGAGTTCGAGCATGTGCCGCTGTACGACGTTCAGGGTTGGGCGGGGCAGCAGGGCTCGGCGCTATTCGACAGCCTGCTGGTGTTCGAAAACTTCCCCGTCGCCGAAGCGCTGAAACAGGGCGCGCCGGCCGGGTTGTCGTTCGGCAACCTGCACAACCACGAGCGTACCCATTACCCGCTGACCCTCGGCATCGAGCTGGGCGAAGGCCTGGGCCTGGATTTCAGTTATGACGCGGCGCGGTTCAGCGCCGAACAAATCGCCCAGCTATCGGCCAGTTTGCAGCACCTGCTGACGCAACTGATGATGTCGCCGGACGCTGCGTTGGGTTCATTGGAACTGCTCGACGTCGACGGCAAGAATGCGCTACTCGCGATCAGCCAACCGCCGGCGGTCGAGTTATCCACAACGCTTCTGGCCCACGAGCAGATCGCTGCCCAAGCCGCCGCCACGCCGGACGCTCTGGCGTTGCAGATCGACGGTCAGACCCTGACCTACAGCCAGCTCAATGCCCAAGCCAACCACCTGGCCCAACGCCTGGTCGACCACGGCGTTGGCCCCGGCAAACGTGTCGGTCTGGCCGTGCGCCGTCGCCCGCAATTGATCGTCAGCCTGTTGGCCGTCCTGAAAAGCGGCGCAGCCTATGTGCCACTGGACCCGAGCTACCCGCCCGAGCGCCTGGCCTACATGATCGAAGACAGCCGTCTCGACGTGCTGCTGAACGAATCCGAAGACACTACAACCCCTGTGGGAGCGAGCCTGCTCGCGATGGGGCCGGCACATTCAACGCCGGTGCTGACTGACCTGACGCCTTCGCGAGCAGGCTCGCTCCCACAGTTTTTTGTGTCGCGCCCAGCCACCGAAGATTTGGCCTACATCATCTACACCTCCGGTTCCACCGGAAAACCCAAAGGCGTCGCCATCACCCACGGCGCCCTGCGCGAGTTCTGCCAGACCGCCGCCGATTACTCAAAGCTGTCGTCAACCGACCGCGTGCTGCAATTCGCCACCTTCAGCTTCGACGGCTTCGTCGAACAATGCTTCCCGGCATTGTGCGTCGGTGCGGCACTGATCATGCGCGGTGACGAGCTGTGGGACGCCGGTCGACTGGCCAGCGAAATCGTCGAGCATGGCGTGACCGTGGCCGACTTGCCCGCCGCCTACTGGTTCCTGCTGGCCCGCGAATGCGCCAACGCAACGGTGCAAAATCTCGGCAACCTACGCCAGGTCCACGTCGGCGGCGAAGCCATGTCGGTGGAAGGCCTGCGCATGTGGCATCAGGCTGGCTTGAGTCACGTGCGCCTGCTCAACACTTATGGGCCGACCGAGGCGACGGTGGTGTCCAGCGTCCATGAGTGCCAGCTGAGTGATGCCAGCGATGCCTTCGGCCTCCCCATCGGTCGCGCCATCGCCGGGCGTGCGCTGTACGTGCTGGACGCGGCAGGCCAACTGATGCCGACCGAGGGCGTCGGCGAGCTGTGCATCGGCGCCCCGGCCTGCCTGGCGCAAAGCTATTTCGACCGTCCGGCGTTGACTGCCGAACGATTCCTCCCGGACCCGTTTGCCCGCGAACCGGGGGCGCGGTTGTACCGCAGCGGCGATCTGGCGCGCTACAACGCCGACGGCAATCTGGAATACGTCGGGCGCATCGATCATCAGGTAAAAATTCGCGGTTTCCGCATCGAGATGGGCGAGATCGAGGCTTGCCTGCAAGCCCGGGACGAGGTGCGCGAGGCTGCCGTTATCGCACAGGACGGCACGCAGTTGGTGGCGTACGTCGTCGCCAGCGGCACGGTGGTTTCTGAGGCCGAGTACCTGGAAGGACTCAAAACTGTTCTGCGCCAATCGCTGCCGGACTACATGGTGCCCAACCACATCGTCCTGCTGGACAAGTTGCCGCTCAACAACAACGGCAAACTCGACCGCAAGGCCTTGCCACGGGCCGAGGCGGGCGACGTACAGCGCCACTACGTCGTCCCAGGCGAAGGGCTGGAAACGCAACTGGCGCAGATCTGGCAAGAGGTATTGCAGGTCGAACGCGTGAGTCGCGACGACAACTTCTTCGAGCTGGGCGGCCACTCGTTGCTGGTGCTACAAGTGATTTCACGCGTGCGTCAGCAACTGCACCTTGAGCTGTCGGTGAGCAGCCTGTTCTCCGCCGCGAATCTGCAGGCGTTTGCCGAGCGTGCCGCACAAGCGACGAAAAGCGCTCAACCGTCGCTGCAACGCGCAGCGGACGATCAGCCACGAGTGCTGTCCTACGCCCAGCAACGCCAGTGGATTCTCTGGCAGCTGGACCCGCACAGCGCGGCCTACAACATTCCGGCTGCGCTGCGCCTCAAGGGCTCGCTCAATCGCGAGGCCTTGCGCAATGCGTTCGCACAGTTGCAGGTCCGCCACGAAACCCTGCGGACCACTTTCGAGCAGGACGGCCAGCAGGCCCGTCCGGTGGTGCATGTTGAATTGCCGTTGCAATTCAACGAGCGTTCAATCGATGAGTCGTCGATCAACAGCGCCGTGGCCGACGCCATCGCCCAACCGTTCGATCTGCGCAACGGTCCGCTGTGGCGCGTGCTATTGCTGCAAGTCAGTGCTGAGGATCATGTGCTGGTGCTCACCGTGCACCACATCGCCGCCGATGGCTGGTCGATGCAGGTGATGGTCGATGAGTTCAGCGCCCTTTATCAAGCGGCCGCTGAACAGCGTGACGCCAACCTTGCGCCACTGCCGGTGGCCTACAGCGACTACGCCAAATGGCAGCGCGACTGGCTGGAGGCCGGGGAGGGTGCGCGGCAACTGGCCTGGTGGCGCGAGCAACTGGACGGCAGCCAGGCACCGCTGCAATTGCCGAGCGAACTGAGTCGCCCGGCCCGTCGCAGCGAGAGCGGCGCCAGCCTGCAATTGCAGGTGGACCGCGACTTGCTCGCCGGTCTGCGCCAGCGTGCACAGGAACAGCAAGTCACCCTGTTCATGCTGTTGCTGGCGAGCTTCCAGACCTTGCTCCATCGCCAGAGCGGGCAGTCGGGCATCAGCGTTGGCGTGCCGAGTGCCGGGCGTTCGCGCATTGAAACCGAAGGCCTGATCGGCTTCTTCATCAACACCCAGGTACTGCGCGCCGAGATTGACGGGCAGCAGCCGTTCAGCGCGTTGCTGCAGCAGGTCAAGCGCACCGCTTTGGCTGCGCAGGCCCATCAGGATTTGCCGTTCGAGCAACTGGTCGATGCTTTGCAGCCGGACCGCAGCCTCAACCACAGTCCGTTGTTCCAGGTGCTCTACAACCATCAACAAAAGATGGGCGCCAGCGTCGAGCGCGCCGTGGCCGACTTGCAGGTCGAGCGCCTGCACTGGCAGCAACACACTGCGCAATTCGATCTGGTGCTCGACACCCAGGAGCAGGGTGATGAACTGGACGCCAGCCTGGGCTACGCCACCGATCTGTACGACGAAGCGTCGATGCAGCGTTTGGCCGAGCAGTGGCTGAACCTGCTACGCGCGGTGGTGGCCGATCCTCAGCAGCGCGTCGCTGAACTGCCGCTGATGTTTACGCCGCAATACGATCAGTTGATCCAGCACTGGAACCCGACATTCGAAATGCAACGGCAGTCGCCAACCCTGCATCAGTTGTTCGAGGCTCAAGCCGCACAACGACCGACCGCCATCGCTCTAAGCTACGAAGGCGAACACCTGAGCTACGCCGCACTCAACGCCCAGGCCAACCGCTTGGCGCGCAAGCTACGCGAGCATGGCGTCGGTCCGGAAGTGAAAGTCGGTATCGCCACCGAGCGGGCGATGCCGCTGGTGGTCGGCTTGCTGGCGATCCTCAAGGCCGGTGGCGCCTACGTGCCGTTGGACCCTCAATACCCGGCCGAACGCCTGAGCTACATGATCGAAGACAGCGGCATCGCGCTGCTGTTGACCCAGTCGCACCTGATCGACGGTTTGCCGGCCCGCGACGACGTGCAGGTGTTGGACCTGACGTCCCTGCAACTCGACGGCTACGACAGCGACAACCTGACGTCGGTGGCGACGGCGGACAATCTGGCCTACGTGATCTACACCTCCGGTTCCACCGGCCGGCCGAAAGGCGCGTTGCTCAGCCATGGCAACGTCGGGCGCTTGCTGAGCGCCACCGCTGCCGAGTTCAATTTCGGCGCGGACGATGTCTGGACCCTGTTCCATTCCTATGCCTTCGATTTCTCGGTGTGGGAGTTGTTCGGCTCGCTGTGCACTGGTGGTCGCCTGGTGATCGTGCCGTATTACATCAGTCGCGAGCCGCAGGCGTTCCACCGCTTGCTTTGCGACGAGGGCGTGACGGTGCTGAACCAGACCCCGACTGCGTTCCGTCAGCTGTTGCCGATCGCCTGCGCCAGCCCGCGCAACCTGGCGTTGCGTCAGGTGATCTTCGGTGGCGAAGCGCTTGAAGTCGCGAGCCTGCGTCCATGGTTCGAACGCTTCGGGGATCAACAACCGACGCTGGTGAACATGTATGGCATCACTGAAACCACGGTGCACGTAACCTTCCGCGCCATCCGCTTGGCGGACCTCGACGGCAAGGCCCAGAGCCCTATCGGCCTGCCGATCCGCGACCTGCGCTGGTACTTGCTCGACAGCCAATTGCAACCGGTGCCGGTGGGCGTGGCGGGGGAGCTGTACATCGCCGGTGCCGGTCTGGCACGGGGTTATCACGGACGTTCCGGCCTGACCGCCGAGCGTTTCGTGCCTAGCCCGTTCGATCCCTCCCAACGCCTTTATCGCAGCGGTGACCTGGCGCGCCAGCGCGGCGACGGCAGCATCGACTACCTGGGCCGGATCGACCAACAAGTGAAAATTCGTGGCTTCCGCATCGAACTGGGCGAGATCGAAGCGGCGGTACTGGCGCAACCGGACGTGCGTCAGGCGGTGATCAGCGTGCATGCCGGCGACGGTGGCCCGCAGGTGTGCGCCTACGTCGTCGCTGAGCATACCCCGAGCAACCCGATCGCCTGGCGCGACCAGCTGCGCAACGCACTCAAGGTCGACCTGCCGGATTACATGGTGCCCAGTCACTGGCTGCTGCTCGACAGCCTGCCGCTGACCAGCAACGGCAAGCTCGACCGCAAGGCTTTGCCGATGCCGGATGCCGAGGCCTGGCAGCGCCCGTTCGAAGCCCCCGAGGGCGAACTCGAACAGAAGCTGGCGGCCATCTGGGCCGATGTGCTGGGCGTCGCGCAGATCGGCCGGCGCGACAACTTCTTTGAATTGGGTGGGCACTCGCTGCTCGCCGCCCAGGCCAGTGCCCGCGTGGAGCTGGAACTGGGCATCGAGCTGCCGCTGCGCGCGCTGTTCGAAAGCAACGACCTTCAGGCTTATGCCGCCATGGCCGGGCAACACGCCCCGACTGACAACGATGCACGTCTGGAGGCGCTTGAGTCGCTGCTGGACGAGATGGAGTTCAACTGATGGAACACAGCACTGCCCAGCGTATTGCCACCCGTTTTGCGGCCCTGCCAGCGGACAAACGTCGCGAGTTTCTACTGAAGATGCAGGAGCAGGGCGTGAGCTTCGGCCAGTTGCCGATTCCGCCCGCCGCCGAGCCGCCAGCGACTTTCGAGCTGTCCTACGCGCAGCAACGCCAATGGTTCCTCTGGCAGCTCGATCCGCAGAGCAGCGCTTACAACATTCCCGCTGCCCTGCGTCTGCACGGGCCGCTGAATCTCGCGGCGCTGCAGCACAGTTTCGACGTGCTGCTGGAGCGTCATCAGAGCCTGCGCAGCCGCTTCGTCGAAGACGACGGTCAGGTGATGCAGGCACTGGCGTCGTCCGCCTCGTTGTCCATCGAGCAGCATGATCTGCGCGACGAGCCGCAGCCGCTCGAATCGGCAATGGAAAAAGTCGAAGTGGAGATCGCCCGGCCGTTCGACCTGCAACACGGCCCGCTGTTGCGCGTCAGCCTCTTGCAGTTGGATGCCGAGGACCATGTACTGGTGCTGACCCTGCACCACATCGTCACCGATGGTTGGTCGATGGGCGTGTTGGTGGAGGAGTTTTCCCGACTCTATGCCGCCCATTGCCAGGGCGGGAGCGCGGAACTGGAAGCGCTGCCGATCCAGTATTCGGACTATACCGCGTGGCAGCGACGCTGGATGGAGGCGGGGGAACTGAAGCGTCAACTGGACTGGTGGCGCGCCCGACTGGGCAGCGAACAACCGCTACTGGAATTGCCCACCGACCGCCCGCGCCCGGCACAGCCGAGCCAGCGCGGCGCACGTCTGGATTTCGCTCTGGATAGCGCACTCTCCAGTGGCTTGATGACCCTGGCCAAGCAAAGCGGCGTCACGCCGTTCATGCTGTTGCTGGCGAGTTTCCAGGCCTTGCTCTATCGCTACAGCGGCCAGACCGACCTGCGCATCGGTGTGCCCATCGGCAACCGTAACCGCGCGGAAACCCGTGGCCTGATCGGCTTCTTCGTCAACACCCAGGTCATGCGCGCGGAGCTGGACGGACGGCTGCCGTTCAACACGCTGCTGGAACAGACCCGCGCCGCGTCGCTGGATGCCCAGGATTATCAGGACCTGCCGTTCGAACGTCTGGTGCAGGCGCTGCAAGGCGAGCGCAGCCTCAGTCACAGCCCGCTGTTCCAGGTGATGTTCAATCACCAGCAAGCCCGGCCGACAGCGGTTAGCGGCTTGCTCGCGGGGCTGCGCGTCGAAGCGTTGAACGCTACCGCGCCCACCACCCAGTTCGACCTGCAACTGGACACCCAGGAGGAGGGTAACCGCCTGTTCGCCAGCCTGACCTACGCCACCGACCTGTTCGACGCCGAGCGCATCGAGCATCTGGCCCGCCACTGGCGCAACCTGCTGGCCGGCATCCTGGCCAACCCGCAAACCCCGATTGCCGAACTGCCGTTGCTGGACGCTGATGAACGCCTGCGCATTCTCGACGACCTCAACGACACCGCCACGAATTATTCCGGCGAAGTCTGCGTACAGCGGCATTTTGAAGCGCGGGTGATCGAAAACCCTGAAGCGACGGCGCTGGTGTTCCAGGGCCAGCGCCTGAGCTACGCCGAACTGAACCGGCGCGCCAACCGCCTGGCTCGTCACCTGCGCGCCCAGGGTGTCGGCCCGGAAGTCATCGTCGGGATCGCTTGCGACCGCTCGTTCGAAATGGTCGTCGCCCTGCTGGCGATCCTCAAGGCCGGTGGCGCCTACGTGCCGTTGGACCCGGAATATCCACTGGATCGCCTGAGCTACATGATCGAGGACAGCGGCATTTCGCTGCTGCTGACCCAGCAACATTTGCTGGCGCAATTGCCGACACCGGACTCGGTGCGCACCCTGTGCCTGCACAATGACGCCGATTGGCTGAGCGAGCTGCCGGACACGGATCTGCCCAATATTGCAGTCGCCGAAAACCTCGCTTACATGATTTACACCTCGGGTTCGACCGGCAAACCCAAGGGCGCCGGCAACCGCCATGTCGCGTTGTACAACCGCCTGGAGTGGATGCAAGCCGCCTACAACTTGCAGCCTGCGGACCGTGTGCTGCAAAAAACGCCGTTCAGTTTCGACGTGTCGGTGTGGGAGTTCTTCTGGCCGTTGATGAAGGGCGCCACCCTGGTGATTGCCGCGCCCGGTGAGCATCGCGACCCGCAACGCCTTGCCGCGCTGATCGTCGAACAGGCGATCACCACGCTGCACTTCGTGCCGTCGATGCTCTCGGCCTTTATTGCCGCCGATGAGGCGCTGGCCTGCACCTCGCTGACCCGGATCATTTGCAGCGGCGAAGCGCTGCCAATGGAGCTGCAACGCCAGACGCTGCGCAGCCTGCCGCAAGCGAGCCTGTACAACCTCTATGGCCCGACCGAAGCGGCCATCGACGTCACCCACTGGACCTGTGTGGAGGAGGGGCGCGACAGCGTGCCGATCGGTCGTCCGATCGCCAACCTGCGCACCCTGATCCTCGACAGCGAACTGCAACCCTTGCCATTGGGCGCGGTGGGCGAGTTGTACCTCGGCGGCGTGGGTCTGGCTCGCGGTTACCATCGCCGTGGCGCACTGACCGCCGAGCGTTTCGTGGTCGATCCGTTCGGCAGCGGCGAGCGCCTGTACCGCACCGGTGACCTGGCACGCTACCGCGCCGATGGGGCCATCGACTACTGCGGGCGCATCGACCATCAAGTGAAAATTCGCGGCCTGCGCATCGAACTGGGTGAAATCGAAGCGTGCCTGCAAGAACATGCCGAAGTGCAGGAAGCCGTGGTGTTGGCCCTCGACGGCCCGAGCGGCAAGCAACTGGTGGCGTACATCGTGCCGCAGGATCGCGCACTGGTTGGCGCCGACGCCGAACGACAAGGCGTCTGGCGCGAAACCCTGAAAACCCATCTGCTCGGCAGCCTGCCGGACTACATGGTGCCGGCGCAAACCGTGTTGATCGAGCAGATGCCCCTGAGCCCCAACGGCAAGCTGGAGCGCAAGCGCCTGCCGGCACCGACCGTGCAAGTCAGCCAGCGCGCCTTCGAAGCGCCACGCAGCGAGCACGAGAAAGTCCTGGCGCAGATCTGGCAGGACGTACTGGGTGTGGAGCAAGTCGGGCGTCAGGACAACTTCTTCGAACTGGGCGGCGACTCGATCATTTCGATTCAGGTGGTCAGCCGCGCCCGTCGTGCCGGCTTGAGCCTGCAACCGCGGGATCTGTTCCAGCAGCAAACCCTGCAAGCCCTGGCCGCTGTAGTTAAAGAGCAAGCCGCACCGCTGGCGCAGCAAGGGCCGGTGGACGGTGTGCAAACGCTCACGCCGATCCAGCGTTGGTTCTTCGAAGAACCGATCCCGCAACGCGCCCACTGGAACCAGGCGGTGTTGCTGTCCCCACGGGAAACCCTCGATTTACCGCGCCTGCAAGGTGCCTTGCAACGCCTGCTCAAGCAGCACGATGCGTTGCGTCTGCGCTTCAGTCAGGTCGATGGCCAATGGTCGGCCCGCTATGTCGGCGCCGACAGTGCCGATGTGATCGACATGCTCTGGACCGCCCGCGTCGTCAGCGATGCCTCGCTGGAATCGGTGTGCGATGAAGCCCAGCGCAGCCTCAGCCTGCAGGACGGGCCTCTGTTGCGGGTGGCGCTGATCGCCCAGGCCGATGGCTCGCAACGCTTGCTGTTGGTCATCCACCATCTGGCGGTGGACGGTGTGTCGTGGCGGGTGTTGCTGGAGGATTTGCAGGCCGCATACCAAGGGCAGGAACTGCCGCCGAAAACCAGCGCATTCCAGGCTTGGGCCGAGAAACTTGAGGCTTATGCACGCTCCGAAACGGCCATCAATGAGTTGAACTGGTGGCAGGGCCATTTGGCCGGTGCCAGCGATGCGTTGCCCGCTGCCAATGCTCAGGCCAATCAGGCTGGGCATTTGCGTCAGGGTGTCAGCATCGGCCTGACGTGTGAGCAAACGACTCAACTACTGCAACAGGCCCCGGCGATCTACCGCACCCAGGTCAACGACCTGCTGCTGACCGCATTGGCCCGCACCCTCAGCCGCTGGACCGGCAGTGAGTCGGCGCTGATCCAGCTCGAAGGCCATGGACGCGAGGAGCTGTTCGATGACATCGACCTAACCCGCACCGTGGGCTGGTTCTCCAGCCTGTTCCCGGTGTGCCTGACGCCGACTACCGACCTTGGCGGCTCAATCAAGGCGATCAAGCAGCAACTGCGCGAAATCCCCGGCAAGGGTCTGGGCTACGGCCTGCTGCGCTACATGGGCGACGCCACGGGGCGAGCGGCGCTGGCTGCCTTGCCGCAGGCACGGGTGACCTTCAACTACCTCGGTCAGTTTGACCAGAGCTTTGCCGAGGATGCCCTGTTCACACCGGCTCGCGAGTCCAGCGGCGCCGCGCAATCGGCGGACGCACCACTGCCCAACTGGCTGTCGGTGGACGGTCAGGTGTATGGCGGTGAATTGAAACTGGACTGGACCTTCAGCCGCGAATGCTTCGAGCGCCGTGAGATCGAAACCCTGGCCGCCGATTTCCGCACTGAGTTGCTGGCGCTGATCGAGCATTGCCTGAGCGAGGGCGCAGGCGGCGTGACCCCGGCGGACTTCCCGCTGGCACGTTTGAATCAAGCGCAACTCGATGGCCTGCCGGTCAAGCCTGCGCAGATCGAGGATGTGTACCCGCTGTCGCCCATGCAGGCCGGACTGCTGTTCCACAGCCTGTACGAGTCGCAATCCGGCGCCTACGTGAACCAGCTCAGCGTTGAAGCCCGAGGCCTGGACGCCGAGCGTCTGGGCCTTGCCTGGCAAGCGTTGCTCGACAGCCACGCGATCCTGCGCAGCAGTTTCCACTTCCCCGAAGGTTTCGAAGCGCCGGTGCAACTGGTGCACCGTCATCTGCAACTGCCGATGACCCGCCTCGACTGGCGTGGCCGCGATGATCAGGAACAAGCGCTGGCGCAATTGATCGAAAGCGAACGTCTGCAACTCGACCCGACCCGCGCACCGTTGATGTGCCTGACATTGGTGCGCCTTGACGACGACCGTCAGCAATTGATCTACACCCACCATCACCTGTTGCTAGATGGCTGGAGTAATTCGCTGCTGCTCAGCGAAGTGCTGCAACGTTACGCCGGGCAAGAAGTGCAAGCGCCCTCCGGGCGTTTCGCCGACTACATCGGCTGGCTGCAACGTCAGGATGCCGAGGCTGATGAACTGTTCTGGCGCGGGCAACTGGCGAGCCTCGACAACCCGACCCTGTTGGCAGAAAGCCTGGCCCACAACAACCTGTCGGACACAGAATTTGCCGACCATCGCCAGACCTTCGACGTCGCCACCAGTAAGCGCTTCAGCGAGTTTGCCCGTCAGCAGAAAGTGACGCTCAACACCCTGGTGCAAGGCGCATGGGCACTGCTGCTGCAACGCTACAGCGGCCAGCACAGTGTGGCGTTCGGCGCCACCGTGGCAGGGCGTCCGGTGGACTTGTCGGGGGCGGAAAGCCAGCTCGGCCTGTTCATCAACACCTTGCCAGTGATCAGCAGCCCGGATGCCGTGGAAAGCGTCGAACAATGGCTGAACCGTTTGCAGGCGCAGAACCTGGAACTGCGTGAGCACGAGTTCACCGCGTTGGGCGACATCCAGCGCTGGGCCGGACGTGCCGGCGAGCCGCTGTTCGACAGCCTGCTGGTGTTCGAAAACTTCCCGGTGGCCGAGGCGCTGCAACAGGGCGCGCCGGCTGGCCTGAGCTTCTCTATCCCGCAGAACCACGAACGCACCAACTTCCCGCTGACCATTGCGGCCACGGCGGAAAGCCAGTTGAGCCTGAACTGGAGCTACCAGTGCAGCCACTTCAGCGGCAATGCCATCGTGCGCATGAGCGAGCATCTGGCCGCGCTGCTGGCGGCGATGGTTGCTGCGCCACAGGCCGCCCTGAGTGAACTGGATCTGCTAACCGCACCGGAGCGCGCGCAACAGTTGATCGAGTGGAACCCGGCGTTCACCGCCGAGCAGAACCCGCTTTGCGTGCATCAACTGATTGAAGCCCAGGCCGAGATTCGTCCGCACGCCACGGCGCTGATCTTCAACGATCTGGAACTCACCTTCGACCAACTCAACCGCCGTGCCAACCAGCTGGCCCATCGTCTGCGCGCGTTGGGCATCGGCCCGGAAGTTCGGGTCGGCTTGGCGATGCAGCGCTCGCCGGAGATGATCATCGGCCTGCTGGCGATCCTCAAGGCCGGCGGCGCCTATGTGCCGCTGGATCCGGCCTATCCAGCCGAGCGCCTGAGTTATCTGATGGCGGACAGCGGCATTTCCCTGATGGTCAGCCAATCCTGGCTGCGGGAAAAACTGCCATTGCCTGAAGGATTGCCGGTTCTGGACATCGACCGCGAACCGCTGGAGGCGATGGCTGAGACCAACCCGGTCAACCTGACTTGCGGCGAAAACCTCGCCTACCTGATCTACACCTCCGGCTCCACCGGTCGGCCAAAAGGCGTGAGCGTGGCCCACGGTCCGTTGGCCATGCACTGCGTGAAAATTGGCGAGTTGTACGGCATGACCCCGGACGACCGCGAACTGCAATTCGCCTCGATCAGCTTCGACGGCGCCCACGAACGCTGGCTGACGCCGTTGGTGTTCGGCTCGGCGGTGATGCCCCGCGACGACGAATTGTGGAGCGTGGAGCGCACCTGCGCCGAAATCGAAAAACACGGCATCACCATCGCCTGCTTCACCCCGACCTACCTGGGGCAGATCGCCGATTTCATGGGCGAAGCCGGGCGCGACCTGCCGATCCGTTCCTACACCCCGTGCGGTGAGGGGATGGCCAAGCATGCCTTCGATGAAGTCCAGCACGTGCTGCAACCCAAGCGCCTGATCAACGGCTATGGCCCGACCGAAACGGTGATCACGCCGCTGATCTGGCTGGCGTACCCGGACACCGAATTCGACTCGGCCTTCATGCCGATCGGTCGTCCCGTCGGCAACCGCAGTGCCTACATTCTCGATGGCGGCTTGCAGCCGTTGCCAGTGGGCGTGGCGGGCGAATTGTACTTGGGCGGCGAGGGCGTTGCCCGTGGCTACCACCAACGTCCGGACCTGACCGCCGAACGCTTCGTGCCGGACCCGTTCGTGCCGGGCGGGCGCCTGTATCGCAGTGGTGACCTGGCACGGTTCCGTGCCGATGGCGTGGTGGAATACCTCGGCCGTATCGACCAGCAAGTGAAAATTCGCGGCTTCCGCATCGAACTCGGCGAAATCGAAGCCTGCCTGGTCGAGCACGCGGGTGTGCGTGAAGCCTTTGTGATCGACCGTGAAGGCCCGGCGGGCCGGCAACTGGTCGGTTACGTGGTGCCCCGCGATCCGCTCGCTGATGAGCAAGACTTGCGTGACGCACTGACAGCGCACCTGCGCAGCCGTTTGCCCGCACACATGTTGCCGGCACATCTGATGTGTCTGGCCGCGTTGCCGCTGACACCGAACGGCAAGCTGGATCGTCTGGGCTTGCCGGCGCCTGAAGCAACTCGCCAGCGTGAGGATCAGGTGGCCGCCGCGTCGCCCGCCGAAGCGTTGTTGGTGGAGATCTGGAAAGAACTGCTTGGCCTGGAATCGGTGGGCGTCACCGAGAACTTCTTCGAACTGGGCGGCGACTCGATCATCTCCCTGCAAGCGGTGAGTCGTGCCGGGCAGCGCGGGCTGGTGTTCAGTCCGAAGCAACTGTTCGAGCAGCAGACCATTCGTGCCCTCGCGGCGGTGGCTAGTAGCCGTGAAGCCGCGCTGGTTCAAGCGCCGAAAGTCGAAGCATTTGCGCTGGTGTCGCACATCGACATTGCCGCCCGGGTCGGTCTGCAAGACCTCTATCCGCTGTCGCCGATGCAGCAGGGCATGTTGTTCCACTGCCTCGACTCACCGGAACTCAACCCTTACGTCAACCAGTTGAGCGTCGAAGTGGACGGTTTGCAGCTGCCACGTTTCCGTGCGGCCTGGCAGGCGTTGATTGAGCGGCATGAAGTGCTGCGCGCCGCATTCCGCTGGCGCGACGGTCTCGCCGATCCGCTGCAAGCGGTCGTCGCCGAAGTCGAATTGCCGATCGAAGAGCTCGACTGGCGCGAACGCATGGACACAGAACTTGCGCTGCACGAACTGGCGCAAGCCGAGCAGGCCAAGGGCTTCGACCTGAGCTGCCCGCCGCTGATGCGTTTCGTGCTGGTGCGCCTGGGTGAGGCCCGTTACCAGATGATCTGGGTCTACCATCACCTGTTGCTGGATGGCTGGAGTGCGTCGCGCCTGCTGGGCGAGATGCTACGCCTGTATCACCACGACAGCCTCCCAGCGCTGACCGGTCGCTACGCCGACTACATCGCCTGGCTGCAACGTCAGGACGACGCACAGGCCGAAGGTTTCTGGCGCGAGCGTCTTGCACCGCTGGAAGCGCCGACCATTCTGGCCAAGGCCTCCGGTGCTGCGGGTTCCGGGCACGGCGTGATGTACAGCGACCTCGACGCCGAGGCAACGCGCAAGCTGCACAGCTTCGCCAAGCGTCAGCGCGTGACCTTGAACACACTGGTGCAAGGCGCTTGGTTGTTGCTGCTGCAACGCCACAGCGGACAGCGCAGCGTGGCGTTCGGCGCCACGGTGGCGGGGCGTCCGACCGGACTGGCCGGGGCACAGGACATGCTTGGGTTGTTCATCAACACCTTGCCGGTGATCCAGACCCTCGACCCAGAGCAACCGCTGGGCGAGTGGCTGCGTGAGTTGCAGGACTACAACCTGAACGTGCGCGACTACGAGCACACGCCGCTGTCGGACATCCAGCGTTGGGCCGGGCAGGGCGGGCAGGGGTTGTTCGACAGCATCATCGTGTTCGAGAACCATCCGGTGGACCGCGCGCTGAAAGGCGGCGAGGAAGGCGAGTTGCGCTTCACCGACGTTGGCAGCGGTGGCGTGACCAACTTCCCGATGGACTTGATGGTCAGCGCCAACGACGAAGGTCTGGAGGTCGAGTACCTGTATCTGCGTGATCGCTTCAGTGATGTGGAAGTGGAGCGGATTCGGGCACAGCTTGAAGGCCTGCTGCGCGCGTTGCCGGAGGATGCGGATTGCCTGTTGGGCAACATTGGTTTGCCTGGGGCGCGTTTGAGCTTGCCGCAGGCGTCCAGCGATCAGGCTGATTTGCTGGATAGCTTCAACCGGCATGTGCTGACGCAGCCGGAAAAAATTGCCCTGTTCTGTGAGGATCGTGAAGTCAGTTATGCACAGCTTGAGGCGCAGGCCAATGGACTGGCGCAGCAACTGATCGTTCGCGGGATCGGTGCGGAAAACCTGGTGGCGGTGGCCTTGCCGCGATCCGAGCGGACCATTGTCGCGTTCCTCGCGGTGCTCAAAGCCGGGGCGGCGTATCTGCCGCTGGATCTTGCCTACCCGGCAGAACGACTTGCGTACATGCTCAGCGATTCGGTGGCGAGCCTGTTGATCTGCGACAGCGATCTGGGTGAACGCCTGACACTGACCGATAGCACGCCGCGCTTGCTCCTCGATCAACTGAGCGTTGCCAATGGTGTTGAATGCCCGGTTGCCAATCCGCTGCCGGGGCATCTTGCCTACCTGATCTACACCTCCGGCTCCACCGGCCAACCCAAAGGCGTGGCCGTGGCGCGGGGGCCGATTGCCCGGCACTGCCGCGGCATCATCGACCTTTATGAACTGGCCCCGCAAAGCCGCGAACTGCACTTCATGTCGTTCGCCTTCGACGGTGCCCAGGAGCGTTGGCTCAGCGTATTGCTGGCCGGTGGCAGCCTGGTGATTCGCGAGGACAGCCTGTGGACTCCAGAGCAAACCCTGGAGGTGCTGCATCGCCACAGCGTCACCGTGGCCTGCTTCCCGCCGGCGTATCTGCAACAAATGGCCGAAGTGGCCGAACGCCTGGGCAATCCGCCGGCGGTGCAAGTGTACTGCTTTGGCGGCGACGCGGTGCCGGATGCCAGCTTCGAGCAGGTCAAGCGCACCTTGCGTCCGCAGCGTCTGGTCAACGGCTACGGTCCCACCGAAACCGTGGTCACGCCGCTGCTGTGGCGTGCCGAGGCCAGCGAAAGCTGCGACGCGGCCTACGCGCCGATTGGCCGTGGCGTGGCGGGCCGTGGCCTGTACATCCTCGATGCGGATCTCAATCCGTTGCCGGTGGGTGTCAGCGGCGAGCTGTACCTGGGCGGCGAATGCCTGGCCCGGGGTTATCACCAGCGTCCGGGGCTGAGTGCCGAGCGTTTCATTCCCGATCCGTTCGAGGCCGGTGGCCGCATGTACCGCACCGGCGACCTGGTGCGCCAGCGTGAGTGCGGCTTGATCGACTACCTCGGGCGTCTGGATCAGCAAGTGAAGATCCGCGGTTTCCGCATCGAACTGGGCGAGATCGAAGCCCGCCTGCGCGACTGCGCCGATGTGCAGGATGCCGCCGTGGTGGTGCACGACACGCCGACCGGCAAGCAGTTGGTCGGGTATGTGGTGGCGGTGGGCGCGGTCGGGCTGGATCGTCGCTTGAAGGCTGAGCTGCAAGCGCAGTTGCCGGACTACATGGTGCCGTCGCGGATCATGGTGCTCGAGCGCTTCCCGCTGTCGGCCAACGGCAAGATTGATCGTCGCGCATTGCCAACACCTGAGTGGGCCATCGGCGGCTATCGCGCTCCGCGCAATGCGCTGGAAACCGCGCTGGCGACGATCTGGCAAGACGTGCTCGGCGTGCCGCAAGTGGGCATCGACGACAACTTCTTCGAACTCGGCGGCGATTCGTTGCAGGTGCTCAAGGTCATTTCGCGGGTGCGCAGCCAGCCGCAACTGGGCTTCGAATTGAAGCTGCGGGATCTGATGCAGAAACCCTGCATCGCCGAACTCAGCGGCTATCAGGCTGCCGAGCCTGCGACGGCGCCGGATCCTTTGCTGGCGCTCAATAGTCGAGTTGCCAACCTGCCGGCGCTGTTCTGCCTGCATGCCGGTTTCGGCACGGTGTTTGACTACGAGCCGCTGGCGCGACGCCTGGAAGGACGACGTACGGTGTACGGCCTGCAATGCCGGATGCTGCTCGATCCGCACTGGCAGGATGAATCGATGTTGGCGATGGCTCAGGCGTACACGCAGCGGATTCGTGTTCAGCAACCTGAAGGTCCGTATTACCTACTGGGCTGGTCGCTGGGTGGCGCACTGACGCAACTGGTGGCCCATGAACTGGAGTCGCAAGGGCAGGCGGTGGCATTTGCCGGGCTGGTCGACAGCTACGTGGCGGGCACGGCGGAGGCGGGGGACTGGCGTGAAGATTTGGCGGACTTCCTGAAGTTTGTCCTCGGTCATCCGTCTGAAGAAGCACAGGCGCTGATTGCTTTGAAAGCTGCCGGCCTGAGCGAGCGCGAAGGCGCAGCGGCGGTGATCGAAGCCGCGATGCACGCCTCAAACAGTCACGCGGCCTTGGGCGCAAGCGAACTCACGCAGATCTTCGCCACCGGTTCATCGCTCAAGCAACTGGCCCTCGCTCAACGGCAACTGCCGAAGGTGCAGGTCGCGGCCCATCGTTGGTGGGTGGCCGGGCGCGAGGACGAGCGTCGGGTGTTCGAGGCGCAGGTTGGTCGTCACGGAGTGGATCGTTTGTTGGCCGGTGGGCATTACGAGTTGCTGCGTGGTGATCAATTGCTCGACGAACTGGAGGGCTTGCTGGAGCACCGCCTGGCCACTGCATAACCCCTGTGGGGGGGGGGGGGGGGGGGGGGGGGGGGGGGGGGGGGGGGGGGGGGGGGGGGGGGGGGGGGGGGGGGGGGGGGGGGGGGGGGGGGGGGGGGGGGGGGGGGGGGGG
>NZ_JBPKAM010000095.1:0-23803 GCF_051216495.1 Pseudomonas baetica | reverse complement strand
GAGAAGGGGGGGAGTGCGTGTTCCTTGGGGGAACGTGTTCTGTCAGGGAGAAACCCCTTTTGTTGGGGGTGGGGGGGGTGGGGAACCCCCCCCCCCCCCCCCCCGCTCCCACAAAGAGCAACATCGGCCGGCAAGGATCTGTACAGAGGAGTAGTGGCATGAACAGGACCATCACATTTGCCAGTTGCGCCTTGGCTATCGGCGTGGGGCTGATCTGGTTGGGGGTGTCGAGGACATCCCCTCCGGTGATGCTCGACGAGGTGGCGCTGCCCAACACCTGGACCGGTCAGACCCTTGAGCGTGACGGTGTGACGGTGGCGCTCAATGTGCGACCGCTGGCGGAGGATGGTGTGCTGCGCGAAGGTGAATTTGCCGACGTGCAATTCCGTGTCACTGACAAGGCCTCGGGTCAACCGTTGGCGGGTGTCGCCCCCGGCGCCTGGCTCGACCCGGAAACCGTAGTCGCCGACAAGGCCCAGGGCCGCGAACAGAGCTGCAAGGCCCGGGTTGGTGTGTTCCTGAAATCGAACATCGGCGCGCGGCCGCTGCTGGACCTCAACAGCTACTTCCTGCTGGTGATGAACCGCGATGCCAGCGTTTCGGTGGTCGATCCGTCGGTATCCGTAGGCGGCATCACCAGCACCATGGCGCGCATCGACATCAAGCAACCACCGATGGATTGGGTCACGCCCAAGGACAACAAACGGGTCTTCGTGTCGATGCCGATCGCCAATGAAGTCGCGGTGATCGACAGCGAGCGATTCAAGGTGCTCGACTCGGTGGCGGCCGGCAACAACCCGGTGCGAGTAGCCCTGCAACCGGACGAACGCCTGTTGTGGGTCGGCAACAATGCCAAGTCGGCGGAGCAATCCGGGGTCACGGTGATCGACACCGGCAGCCTGAAAACCCTCAAACACCTGGCCACCGGCGGCGGACACCATGAAATCGCCTTCAGCAAGGACAGCCGGTTTGCCTTTGTCACCAACCGCGACGACGGCACCCTGAGCATCATCGATATCGCCAGTCTGACCCTGATCAAACAACTCAAGACCGGCTCGCACCCGTTGTCGGTGGTTTACTCGCCGCTGTCCGGCGCGGCCTATGTGGCTGATGGCAAGGATGGCACGGTCACGGTGGTCGATGCCGCAAGCCAGTCGGTACGGCGGGTGATCAAGGTGAAGCAGGGCCTCGGCCCGATGGGGTTCAGCGCCGACGGTCGTTTCGGCATTGTGCTCAACACCCTCGAGAACCAGGCCTCGGTGATCGACGCGGCCACCGATTCGCTGATCCATGAACTGGACGTGTCCGCCGAACCCTATCAAGTGGTGTTCACCAAGGCTTACGCCTACGTTCGCGGGCTGGCGTCGTCCAAGGTGACGATGATCAACCTGGCGTCGCTTGGGGAAGGTCGCAAGCCGATCACCCAGGGTTTCGAGGCTGGTACCCAGCCGCCACGGCTGGCCGGTGATCTGCCGCTGGCCTCGAGCCTGGGCGTATCGCGGGACGAAAATTCGGTGTTCGTGGTCAACCCGGTGGACAACACCACCTACTTCTACGCCGAAGGCATGAACGCGCCGATGTCCGGCTACCCCAATCGCGGGCAAGTGGCGCGGGCGGCCCTGGTGATCGACCGCAGCCTGCGCGAGGTCGAGCCGGGACTGTACAGCGCGCGGATCAAGCTGCCGGCGGCCGGACGTTTCGACGTGGCGTTCCTGCTCAACCAGCCGAACATCATCCATTGCTTCAGCACCGTGGTCGAGCCAAACACCGCCACCCCGCAACTGGCTGGCGTGCCGAAAGTGGAGTTCATGCTCGACAAGTCCACCGCCGCCCTGGGCAGCCCTTACACCGTGCGCTTCCGCATCGTCCAGGGTAAACAGAAGGTTCAGCGCAGTGGGGTCAAGGACGTTCAGGTGCGCTACTTCCTGGCACCGAGTTCACGGCCTCAGTGGGTCGCGGCGCGTGACGTCGGCGACGGCGTTTACGAAGCCCCGGTCACCCTCGACCAGAAAGGCGCCTGGTACCTGCACGTGCGTGCAGCCTCCCTGGGCGCGAACTTTGACGACCAGACATTTGCCAGCGTTCGGGTGTTGCCCGGCGAAGCTCATTGAGAGGACATGGACATGAATCGATTTGCACACCGTGGACTGCTGACGCTCTGCCTGTTGACCGTGGGTATCGGCCAGGCGCTGGCTCATTCGGCGGATGAACATGCGGGCCACGCACCCGCCAAAAGCGCCAGTTCGGAGAAGGCCCAGGTGAAGTTCGCCGACGTGGCGCTGGTGGACCAGAACGGCAAGACCGTGCGCCTGGAAAAAGACCTGATCAGCAACAAGATCGTAGTCATGAGCTTCATCTACACCAGTTGCACCACGGTCTGCCCGGTGGTGTCGTCGATCATGGGCAAGGTGCAGAAACAACTGGGGGCACGGGTCGGCACCGAGGTGCAGCTGGTGTCGATCAGCATCGACCCGCAGCGTGACGACGCCAAGCGCCTGAACGACTACGCCCGTACTTTCCAGAAAGGCCCGGGCTGGAGCTGGCTCACCGGCACCCCGCAATCGGTCAATGAAACCCTCAAGGGACTGGGTAGCTTCAGCGGCGACTTCAAAAACCATCAACCGTTGATTCTGGTGGGCGACGGCAACAGCCGCCACTGGACGCGCTACTACGGTTTCACCGACCCGACCGTGCTCAGCCGTGAAGTCGAGAAACTCAGTGGCGAGCGCAACGCCCACGCCAAGCACACCGCCATTGCCATGGAGCACCAGCCATGAAAGCGCTCGCATTGACCCTCCTGACACTGAGTTTTTGCGTGACCAGCTTCCAGGCGTTTTCCCATGAAGGGCATGGCCAACCTGCAACCGCACCTGAAGCGGCGGCACCTGCCGTGGCGGCACAGCCGGCGGGAGGCACCCGCGATGCAAAAACCTGGTTCACCGATACGCCATTGCTGGATCAGAACGGCAATACCTTGCGCTTCTACAGCGACGCCTTGCAGAACCGCGTGGTGCTGCTCAACGTGATTTTCACCAGTTGCAACGATGCCTGCCCATTGATCACCCAGAAGCTCAAGCAAGTGCGCGAAGTGCTGGGTGACAAGGCGGATGGCATCACCTTTATTTCCCTTACCAGTGATCCGCTGCGCGACACGCCGGCGGTGCTCAAGGCTTACACCTTGAAACAGGGCGTCGATGGGCCCCACTGGTTTTTTCTAACTGGCGACAAGGCACAAATGGACCTTGTATTGAGCCGAATCGGCCAGATCGTGCCGACCCCCGAGCAACATTCAACCCAGCTGATCGTTGGCGATGTGGCCAACAAACGCTGGAGCAAAATCCGTCCCGACGCCCCGGCCGCCGCCATTGCTCAGCGCTTGCAGTTGCTGACGATGCCTGTGGCCGGTCGTTGAGTCCGCGCTATGAAAAGCACCCTGACCCTCGGCCTTTTGCTCCTGGCAAGCGTTAGCCTGTGCGCCCAGGCGTTGCCGCTGACGCCCAGCGAAAGCGCCGGGAAACGCTTGTACCGCGAGGGCGTATCGGCCAGTGGCGAGCCGATCATGGCGCGGATCGGCGCGGCCGGCATGTTGCTGCCGGCGACCAGCCTGCCGTGCGCCAACTGCCACGGTGCCGATGGCCTGGGGCGCCCCGAGGGCGGGGTGCGACCACCGGAATTGACCTGGTCGCGGCTCACCAGCACCTACGGCCAGCAGCAGGTCAATGGACGCACGTACCCGGCTTATACCGACAGCACCTTTGTGCGGGCGGTCGAGCAAGGGCGAGACCCTGGCAACAATCGGCTCGACCCGGCGATGCCGCGCTTCGTGCTGTCGATGAGTGATCAACGCAACCTCACGGCCTACCTCAAGCGTCTGGCCGAAGACCGCGACCCGGGCTTGAGCCCCGACAGCCTGCACCTGGGCACGTTGTTGCCGAGCAGCGGAGCCTTGAGCGAAGAGGGCGCCACGGTGGCGGCGGTGCTCAAGGGCTGTGTGGCGCGCATCAATGAAGCGGGCGGGATTCATGGACGGGCGTTGCGCCTGACCATCCTCGATCCGGGCCCGGACCGCGCCAGTGCCGAGCAGGCCTTGAATCAACTGATCGAACGGGAACAGGTGTTCGCCCTGGTTGCCCCGCTGGCACCAGCACTGGATACCGAGCTGGCGCCACGCCTGGAACAGGCCGGCGTGCCCTTGATCGGGCCGCTATCGCTGCAGGGGACGGCGCAAGTTGGCCGGCAGATCTTCGAACCGCTGCCGGGGCTGCGCGAACAGATGATTGCCCTGGCCAATTACGCCGCCGCCAGTTTGCGGGTGTTGCAAGGACCGACGCTGATCGCTTACCCAAACGAGCCAGGTCAACAGCAAGCCGCGGAGAAACTCGCGCAGTACCTGCAAGACAACGCCTGGCAGAAAGTGCGCCTGCAGGCCTATCAGTCGGCGCAGGATGAATTGCCGCTGGGCTCTCGGTCGGTGTTCTACCTGGGCAGCAGCAGCGGTTTCCGTCACCTGGCTGAACGCCTGCAGACGGCAGGGCAGGTGCCTTATCTGTTTGCCGCGTCGAACCAGGTTGCCGGCGACCTGCAGCAAATGCCCAGGGATTTTTCCCGACGGGTGTTCCTGGCGTATCCGTTCGTGCCCAGCGACTGGACCCTGGCCGGGCGCCAGGCCCTGACCCAATTGCGTGAACGCCAACGCCTGGGCGGTGAACACGCGGTGCTGCAAGTCGGCGCATTCAGTTCGATGATGCTGCTCAGCGAAGGCATGAAGCAGGCCGGGCGAGATGCCAGCCGTGAAAAACTGGTCAGTGCCCTGGAGGGCCTGCATGACTTCGATACCGGCCTGACGCCGCTGATCAGCTTCGGACCGGGCCGGCGCCTGGGCCTGAACGGCGCCCATGTGGTCACCGTGGACTTGCCCGACCAGCGCTTCTTTCTGGTTGCCCCTTACAAACCCATTGCCGCCCTGCCTTGACTGGAGGCTGAACATGAAACTCAACGCTTTGCTGGTTCTGTTGACGTTGTGGGTGCCAACGGCCTTTTGCAGCAATGGCCAGATTGCAGCACGGGTCAATGGCGAGGAAATCAGCCAGATGCGCCTGGAGCGCTATTTCGCCGAATACCTTGAAGATCAGGGCCGGGCGGTCGCCAGCATCCGCAGCCCCAGCGCCTATAAACAGCTGCGCAAAGCGGCGCTGGACGCCTTGATCGACAAGGAGCTGCTCTGGCAGGAGGCCGTCAAGCGAGGCGTGGTGATCAGTGACGCCACGGTGCAAAGCCAGGTGGACCAGACACGTCAGACCATGGGCGGTGCTCAAGTATTCGCCCGGCGCCTGGAAGATGCCGGTTTCGATGAGGCCGCTTACATCGAATACACCCGCCGTGATCTGGCGGCGCAGCAGGTGTTCAGTGAACTCACCAAGGTCGGCGAACCGGAGGAAAAACAGGTCCGGGCGTTTTTTGAAGAGCACCGCGCCGAGATGAACCGGCCCGAGGAAGTCCAGGTCAGGCATATCCTGATCAAAGTGCCTCAGGGAGCGGAGGCTTCCACTGTTGAAGCTGCGAGACTACGCTTGGAGGCAATCCGTAAAAAAATCGGACAGGGGGCAGACTTCGCAAGCGTTGCCCGCGACAGCTCTGAAGACGCCTCGGCCAGCCAAGGCGGCGACCTGGGCTACTTTTCCCGTGGGCGCATGCTGCCGGAGTTCGAGGCGGCAGCCTTCGCATTGGCGCCGGGCGCGGTCAGCGAGCCGGTACGCACATCGGTGGGTTGGCATTTGATTTATTTAGAGAACCGAATGGAGGCAGCGGATGTCACAGAGGAGCAAGGACTTGACATGGTACGGGCGTACCTTGTCCGACAGAAACAGGTTCAGGCTCGTCTGCAGGTTCTGGCACAGCTGCGTTCCAGCAACCGGATCGAACGGATCGATGACGAATGAACGGTCCCCCAAAAGTGGGGGAAAGGTTCAATGCACACCCGTTCGGTTTTCCCCGCTTTTGGGGGTGGGGTACGTGGACGAAAAGGGCATTGTTTTTAAATTCAAGGACATGAAGCGATAAAACCACCGGCGCTCAGCCTGGCATGAAGTGTGCGTTAGACCTTGTAAGGCGCGCACTCTACCAGGTTCGGTATTCGGACCTGCGGTTTCAAGGAGTCCACCTTGTTAAACAAAGTACTGGTTGTTGAAGACGAACAGCTGCTAGCGGAAAACCTCCAGGGTTACCTGCAGGCGCAAGCGCTGGAAGTCCGGATAGCTCACAACGGTGAGACCGCGATCGGCGAGGCCGAACGCTTTTCACCCGATGTGATGGTGTTCGATTACCGTTTGCCCGACATGGAAGGCTTTCAGGTGCTCGATGCCGTCCGCCAGAACAGGAAGTGTCATTTTGTGCTGATCACAGGGCACCCCACCGCAGAAGTGTGCGAAAGGGCCCGGCAACTGGGAGTCAGCCACATCCTGTTCAAACCGTTTCCGTTGGCGGAATTGGCCCGTGCAGTCTGCGATCTTCTGGGGGTGGAGCGCGAACCCAAAACGGGCGTGAGCAGTTCCGAAGGCTTTGTCGAACGACGCCAGAGCAGGACCGAAAGTTTCCCGCTGCAGTTGTACGACGGTAGTTGGGTGCTCGCGGATCGCCGACGAAACAATACATCGGCTTCCAAAGCGCCAGACGACGAACAATTGCTCACCGGGGAGTAATGGCGCGACAAGACGTTCCGGCACCCGCCGCGATTGCTCGCCGCGCCGACAGGGCTCAAAGCCCCGGGCGTTGGAGAGCAAACCATGGACCGTCTATCCCTTGTCGTCGATGCAGTGCCGCTGGAGTGTGTACCGACCCGGTTTACCAGTGAGCAATTGGCCCAGGCACGATCCCTGGCTGCCGCTTCCGGCGAGCGAGTCCTGGAAGCCCTCGGGGAACTGTGCGAACTGGACCCCATGCCCTTCATTCAATGCCTGGGCACCACCCTGCATTATCCGGTGCTCGACACCGACAGCCTGTTTCAATCCACGCCGGTGTTCGATCGGGTCACCCTGGCCCAATGCCTCAAGCGCGAATTCATCCTGCTGCGTCACGACGACGCGGTCATTGGCGTATTTGCCGACCCCTTCGACACGGCCCGCCTGGCCTGGATCGACGACTGCCTGCATGGCGCGCCACTGTACCTGGTGCACGCCGACGACCTGAAAGCCTACCTGGCGCGTCACGAAGAGAGCTTCCACGCGGTGGAATCGCTCAACGCCCAGTCCGACGCCAACACCGAAATCGATAACCTGCAAAGCCTGTCCCTGACCAGCATCAGCGAAGACTCGAGCGTGGTGGTCAAGCTGGTCAACTCGACCCTCTATGACGCATTGAAAATGCACGCCAGCGACATTCACCTGGGCACCACCGGCAGCGGCCTGGTGATCAAGTACCGCATCGATGGTGTGTTGAACAACATCAGCAAGATCCAGGGCAGCGAGTTCGCCGAACAGGTGATCTCCCGGGTCAAGGTCATGGCCGAACTGGACATCGGCGAGAAACGCGTCCCCCAGGACGGTCGCTTCAAGATCGGAATCAACGGCCGGCAGATCGACTTCCGGGTGTCGATCATGCCCAGCATTTTCGGCGAAGACGCGGTGCTGCGGGTGCTCGACAAACAGGACCTGGCCGACAAGGTCTGCGGTGTGCAGTTGCAGGCACTGGGCTTCGAAGAGGAAACCCTGCGCCAACTGCGTCGCCTGGCCGCCGAACCCTACGGCATGGTGTTGGTGACTGGCCCGACCGGTAGCGGCAAGACCACCACGCTGTACGCGATGATCACCGAGATCAACCACGGCGTGGACAAGATCATCACCATTGAAGACCCGGTGGAATATCAACTGCCGGGTGTGCTGCAGATCCCGGTCAACGAAAAGAAAGGCCTGACCTTCGCCCGCGGCTTGCGCTCGATCCTGCGCCATGACCCGGACAAGATCATGGTCGGTGAAATCCGCGACCCCGATACCGCGCAGATCGCCGTGCAATCGGCACTCACCGGTCACCTGGTGTTCACCACCATCCACGCCAACAACGTGTTCGACGTGATCGGCCGTTTCACCCAGATGGAAATCGACCCTTACAGCCTGGTTTCCGCGCTCAATGCCGTGCTGGCCCAGCGCCTGATTCGCCTGGTCTGCGCCAGTTGCAGTACTGCCTACACCCCGAGCGAAGAAGAACTGGAAGCCTCGGGGCTCGATCCGCAACAGGTTGCCCACTACCACTTCGTCCATGGCAAGGGCTGCGGTCATTGCCGTGGCACCGGCTACCGCGGTCGCAGCGCGATCGCCGAGCTGCTGCACCTGGACGATGAATTGCGGCAGATGATCGTCGAACGCCAACCCATTTCGAAAATCAAGGCCCACGCCTGTAAACGTGGCTTGCGCCTGTTGCGCGAATCCGCGCTGGAACTGGTGCAACAAGGCCGGACCACTCTCGAGGAGATCAATCGTGTCACTTTTATCTCGTGAGCGTTATGTCGCCGTCCTCGGCGCCAGTGGTGTCGGCCTCGGCCAGCGCCAGGGCAATCAAACCCTGTGGCTGGGCAGCGTCGGCTACATCGATGAAGGCTTCCAGGCCTGGAGCGTGGCCCTGGAAACCCTCGACCGCCTGCTGGGCGAACATGCCCGTGCAGGTAGCGAGCTGACCGTGGTGATCTCCGGCCACTTCAGCCGCTTCTGCCTGGTGCCCTGGAGCGAGCAGATCAGCAGCCCTGACGAACTGCAAGGCTTCGCGCAACTGTGCCTGGAAGACCTGTACGGGGTACCGAACCAACCCTGGAACCTGGTGATTTCGGCCGAGCCTGCCGGCCACGACCGCATCGCCACGGCACTTCCCCAAGACTTGCTGGAGCGCCTGCGCACCCTGGTCAGCGGACGTGGCCTGCGCCTTCGCTCGGTGCAACCGTACCTGATGGCCGCCTTCAACCATTTCGATAAAAGCTTCGACACCGGGGACTTCCTGTTCGTGGTCGCGGAACCGGTGCGCAGCGTGATGCTGGTGGCCCGCGATGGACGCTGGACCTCGGTGCGTTCGGTGGGCAGTGGCGATAGCGATGCCGCATTGACCGCACTGATCGGTCGCGAAAGCCAATTGCAGGCGTCCACCAGCGAACGGCCACTGAACGTTTACCTGCACGCCCCGGCGCGCATCGACTCGCACCCTGAAGTACCGGGTGTGCACCTGCGAACTCTCGAAGAGGACCGGACTGCCGTACACGATTGCCTGTACGTCATGTCCCGGGCGGTGGCCTGACATGCGCGCCCTGATGCTCGACTTTCAGCCACGCCGCCGCTCGACGCCCCTGGGCTGGAGCCTGCTGGCCGGTGGCGTGGTACTGGCGCTGACCTGCATCGTGATTCAGCAACACCTCAGCGGTAAGGCCGAAGAGCAGCAAGGTCACCTGCAAACCACCCAGCGCGTCCTCAGTGGCGATACCGGTACCGGCACTGGCACCAAGATCAGCCTGACCCCGGCTGAAACCCGCGAGCAGGCACAGAACCTGGCGGAAATGCGCAAGGTTTCGCAACAACTGCGCCGCCCTTGGGAACGCCTGTTCGCCACCCTCGAAGCCATGCCCCGCGAAAACGTCGCCTTGCTGACGCTGACCCCGGATGCCCGCAAGGGCCAGGTGCGGATCAGTGCCGAGGCGCGGGACCTGGAAGCCATGCTTGATTTCCACCAACGCCTGGAAGCCACCGACGAGCTGTCCGACGTGTCGCTGCTGAGTCACGAAATCGTCGCCAACGTGCCGGAGCAACCGGTCCGGTTCAACCTGTCGGCCACCTGGGAGATCGGCGATGCAAATCCCTAAATTGATCGTCCGCGAATACCTGCAAAGCCTGGGCGTTCCTGGCTTGGCAGGTCTGGCCCTGGTGGTGATGGCGCTGACCTGGGGCTTGGCGGGACTGCTGCCGGACTGGCAATCGCTGCAAAGCCTTAGCCAGCAGACTCGCGAAGCCCGCGAGTACCTGGCGAAGGTCGAGGACGGCACGGTGGCCGCGCCAGTGGTGCCGCAGCGCCAGCTCGATGATTTCCGCAGCAAGCTGCCATCGCAACCCCAGGCCACCGTGGCCATCGACAAGATCTACGCGCTGGCTGCCCAGGAGCGCATCACCCTGTCACGGGGCGAGTACTCCCTGGGTATCGACCCCAAGACCCATCTGGCCCGTTATCAGATCCTGCTGCCGGTGCGTGGCAGCTACCCGCAACTGCGGCGCTTCATGCACGCCTTGCTCGGCCAGTTGCCGGCGGTGGTGGTGGAAGACCTGGAATTGCAGCGCAAGAAAATCGCCGACACCGACCTTAACGGACGGATCCGCATGACCCTTTACCTGTCGAGGTCATGATGAACAATAAACGAGCAGTGGGTTGGGTGGCGTTCCTCGGTGCAGCGGCAGCGCTGACCTGGTTCTCCGATGCCTTCAAACCGGCCGACGACGCCGAGGTCGAAGTGGCCGTCGTGGCCACTCCCGCCAAGGCCAAGGCCGGCGGTGCGCTGCCAGCGGCCAAAGCGTCCGGTGCGCCGGTGGCGATCAAGGACCTGAGCCCGGCCGGCGACCTGTTCGCCTCCCGCAGCTGGAAAAAGGCGCCGACCCTGGCCAGCGTCACCGAACAACCCGTCAACGTCGCCCCGGTGGTGCAGGCCCCCGCTGTACCGCCCATGCCTTTTCAGTTTATCGGTCGGATGGATGACCGTACCGACCTGCAGGTTTTCCTGCAGAACGGCGAAAAAATCTACGTCGTGCGCAAAGGGGATGTGATCGACGCAACATGGAAGATCGAGCGGATTTCCGACATGGAATTGAGCCTGGTCTATCTGCCTCTGCATTTGTCCCAGACTCTGTCTGTAGGGAGCGCGCAATGAACAAATCCCGGTTGCTGATGAGCATTGGTTTCTGTGCGGGGCTGGCCGCTTGCAGCTCGGCGCAGGTTGCCAAGGATGAAGGCACTGACCTGATGGCCTCGGGTCAGTACGAAGCCGGCCTGGCCCGGCTCGAGGAAGGGATTCGGGAGAATCCCCGTGATACCGAGCTGCACCTGGCGCTGACCAGCGGGCGGGCCCGGGCGGTCACGGCGCTGCTGGCCCAGGGCGACCTGGAACGTACTCAGCGTGACTTCGCCTCGGCACGCCTGACCTACGGCCGGGTGTTGACCATCGAGCCGAACAACCGCCGAGCCCAGGACTCCATCCGCCAACTCGATCACATGCGCAGCCTCGATGAAAAACTCGAACTGGCCCGTGGCGACCTGCGTCGCGGCGACATCTACGGTGCTGACCGCCAGGTGAAACAGATCCTGGAGCTGGACCCGAACAACGAAGGCGCCCTGGAACTGCAAAGCAATATCCGCCTGGTTCAGAGCCGCAACGTGGTCCAGTACCCGCAACTGCGCACCCGCCTGGACAAGCCGGTGACCCTGGAATTTCGCGACGCCAACCTCAAGACCATCTTCGAAGTGCTGTCCCAGGTCGCCGGCCTGAACTTCATCTTCGACAAGGACCTGCGTCCGGACATGAAAGCCACCATTTTCGTGCGTGACGTGCGCATCGAAGACGCCGTGGAACTGCTGCTGCAACAGAACCAGCTGCACCAGAAGGTGGTGAACGAAAACACCCTGTTGATCTACCCGGATTCGCCGCAGAAGCTCAAGGACTATCAAGAGCTGGTGATGCGTACCTTCTACCTGACCAGCATCGATGCCAACACCGCATTGAACATGGTCAAAACCATGCTCAAGACCCGCGACGTGTTCGTCGATGAACGCCTCAACACCCTGACCATGCGCGACACCGGCGACGCCATCCGCATGGCGGAAAAGCTCCTGCAATCGCAAGACCAGTCCAACCCTGAAGTGGTGCTGGAAGTGGAAGTGATGGAAGTCGCCACCCAGCGCATCCTCGACCTTGGCCTGCAATGGCCGAACACTTTCGGTGTGGTCAACAGCGACGGTTCGGCGGTGACCATTCTCGATCAGCTCAAGGGCATCGACTCCAGCCGGATCACCATCTCGCCTTCGCCACAAGCCAAGATCAACGCCCAGGACAACGACATCAACACCCTGGCAAGCCCCGTGATCCGGGTGAGCAACCGCGAACAGGCACGCATCCACATCGGTCAGCGCGTACCGATCATCAGCGCCACCTCGGTACCGTCCACCCAGGGACCGGTGATCACCGAAAGCGTGACTTACCTCGATGTCGGTCTGAAACTGGAAGTGCAGCCGACTGTACACCTGAACAACGAAGTGGCGATCAAGGTGGCGCTGGAGGTCAGTAATGCCACGCCGCTGGAACCGACCCGCCAGGGCACGATCCCGGTACAGGTCGATACCCGCAACGCCCAGACCACCCTGCGTCTGCACGACGGCGAAACCCAGATCCTCGCCGGCCTGATGCGCAACGACCATGGCGCCACCGGCAACAAGATCCCGGGCCTTGGCGATATTCCGGGGCTGGGCCGCCTGTTCGGCAGCAACAAGGACACCGTCGGCAAGTCGGAGCTGGTGTTGTCGATCACGCCTCGAGTGGTGCGCAACCTGCCTTACCAGAGCCCGTCGGACATGGAGTTCACGACCGGCACGGAAACCAGCATGCACATCCAGGCGCCGGATCGCCGGCTGGAGACCCCGGTAGAGCCTGTGCCTACGGTTCAAACAAAGCCTTCGGTTCAACCCAAGTCCCTCGGTCAGCCAGTCGCCACCAACGTACAAGTCACCGTCGGGAAGCCTTGATCATGAACGCCTCGCAACGCGGTTTTACCCTGATCGAAGTCGTGGTGACGCTGGCCCTGATCGGCCTGCTGGCCGGCATGGCCGCACCGCTGACCGAGACCGTGGTGCGCCGGGGCAAAGAGCAGGATCTGCGCACCGCGCTGTACCAGATCCGCGATGCCATCGACGCCTACAAGCGCGCTTTCGACGCCGGCTACATCGAGAAGTCGCTCAACAGCAGCGGCTACCCGCCGAACCTGAAAGTGCTGGTCGATGGTGTACGGGACGTGCGCAGTGCCAAGGGTGCCAAGTTCTATTTCCTGCGGCGCATACCCCATGACCCGCTGGCGGTGGCCAAGCGTGACGACGAAGGTGGCTGGGGCCTGCGCTCCTATGACAGTTCGGCTGAAAACCCACGGGATGGCGAGGACGTCTTCGACGTTTACTCCAAGGCCCGGGGCAAAGGCCTCAACGGCATCGCCTACCGGGAGTGGTGAGATATGCGCCGGGAAAAGGGTTTTACCCTACTGGAACTGATGGTGGTCATGGCAATCATCGCCACCCTGATGACCATTGCCTTGCCCCGTTATTTCAACAGCCTGGAGGCCTCGAAAGAGACCACCCTGCGCCAGAGCCTGTCGGCGATGCGCGAAGCGCTGGATCACTACTACGGCGACACCGGGCGTTATCCCGATTCCCTCGATCAACTGGTGGAACTGCGCTACCTGCGCAGCTCGCCCATGGACCCGATCGCCGAACGCAAGGACACCTGGGTCCTGGTGGCACCGCCTGAAGGCGTGGCCGGCGGGGTAGCCGATATCAAGAGCGGTGCCACAGGGAGGGCGCGTGATGGCAGCCTTTATTCCGAGTGGTAAACCGGGCGCGGAGGACGGCTTCACCTACCTGGGTGTGCTGTTTCTGATCATGGTGATGGGCATGGGCCTGGCCAGTGCCGGCGAATTGTGGGCCACCGCCGCCAAGCGCGACCGCGAACGCCAATTGCTGTGGGTTGGCACCCAATACGCCCAGGCACTGCGCAGCTACTACCGCAGCTCGCCTGGCCTGGCCCAGTACCCCAAGGAACTCGCCGACCTGCTGCAGGACGAGCGTTTTCCCAGCGCCAAACATCATATCCGCCAGCTCTATCCGGACCCGATTGGCGGTGGCGAATGGTTCCTGATGCGCGGTTTCGACGGACGTATCACCGGCGTCAGCAGTCCGTCCACGGACAAACCCCTGAAGCAGACTGACTTTCCTGCGCAGTGGTCCGACTTCAACGGTATGGCCAGTTACAAGGACTGGCAGTTCGTGGCCGAGAAAGCCTTTACCGACGGTGCCTCTGGCCCGGTCAAAGGCCAGTCCACCGCGCCCGAGGCGTTGCAGCCATGAACCGCTTCTGCCTGGCGTTGATCCTGGTGTTAAGCACCTCCATGGCCTCGGCGGCCGAAGAGGACGAAATGCTCGGTTTCATCATCGACGACACGATTTCGCACATCGGCCACGACTTTTACTACTCGTTCAGTGAACGCCTGCGCGCCACCAGCCCGATGGATTTCAACCTGGTGGTACGCGAACGACCTTCGGCTCGCTGGGGCAGCCTGGTGACCGTGGAATATCGACAACGTTTGGTTTATCGGCGCTTCCTGCCGCCGAACACCGTGGAACTCAAGGACGAGGCCTATGCCGCCGCCGACTGGGTACGCGGGCAGATTACACAGCGCAAGCTGGAAGCCTTGTTGCAGGACACAACGGACCTTGAGAGGGACGAACTATGAAAACGAAAACAATTGTGCAACGCACCGGTCTGTGCTTGCTGGGCCTTGGCGGCTGCGCACTGGTCCAGGCCACGGAACTGGTCTACACGCCTGTCAACCCTGCGTTCGGTGGTAATCCGTTGAACGGTACCTGGCTGCTCAACAACGCCCAGGCGCAGAACGACTACGACGACCCGGATTTGAAAGACCGCACCACCGCGACCGGGACCTCGGCCCTGGACCGCTTTACCGCGCAGCTGCAATCGCGGTTGCTGGGGCAATTGATGGACAACATCTCCACCGGCAACACCGGAAGCCTGTCGACTGACGCGTTTATCGTCAACGTCGTCGACGACTCAGGGCAACTGACGATTGAAGTGACCGACCGGGCTACTGGCGAGCTGTCGGAAATCAAGGTGAACGGCCTGAACTGATTCGGACCGGGTTGATGGGGAGTTAAGGACATGAAAAAAATAATAGCGCTAGGGCTGATGTTGGCGGCATTACAAGGTTGCGCACTGCGCGAGCCTTTGCCGGCAGAGCAGGACTCAAAAATCCCGACCCTGACCCCCAGGGCCTCGACCTACTACGACCTGATCAACATGCCACGTCCCAAGGGGCGGTTGATGGCGGTGGTCTACGGCTTCCGTGACCAGACCGGCCAGTACAAACCGACCCCGGCCAGCTCGTTTTCCACCAGCGTCACCCAGGGCGCGGCGAGCATGTTGATGGACGCCATGCAGGCCAGCGGCTGGTTCGTGGTGCTGGAGCGCGAAGGGCTGCAGAACCTGCTGACCGAGCGCAAGATCATCCGCGCCTCGCAGAAAAAGCCCAATACCCCGATAAACATCCAGTCTGAACTGCCACCGCTGCAAGCGGCAAACATGATGCTCGAAGGCGGGATCATCGCTTATGACACCAACGTCAAAAGCGGCGGGGAAGGGGCGCGCTACCTGGGTATCGACATCGCCCGGGAGTATCGCGTGGATCAGGTCACGATCAACTTGCGGGCCGTGGATGTACGCAGCGGGCAGGTGCTGGCCAACGTGATGACCAGCAAGACCATCTACTCCGTGGCCCGTAGTGCCGGGGTGTTCAAGTTCATCGAGTTCAAGAAGTTGCTTGAGGCCGAGGTCGGCTACACCACCAACGAACCGGCGCAGTTGTGCGTGCTGTCGGCGATCGAGGCGGCGGTCGGGCATCTGCTGGCGCAGGGGATCGAGCGGCGGTTGTGGCAGGTGGCGGGGGATAGCTCGACGCCCCAGGCGGACGAGACGCTGGATCGGTACCTGACGCAGGCCAAGGTAGTGCCAGAGGAACAAGAATAATCGAGGCGGCCTTCGGGCCGACCTGATTTCACGGATGTACCCGATCCCCTTGTGGGAGCGAGCCTGCTCGCGAAGGCGGCCGGCCAGCCGACCTTATTTTGCAGATGTACTCGATCTACTGTGGGAGCGGGCTTGCTCGCGAAGGCGGCCTTCGGGCCGACCTGAGTTTGCTTGATCGAGTACATATCCATTGCTGCGGTAACGGCCACTTATGGTTTCGCCCTTACGGCGAGTCCCTTTTTCAAACGCCGGAGTGCCGGCCCAGCAAAAAGGAACCAAAAGGCTTTGCCCCAGCGTCCGGCCCCTCGCTGACACTCGACCTGTTTGGTGGATGTACGCAGTCCCCCTGTGGGAGCGGGCTTGCCCGCGATAGCGGCCTGACTTTCGACGAAAATCTCAGGTGTCGAACCGCCTTTTGTGGCGAGGGAGCTTGCTCCCGCTCGGCTGCGCAGCAGTCGTCAATCCATTCCCTGGGGTGTGCCTACCTAAACCGTATCGCCTGATTTCGGTGTCGCTCCGCGCCCCAGCGCGAGCAAGCTCGCTCGCCACAGGGGTTTTGTGGTTGCAGGAAATTTCCCGGGGGCCGGAGCAAGGCTACATCGCCTAATCATGCTGGCGGAGAATTGGGCACTGGATAATCTCGATCCGCAGGGCTGAGCGCCTGTGGGAGCGAGCAGGCTCGCTCCCACAGGGATGCATTGAACTTTGGATCAGCTCAGTTCAAGCCAGATCGGCGCATGATCCGACGGTTTTTCCATGCCGCGCAGTTCGTAGTCCACCCCTGCGTCCTTGACTCGTGGCAGCAGGCCATGGGACGCCAGGATCAAGTCGATGCGCAGCCCGCGCTTGGGCTCGTCTTCGAATCCGCGGCTGCGGTAATCGAACCAGCTGAAGCGGTCGGCCACATCCGGGTTCAGGTGGCGGAAACTGTCCACCAAGCCCCAGTTTTTCAAGCGGGCCATCCACTCGCGTTCTTCCGGCAGGAAGCTGCATTTGCCGGTTTTCAGCCAACGCTTCATGTTGTCCGGTCCGATGCCGATGTCGCAGTCTTCCGGGGAAATATTCACGTCGCCCATGACCACCAGTGCCTGGTCATTCTTGAACTGGCTCTCCAGCAATTGTTGCAAATCGCTGTAGAAACGCTCCTTGGCCGGGAACTTGGTCGGGTGGTCGCGGCTTTCGCCTTGTGGGAAATAGCCGTTCATGATGGTCACCGGCACGCCATTGGCATCGGCGAACGTGCCCCAGATGAAGCGTCGCTGCGCGTCTTCTTCATCGGTGGCGAAACCTTTGTGCAGGGCCATTGGCTCCTGGCGCGAGAGCAGGGCGACGCCGTAATGGCCCTTTTGCCCATGGAAATACACGTGGTAGCCCAGAGCCTTGATTTCGTCGAGTGGAAACTGGTCGTCGTGGACCTTGGTTTCCTGCAGCCCGATGACATCGGGCTGATGTTTTTCGATCAGCGCCGCCAGCTGATGGGGACGGGCACGCAGCCCGTTGATGTTGAAGGAGACAATCTTCATGGTCGGCAGTCCTGGCAAAAGGGCGATGCTAGCTGACATGTCCGAATGGGGCCAGTGGTGGGGTGAGAGGAATTGCCATGTTCTGTCAGATCTTCATCGACAGTGCTGGCCCTTTCGCGAGCAGGCTCGCTCCCACAGGTTTCGAGTCTGGTCTATACCTTTGTGGGAGCAACTGTCTTCACCATGCCATTTGTCACCGCCAGGCTCGAACCCATAAGAAAGAGCGCAGCCACCCGCGCCGCGCCGGGGAGATCAACCGTCATGCCCGAAACGTCTACCGCCATTGCCGATATTCATATGCTCGACAGCGGCTATTCCCGCGAAGCGCGTTCGCTGTTGTACCAGGCTTACCGGCACGAACCGACGTTCAGCTACCTGTTCGAATCGGAGCGTCCCGGCTATGAGCAGCGGGTGCGCGCGACTGTGCGGGAACTGGTTCTGCAACACTTTCTGCAGGACTTGCCGGCCATCGGCCTGCTGGTCAACGACCGCTTGATCGGCATCGCCCTGATCGCGCCGCCGCAGCGCCGGCTGGGCATCACCGAAAGTTGGGCCTGGCGTTTGCGCATGGTGCTCAGCACGGGTTTTCGTTGCACCCGTCGCTACCTTGAGTATCACGAAGCGGTCGCCGCCTGCGCGCCGTCCGACTCGGTGCATGTCTTGCCGTTGCTGGGGATACATCCGCAGTTCCAGGGCAAACACTTCGGCGAGCAGTTGCTGCAAGCGGTGCACAACTGGTGCGCGGTGGATGAAAACTCACAGGGGGTGGTTCTCGATACCGGGGATGCGCGGTATCTGGAGTTCTACAAGCGTCAGGGCTATGAGGAGATCGGCGAAGTGGCGGTAGGACCTGTGCGCGAGCATGTGTTTTTCCACGCCAATCCCCAGGTGGTGCAAACCGCCACGGCTTGAGTGTCGAACTTTCCGGGCGCGCCAGGTTCTATCACCCTTCCGATGTTTACAAGCCATCACGTGATAGCATCCGCGCCTATGAAGTTTCCAGGAAGAATTACCAGTGGCGTGCTCATGCTGATCAGCAGCTGCGCGGCACTGGCCCAAAGTGAATTGGATGTGCGGATCAAACCGTCCAACGATGCACTGAAAGCCAATATAGAGGGCTATATCGGCAGTCTCGGCGATCGTGACGAAGAAGCCTTGCTGCGCTTCAGTCGTGGCGCCGAGGAACAGGCGCGCAAGGCCGCCCAGGCCCTGGGTTATTACCAACCGCAGATCGACAGCGACGTGAAGGGCGGCAAAACGCCGCGCCTGATCCTCACCATCGATCCTGGCGAACCGGTGCATTTGCGCAACGTCACCATCCGCATCGACGGCCCGGCGGCGTCCCTCAAAGCCTTTCGCGTACCCAAGGGCCATGCCCTGCAAACCGGCGCGGTGCTCAACCATGGCCAGTACGATGACGCCAAGCGCTTGATCCAGAACCAGGCCTCGCGCTACGGCTTTTTCAGCGGCCATTTCACCCGCTCGAAGTTGTCGGTCGATCCGCGGGCCGGCGTGGCCGACATCGAGCTGATCTACGACAGCGGTCCGCGTTACTCCCTGGGCAAGGTCAGTTTCGAAGGCGACACGCCGTTCGACGAAGACCTGCTGCAACGCATGGTGCCGTTCAAGGCCGGCACGCCCTATGACTCCGAACTGATTGCCGAGCTCAGCCAGGCGCTGCAATCGAGCGGCTATTTCGAAGGCGTGCGGGTCGATGCGGCGCCCACGGCTTCCAAAAACGACGTCATTCCGGTGGACGTCAAGCTCGACACCCGCAAGCCACGGACCATGGGCCTGGGCCTTGGTTACTCCACCGACGTCGGGCCACGGGTGAAAGCCAACTGGACCCGGCACTGGGTTAATCCGCAGGGCCACAGCTACGGCTGGGAGACCGAAGTCTCGGCGCCAAGGCAAAACGTCGGGTTGTTTTATGACATTCCGCTGGATCCGCCACTGACGGACAAACTGCGTTTCGCCGGCGGCTATCAGAACGAAGAAATCGCTGACAAGGACAGCCTCAGCAAGCTGCTGACCGTCGGCCCGGAATGGCACAGCAAATTGCCCAGCGGCTGGCAGCGAGTGGTCTCGCTCAAATGGCAGCGAGAGGAATACCGGCTCGGCGACGACTCCGGGCTCAGTACCTTGTTGATGCCCGGCGTGAGCTATACGTACCTGAAAAGCGACAACCGCATCGACCCGCATAACGGATATCGCCTGGCCTTCGAAACCCGCGTCGCCAAGGAAGGGTTGGGCTCGGACAGCAATGTGTTGTATGGCACGGCACTGGTCAAAGGCCTGACCACGGTCTTCGACAAGCACCGCTTGCTCGGTCGGGTGCAGGTCGGCGGCAGTGCCACCAACGGCTTCAACTCGATACCGCCCTCGCTGCGTTTCTTCGCCGGCGGTGACCAGAGCGTGCGTGGTTATGACTATCAGAGCCTGTCCCCGGAAAACAACCAGGGCGACCGCATTGGTGGCCGCTATATGGTCGCCGGCAGCGCTGAGTACCAATACTCCGTCGCCGAGAAATGGCGGGTCGCGACCTTCGTCGACCAGGGCAACTCCTTCAATAACCTGGATCTGCCGAGTCTCAAGACCGGGGTTGGTATTGGCGTGCGCTGGGTGTCGCCGGTAGGCCCGATCCGCCTCGACCTGGCCCATGCGCTGGACGACGATGGCGGTATTCGATTGCACTTTTCCATGGGGCCAGAGCTGTGACGCGTGCTTTGAAAATAACGCTGCTGGCGATACTGGCGCTGGTGTTGCTGATCACCCTGACACTGACCAGCGTACTGGGTACGGCGGCGGGCAGTCGCTGGGCGCTGGGGTTTGTGCCGGGTCTGACTCTGGATAATTTCCAGGGCCGCCTCGGCGGCCAGTGGAGCGCTGACCACGTGTTGTGGCAACAGGGCAGCGACCGGGTCGAGTTGAATAAAGTGATCTTCGCCTGGTCACCGCTATGCCTGACGCGCATGACCCTGTGCATCGAGCAGTTGAAGGCCGATCAGGTCAGCCTGCAAATCCCCCCGAGCAACGAACAGCCAGACAGCGGGCCGATTAGCCTTCCGGACTTGAAGCTGCCCGTCGCATTGGAACTTGGCGACATTCAGGTCGGCAGTCTACTGTTCAACGGCAGCGAACAGCTCAAGGGCCTGCAACTGGCGGCGCACTGGACCGAGAAGGGCATGCAGATCGACTCGGTGCAATTGCAGCGTGATGAGCTGAGCCTGAACCTGTCCGGCTTGCTGCAACCCACCGGTAACTGGCCGCTCAAGGCCGAAGGCACACTGACCCTGCCGGCTCCGGGCACCGAGCCTTGGACGCTGGCCCTGCAAGTCGACGGCGACCTGCTGAAAACCCTGAACCTGAAAGCCAACAGCAGCGGTTACCTCAACGGGCAACTGACCGGCGAACTGCAACCGTTGGTGGAAAACCTGCCGGCCAAGGTGCGAATCACCGCTGACAGCTTCAAACCCGACGCGGACCTACCGGACACCCTGCAATTCAATCAACTGGTACTTAGCGGTGAAGGCGACCTGAAAAACGGTTATCAGCTGCTCGGCAACGCGACGTTGCCCGCCGAACAAGGCCCGGTAGCGCTGGTGTTGCAAGGCAAGGTCGACGCCAACGGGGCGCAGATCGCCGCGCTGGACCTGACGGCCAACGACAAACAAAGCCTCAAGCTCACCGGGCAGTTGAATTGGAGTAAGGGTTTCACCGCGGACGCGAAAGTCGATTGGCTGGACTTTCCCTGGCATCGCCTCTACCCGGTGATCGACGAACCGGAAGTCACCTTGCGCACCTTCAAGGGCGAAGTGTCCTACACCGATGGCAAGTACCTCGGTCACTTCGACGCCGCGGCGGACGGGCCAGCGGGTGCCTTCACCCTGACCAGCCCATTCGCCGGCGACTTGACGAAAATCTATCTGCAACAAATTCAACTGACCGCCGGGCAAGGCAAGGCCGAAGGGCACCTCAACCTGCAATTCGCCGATGGCATTGCCTGGGACACCGCGCTGGACCTGTCAGCGATCAACCCGGCGTATTGGGTTGCGGAGTTGCCGGGCACCCTCGCCGGACCGTTGCGCAGCAAAGGCGAGATGAAGAATGAAAAGCTCAGCCTGAGCGCCGACCTTGATTTGAAGGGCAAGCTGCGTGGCCAACCCGCCGTATTGCAAGCCAAGGCCGATGGCGGCGGCGAGCAATGGAACCTCAATGCGCTGCAAATCCGCCTGGGCGACAACAGCATCAACGGCAAGGGCAGCCTGCAGCAGAAACTCGCCGGGCAGATCGACATCAAGCTGCCGCGACTCGCCCAACTCTGGCCGCAACTGCGTGGCCAGATCAACGGACGCGTCGATGTCGCCGGCACGCTCAAAGCCCCGCAAGGCAAGCTTGGGTTGCAAGGTTCGCAACTGGCGTTTGCCGAGCATCGCCTGCAAAGCGTCAACCTGGATGCCACCCTCGACAGTGCGCAGCGGGCGAAAATCGACCTCAAGGGCAGCGGCATCCAGACCGGCGATACCTCGCTCGGCACCCTGACCGCCAGCGGCCAGGGCGACATCAAAAACCAGAAGCTGAGCCTCGATCTGCAAGGACCGAAGCTGAAGCTGGCCCTGGGCTTCGATGGCGCGCTGGACAAAGGCAACTGGCGCGGCCGTCTGGCCAGCGGCGATATCCAGGCCGGTGGCCAAGACTGGAAGCTGCAAGGCCCGGCGAAGCTGGAACGGCTGGCGGACGGTAAAATCAACTTCGGCGCCCATTGCTGGATGTCCGGCCCGGCCAGCCTGTGCGGCGAAGACCAGCGCCTGATGCCGGAACCGAAGCTGCGTTATCACCTCAAGCAATTCCCCATCGACAGCCTCGCGCAGTGGTTGCCGAAAGATTTCGCCTGGCAGGGCCGTCTCAATGCCGACGTGCAATTGGACGTGCCGGCCAGCGGTCCGAATGGCCAGATCAGCATCGACGCCAGCGGCGGCACCTTGCGGGTCAAGGAAAAGGATCAATGGCTGGACTTCCCGTACCAGACCCTGAACCTCACCAGCAAGCTCACGCCCAAGCGCATCGACACCGACCTGAATTTCGTCGGTGGCAAGCTCGGCGAACTAATGGTGCAGGCGCAGATCAATCCGCTGCCGAAAAACAAACCGCTGACCGGATCGTTCCGCCTGACGGGCCTGGACCTGTCGGTGGCACGCCCGTTCGTGCCCATGGTCGAGAAACTGACCGGCCGCTTGAACGGCAGCGGCACGATTGCAGGCACGCTGCTGGCGCCGCAGGTCAACGGCAATCTGCTGCTCAGTGACGGCGAAGTCTCCGGGCCTGAGTTGCCGATGGAGATTAAAGCCTTGCAACTGCGGGCGGTCATTGCCGGTGAAACCGTGCAGCTCAACGGCGACTGGAAAAGCGGCAAGGCCGGGCAGGGCAGTCTGACTGGCGATGTCGCCTGGGGCCAGGCGCTGGTGGTGGACCTGGCGCTCAAGGGCTCGCAATTGCCGGTCACCGTCGAACCGTATGCCAAGCTCGAAGTGGCACCGGACCTGAAGATCTCGATCAAAGACGACAAGCTGGCCGTCGCCGGCAAAGTGCACGTGCCCAAGGGCGATATCACCATTCGCGAGCTGCCGCCGTCGACGGTCAAGGTCTCCGATGACACAGTGATCGTCGGCCAGCAGACCGAAGAGGGCAAACCGCCGATGGCCACGGTGATGGACATCGATGTGGTGGTGGGTGAAGACAAATTGGCCTTTGCCGGGTTTGGCCTGACGGCGAACCTGCAAGGTCATGTGCACATCGGCGACAACCTCGACACCCGTGGCGAGCTCTGGCTCAACGACGGACGTTACCGCGCCTACGGTCAACGCCTGACAGTACGTCGTGCGCGGCTGCTGTTTGCCGGCCCCATCGATCAGCCGTACCTGGATATCGAAGCGATTCGCCAGACTGACGACGTGATCGCCGGCATTCGCCTGAGCGGCAGCGCCGAGCAGCCCACCACGCAGATTTTCTCCGAACCGGCCATGAGCCAGGAGCAGGCGTTGTCTTACCTGGTCCTGGGGCGTCCGCTGAGCACCAACGGCGAGGACAACAACATGCTCGCCCAGGCCGCGCTCGGGTTGGGCTTGATGGGCAGCTCCGGGGTAACCGGCAACCTGGCTAAGAACCTGGGCATCGAGGACTTCCAGCTCGACACCGAGGGCAGTGGCAATGCCACCAGCGTGGTCGCCAGCGGCAACCTCTCCGAGAAGCTCAGCCTGCGTTACGGCGTCGGCGTATTCGAGCCGGCCAACACCATTGCCTTGCGCTACAAACTGAGCAAAAAGGTCTACCTCGAAGCCGCCGGCGGCGTGGCCAGTTCGCTGGACATCTTCTACAAGCGGGATTTCTAACCTCCCGTTCCCTCCAAAACCGAGTCGCTTTCTTCGCGAGCAGGCTCGCTCCCACAAGGATCACGCTGTACCTGTGGGAG
>NZ_JBPKAM010000094.1:0-24984 GCF_051216495.1 Pseudomonas baetica | reverse complement strand
GTTATTGTCCCCTCAGAAGTAGTTTCCTCTCCCCCCCCCCCCCCCACCCCCCCCCCCTCCCCCACAATGACCGCGGTGTTTTTTAGGACGGGTTCACCGCCAGCAAACGCTCATCCACCCGCAATATCGCCTCGACCATCGCCTGCGCCGCCGGCGTCAGCGAGTAACCGGCGCGACTGACGATGCCGTAGTGCAGCAGCAAACCGGGGTCATCCCTGGGCACGTCGACAAAGTCCAGCAGCCGTATCAGGCCCTGATCGACCTGTTCGGCCAGGGCTTCCATGGTGGCGATGCCCACCGCGTCGGAGCGTCTGACTACGCGGCAGATGGCGTCGAATTGCGCGCATTCGACGCTGGGATTGAAGTCCGTCTCGCCCTGCACGTCGGCAAGGATCTTGCGGATCATCGGCGGGATGCGCGTGCCGACCACGGCATAGTCGAGCAGGGCGCGCAGCGACAGGTTTTCCCGGTTGGCCAAAGGATGATCGACTCGGCAAAAAAAACGTCCGCGTCGTGGCCGCAGCAGTCGCACCTGGTATTGCGGGTCGCCGGTGAAATAGCGCGAGTCCGCGACCAGAAATTCGATCTGCTGCTCGCGCAACCACAGCGCCAGTTGTTCCCAATCACCGAGATGAAAGCGGGTGCGGATCGCCGGGTGTGCCTGGATGAACTGTGCCAGTGCTTCGGGCACCAGCAACTGCGCCGGGTAAGGGCCGCTGCCAAATTGCAGTTCGCCGCCGGTCAGGCCGTTGTATTGCGTCAGTTCGTTATGCAGTGCCTGGCTGCCGGCCAGCAGGCGCCGGGCGTGTTGCAGCACCAATTCGCCCTGGCCAGTCAGACGAAATTCACGACTGCTGCGCTCCACCAGCAGGCAATCGAGGTCTCGCTCCAGGGTCTGGATGCTGCGGCTGAAGGCGGGTTGGCTGAGATTGATCGCCTCGGCGGCGCGGCCGAAGCTGCGGTAATCGGCCAGTGCCACCAAGTGGCGAAGTTGTCGAAGGTCCATCATGCGCCTCCTGCATTTAAAGGATGTTTTTAATGCATTGGATCGATAGCACAGAGGCTGGCATAAGTACACGCCTGTCTTCTCGCCACCGTTCGCCATGACCTATCAAACCTTTGCCTCCAGTGCGTTCACCCGGACCATTCTCTGTCACGCCCAACGCTCCGGCCTGTGCCAGGAACAGTTGCTGCAACGCGCGGGGATCTGTCTTTCATTGCTCGAAGGGCAGGGGCTAAGGGTTCCGGCGCATCTGGTGGAACAGCTGTGGCTGGAGTGCGAGCGGCAGGGCGCAGGCGCTACCTTTGGTTGCGAACTGGTCAATGGCATGGCGACCACCGGTCTGCAAGGTTTGAACATTTTGCTCGACTCCGCCGCGACGTTGCGTGCCAGCCTGGCGTGCTTCACCGAGTTTTTGCCCCGTGTGACCAACGATGTGCTGGCGGAGCTGGAAGAGGCCGACGGGGTGGCTCGTCTGCACTTGCGTGGTGTTCAGCGGTTGCCGCATTTTTTCGGGTTGGATGCGGCGACCTTGAGTCTGGTGCGTAACATCTCGCGGCGTCTTGGACGGGCACCGGGCGAGGCGTTTGCCCATGTTTGTTTGACGCCGCAACAGGCGGCGGGCGAATGGTTGCGCAGTGTCGGCATCGAAGTTCGGCACGGACCTCATCCGTGTTTGAGCCTACCGCTGACCTGCCTCGACGAGCCCTTGCTCGGGGCCAATCCGTTTCTGCACCAAAGCATGTTGCGGCATTGGCAAGCCGAAGCGGCGCAACACAGCCGTAGTGACAGTCTGGAGTTGGCGCGGCACTGGTTAACGTCGGGGGATCAGCCAATCGAGCGGATTGCCGAGCGTTTGGGGTATCGCCAGCCGAGTAATTTCATTCGGGCGTTTCGCAAGCGGTTCGGGATAACGCCCAAGCAGTTTCGGTTGGGGGCGTAGGCGGCTGGCTGAGAAGATTTTCGGGGTGAACCACAAACCCTGTGGGAGCGAGCCTGCTCGCGAAGGCGGTGTGTCATTCAGAAAAATGTTGACTGACCTGACTCCTTCGTGAGCAGGCTCGCTCCCACAAAAATTGGGTACATCCATAAAAGCCAGGTCGGCACTCAGGCGCGCCTCGCGGTTGCCGAAGAAATGGATATGTACTCGATCAACGACTCCCACACAGATCCCCGGGTGATTACTTTTTGTCCCCCACCGCTTGCGCCCAAAACCCACCCCTCAGGCACCGTACCCAGGCTGAGTAATCCTGACCGGAGCCTAATAATGATAAGAAAACGCTCGGCCACAGCCCCAGTCCGCCAACGACTGAAACGGCTTGGCCACCCCCGCCCGCAACCCCTTGCGCTGGCGATCGTGGCGTTGATGACGGGGTCTGCATCCGCCACCACGTTCGACATCAACGATGACTGGAGCCTGTCCACCAAGACCACCTTGAGCCTGGGCAGCAGCTGGTCCACGCAGAACCCCGACAAAAGCTTGATGACCCGTGCCAATGCCTTGCAGGCGCAAGGCGTGCAGGCCAATGGCACCAGCGTCAGTGCCGACGATAATCGGCTGAACTTCGAGCGGGGCGATCCCATTTCGCAGGTGTTCAAGGGGCTGACCGACATTAGTCTCGATGGGCAAGGGCAGGGGGCGTTCGTTCGCTTCAAGTATTGGTACGACCATGCCTACGAAACACGCAACGGCCGGTTCAAGGACTTCGACGATTCGGGCTGGGATGACCTGTCGAAGTTCAAGGGCTTTGAAATGCTCGACGCGTACGTCTGGAAAGACTTTCAGGTGGCCGAGCATCCGTTGAGCGTGAAGGTCGGCAACCAGGTGTTGTCCTGGGGCGAGTCACTGTTGATCCAGAACGGTATCAACGTGATCAACCCGCTCGACATAACCGCGTTCAACCGTCCCGGTGTCGAGATCAAGGAAGGGCAGTTGCCGGTGGAGATGGTGTCCTTCAGCTTCGGCCTGTCGGATACCACCAACCTTGAAGGTTTCTACCAGTACAACTGGCGTCCCAGTGTGCTCGACGGTTGCGGCACGTTTTTCGCCGCCAGCGATGCGATCCAGAAGGGCTGCGGGCCGTTGTACTTGAGCCAGGTACTGACCGATCAACAGATGCAGGCGGCCGGCTTGTACGCACCGTCACGAGGCAACGAATCACCGTCGGACAATGGTCAGTTCGGTTTTGCCTTGCGCCAGATGATCCCGGCGCTGAACGATGCGGAAGCGGCGATCTACTTCATCAACTACCACTCACGCCTGCCGTATTTCACCCTGGATGCGAAGAACACCGCCCTGCGCGGTACCTTCCCTGGCGGTATCCAGCCGCCGACCTATGCCGCGGCGTTTCCGGAAAACATTCGCCTGTATGGCATCAGCCTCAACGGTGTGGAACCCAACAGCGGCATCTCTCTGGCCGGCGAGTTGAGCTATCGGCCGAACATGCCGCTGTCGATCAACGCACCGGACGTCAACGTCGCGGTTATTTCCGGGCCGTCGGGCAGCTCCTGGGTGCAGTTGCCGTCCGGATTCAACATCAACAACGGCAGTCGTTTTGACGCATGGGAGCGCAAGGGTGTCTGGCAGGCAACGGCATCGGCGACCCAGGCCATCGACAACGTGCTGGGCGCGACACGCCTGAGTCTGTTCGGCGAGGCCGGTGTGGTGCACATCGACGATCTGGGGGACGAGCGCCTGGGCCGCAGCGCCGCGTTTGGTCGCAGCTCGACGCGCAACGGCACGCCGTGCAACACCGTGGCCTCGGGGGTCACCAACCAGTACTGCACCGACAAGGGTTTCGCCACCGATTGGTCGTGGGGCTATCGCTTGCGCGCCAGCCTGGAATACAGCGACGTGTTGCCCGGCATCAACCTGATTCCAGCGGTGAACTGGCGGCATGACGTCGAGGGTTATTCCTACGATCCGCAAGGCCCGTTCCAGGAGGGCCAGCAAGCCCTTGGCGTGAGCCTCACCGGCGTCTACATGAACGATTACAGCGTGGAACTGGCCTACAACGCCTTCTTCGGTTCCAACGACTACAGCACCCTCGACGACCGCGACTTCGCGTCCGTCAGCTTCAAGGCAGACTTCTGAGGAGAACCGTTATGCGTATGCAATTGTGCGTGCTGGCCCTGGCCTGCAGCGTCGGCCTGGCACAGGCCAAAGGCACCGATCCGACCGCCCTGGGCAAAACCCTGACGCCCATGGGCTCGGAAATGGCGGCGAATGCCGATGGCAGTATTCCGGCCTGGACCGGAGGGCTGACAAGCAATGCCGGCACCGTCGACAGCAAGGGTGGCTACAGCGATCCGTATGCCGCCGAGAAACCGTTGTTCACCATCACCGCGCAGAACGTCACGCAGTACCAGCAGTGGCTCAGTCCGGGTCAGGTCGCCTTGTTCAAGCGCTTTCCCGACACTTACAAGATGAACATCTACCCGACGCATCGCAGCGCCAATCTACCCAAGGATGTGCTGGCGCAGAGTCGGGACAACGTCACCAAAACCAGCATGGCCGACGGCGGCAATGGTTTGCATGACTATGCACGGGGCATACCGTTTCCGCTGCCCACCGAAGGGCTGGAGGTGATGTGGAACCACATGACCCGTTATCGCGGCGGCAGCTACGAGCGCATCAGCAGCGCCGCCCTGGTGCGTGAAAACGGCGCCACCAGTTACGTGCGCAACCAATCGCTGATCAACTTTGCCGACACCGTGGGCGGGCTGGAAGCGGGCTCGAACATCCTGTTCATGTTCAAGAGCCGGGTACTGGAACCGGCGCGTCTGTCCGGCGAGGCGGTGCTGGTGCATGAGCCGATCGACCAGGTCGCCGAGCCGCGCTCGGCGTGGCAATACTTGCCTGGCCAACGTCGCGTGCGCCGCGCGCCGATGATCGCGTACGACAACAGTGCGCGTTACAGCAACGGCCTGATCACCGCCGACAATATCGATGGCTACAACGGCGCGCCGGACCGTTTCGACTGGAAGCTGATCGGCAAACAGGAACTGTTCATCCCCTACAACAGCTACAAGATCGGCAGCCGCGACCTCAAGTACGACGCGGTGATCAAGCCCAACCATGTCAACCAGGACCTGGCGCGCTACGAGAAACATCGGGTGTGGGTGGTGGAAGCCACGCTGAAACCGGGCGCCCGTCACATCTATGCCAAACGCCGCTTCTACGTGGACGAGGACAGTTGGCAAATCGCCCAGTCGGACCAGTACGACAGTCGCGGTGAACTGTGGCGCAGCGGCGAGTTGCACGCGATCCAGCAATACGACCACGGCTTCACCTACAACGTGTTGGAAACCTCTTACGACCTGATCTCCGGCCGCTACTACGCCGGTGGCCTGGCCAACGAAGAGACCGAGCCGATGCGCGTCGGCTTCGCCGCAAAAACCGACGACTACACCCCGTCGGACCTGCGGCGCTGGGCCAAATAACCCCGTACGCGACCCCAGTGATTTCCCCTGTGGGAGCGAGCCTGCTCGCGAAAGCGGTGTGTCAGTCAACGAAAATGTTGAACCTGATGGCCCCTTCGCGAGCAGGCTCGCTCCCACAGTGAGTCACGGTGTACCGATGTTTATCTGAAAGGAGACCTACCGTGCGCAACTGGATATCCGCTCTCACCCTGGGGGTAAGCCTGGGCAGCGCTCACGCGGCAACCCTCGATCAGCCGCAAGCCCGGGCACTGGCCCAAGAGGCTTATGTGTTCGCCTACGCCACCGTCGAGCACGACAAAGTGCTCAGCGCCATTGCCGCGAAGCTGCCGTTCAACCGGCTCTACAGCGAGCCGCGACTGCTCGGCCCGCAGGACGACAAAGTGGTGTCGCCCAACAACGACACCTTCTACTCCCGCGCCTTGCTCGATCTGCGTGGCGAACCGCAGGTTCTGGAAGTGCCGGCGGTGCAGGGGCGCTATTACAGTTTCCAACTGGTGGACATGCGCACCGACAATCTCGACTACATCGGCACTCGCGCCACCGGTGATCAGGCCGGGCGTTACCTGATTGTCGGTCCGGATTGGAAGGGTGATCTACCGCCGGGTTTCAGCGGCGTGATCCGCTCGCCCAGTCGCCTGGTGTTCTTGCTCGGGCGCACCGAAGTCAAGGGGGAGGCCGATCAGCAAGACGCGGCGAACGTATTGAAGGGATACACGTTGCAGCCATTGTCCAAGGTCATCGGCAAGGTGACGCCTGAAGCCTTGCCAGCACTGCAATTACCCGCCTATGAAGACACCCGGCAAGGTCCTGCGCAGGCGCTGTTCAACACGTTCAACGCGTTGGCACCATTGCATCAATGGACCGCCAGCGAGCAGACGAAGCTCGCACGCTTCGTCGCCATTGGCCTCCAGCCAGGCGCGCTGTTCGAGCCACCGGCAGCGCTGAAAGAGGCAATCGCCCAAGGCGCTGAAGCCGGTCGCGAGCAGGTGCGTGCCGCCTCCAGCCAGTTGTCGGTGGAGCAACAAGGCTGGTTCCGTTCGCCGACCAATGTCGGCAAATTCGGCGACGATGACCTGACCCGAGCGGCGGTGGCCTGGCGTTACATCTACGCCAACGATGCAGTGGAAGCGGTTTACCCAATGGCCCTGCACGACGTTCAGGGGCAAGTGCTCGACGGTCGAAATACCTATCGCCTGCATTTCCCTGCTGATCAGCTGCCACCGGTGGACGCTTTCTGGTCGTTGACCCTGTATGACGGCAAAACCCAATTGCTCGCGGCCAATCCGATCCAGCGTTATTCGCTGGGCGATCGAAGTCCCGATCTGCATTACGACGCCGACGGCGGCCTGACACTGATTCTGCAACCCCATGACCCCGTGTCGGCGCTAAGGAGCAATTGGCTGCCGACACCGGAAGGTCCATTCAACCTGCTGCTGCGCCTGTACCTGCCCAAGGTCGCAGCACTGGACGGCAGTTATCGAATGCCAACCATCACGAGGGTCGAACCATGAATGGACTCATTTGTCGTCGCCATGTGCTGGGCGGCATGGGTGTGCTGGGAGCGAGTCTGATGTTCCCGCGCGGGTTGCTGGCCGCCGAATCCGCCGACCTGCGGGCAATTGCCCAAGAGGCATGGATGTATGCCTACCCGATGCTCATGCACTACCAGACCCTGGAAAAGCAGGTGCTCCATCCTGCGGCGCCGGAGTACGTCGGCGGCTTCAATCGCTTCCGTCACTACAGCCAGCTTTACACCCCGAGTAACCGTGAAATCGTCACCCCGAACAACGACACGCCGTACTCCTGGGCCTGGCTCGACCTGCGCAGCGAACCGCAGATCCTGAGCGTGCCCGCGGTCGATGATGACCGCTACTACGTGCATCAACTGGTCGATCAATACACCCATAACTTCGCCTATGTCGGTGTGCTGAGTACCGGCCGTGAAGCAGGGGATTACCTGATCGCCGGACCTGACTGGCAAGGGCCGGTCCCGGCCGGGATCAAGGCTGTGCTGCGCAGTGAAACCGAAATCGTGATGATCCTGGGGCGCACCGGCCTGAAAGATGTCGACGACTTGGCGGCTGTACGTGCGTTACAGCAGCAATACCGACTGCGCGCCTTGCACGAGTACGTCGGCGGCCCGGCACCGGTTGCGGCTCCGGCGATTGCATGGCCGGCATGGGACAGCAAGACAGGCTTGGGGCTGGATTTCATTGCAGTGCTGAATCAGATCCTCACGCTGTGCCCCACGCCCCCATCGGAACAGGCCATGCGCGCACGGTTCGCGCGAATTGGCATCGTGCCCGGCCAGGGGGTCGATGAAGCCGCTATGCCGGCGGATATGCGTTTGGCTTTGATCGCCGGCATCGAGGATGCCCGTTCGCAACTGCAAGCGGCGGTAGGGCAGGTGCGCACCACCCTTGGCCTGTTCGGCACCCGTGAGGCGTTGCACGGCAATTACCTCAACCGAGCCGTCGCCGCCCATGTAGGCATCTACGGCAACAGCGTCGAAGAAGCGTTTTACACCGGCACCCGACTGGACGATCAGGGCCAGCCATTGCAGGGCGGGCGGCGTTATCGCCTGCGCTTTGCGCCGGGACAGCTGCCACCGGCCAGCGAGTTCTGGTCGTTGACCCTGTACGACTTGCCGGACCGGCAACTGGTGGCCAATGCGATCGATCGCTATTGCTTGAGCAGTCGGGATCCTTTGCTGAGGGACGCCGATGGCGGGCTGACCCTGGTCATGCAGGCCGCCAGTCCGGATGAGCAAAGCAATTGGCTGCCGACGCCTGCGAGCGGAGCGTTTACGCTGGTTCTGCGTTTGTATGGGCCGCAGCCGCAGGTGATCGAACAGAAGTGGCAGATGCCGGCGGTAGAAGTGATATCTGTGTAGTGCTTGCAGCCGCCTTCGCGAGCAGGCTCGCTCCCACAGGGGATCTGTGTCACTCACAAATCCTATGGGCACCTAAGAAATCTGTGGGAGCGGGCTTGCCCGCGATGAGGCCACCACATCCAGCATTGTCGGTAGCTGACACACCGCTATCGCGGGCAAGCCCGCTCCCACAGGGATCCATGTTGTACAGGGGATTGATGTACGACACAGATCCTCTGTGGGAGCGAGCCTGCTCGCGAAGGGCGCAACGCGGTTTTAAGGCGTGACGATATTGAACTGCGGCGCAAAGGTGTCGAGGCTGGCCATCAACTCCCCAAGCTTTTTGCCGTTGCCCTGCAGCTTGATCAAGCCTTTCTGAATCGCCGTGGGGAAATCCAGCTGCTTGAGGCTGATCTGCTCCAGCGTGGCCTTGCTCATGCTGACACCGGCATCTGCCTGAGGGTTGAGCCCGGCGCGGTGAGTCAGCACGCCATTGCGCAAGGTCAGGTTGAAGTCCTTGTTCTGATCCTCGAAAGTCCAGTTCAGGGTCAGGTCATGGCCTACGGCTTTGTCGCTGTCCAGACGGATCGCCAGAAAGTCGAAGAACATCTCCGGACTCATCGCCCGCACCATGTCCACCGAGACCGAAGTGCCCGCATGCGGCGGCACACCGTTGCGCAGTTCCATGGCACCGGTCAGGTACATGTTGCGCCAGGTGGCGTTTTCGCTTTGGTAGCCCAGTTGTTCGAGCGTTTCAGCCTGGGCCTTGCGGGCGTCGTTGTTGTCCGGATCGGCAAACAGCAACTGATTGCCCAGTTGTGCCGCCCAGCGATAGTCACCCTGGGTCATGGCGGTGCGCATTTTCTCCAGCACCGCGGAGCTCCCGCCCATGGCTTCGATGCTGCGTTTGGCCGTGTCCACCGGCGGCAGCGGATTGAGGTTGGCCGGGTTGCCGTCGTAGAACCCCAGGTAGCGCTGATACACCGCCCGGGTGTTGAAACTCAGGGAACCGTAATAGCCACGGGTGTACCACTTCTGGTCCAGTGCGCCCGGCAACTTCTTGATGGCCTCGGCGATTTCCACCGGCGTCAGGCCCTGATTCAACAGGTGCAACGTGCGGTCGTTGAGGAAGGCGTACATGTCGCGTTGATCGGCGAGGAAGGTGCGGATCCGCTCGCCGCCCCAGGTCGGCCAGTTGTGCTGGGCGAACAGCACGTCACTCTTGTCGCCATAACGTGCCAGGCTGCTGTCCAGGTATTGCGCCCAGGCCTTGGCGTCACGCACTTGCGCGCCGCGCGGGGTGAGGATGTTGTGCATCATCTGCGTGGCGTTTTCCGCCATGCACAAGGCGCGCAGTTGCGGCAGGTAGAGGTTCATTTCCGCTGGCGCTTCGGTGCCCGGCGTGAGCTGGAACTCCACCTCCAGGCCGGCGATGGTGCGGGTCTCCAGTTCCTTCTCGATCAGGTCGGTGGGCGGGATCAGGGTGATGGTGCCGCCGCTCGGCGTGCTCTTGCCCAGCCCTGCGTCCACCTGGCCGTGTTCGCCACGGGGCAACAGGCTGCCGAACTGGAATTGCGCGCGGCGGCTCATGGCGTTGCCGGCGTACACGTTCTCGCTCATCACGTGTTCCATGAAGCCTGTGGGTGCGAACACCTTGACCTTGCCGGCCTTGACATCGGCTTCGTCGATTACCCCGCGCACACCACCGAAATGGTCGACGTGGGTGTGGCTGTAGATCACCGCCACCACCGGTTTGCGCGGACGGTTCTGGTAGTAGAGCTCCAAGGCGGCCTTGGCGGTTTCGGCCATGGTCAGCGGGTCGATGATGATCAGCCCGTCGTCACCCTCGATGATGGTCATGTTGGCCAGATCGAGGCCGCGCACCTGATACAGTTTCGGGCTGACTTCAAACAATCCGGCATGGGCGCTGAGCTGGGCCAGGCGCCAGAGACTCGGGTTGACCGAGTCCGGTGCCTTGTCCTTGTCGAGAAAACCGTAGGCCTGGATATCCCAGATGACCTGACCGCTGGCGTCCTTGACCTGACCCTTGAACGGCGCGATCAAGCCCTTGGTCACCGACTCATAGTCGGTACGGTCGCTGAAGGGCAGTTGTTGCAATACGACGGCATTATTGGCGGCGGTCTGCGCGCTGGCCGCGACCGGTGCATCGGCGGCGACCGACGATTGTGCGAGGCACGCGGTGATCAGGCAGGCCAACAGGCCGCGTGGGCTCAAAGTGAAACGAGGCATGGTGTCTCCGTTTTTATCATTGTGGTTAGACCATCCTCGAGAGTAGGGCGGTGCTCGGGCAGGGCTGCAATCGTCAAAGGACAAAAACCATTCAGGGCCGCTATCCTTCGCCCATGCATTTCGGACGGGTTATCCCATGCTTGAAGTCCAGGGCGTCTTCAAAAGCTTTGCCACGCCACAAGGTCCGTTGCCGGTGCTGCAAGGTGTCGACCTGACCCTCAAACCCGGCAGTAGCCTCGCGCTGATGGGCGAGTCGGGCAGCGGCAAGAGCACCTTGCTGCACCTGATCGCCGGGCTGGACAAGGTGGATCGCGGCAGCATCCGCAGCCGCGAGCATCGGCTGGAGCAGATGAGCGAAGGACAGCTGGCGAACTGGCGGCGCACGGAAATCGGTCTGGTGTTCCAGCAGTTCAACCTGATCGGCAGCCTGCGGGTGGAGGACAACCTGGCGTTTCAGGCACATCTTGCCGGGCGCCATGATCCGCGTTGGCAGGCGCATCTGGTGCAGCGGTTGGGGTTAGCGGATTTGTTGCAGCGTTATCCGGAACAGCTGTCCGGTGGCCAGCAGCAACGGGTGGCGTTAGGGCGTGCGCTGGCTTCGCAACCGAAGCTGCTGTTGGCCGACGAACCCACTGGCAGCCTTGATGAAGCCACCAGCGACGAGGTGCTGAAGCTGTTGCTGGAATTGCTCGATGACAGCCCCACGACCCTGTTGATGGTCACCCACAGCCCCCATGTCGCGGCGCGGCTGGCAGAAAAAGTGGTGTTGCACGGTGGGCGTCTGACCGGTGTGGACGGGCGCTGAGATGCGCATCTTTCGCGAAACCCTGCGGGCGTTGCTCAGCCACTGGCGGCAGCACCCGGTGCAGTTTTTCAGTGTATTGACCGGACTGTGGCTGGCCACCAGCCTGCTGACCGGCGTGCAAGCGCTGAACAGCCAGGCGCGGGATAGCTATGCCCGGGCCAGTCAACTGATCGGCGGAGAACCCCAGGCCAGCCTCAGTGCGCCCACGGCTGCCACCTTTCCCCAACAATGGTTTGTCGACCTGCGTCGTGCCGGTTGGCCGGTGTCGCCGGTGTTGCAGGGACGGCTGACGCTCAAGGGCCATGAAGACCAGCGTCTGCAACTGATGGGCATCGAGCCGGTGTCGTTGCCGGCAGGGGGCGTCGTGGCAGGGCAGGCGCTGACCATCGAACAGGTGGTTGAGTTTTTCACTCCACCGGGCATGACCTGGATTTCGCCGCAAACCTTGCAGGCCCTGGGGCTGAAGCAAGGCGATCGCCCGCAGGCGCTGAACGGCCAGACGCTGCCGCCCTTGCAGGCGCAGGCGGACATGGCCCCCGGCGTGTTGCTGGTGGACATCGGTATTGCCCAGCAGATGCTCGGCTTGCCGGATCAGCTGTCGCGCCTGCTGTTGCCGAAGGATTTCACCGCGAAACTGCCCGAGTCGTTCAAGGGGCAACTGCAGTTCAAGAGCAGTGGTGAAGAAAACAATTTGGCGCGGCTGACTGAGAGCTTTCATCTGAACCTCGATGCCTTGGGGTTTCTGTCGTTCGTGGTCGGCCTGTTCATCGTGCACGCTGCCATTGGGCTGGCGCTGGAACAGCGTCGGGGCTTACTGCGGACCTTGCGTGCCTGCGGGGTCAGCGCACGGATGCTGATCACCTGCCTGACGGCCGAGTTGGGTGGTTTGGCCTTGATCGGTGGCCTTGCCGGTGTGATCAGCGGCTATCTGCTGGCCAGTGTGCTACTGCCGGATGTGGCCGCCAGCCTGCGCGGTTTGTATGGCGCCGAAGTGGCGGGGCAGTTGAGCCTGAGTCCGTGGTGGTGGCTCAGCGGCATCGGCCTGAGCCTGCTCGGTGCCTTGCTCGCCGGCGCCCACAGTTTGTGGCGGGCGGCGCGTTTGCCATTGCTGGCGCTGGCCGATCCGCAGGCCTGGCATCAGGCCCACGCGCACTGGTTGCGGCGTCAAGGCTGGGTGGCGGCACTGGCCTTGGCGATTGCGGTGCTGGCGTTGTTGCGCGGTGACAGCCTGGCCAGCGGTTTCGTGCTGATGGCTGCGCTGTTGCTGGGTGCGGCACTGGCCTTGCCGGTGGTGCTCGATGCCGTGCTCAACGGGTTGTTGGGTCGCAGTCGTTCCGTACTTGGCCAATGGTTCGTCGCCGATTGTCGCCAGCAACTGCCCGCCCTGAGCCTGGCGTTGATGGCGCTGCTGCTGGCGCTGGCGGCCAACATTGGCGCGGGCAGCATGACCGCTGGTTTTCGCCAGACCTTCAGCAACTGGCTCGAGCAGCGGCTAACCGCCGAGCTCTACCTCAATCCGCAAAACCCGGCACAGGCCCGGGAACTGCATAGCTGGCTCAAGCAGCAGCCGCAGCTCACGGCGGTGCTGCCCAATTGGCAGGTCTCGATCCAGCTGCAAGGCTGGCCGGCGGATATCGTTGGCGTGATCGACCACCCGACCTATCGCCAGCACTGGCCGCTGCTGGAAGCCCTGGGCGACACGCCCTGGGATCGCCTGGCCACCGACGATGCCTTGATGCTCAGCGAGCAACTGGCCCGGCGCCTGAACGTGCGATTAGGCGATCACCTGACCATTGCCACGCCCAATGGTCCATGGTCGCCGCGCATCGTCGGTATCTATGCCGACTACGGCAATCCGAAGGGACATCTGCTGGTCAACATCAACCACTTGCTGCGCGGTTGGCCACAACTGGCGCCGAACCGCTTCAATCTACGCATCGAGCCGGCGTCGATTGTGCCATTCGTGAATGCGCTGCAAGCGCGTTTCGCCTTGGAGGACAGCCGCATCGTCGATCAAGCCCGACTCAAAGGCTGGTCGACGCAAGTGTTCGAGCGCACCTTCGCGGCCACCGCCGCCCTGAACAGCCTGACCCTCTGCGTGGCCGGCGTGGCGCTGTTCATCAGCCTGCTGACCCAGAGCCAAAGCCGTCTCGGACAACTGGCGCCGCTATGGGCATTGGGCGTGTCGCGTCGGCAACTGATGCTGCTCAACCTCGGGCAAACCTGGTTGCTGGCCGTGTTGACGCTGGTGCTGGCCTTGCCCTTGGGGATCACCCTGGCCTGGTGCCTGGATACCGTGATCAACGTCCAGGCCTTCGGCTGGCGCCTGCCGCTGCGGGTGTTTCCGGTGCAATTGCTGCAATTGATGGGGCTGGCGCTGGTGGCGACCTTGCTGGCGTCGGCGTGGCCGCTGTATGCGTTGTATCGCACGCAGCCGGCCGATCTGCTGAGGACTTTCGCCCATGAGGATTAAGTTCGCCGCGATGCTGTTGGTGCTGCTATCGAGTGGTTGCGACCAATCGGCACCCGAGGAAAAAGGCTTCGCCGGGATGGGCAATCAAGCGGCGGCGTTCACGCCGGTGGTGCCAGGGCGCACGTTCAGCTTCCCGGCGGACCACGGCCCCCACGACGGCTTTCGCATCGAGTGGTGGTACGTCACCGCCAACCTCAAGGACGAGCAGGGCCATGAGTTCGGAGCGCAATGGACATTGTTTCGCAGCGCTTTGAAAGCCACGCCCGAGGTGCCGGGTTGGGAAAACCAGACGATCTGGCTCGGTCATGCGGCCGTGACGTCGGCGACGGTGCATCATGCGGCCGAGCGCTACGCTCGGGGTGGCGTCGGTCAGGCCGGAGTCAGTCTGGCGCCGTTCAACGCGTGGATCGACGATTGGCGATTCAGCAGCCAGTCAGCGGAGGCGGATCCGCTCGGCGAGATGCAACTAAGTGCCCGCGACAAGGCGTTCAGCTATCAACTGCGGCTCACGTCCAATCGACCGCTGGTGCTGCAAGGGGACAAGGGTTTCAGCCAGAAATCCGAACAAGGCCAGGCCTCGTACTACTACAGCCAGCCGTTTTTCCAGGCCAGCGGCACCCTGGAAATTGATGGCAAGCACTATCAGGTCAGTGGACCGGCGTGGCTCGACCGCGAATGGAGCAGCCAGCCGCTGACCGCCAACCAGACCGGATGGGACTGGTTTTCCCTGCACCTGGACAGTGGCGAGCAGGTGATGCTCTATCGCATGCGGCAAAAGGACGGCGCGCTTTATCTGACCGGTACCTGGATCGACGCCCGCGGCCAGACTCGCTTGCTGCAGGGTTCCGACATCCGCCTCACCCCGCAGGACACCGCCCGCGTCGCCGGACGCTCGATGCCCGTACGCTGGGCGATCCAGATTCCCGAAAAGCACCTCGACATCGTCATCAGCGCTCTCAACCCGAATGCCTGGATGGATCTGCGCATTCCCTACTGGGAAGGGCCGGTGCGCCTGAGCGGCAGCCATGGAGGGCAAGGGTATCTGGAAATGACCGGTTACTGACCGGTCTGCCCAACGTCCCCCCTGTAGGAACTGTCGAGTGCAACGGGGCTGCGATCTTTTGATCTCAAAAGACCACCAGCCACCAGCGCCGCCAACGTGGTGCGCCGGGCTCGATGACTTCGGGCTACTCCGCCGGTCGACTCATGGCTCCACCCCGATGGAAGAGACCGCGAGAGTGCTGACCAATTGGCAACCACATTCGCAACGGTAGCCATCCAGTGCCAAGAGTCTGCCTTCCATGGTGAAACCCGAGGCACCTTCGCTGATGTGCGTCGAGCCGTGTTTGTCGCAGCGCACCTTGTCCCCCATGCAAGCCACCTGCATGCCGAAAGCCTCGAAGCGACCTTCGAGCACCTCACCGCCATACGGACGCAACGGATCGCCTCTACGCACCAAAGGCATCATGAAAACATCTCCTTGGCCTGCTCGATCAACCCACCGCTACGTACCAGATAATCGAGCATGTTCTCCATGCGCAGCGCGTCTTCGGCCTTGATGATGGCCTGCCGCTGTTGCGCGACGACCTGGCCAATGGACACGGTGGATTTCAGAATGTCCTCTGCGTTCGGCAGGAACGGTTCAACCTCGCCCGTGGCGGCGTTGATCACCTGATAGCCCACCGCTGCCGCGACCAGCGTCCCGGCATAGGCTTTACCCTCGTAACGGCGCAGGCTGTACGTCCCGCCCAATACCAGCGCAATGCCCACCACCCGTCCCGCCACCACCGCCGGGGTCAGGCGCTTATTGGACTCATCGCCGAAATACACCATGCGATAGCGGAAGTAATCGCCCCACATCTCCCGCGAACTCATGAAGTCGTGCAGGAACCAGGCGCGGGAGTCGTGGACCTGATCGTCGAACAGGGCGACCACCGCTGCCATCTCCGGTGAGTCACTGACTTTAAACCGGTTGGTCCAGTGTTCAGTGAACAGCTGTTTGGCACACAATTCACCCTCGGCCTTAAGTCGGGTGTATTCCTGCTGCTCGTCATCGTCGTTGAGCAGGTACACCGTCTCTTTCAACACCCCATCGAAGACCAGCCCACCGAAGCTGGTGTGATCACGGCGCCAGCTCTGGTAATCGTGCTCGAACTCGACGGCGGCTTCGCGGATTTGCTGCTGGTCCAGCACCGGTTCGTAGGGCGGCGGGCCGGCCAGGGTGGCCAGGTTTTGCATCTTTACGGGTTGGCCTCGAGCGCCCGCTCGGTTCGTTTTCGCCGTATCTATGTCCTCCTGACGCTGGGCTTTCTGCTCGGCTTGCAGCGTGGCATTGGTTTGCACGGCCTGGCCGAAGAAGGGTTGATTGACGTAGCTGCCCCGGGCGAAACGCTCGATGCGCCAGCCGGTGAGCCAGGCCAGTTGTGCGGCCATGGTGTCTTCGAGGTTGCGGCCCAGGCGCAGGGGGGTGTCAGTGGTTGGGGCTGAAGCAGGGTTTTCGTCGAGGCCCAGGGTGGTGCGCCAGGCGTTGAAGCGGTTGATGAGCACTTGATCAACCGTGAACTCTTGATCTGTTTGAGCAGACATTGCGCGAACAGGCTGAATCTGTCGCAGTTCGTCCGGAACTACAGTTTCGGGAACGGTCAAGGGTGCCCCCGCCTTGAAGGCCGCTGCATATAAGTCATGCAGGACAATCTGCGACAACAACTCGCCCGCGCCACCACGCGCCTTGCCCTGATCCCCCGGCGGATAACCACCACCCACGTCCGAATGCATGCCGGGGTAAACCACTTCCGTGGCATAGGGTGGGTAACGGCCATCGGTATAACGGATCGAGTCCAGCGGGAAACACAAACGCTGCTCATGGGCAGCGACGAAATGCCGGCAGTCCTTGATCCATCCGGGAAAACGCTCGACATCGGGCAGCGCTTGCGTGCCATCGGCCCAGTCCATGTGCCCTTCGGCGAAGGGCGCGGCGCGGGCACTGCCCACGGAAGCCACGGTGTCCAGCAGGCCGAGGAATTCGATGCTTACGGGTATCCCCAGCAGCGTTTGTTCCGGGTGTCCGGCGCCTTGCGGGGTGTCGAACAGCTCGCTCAACCAGGTGATGAAGGTACGCGCCTCGGCGGCGCCGCGAGAAAAACCATAGACGAACAGCTTGATCGCCAACACCGTGGGTAACGCCGTCGCCACCTTGGCCCGTAACGGTTCCAGCAGCGAGGCCATCGCCTGACGGCGGCAGCTTTTGCCCAAGGCGGTCATGGGCCAGGTGGTGGCCATGGCTTTGAGCTTGGTTTGGGCAACTGGGAGGTCGAGACGCTGCTTGTTGTTGAGACTAAAGGACAATGCATCGGCGATTCGCAGCAACCCCCAATTGATCCGGTCTTCGCCGCGATTGGCGAACGCCATGCCGAAAGTGCTGTAATCCAGCTCGCCAATCTCGGGAAAGGGCGTGCCTACGCCGGGGATGTAGTAACCAAAATAACCACTCTCCGGTTTATCCAGACTCGCATGAAACAGCCGCGCGATATTGGTCGGACGAGGCGGCTGGGCCTTACGGGTATCGTAGGGTTCGTTGTTGTTGGTGCCGTCGAAAAACAGGCTGATGTGCAAGGCGCGCGCGCAAGTGGAAGCGCCGCGAAAACCCCGCTGGGCATTCAGTTTTTGCCGGTACAACTCCACCTCGGCCGTTTGCCGCTTGTAATTGGCCCTCACTGCTTGAGGGTCGCTGGGTAACCGCCCGTCCTTGGGAAACAACGCCGGAACATGGACGGAATCTCGATTCTTTATTTCGGACATGTGGCTGGCTCCTGCATGTTCAAGGGTTCTTTGATCGGACTATTGGGTGACGGATAGCGCCAGCAGGAAGTGGACAGCTTGACTTGATGGCAGGGAAGAAAATGCACTTCCAACGAACAGAGCCTGTCCTCATAAGGCGGAAGTTCCACAATCGCCGTGTGTTGTTGGTACTTGGCCTTATGCAGTGCATAAGCAGCCCGATACTCATCAGTCCCTAAGGGAGGTAATTTGGCATTGGAGTTAGGATCAGTTTCCCACTCCACTTTTAACTTCAAACCCGGCGACCATTGGCTCGGCAGCGAAACACAGCAGTACCCACCACCATACCCATAAGGGGATATATTCGGACCGCCATAATCATTCACCATGAAGTAATTGATAGCCGCCGAAGTATGATTCACCCCGTTCAAATCCCCCGCCAAATACATCGGTGTCCCCGGAGAACAGCCGGCCAGCAATAACAACAAACTACCGACAGCCCATCGTTGTTTGAGCTTCCCTTTCTCGTTACTCATCAAACGCCTCCCTGTTGATTAAGTTGCGCACGAAAGATGCCTGTGACAGGCAGCTTTCGTGCGCAACCTTTTCATCGAATGGGAAACACAGACGCTGCTCATGGGCGGCGACGAAATGCCGACAGTCCTTGATCCATCCGGGAAAACGCCCGACATCGGGCAGCGCTTGGGTGCCATCGGCCCAGTCCATGTGCCCTTCGGCGAAGGGCGCGGCGCGCGCGCTGCCCACGGAAGCCACGGTGTCCAGCAGGCCGAGGAATTCGATGCTGACCGGTATTCCCAGCAGCGTTTGTTCCGGGTGTTCGGCGCCTTGTGGGGTGTCGAACAGCTCGCTCAACCAGGTGATGAAGGTACGCGCCTCGGCGGCACCGCGAGAAAAACCATAAACGAACAACTTGATTGACAGCACCGTGGGTAGTGCCGTCGCCACCTTGGCCCGCAACGGTTCCAGCAGCGAGGCCATGGCCTGTCGGCGGCAGCTTTTGCCCAAGGCGGTCATGGGCCAGGTGGTGGCCATGGCTTTAAGCTTGGTTTGGGCAACTGGGAGCGCCAAGCCCGTCTTGTTATCCAGCGCGAAGGACAGTGCATCGGCGATTCGCAGCAATCCCCAATTGATACGGTCTTCGCCGCGATTGGCGAACGCCATGCCGAAAGTGCTGTAATCCAGCTCGCCAATCTCGGGAAAAGGGGTACCTACGCCGGGAATGTAATAACGAAAATATCCACTTGTAGCCTGCTCAATGCTGGCGTGATAGAGCCGCGCGATATTGGTTGGACGAGGCGGCTGGGCCTTACGGGTATCGTAGGGTTCGTTGTTGTTGGTGCCGTCGAAAAACAGGCTGATGTGCAAGGCGCGCGCGCAAGTGGAAGCGCCGCGAAAACCCCGCTGGGCATTCAGTTTTTGCCGGTACAACTCCACCTCGGCCGTTTGCCGCTTGTAATTGGCCCTCACTGCTTGAGGGTCGCTGGGTAACCGCCCGTCCTTGGGAAACAACGCCGGAACATGGACGGAATCTCGATTCTTTATTTCGGACATGTGGTTGGCTCCTGCATGTTTAGAGGTTCCTTGATCGGACTATTGGGTGAGGGATAAGCCCAACAAGACGTGGACAGCTTGACTTGATGGCAGGGTAGAAAATGCACTTCCAACGAACAGAGCCTGTCCTCATAAGGCGGAAGTTCCATAATCGCCGTGTGTTGCTGGTACTTGGCTTTATGCTGAGCGTATGCATCGGGATCAAATCCATAACCCGATGTTTTACGTTTTATTTTTGCGTATGGGTTCGGGTCGGTCTCCCACTCCACTTTTAACTTCAAACCCGGCGACCATTGGCTGGGCAACATCGCACAACACACGCCCCCCCCATAACCAAACGGGGAGATGTTTCTTCCGCCATAACCATTCACCGAGAAATAATTGATCGCCGCCGAAGTGTGATTTACCCCGTTCAAATCCCCCGCCAAATACTTCGGCGTCCCCGGAGAACAGCCGGCCAGCAATAACAACAAACTACCGACAGCCCATCGCGGCCTGAACGTCCCTTTCTCGTTACTCATCAAACGTCTCCCTGTTTTTTTGTTCGGAAAATTTGCCCTCTGCGTAAGCTTCCAAATCACCAAAATAGTTTTCATCACTTGCTAGAAGTGCAACGCGATTACATCGAGAAAAACATTCTTCATTAGAAAGCTCGGGAAACATTGACCAGGCAAGCGCAAATAACTTTTGCGCATCACTGATGCAACCCAATCGATCAAATTGCGAATCCGTTAGTACAACCGGACTGATTGCTTCTTCGAACACTTGATTCGAACCATAAGTACCCGGTTGCCAGACAATCCGCTGATCCCGATCCAGCCAACTCCAAAACAGCGCCTGCTCCAGAAATCGTTTTTTCTGCTCAGGGTCCAGGACACTCGCCAGCAACTCCGGTAGGACGCGTGGATCGTAGAAGCGCAGTAAGCCTGACTGTCCTCCCCATTCAAGCTGTGAAAGCCCCTGCAGGGTCTTGCTCAGAACATCGAACGGGATAGGGGATATCAACAACACGAGTCTGGGCATGTGTCCCATATGTTCGATGATTTCTTCCAGCCACGCCTTGTGGCGCCAATCGTCAAGATTGATGCGCATCAGGATCGGCGCCTGAGGCAACAGCGTGTCTTCCGGAGTTGCATTGAAAAATGAAAACCAGGGAAGGGCTGGAGTGATGGCTCCAAGTCCTGGCAGCAGGGGAATACCCGAGCCTGCCTGGTCGACGATTAAATCAACATGGTTGAGGTTCGCTGCACGGCTCAGACCTTCCAATTGGTCGAGCCATTGTTCGTAGATTTCTTGCATTTATCGTCCCCCGGTGGCCGTGCGCATGACTGCGCCCGCCGCCTCGGCTTGAGCCATTTTCAGACACTCTTCACACACCGACTTGGGCAAGACCGGCAACGGGAAACTCTGGCCCCCCGGTCCCCGCCAGATATGCTGCCCTTCGGATATCAGCTTGGTGGCGCTAACCAGACGGATCCCGTCGTTCGAATCGACGCGGATGAAATGGTCTCCAGCGCCCAGCAGAACTCTTTTCCTGGCCAACAACCTCAGTTCCCCGTCTACCGACTGCAAGGTAAGGTCCCCCCGGGCAATCAAATTCATCAGGTCACCATGGGACTCGATGTCCAGCGGCCCCTTGCCGGATACCAGGCGCATGCCCTCCTCTTGGCTCAACAGGGAGATGCTTTTTTTGGCGTGAGCTGAAAGACGCTGCTCGGCCGCGAGGTTGATCTCGTCCTTGCTTTGCAGGTACAGCGCATGGCCGCTCCTGAACAGCAGGCTGGCGGGGGTCAGGACGCCGATGCCTTTGGGGGCGCTGAGCAGGATGGCCGGGGCCTTGAGATCTTTGGCATCGGTCTGGAGCTGCTGCAGACCCTCGAGAGCCGGCGGTCGACTGTGATGAGCCTGGGCAATCTCCTGCCACTGGGCCATTTGCTGGCGGGCGCTTTCGATCTGGCGGGTGACCGGGCCCATGTCGAGCACATCACCGGAAGCTTTGGTCTGTTCATCGGCGCTGATGAACACCCCTTTACCACCACGAATCGCACCCCAATCATCCGTCCGCAGCTCAAACCCTTCCCCACGCTTTTTCTTCTGCGCATCCACCAGATGCCCCAGATTCAGCTGACTCTTGCCGCCATACTCGCTACTGAGCTTGACGTGCTCCTGCCCCCGTCGGTCTTCCATACGCAGCTTGTTGTTGGCCGGCGTCCTCAGCACGTTGCGGGTGTAGTCGCGCTTGGCCAGGGTGACGTGGTCGGGGTGCTGGTTGTCGTGCAGGGCGTGGGCGATGTAGGGGCGGTCGGGGTCGCCTTGTTCGAAGGCGATGGCCACTTCGGTGCCGACGATCAGTGGTAGGTGCAGGCCGTGGGTGTCGCCGGCGTAGGGCCTTGCCAGGCGTAGCCACAGGCTTTCCTGGCCGAGTTTCCAATCGTCGCGGTCGAACAGGAAGTTGACCTTGTAGCGGCCTTCAAGGTCGATGTGGCTGTACGGGTCGTGCTTCTGTGAGCTGGTGATGCGGGCCGGGAGGGTGCCGGCCATGGTGGGCTTGGGCCGCAATGGCGGGCGGAAGCAGATGGTTTCCGCGTAGGGGATGGCCTCGAAGCTGCACTCGAAGCTGGCATCGCGGGCGGCGCGGGTGGTGAGCTGGGTGATCACGGCGCGGGGGGCGAAGGCTTGCGGGGCGCCGCCCGTGACTTTCAGCACCTGGCCCGGCGCCAGGGTGGCACTGCTGCTCATGCCGCTGAGCTGGGTCTGTTGGTTGAGGTAGCGTTCGTGGCGCAGGCGTGCGTAGAAGTAGCCGCTTTCGCTTTGCAGGTCTTCGTCCTGGTCGTAGGGGTCGCCGAGCACGGTGTAGGGTTCGGCGTAGTGATAGGCTTCGCCGTAGGTGGTTTTCGCGCCACGGGTCTGGTCGACGTCGCTCCGCAGCCAGGCCTTGGCATTACGCGGGTCGTAGGCGCGCAGGTGGAGGTTTTTCTCCACGACCTGATGGCTCGATTGCAGTTGCCAGACGCCGTCTTCGCCGCTGGCCAGGCCAGCCGGTGGGCGGTGCGGCAGTTCGACGTCGAACTGGTAGCCGCGCTGGTCGTCGCAGAATTCCACCACGGCGATGCGCAGGCGGTCGTCACTGCTGAAGCGATACCAGATACCGACGTCGGCCAGCAGCCGGCTGATAAAGGCCAGGTCGCTTTCGCCGTACTGCATCACCTGTTCACGGCGCGGGTACTCGCGCACCAGGCGGAAGTAAAAGTCCTGGCCGAGGAAATCATGGCGGCTGCGCAGGATGCTTTCGACGATCTCCGGCACCGACTGGTGCTGGTAGATGCGGTATTGCCGACCCCGCTCGAGCAGGGCCAGGCGCGGTTGCAGGGTGACTTCGTAACGCGCTTCATCCCGCGAGCCAGACAGGCGTTTGAAGGCGGTGATCACCCCGTTCAGCGTGCGCAGCGGTTTAACCTCGAGCGGTGGTTCCCAGGACATTCGCGGCAGCCTGGATGGCAAGGCGTGCAGGCTGAAACAGGCGTCCTTGCCCAGCAGCTGTTCGGCGGCCAGATCCTGCTCGGGGCTGGTGAATTCCACGGTATAGGTGAAGGGTTGGCTGAGGTGTTCCTTGCCTTTAAAAGCGAGGACGTCAAGGTGAGCGTCGAGGTTGCGGACCCAAAGCTTGTGGCGGCTATGATCGAAAAAGACGGGCACGATGCTGTTCAAATGCGGACCTCCCTGGGGCATTCGGGGAGGCTTCATTGCTATCCCCGTTCAAGCGCGGGACAGCTTTCGGGAGGTGGATAGATGTTGAAAAGAGGACGCTTCCTAAGCAGGCGTAGGAAGCGTCTGAATATTGAGTCGTTCGGGTCGGCGGCAAATCGACTGCCCAGGACACCGCGAGGACTTCCTGATTAGCGTCGACGATTTCTGAGCAACGTCTATGCTCAACGTCACGCTCGGCGTCGAAGCCTGCTTTGATGCCGTTTGTCGCCATTGACCACAGGGAACGTTCTGCCTATGAAACTTCATGCTCTGACCAAAGCCATCACCCTTGCCACCTTGCTGTCCGCGGCCAGCTTGAGCGCTATTGCCGCCGATGTTCCATTATCTGTGGTTGTGGAAGCCGATCAGATCTCCACAAAAGTCATTTCGGTCGATACGGCCAATAAGCAGGTCGTCCTTGAGGGGCCGCAGGGCAATCAAGCCACCGTGCAACTGACCGAGAAGGCCAAGAACCTCGACAACCTCAAGCCGGGTGATCAGGTTGATATCAAGGTGACCCGCGCCGTTGCGGCCTATCTGGATACTGATGTCGACCAAGGTTTGCCGGGAACCATTGAGCGCGCCGGTGAAGCGCGCGCGGCACCGGGATCGAGTCCGGCCGGTGAAGCTTATCGTCAGGTGAAAGTGCAGCTAAAAATCACCGCGATCGACTTGAAGAAGAATCGAGTGACGCTTGAAACCCCTCAGGGTCAGAAAAAGATCATCGATGTCGAAAAACCGGAGATCCAGGCCAAGCTGAAAAACCTGAAAATCGGGCAGAGCGTCTACGTTGTCTATACCGATGTGCTGTCCGTGAAGAGCACTCCAAAAAGTTGAGGGCAAGCTCGATTGTTTGAATATTCCTGTACAACTTTTTGTATAGGAATATTCATGGTTTTGGACAAGCCAGTGAGTTTGCTAGTTGGTCCAGATACTTTTTTGATCCAGGCCCGATAAAAAACGTATCAGCAAATTTCATATTTGAATCGCGGACATTCGTACCAACTTCCATTAAAATGCGCCCCGTTCGCCCAGTGTCACGGCTCTTTACCAGTGCATGGAATGCCGAGGCCATTGCACTGGGCGGACACCACCGTTGGTGCGATACATAAAACGTTTTAAATATGAAAAGGGCGACTGTGAAGTCGCCCTTTTTTTTATATCGGGTGATCGCCCTGTCATTGTCGAAACGCCTTTCAGACGAACGACCCGCTGCTCACCAGGGTCTTGCGCCATGATCATCGCGCTGCATTTTGCGCATCCCCGCAACAGCTATCCGCGGTCCCGAGAAGGAGTGAAGACATGAAAATCCTGATGGTTTTAACGTCCCACGATCAATTGGGTAACACCGGCAAGAAAACCGGCTTCTGGCTGGAAGAATTCGCGGCACCGTATTACGCCTTCAAGGATGCTGGCGCGCAGTTGACCCTGGCCTCGCCCAAGGGTGGCCAGCCACCGCTGGACCCGAAAAGCGACGAGCCCGATTTTCAAACCGAGGCTACCGAGCGTTTTCGCAAAGATCCTGCTGCCCAGTCCGCTTTGGCCTCGACCGTGCTGCTCGGCTCGGTGAAGGCCGGCGATTACGATGCGATCTTCTATCCTGGCGGCCATGGTCCGCTCTGGGATCTGGCCGAGGACAAGCAGTCGATTGCCCTGATCGAAGCGTTCTACAACGCCGGAAAACCCGTCGCCACGGTTTGTCACGCGCCGGGGGTGTTGCGGCATGCCAGGGACGCGAGCGGTCAACCGTTGGTCAAAGGCAAGAAGGTGACGGGATTTACCAACAGTGAAGAAGACGCCGTGCAACTGACCGATGTCGTGCCATTCCTGGTGGAGGACGAGCTCAAGGCCAAGGGCGGGATTTTTTCCAAGGGGCCGGATTGGGCGAGCTATGTGTTGACCGATGGCCTGCTGTTGACCGGGCAGAATCCGGCGTCGTCACAGGCGACGGCTGAAGCGTTACTGGCGAAATTGAAGTAAACACAAATCCTGCAGGAGCCGGCTTGCTGGCGATGGCGTACGTGCAATCGCGATCGCCAGCAAGC
>NZ_JBPKAM010000093.1:0-25205 GCF_051216495.1 Pseudomonas baetica | reverse complement strand
TATTTTCAGAAGTCTTCAAAGAATCCTTTGCAACTTCAACCACTTGCGCTTTCGATCTCTCGTCAGCGGGAGGCGAATTCTACAGCGTTACTCGCTGCTGTCAACACCTCTTTTTCAACTTCCTTTCGGCTTCGATGACCTGAAGCAACCCACTGTCGAAAACTGCGTAACTCGTTGTTTACCAAGGAGTTTTCCGTTTCGACTGCGCCGGAAGTGGGGCGAATTATAGACACCTGAAATCTGCCGTCAACCACTAATTACGCTTTTTTCGCAGATGGCGATTTTTTAGCCATTAATCGCGGAATTCGCCGGGTCACCGGCGGTAAGCGCAATACTAATAGCAGAACCCCTATTACCGCATAGATCGCCCACTCCTTTAGATCGGCGCGCACAATCCAAAGCATATGCAACAATCCAAGCCCGAGAACCAGATAAGCCAGACGATGCAGCTTTTTCCAACGTCTCCCCAGACGTCGCTGGCTGTATTGATTGGAAGTCGCCGACAACGCCAACAAACACAGAAACCCCAACGCCCCGACAATAATGTAGGGACGCTTGCTCAACTCGACACCCAGTTGCGACCAATCGAAGCCAAGGATGAACGCCAAATAGGCGCTCAAATGCAAAACCACGTACGCGAAACACCACAGCCCCAGCTGTCGCCGGACAGCAATCCACCCAGCCCAACCTGTAAGTTTTTGCAGCGGAGTCATGCTTAATGTAATGAGCAACAGGACAAGCGCCCCTAACCCCAACCGGTCTACCAACACCTTGCCTGGATCAGGCCCCAACACATCCACCCAGGCCTGATACAACCAAAACAGCGGCCATACAGCCGCAGCAACGAAAACACCGATACGCCAAAACGGATATCGCATCAGTAGTTCTTCCGCAGATCTAACCCTGTATAGAGAGAGGCCACTTCATCCGCATAGCCATTGAACATTTGTGTCTCGCGCACATTTGGCTTGAACAGGCCACTCGGCAAACGCCGCTCACGGGCCTGAGTCCAGCGCGGATGATCAACCATCGGGTTCACATTGGCATAGAAGCCATACTCATTCGAGGCGATGCTCTGCCAGGTGGTTTTTGGCTGTTCAGTCACCAGACTGATCCGAACGATGGACTTGATACTTTTAAAGCCATATTTCCACGGCACAACCAAACGTAGTGGCGCCCCGTTCTGGTTCGGCAGCTCTCGCCCATACATCCCCACCGCAAGAATCGCCAACGGGTTCATCGCCTCATCCAGTCGCAACCCCTCTACATAGGGCCAGTCGATCAAGGCAAACCCCGACCGCTGCCCCGGCATGCTCTTCGGGTCTTGCAGGGTTTCGAAGCGAATGAACCTGGCTTTTGACGTTGGTTCTACCTGATTGAGCAAAGCCGAAATGGGAAAACCAATCCATGGAATGACCATCGACCAGGCCTCTACACAACGAAGACGGTAGATGCGCTCCTCCAACTGATAGGGCTTCATGAAGTCTTCCAGCGCATAGCGTCCCGGCTTGCCCACTTCACCATCCACCACCACCGTCCATGGCTCAGTCTTCAGCGCACCGGCATTGGCAGCCGGATCGCCCTTGTCAGTACCGAACTCATAGAAATTGTTGTAGTGGGTTGCATCCTTGAAAGGAGTTATCGCCTCATCCTTGACGCTTACCGCCCCCCACTTGGTTGACGGAAGCTTCTCGCTGAACCAGGAAGGCGGCTTGCCAGGCTCGACATCGGCATAACGAGCCGCCTCCTCGGCACCCGCCCACCGTGGCAGACTGCTCAAGGCCAAGCCGGCAGCGGCAGCTCCCAATACATTGCGTCGAGAAAGATAGATGGATTCAGGTGTGACGTCCGACTCGCGGCAGTCGGAGACTTTGGGGACTTTGATCAGCATGGCTACTCCGCAGCATTGGCGAACAGATATACCAACAGACTGCGGAGTATGAGGGAAATTACATCACTCGGCGCTTTTGCGACGACGAAGATGTAACAAGTACTGCACCGGACCGGATGCTGCGTAGGCGAGGAAAACCAGCAGCAGAATGCGCGGAGGATCGCTGAACACCACCGCGAAAACCAGCACCACAGCGAGGATCGCCACAAAGGGCACACGCCCTTTCAGATCCAGCTCCTTGAAGCTGTTGTATTTGATATTACTGACCATCAGCATGCCTGCAGCTGCAACCATCAGCGCGACCAGGAAGGACATCTTGGAGCCCTGGATACCGTAATCGCTGAAAGCCCAGACAATCCCCGCCACCACGCCGGCGGCAGCCGGGCTGGCCAGCCCGATAAAGTAGCGTTTGTCAGCCGTACCCACCTGAGTATTGAAGCGCGCAAGACGCAACGCCGCCCCGGCGACATATATAAAGGCGACCATCCAGCCAACCTTGCCCATGTCACCCAAGGCCCAGCCAAAGGCCAGCAATGCCGGAGCAACCCCGAAAGCGACCATGTCCGATAGTGAGTCGTACTCGGCACCGAAGGCGCTCTGGGTATTGGTCATACGGGCAACGCGACCATCGAGGCCATCGAGCACCATGGCAACGAAAATGGCGATGGCGGCAAAAGCAAAATACTTGCTCGCACCAATCGAATCGCCCGCACTCAAGGCGCTTTGGGCGCTCATTGAGTTAATGATGGAGTAAAAGCCTGCGAACAGGTTCGCAGTGGTGAACAGATTGGGCAGAAGATAGATGCCACGATGCCGGACTTTACGGCCTTCAGCGTCATGCCCTTCTTCGACATGCTCATCGATGGGCAGCAGGCTTTCGGCGTCAGAAGCCTGTTTTGGCTCTTCGGGACGTTCGCTCATGGACAATACCTTGCAACAGGGTGGAAAGTTTCGACAGATGTCTGCAACACCGGTTCGCATCGCAAACGATGCAGCTTTATACCAGAACCGGCCCTCCAAACGAAAAAACGCGGCCTGGGCCGCGTTTTTCGTACAAGAGTCAGACTTAGTTTTTGGCTTTGTCGACGATCTTGTTGGCACCGATCCACGGCATCATGGAGCGCAGTTGCTCGCCGATGACTTCGATACCGTGAGCAGCGTTGTTACGACGCTTGGCGGTCATCGAAGGATAGCCGGTAGCACCTTCGCTGATGAACATCTTGGCGTACTCGCCGTCCTGAATACGTTTCAGGGCGTTGCGCATGGCCTGACGGGATTCGGCGTTGATCACTTCCGGACCAGTCACGTACTCGCCGTATTCGGCGTTGTTGGAGATCGAGTAGTTCATGTTGGCGATACCGCCTTCGTACATGAGGTCAACGATCAACTTCAGTTCGTGCAAGCATTCGAAGTAGGCCATTTCCGGCGCGTAGCCAGCTTCAACCAGGGTTTCGAAACCGGCTTTTACCAGCTCAACGGTACCGCCGCACAGAACGGCTTGTTCGCCGAACAGGTCGGTTTCAGTCTCGTCCTTGAAGGTGGTTTCGATGATGCCGGTACGACCGCCACCCACGCCAGCAGCGTAGGACAGCGCAACGTTTTTAGCGTTGCCGGAAGCGTCCTGGTAGATCGCGATCAGGTCAGGAATACCACCGCCCTTCACGAACTCGGAACGTACGGTGTGACCTGGAGCCTTCGGCGCGATCATGATCACGTCGAGGTCAGCGCGCGGCACGACCTGGTTGTAGTGGATCGAGAAACCGTGGGAGAAAGCCAGGGTGGCGCCTTTCTTGATGTTCGGCTCGATTTCGTTCTTGTACAGCTGGGACTGGAACTCGTCCGGGGTCAGGATCATGACCAGGTCAGCAGCCGCAACAGCGGTCGCTACGTCAGTCACTTTCAGGCCATGGGCTTCAGCCTTGGCAACGGTAGCCGAACCTTTACGCAGACCAACGGTAACGTCAACGCCGGAGTCTTTCAGGTTGCACGCTTGAGCGTGACCCTGGGAACCGTAACCGATGATGGCAACTTTCTTGCCCTGGATGATCGACAGGTCGCAGTCTTTATCGTAGAAAACTTTCATGAATTTCCCCTATATCAGGCCGTTCAGGCCGTTCGCTAATTTGGTTTAGATGCTGAGTACTTTGTCGCCGCGAGCAATGCCGGTCACGCCACTACGGACGGTTTCCAGAATCGAAGCGGTGCCGATGGACTGGATGAAGCTGTCGAGCTTGTCGCTGGTACCGGTCAACTGAACGGTATAAACGCTGGCACTGACATCGACGATCTGACCACGGTAAATATCGGTAGTGCGTTTGATCTCGGCGCGCTGGGCACCGGTGGCCTTGACCTTGACCAACATCAGCTCGCGCTCGATATGAGCACTTTCCGACAAGTCGACCAATTTGACCACTTCGATCAATTTGTTCAGGTTTTTGGTGATCTGCTCGATGATCTCATCGTGACCCACAGTGGTCAGCGTCAGACGCGACAGAGTCGGATCTTCGGTTGGTGCCACGGTCAGGCTTTCAATGTTGTAGTTGCGCTGCGAAAACAGGCCGACTACGCGAGACAAAGCACCGGGTTCGTTTTCCAGAAGCAAGGAAATAATGTGCCGCATGATTAGGTACGCTCCGTCTTGCTCAGCCACATATCGCGCATGGAGCCGTCTTTGATTTGCATCGGATAGACGTGCTCGCTGGTATCAACCTGGATATCCAGGAATACCAGGCGATCCTTCATGGCGAAGGCTTCTTCCATCTTCGACTTCAAGTCCTTCAGGTCAGTGATGCGGATGCCCACGTGACCATAGGCCTCAGCCAGCTTGACGAAGTCAGGCAGCGATTCCATGTAAGAGTGCGAGTGACGGCTGCCGTAGCTCATGTCCTGCCATTGGCGAACCATGCCCAGCACACCGTTGTTCAGGTTGACGATTTTCACCGGCAAACCGTACTGCATGCAGGTCGACAGCTCCTGAATGTTCATCTGGATACTGCCTTCACCCGTTACACAGGCAACGTCGGCATCCGGGAAGCTCAACTTGACGCCCATGGCTGCCGGGAAACCGAAGCCCATGGTGCCCAGGCCACCGGAGTTGATCCAGCGATTGGGCTTGTTGAAGCGGTAGTACTGCGCCGCGAACATCTGATGCTGCCCCACGTCAGAAGCGACAAAGGCATCGCCCTTGGTCACTTCGCACAGGGTTTCGATCACGGTTTGTGGCTTGATCTTGCTGCCATCGCCCTTGTCATAAGGGAACAGGCCGCGATCACCGCGCCACTCGTCGATCTGCTTCCACCAGCTGGCTACGGACTCCTTGTTCGGGGTCTCGCCGATTTCCTTGAGGATCGCGACCATTTCGGTCAAGACGCTCTCGACCGGACCAACGATAGGCACGTCAGCCTTGATGGTCTTGGAAATCGAAGCCGGGTCGATGTCGATATGAATGATCTTGGCGTTCGGGCAGAACTTCGGTGCACCGTTGATGACGCGATCGTCGAAACGTGCGCCGACGGCCAGGATCACGTCAGCATGGTGCATCGCCAGGTTGGCGGTGTAACTGCCATGCATGCCGAGCATGCCGATGAATTGACGGTCGGTGCCCGGGAAGCCACCCAACCCCATCAGCGTATTGGTGACTGGCAGGTTGAGCATCTTCGCCAACTCGGTGAGCGGCGCGGAGCCACCACCCAGAATTACGCCGCCGCCCGAATACAATACAGGGCGCTTGGCTGCCAGAAGCATTTCCGCCGCTTTGCGGATTTGTCCGGAATGACCGCGAACGGCCGGACTGTAGGAGCGCAACTTGGCTTTCTTCGGGAAGACGTATTCGAACTTCTCGGCCGGGTTGGTCATGTCTTTCGGGATATCGACAACGACTGGACCAGGACGACCGGATTGCGCCAGGTAGAACGCTTTTTTCATGACTTCCGGGATTTCCGACGCATGCTTGATCATGAAGCTGTGTTTCACGATCGGCCGGGAAATACCGATCATGTCGGTTTCCTGGAATGCATCGGTACCTACCATGGTGCTTGGCACCTGGCCGGAAATGACCACCATCGGGATCGAGTCCATGTAGGCAGTGGCGATACCGGTGATGGCGTTTGTTGCGCCAGGGCCGGACGTCACCAGCACCACACCGGCCTTGCCGGTGGCACGGGCATAACCGTCAGCCATATGGGTCGCAGCCTGCTCGTGACGGACCAGGATATGGGTCACTTCCGGTTCTTTGAACAGGGCATCGTAAACATGAAGAAGAGCACCACCCGGGTACCCGTAGATATATTTGACGCCTTCGTCACGCAAAAAGCGGACGAGCATCTCACCGCCAGATAAAAGCTCCACGTTGCTCACCTCTAAAACGCCAGAATACCGCCCACGAAAGATGGGACGGGTCTTAATAGGTTTACTTCTCAGCAGAGCATGAGCGACGGTGGTCGCCGACTACGTCAGCACTGACTGAGCAAGTATTGGGATCGTCCCAAGTGTTGCGGGCCTTTCCCACCCAGCGCGAGGTAACGCGTTGCGGGTGTAACAGGTCGACGCGGATATGCGCCTCATGATCTGCTGAGTGGGTCTGCTTCTGGCAGTCCCTCTACAGCGGACTTTGGATTCTTCTGTTTCGTCCCCTGCAAGTCAAGTCGTCTATGTGCTTAATTGAACTAAGCACATGAGAAAGCAAGAAAAAACCGTGAAACCTCAAGTGTGTTAGCTTCAATTGCGCAACCCGACACAAGGAAATCACATGCGAGCGCTTTTCCTGACCGCCAGCCTGCTGATTGGTCTGAGCCCTTTGAGCATGGCCGCCCCGATTTACAAATGGGTCGACGCCCAAGGCGTCACCCATTTCGATGCGCAACCACCGTCAGACCAACAAGCCACGGTTGTCATGACACCCTCCCCAGCCCCTGCCAAACCGCCCACCCCCACAAACAGCAGCACGATTGGCGATCAACAGGCCATCGACAAAAACGTCAAAAGACAAGTCGCCGAGCAACAGGCAGAGCTGAAAGTGTTTTGTGAACAGGCACGAACTAACCTGGCACAACTACGGAACAATCCGCGGCTCAGAGAGGACGTGGAGGGAGAGCTGCGTCGCCTGGACGCCACTCAGCGGCAGGAGCGCATAGACGAAACGCAGAAGCAGATTGCGGATAACTGCATGTAGGAGCCGAGCTTGCTCGCGATGACGACCGAACGCTCAACACATTTATTGACTGAGAGACCGCTATCGCGAGCAAGCTCGGCTCCTACAGTGATCGTAATCAGCGAGAAGCAATGATCAGTTGATCGAACTCTTTCAGCAGCACCTGCAGCTGTCGATCCTTGCCCTGAACATTACGGGAGGCAAAGACCATTTCGGCCATCTCTTGAATCCCCGAAGCGTTTGGTAACGGCAGATTCTGTTCGAGAATCGCCTTCATACGCGGCAGAAAGATCCATTGCAGCCATTGTTCGAAATCCAGTGTATCGACCGAAAAGGGCTCAACGCTGGATAGCGCCTCAGCGGATGGCGAGATCTCATCCCACCAGCCTTGCAACCGCAACTCACGCTCGATCAACAGCAGCTGATCGGCAATCTTCGGAAATCGCATATCCATCACGACGTAACCTTGGCCTTCTGACGAGCCAAGGACGCGCCAGCAGAATCACCTTGTTTTTCACGCGCCTGGGCGATCAGTTCCCACAGGCTGGCCTGAAGTGCCGGGCGCCCATTGGCTAACGTAAGGCCACGACGGGCGAATTGTTCGGCTTGAGCGGCATCGCCTTGAGCCATGCGCACTTGCGCCAGTCGATACAGCACTTGCGGCTCCCGCGGGGCAACACGCTGGGCGCGCTCAAGGCTTGAAGACGCACCGTTGAGGTCACCACTGGATTGTTGCTGCTGAGCGGTAGTCAGCAGCGCCAGTACCGGACCGTCCAGTTGCTCATCGGCGGACAGGCCACTGGAACTGGCTGACGGAATCCCGCTCGGCGTCGGTGGCAGGCTGTAGCTGCCCTGATTGATCGGGGCGGACTGGACCGGCGAGGTATCGATAGGCCCCGGTGTGATCGGGCCTGGGGTAATTGGCGTAGTGCTGATTGGCGTCGAAGTCGTCGCACCAGCCCCTGGCACCATCACGACGACCCCGGTATCGCCTTGGGGAATCTCCTGCATCCGGGCTTGCGCAGGACGTTTTACTGTCGTTTGACGGAAACCACCGTTCGCCGAGACCCGCTCACCATTTGAGACATTGGTGCCGGAGTCCACAACAGGGATCGAGCCACGCTGTACGGAGGAGCAACCGCTGAGCAAAGCCACGGCGGCAACCGCTGGAATCAACCACTTGTTCACTTGAAGCCCTCTTTGCTTAATTCATCCAGCCCTTGACCCAATCCATCACCGTCTCACCGTTGATAGGGCTTTCGCCACCGCAAGCGGCGCCGGGAGGCGGTTCACTGCCGCGAATATACGGCATCTGCACGGCACCCGGGCAGTTGGCATCGGAGCCTTGCCCGGTGCGGGAATCCACCCAGGCTTGAACAATATTATCCGGCTGCGGCATGTCCAGCGGCAACGGGTCGGCCTTGCGCATGAAACTGGTCCAGACCTGCAACGCACCGGTGGCGCCGGTGAATGGCGTCTTGCCGTTGTCATCGCGCCCCAGCCAAACCACTGCCAGCAGATCCTGACTGAAACCGGCGAACCAACTGTCGCGTGAATCGTTACTCGTACCGGTCTTGCCTGCCAACGTCAGGGTTTTCGGCAACACGTTGTAAACAGAACTGCCGGTACCTTCACGCATGACCCGCTGCATGGCGCTCTGGATCAGATAGATGGACGCCGGATCGAAACGCTGTTGAATCTGGAATGGATAGCGCTTGAGTGGCTCGCCTTCCGCGGTCAGCACGCTACGAATTCCGCGCATAGGCGTATTGAAACCACCGTTGGCAAGAGTCTGGTACATGGTCGCCACTTCGATCGGGGTCATGCCCCCCGCCCCCAGCAACATCGACGGGAACGCAGGGAATTCGCGACTCACTCCCAGACGCCCCAGGGTCTTGAGGACATTCGGCACACCTACCGCCAGGCCGAGACGTGCCGTCGACAAGTTGTAGGAATGCGCCAGCCCCTGATAAAGGAAGACCGTGCCATGGGAGCGACGATCATAGTTCTGCGGCTTCCAGACCTGACCGTCCGCACCTTTGACCGAGAAGGACTCATCAGACAGCCAACTGGTCAACGTGTACTGGCTCGGTTTCTCGAGTGCTGTCAGATAAACCGCCGGTTTGATCAACGAACCGATCGGTCGCACCGCATCCAGCGCTCGGTTGAAACCGGCAAAACTGGCCTGGCGACTGCCGATCATGGCCTGCACTTCGCCAGTTTCCGGGTTGGTCACGACCATCGCCGCTTCAACATCATCGGAACCCTTGCGTCCGGACAGGCGTTTGAAGGTGTCGTTGACCGACGCTTCAGCCTTCATCTGCAGGATCGGATCGAAGCTGGTAAAGATTCGCAGGCCTTCTTCGGTCAAGTCTTCGTCGCGATAATCTTCGCGCAGTTGACGCTTGACCAGATCGAGGAATCCAGGAAACGAGCTGTCCGCCAGGCTGCCACGCTTGGTCACGCCCAACGGCATTTTCTTCGCGGCAGCGACCTGCTCGGCAGTGGCGACGCCTTGTTGCTCAAGCACATCGAGCACCAGATTGCGCCGCTCGAGCGCCCGCTCAGGATTGCGACGCGGGTTGTAGTAGGACGGGCCCTTGACCATGCCCACCAACATCGCGACTTGATGCAGCTTCAGCTCGGACAATGGCTGCCCGAAGAAGAATTGGCTGGCCAGGCCGAAACCATGCACCGCCCGCTGACCATCCTGACCGACGAATACCTCATTGAGGTAAGCCTCAAGAATTTCTCGTTTGTCGTAATGCAGCTCAAGCAACATCGCCATCATGGCTTCGGTGAGCTTACGGCTCAGGCTGCGTTCGCTGGTCAGGTAGAAGTTTTTGACCAGTTGTTGCGTCAGCGTACTGCCGCCCTGGGTCATCTTGCCGCCAGAAGTGTTGACGTAGATGGCTCGTGCAATCGACTTGGGCGACACGCCCCAGTGGCTATAGAAGTCCCGGTCTTCCACGGCGACCAGGGTTTCCAGCAGATACGGCGGGACCTGATCGATTTTTATCAGAATCCGATCTTCGAGGTTCTTCGGATAAATCCCACCGATCAGCAGCGGCTCCAGGCGCACCACAGACAGCTTGGAACCGTTCGTCGACGAGAGCTCGGCAACATAGTCCCCCGAGAACCGCACACGTACCGGTTGCGCCTGCTCCATGCCTTCATAGAACTGGAAGCCACGGGTATTCAAGTCGACGGTATTGCCATTGACCGCCGCCGCGCCTGGACCATTACTCACGCTTTCGCGCCGATAACCCAAAGCATCGAGTTCAGTCAGAAAATCTTCCCGACTCAACTTTTGTCCGACGAACAGCTCAAGCGGACGCGCATATACCTTGGCCGGAATGGTCCAGCGCTTGCCGGAGAACTTCTCCTGCACGATGGCATCGAGGTAAACCGCGAATCCGGCCAGCACAACAAGGCCGACCAGACTGAGTTTAAGGGCCCAGCCCAGCCAAGGCCGAAAGCCCTGGGAAGGTGGTTTTTTTGGGGTACGGGGGGATCGAGTACGAGTCATGGCGGCGGATTATACGCACTTTATTCATACTCAACAGGAGCGCTCCGCGTTTGCGTTAGGCTGGCTAGCCGCCATAATGACGACCTGAATTTTTCCAGACTCTGAAGGACCACCCCCGTGAGCCAGTCCCTGATCACCGCCCTGCAAAACCCGGCCCTCTACCCGCATCCCGTAGACGGGTTCCAGGTCATCGAAACCCATATTTCCTGGGTGCTGCTCACTGGCTCCTATGCCTATAAAGTGAAGAAGCCGGTCAACTTCGGATTCCTCGACTTCACCAACCTTGAGGCTCGCAAGCATTTCTGCGGTGAAGAACTGCGCCTGAACCAGCGCCTGACAGACGATTTGTATCTGGAAGTGTTGCCGGTCACCGGTACCGTGGAAGCACCGCAACTGGGCGGTGAAGGAGCGGCTATCGAGTACGTGCTGAAAATGCGCCAGTTCCCACAGAACGGCTTGCTCAGCACCCTGCAGGCCAATGGCGAACTGACCACCGCACACATCGACGCGATGGCGGCCCAAATCGCCCGTTTCCACCTCAGCGCACCGAAGGTCCCGGCCGAACACGAGGCCGGCACTCCAGAAGCCGTCATGGCGCCGGTGCGGCAGAACTTCGAGCAAATTCGCCCATTCCTCAGCGACAAGGCCGACCTGCAACAGCTCGACGCCCTGCAAGCCTGGGCCGAGAGCAGCTTCGATCGCCTGAAACCCGTATTTACCCAGCGCAAGGCCGACGGCTTCATCCGCGAATGCCATGGCGACATTCATTTGGGCAATGCCACGGTGATCGACGGTAAGGTCGTGATTTTCGACTGTATCGAGTTCAACGAACCGTTCCGTTTTACCGATGTGTATGCCGACACAGGCTTCCTGGCCATGGACCTGGAAGATCGTGGCCTCAAGTGCCTGGCTCGCCGATTTATCAGCCAATACCTGGAGTTGACCGGCGATTACCAGGGCCTGGAACTGCTCAATTTCTATAAGGCCTACCGTGCATTGGTTCGCGCCAAGGTCAGCTTGTTCAGCATGCCGGCCAATGCCACTGCGGTTCAACGCGCAACCACCCTGCGCCAGTACCGCACCTACGCGAACCTGGCGGAAAGCTACAGCACCATTCCTTCGCGTTTCTTGGCCATCACCCATGGTGTTTCCGCCGTTGGTAAAAGCCACGTTGCGATGCGCTTGGTTGAAGCGCTGGGTGCGATTCGCCTGCGTTCCGACGTAGAACGCAAACGCCTGTTCGGCCAGCAAACCGTCGCGAATGACCTGCAGGCCGGCATTTATAATGCCGACGCCAGCGCCACAACCTATAAACGCTTGCATGAAGTTGCCGCCGCTATCCTGCACGCCGGTTTCCCGGTGGTGATCGATGCCACTTACCTCAAGCACGCTCAGCGCGACAGCGCAGCGAAAATTGCCGAGGCCACGGGTGCGCCCTTCCTGATCCTCGACTGCAATGCGCCGCAAGCTGTCATCGAGAGCTGGCTGGCACTGCGTCAGGCAGACAACACCGATCCATCCGATGCAACGTTAGCCGTCATCGAAGCTCAGCAAGCCAGCCGTGAAGCCCTGACGCCAGCAGAAATCCTCTGCAGCAAACGCGTCCAGACCAATGAAAGCGGCACGCTCGACACCGTTGTAGCGCAAATCCGTCAACGCTTGCCAGGCTTGTAAAAAACTATTTCAGCCGTGAAGCCTCGTTGGCTTCACGGCTGCCAAATAGTGGCACTATACTGGCGTCATAAAACCAACAGGTGACCTGACATGAGCCAGCCGAAACTTCTCGACACCCCGCTTTATGCCTTGCTGCACAAAGACGACATCACGGGCTTCAACAACGAACGCCCGAAGGATGGCCCGATCGACATGGTCGGCGGCGACTTCCGGGGCCTGGACTTGCGTGAGCTCAACGCCGATGGCATCAACTTCAGCGATGCCTATTTCCGCTCCGCCGATCTGCGTGGCATCGATTTTCGCAACGCCTTGCTTGAAGGCGCTAGCCTGGCCCACGCACAGATTTCCGGTGCGTATTTTCCCGCAGAACTGAGTGCCGACGAGATTCTGATGTCGATGAATTTCGGCACCCGATTGCGTTATCGCACCCGCTAAGCAATAGCGCAAATTGACAAGTCCGGCCCCTCCCGCGTCGCGCTGGGTTTCGGGCTGACGCGCCTCAAACACCAGACCTTTGGCTGGTGTTTCGGCACTTTTCGCAGATTTTTACCCCCCTCCCCCCACCGACCTCTTAGAAGCGTTTACGTCGAAAACGACCAAACAATCACGCTTTTCCTACTGATGGCTACACTCCTCAGAAGCTCGTCCACGCACCATTCGGCCATCGCAAGGAGGCTTGATGAATGATGAACTGCAACACCTTAAGAATCTTGGCAAGACGTCGGCGCAGTGGCTGCATGCGGTGGGCATCCACAGCGCCTCGGACTTGCGTCGCCTGGGGGCGGTGGACGCTTATCGGGCCGTGCGCACTCGCGGGTTTCGGGCGTCGAAGGTGTTGCTGTATGCGATTGAAGGCGCCCTCATGGACGTGCACTGGAACGACATTCCGGTCGAACGCAAAGAGGCCCTGAACAAGCAGTTGGAAGCTATTTCAACGCGTCACAAGAATTGAGGGGCCACGAACTGTTCGCGACTGATACGGAGCGCTCACCAAAAACGACAGGCCTGCATTCAATATTTACAAGGACTTACGAGATGGGTGCGACACAAATCAAGCAAAAGGAAAATCAGCTGTTGACTTGGTAATGAGAATCGATATGATTATCACAACTGGTCGCGAGACTGGTCGATTTTCTGAATAGCCCTTGGTTCGGACTCTCAGATTATCTCCTCATCAGGCTAATCACGGTTATTTGACCCGGCTCTTGCCGGGTCTTTTTTGGCTGTCGAAAACGTGCAGGCACTCAGGCGCATACACAGCTGCCTTTGAGGGTTTCCCGGGCATCAGGTAAACAGGCCAAGTATCCTGTGCACTCGGAACCTGCTCCCGTCGGGCAGGCCAGCCATTTGATAATTGCTTGCACTTCGAGATGTACCCGCTCGCGACTGTGCTACCTGAGGACCGGCATGAAATTTTTGTGTAAAGGCGTTGAACTGGCCGATGCGAGCAGCCGTGGGTTCGAACTCGGCGAGAAAAAGCTTTTCGCCGTGCGTCGGGGCGGCCAGGTGTACGTCTATATCAATCGCTGCCCGCACCGAGGCGTTGGTCTGGAGTGGACGCCTGATCAGTTCCTGGATCCGAGCAACAGCCTGATCCAGTGCGCCAGCCACGGCGCCTTGTTTTTGATCGAAGACGGCGAATGTGTCGCCGGCCCTTGCGCGGGACAATCGCTGACCCGCGTCGACTCCCGCGAGGATGCCCAGGGCATCTGGGTCAGTCTCTAATTGCCGAGCAACACTTCAAGCCTCCGGTCCACCACCATCTCTTCGTGGGTCAGATGCACGCCATAGGCCAACACCTCAACCCCGCACGCTACCGCCTCGCGTAACGCCTGGGCGTAGGCCGAATCGATTTCTTCGGCCGGACGCACAGCGTCTATCCCTGTCAGGTTCACGCAGTACAACTGAACGGCACGAATTCCGTCCCGAGCCAGATGGGCCAATTCACGCAAATGCTTGGCCCCGCGCTGGGTCACCGCGTCGGGAAATGCCGCTACCGCGGTACCGTCAAAACCGAGCGTGACACTTTTGACTTCCACATACGCCGGCCCTTCGGGGTAATCGAGACGGAAATCGATCCGGCTTTTTTCCTGACCGTAGGCCACTTCGCGCCTGAGATCGGTAAAGCCGTTCAGCTCGGCGATGACTCCAGCCCGCAGCGCTTCCTCGATCAACGTATTGGCTCGCCCGGTGTTCACGCAAAAATGACGGCCATGGGGGGTCTCGCCGATCTCCCAAGTCCCAGGCAGCTTGCGCTTGGGGTCATTGGAGCGGCTGAACCAGACCTGCCCGCCCTCGACCTGGCAATTGAGCATAGAGCCGGTGTTCGGACAATGAATGGTCAGCAATTCGCCGCCAACGGTTTCGATATCGGCAAGAAAACGCTTGTAACGGCGGATCAGACGCCCTTCTTCGAGTGGGGGATTAAAACGCATCAGCCTTGCCAGCTCCGCAGACCACGACCGATACGCTCTACCGCTTCCTGCAATCGCGTCAGGCTTTGCGTGTAGGCAAAACGCACGTGATGTCCCGCCTGATAACGTCCGAAGTCGAGTCCCGGCGTGAATGCCACGTGTTCGGTCTCCAGGAAATGACGACAGAACGAGAAGGCATCACCGCCGAATTTGCTGATATCGGCGTACAAGTAGAACGCTCCTTCCGGCTCGACGGCGATGCCGAAGCCCAATTCGCGCAGGGCCGGCAGAAGGAAGTCCCGACGACGACCGAATTCAGCGCGGCGCTCTTCGAGAATGCTGATGGTCGCCGGTTCAAAGCAAGCCAACGCAGCATGCTGGGCCACGCTAGGGGCGCTGATATAAAGGTTCTGGGCGAGCTTCTCCAGTTCACTCACCGCCGCATCAGGCGCCACCAGCCAACCGAGCCGCCACCCGGTCATCCCGAAATATTTCGAAAAACTATTCAGCACAAAGGCACTGTCGTCGACTTCCAGCACGCTGGCCGCATCGGTGCCGTAGGTCAGGCCATGGTAGATCTCGTCCACCACCAGATGACCGTGACGCTGCTTGATTGCCTTGGACAATCCGGCCAGTTCGTCGCGCGTGAGGATCGTCCCTGTCGGATTGGCCGGAGATGCCACCAATGCACCCACGCTGTCGTGGTCCCAATGCCGCTCGATCAAATCCGGCGTCAACTGATAACGCACGTCCGGACCGACCGGTACCAACTGCGCGGCACCTTCCACCAATCGCAGGAAATGCCGGTTGCACGGGTAGCCCGGGTCCGCCAGCAGCCAATGCTTGCCCGGATCGACCAGCAAGGCACTGGCTAACAACAGCGCACCGGAACCACCCGGGGTGATGAGGATACGTCGCGGGTCGATGTCCAGGCCGTAACGCTGTTGATAAAAGCCCGAAATGGCCTCACGCAGCTCAGGAATACCGCGTGCGGCGGTATAGCGCGTTTTCCCGGACTCCAACGCAGCCTGGCCGGCGCGGATGATCGGTTCGGCCGTGGTGAAATCCGGCTCGCCGATTTCCAGGTGGATCACATCGTGACCGGCGGCCTGCAATTCATTGGCACGCGCCAGCAACGCCATGACATGGAAAGGTTCGATCGCACGACTGCGGGCACTATAGGAGTGAGCCATTGGCCTTCCTTCAACGAAGAAAAGAATCGATTCTACCCAAGCGCAGGAACGAGCGAGAACCTAAAGCGGTCAGAGCCATATAACCCAGACCCAAAACGACTCCAGCGCGCGTCCCAAGTTTGACTAAAATCAATAATTGATCAGGGCTCCAGAGCCACCAGGCAGCGCTTTGCCATCACTCGCAAGCGCCGCAGGCCGGGGCCTCGACATCCGGGAGTAGCGCGGGCTGATTCGATCTGGTAAGTTCGCCCGCTTGCAGCCGCAGGGCCGGCGGGTGCCGGTGATGGAGCAATCCTGCGCAGATGGATTACAAGAGTAGAGGCGGTCTATTTCATGTCCACCCAAGCAAAGCAACAGGCAATCAGCGGCTTCGAACCCTACGTAGAATCTCCGGGCGAGGAGTACATGGGCAAGCCCATGCGAGCTCACTTCACCAAGGTCCTGAATCAGTGGAAAAAGGAGCTGATGGAGGGGGTCGACAAAACCGTGGACCACATGAAGGACGAAGCAGCCAACTTCCCGGATCCGGCAGACCGTGCCAGCCAGGAAGAAGAGTTCGCCCTCGAACTGCGAGCTCGCGATCGTGAGCGCAAGTTGATCAAGAAGATCGACAAGACGCTGCAATTGATCGAAGACGAAGAGTACGGTTGGTGCGAGTCCTGCGGCGTCGAAATCGGCGTCAAGCGCCTGGAAGCCCGCCCTACTGCCGACATGTGCGTCGACTGCAAGACCCTGGCGGAAATCAAGGAAAAGCAAGTCGGCAAGTAATATCGACTTGAGTGAAGAACGGAGCGTGCGAACGCTCCGTTTTTGTTTCTGATAGTTGCTTTGGCAGGAAACCTGTGGGAGCGAGCCCGCTCGCGAAGGGGCCCTTGGCTTCAACATCAATGCTGGCTGACACACCGTTTTCGCGAGCAGGCTCGCCCCCACAGGTGGCTGGCACAAGCCCGAACAAAATGACATCACCTCTATGACGGCTATCGCCTCTCCCACTTACATCGGACGTTTCGCTCCTACGCCCAGCGGCCATCTGCATTTCGGTTCTCTGGTCGCCGCACTGGCTTCGTACCTCGACGCGCGCTCGGTCGGCGGTCTTTGGTTGATGCGGATGGAAGACCTCGATCCCCCTCGAGAGGAGCCCGGTGCCCAGGCAGCCATCCTCAAGGCCCTGGAGAGCTATGGTTTTGAGTGGGATGGCGAGATGGTCAGGCAGAGTGACCGGCACGATGCTTACGCAGAAGTGCTCGATCGCCTGTTCAATCACGGCCTGGCCTACGCCTGCACCTGCTCGCGAAAGCAACTGGAGCCGTATCACGGCATCTATCCGGGGCTGTGCCGCAATGCCGGGCATGGCACCGAGGATGCTGCGATCCGGGTTCGCGTCCCCGAGCTGGACTACCACTTCATTGACCGTGTACAGGGCGAATACCATCAGCACCTGGGACGGGATGTCGGTGATTTCGTGATACGCCGCCGCGATGGGCTCTACGCCTATCAACTGGCGGTCGTACTGGATGATGCCTGGCAAGGCATCACCGATATCGTGCGCGGCGCCGACCTGCTCGACTCAACGCCACGCCAGCTCTACCTGCAAGAACTGCTTGGTTTTCGGCAACCGCGTTACCTGCACATCCCGCTGATCACCCAGCCCGATGGCAACAAACTCGGCAAATCCTACCGCTCACCGCCGCTGACCGAAGATCAGGCCACACCGTTGCTGCTGCGCGCATTGCGTGCGCTTGGACAGATGCCCGCCGCCGAATTGGCTGACGCCACGCCGAGGGAAGTGCTGAAATGGGGCATCATCCACTGGGATGCCAACCTGATTCCGCGCACAGTGAGCCTACCCGAGGCGCAGCTACAGTGATCATGCTTGCAGTGGCGCGCCCATCCGTTACCATCGCCGCACGTTTTCGGGCACGCGCATAAAAAAGAGAGGCCGGGATGTACATCTATCGCTTGGTCCTGCTCCTGGTAGTGGGGATTTATCTGTTTTCCCCGGCCATCATGGATTGGTGGATCGACGCCACGGGCGCCTGGTATCGCCCCTATCTGCTCTGGCTGATCCTGATAGTCGTGACCTTCATCCTGCAGAGCCAAAAAGATGCCGATGAGCTTTAGCCTGACCCAGATGATCCTGATCAGTGCCGCGTACCTGGCGGTGCTGTTCGGCGTGGCCTGGATCAGTGAACGGGGCATGATCCCCCGGGCGATCATTCGCCACCCGCTCACTTACACCCTTTCGCTGGGGGTCTATGCCAGTGCCTGGGCGTTTTATGGCACTGTCGGCCTGGCTTATCAGTACGGGTACGGTTTCCTGTCCAGTTACCTCGGGGTGTCCGGGGCATTCCTGCTGGCGCCGGTGCTGCTGTATCCGATCCTGAAAATCACCCGCACGTATCAGTTGTCGTCCTTGGCCGACCTGTTCGCGTTTCGCTTCCGCAGCACCTGGGCCGGCGCGTTGACCACGATCTTCATGCTGGTGGGCGTGCTGCCGCTGCTGGCGCTGCAGATTCAAGCGGTGGCCGACTCGATTGGCATTCTCACCCGCGAACCGGTGCAGCATCGCGTGGCCCTGAGTTTTTGCGCCCTGATTACGCTATTCACAATTTTCTTCGGCTCCCGACACATCGCCACCCGCGAGAAGCATGAAGGCCTGGTGTTCGCGATTGCCTTCGAATCGGTTATCAAGCTGATCGCCCTCGGCGGCGTCGGACTGTACGCGCTGTACGGCGTGTTCGACGGCCCGCAACAGCTGGAACTATGGCTGCTGCAAAACCAGACCGCCCTCGCCGCGCTTCACACCCCCTTGCAGGAAGGTCCGTGGCGCACACTGCTGCTGGTGTTCTTCGCCTCGGCGATCGTAATGCCGCACATGTACCACATGACATTCACCGAAAACCTCAACCCGCGCTCGCTGGTCAGCGCAAGCTGGGGCTTGCCGCTGTTTCTGTTGCTGATGAGCCTGGCGGTCCCGTTGATTCTCTGGGCAGGGCTGAAGCTCGGCGCCACCACCAACCCGGAGTACTTCACGCTCGGCATCGGCATCGCCGCCAACAGCAAAGCCCTGGCGTTGCTGGCGTATGTCGGCGGTCTGTCAGCCGCAAGCGGCCTGATCATTGTCACCACCCTCGCGCTATCGGGGATGGCCCTGAACCACCTGGTGCTGCCGCTGTATCAGCCGCCGGCCGAGGGCAACATCTACCGCTGGCTGAAGTGGACACGCCGGGCGCTGATCGTCGCGATCATCATGGCGGGGTACGGTTTCTACCTGTTACTGGGCGCGGAGCAGGACCTGGCCAACCTTGGCATCGTTGCCTTCGTTGCCACCCTGCAATTCCTGCCGGGCGTGCTGTCCGTACTGTACTGGCCGACTGCCAATCGTCGCGGATTCATCGCCGGTTTACTGGCCGGGATTCTGGTGTGGGTGGTGACCATGCTGTTACCGCTGGTCGGCAACTTGCAGGGTTTCTACATTCCGCTGCTGAACATGATCTACGTGCTGGACGACACCAGTTGGCACATGGCGGCGATCGCCTCGCTGGCCGCCAACGTGCTGATGTTCACCCTGATCTCGTTGTTCACCAACGCCAGCACCGAAGAGGCCAGTGCCGCCGAAGCCTGCGCCGTGGACAATGTTCGTCGCCCGCAACGCCGCGAACTGCACGCCGCCTCGCCCCAGGAGTTCGCCACGCAACTGGCCAAGCCGTTGGGTGCCAAGGCTGCACAGAAGGAAGTCGAACAGGCGCTGCGCGATCTCTACCTGCCTTTCGACGAACGCCGGCCTTACGCTCTGCGCCGTTTGCGCGACCGCATCGAGGCCAACCTCTCCGGCCTGATGGGACCGAGCGTGGCCCAGGACATGGTCGAAACCTTCCTGCCGTACAAAGCCGGGGGTGAAAACTATGTCACCGAAGACATCCATTTCATCGAAAGCCGTCTAGAGGATTACCACTCCCGCCTGACCGGCCTGGCCGCCGAACTCGACGCCCTGCGTCGCTATCACCGCCAGACCCTTCAGGAGTTGCCGATGGGCGTCTGCTCATTGGCCAAGGATCAGGAAATCCTCATGTGGAACAAGGCCATGGAGGAACTGACCGGGATCGCCGCGCAGCGAGTGGTCGGTTCGCGCTTGAGCACCATCGCAGACCCCTGGAGAGCGTTGCTGCAAGGCTTCATTAATGTCCCGGATGAACATTTGCACAAACAACACCTGGCCCTCGACGGTCAGACTCGCTGGCTGAACCTGCACAAAGCCGCGATCGACGAACCGCTGGCCCCTGGCAACAGCGGCCTGGTACTGCTGGTGGAAGACCTGACCGAAACCCAGATGCTCGAAGACAAACTGGTGCACTCCGAACGCCTGGCCAGCATCGGTCGCCTGGCGGCGGGGGTGGCCCATGAAATCGGCAATCCGATCACCGGCATCGCCTGCCTGGCGCAGAACCTGCGCGAAGAGCGTGAGGAAGACGGCGAACTCAAGGAAATCAGCGGACAAATCCTCGAGCAGACCAAACGCGTGTCGCGCATCGTCCAGTCGCTGATGAGCTTCGCCCATGCCGGCAGCCACCAGCACAGTGACGAGCCCGTCTGTCTGGCGGAAGTCGCCCAGGACGCCATCGGCCTGCTGGCTCTGAACCGACGCAATTTCGAAGTGCAGTTCTACAACCTGTGCGATCCCGAACACTGGGTCGAAGGCGACCCGCAGCGGCTCGCCCAGGTATTGATCAATCTGCTCTCAAACGCCCGTGATGCCTCACCTGCGGGCAGCGCAGTGCGCGTCAAAAGCGAAGCCGGCGAACACACGGTCGACCTGATCGTGGAAGACGAAGGCAGCGGGATTCCGTCGAGCATCATGGACCGATTGTTCGAACCCTTTTTTACCACCAAGGACCCGGGTGAAGGCACCGGTCTGGGCCTTGCACTGGTCTATTCCATCGTTGAAGAGCATTATGGACAAATCACCATCGACAGCCCGGCTGATGTTCAGAGCCAACGCGGCACCCGTATCCGGGTGACCTTACCGCGTCATGTCGAAGCGACGTCCGCTGTGAACTGAGACCGTCGAGAGTATCGAATCAATGCCGCACATTTTGATCGTCGAAGACGAAACCATTATCCGCTCCGCCTTGCGCCGCCTGCTGGAACGCAACCAGTACCAGGTCAGCGAAGCCGGTTCAGTGCAGGAAGCACAAGAACGCTTCACCATTCCCACGTTCGACCTGATCGTCAGTGACCTGCGCTTGCCGGGCGCACCGGGCACCGAGCTGATCAAACTTGGCCAAGGCACCCCGGTGCTGATCATGACCAGTTATGCCAGCCTGCGTTCGGCGGTGGACTCGATGAAGATGGGTGCGGTGGATTACATTGCCAAGCCTTTCGATCACGATGAAATGCTCCAGGCTGTCGCGCGTATCCTGCGTGATCGCCAATCGGCACAAGCCAGCGGTGAACCGGTTGCCGGCAAGGCCACCAATGGCTCGGCCAAACCGGGAATCGATAACAGTAATGGCGAGATCGGCATCATTGGCTCGTGCCCACCGATGCAGGATCTGTACGGAAAAATCCGTAAAGTCGCGCCGACCGACTCCAATGTCCTGATCCAGGGTGAGTCCGGTACCGGTAAGGAACTGGTGGCGCGCGCGCTGCACAACCTTTCCAAGCGGGCCAAGGCGCCGATGATCTCGGTCAACTGCGCGGCCATTCCGGAGAGTCTGATCGAGTCCGAACTGTTCGGCCACGAAAAAGGCGCATTCACCGGTGCCAGCGCCGGACGTGCCGGCTTGGTGGAAGCCGCGGACGGCGGCACCTTGTTCCTCGACGAAATCGGCGAACTGCCACTGGAAGCCCAGGCTCGACTGCTGCGGGTGCTGCAGGAAGGTGAAATTCGCCGGGTGGGCTCGGTCCAGTCGCAAAAAGTCGACGTGCGCCTGATCGCCGCAACCCACCGCGACCTCAAGAATCTGGCCAAGATCGGCCAATTCCGTGAAGACTTGTACTACCGCCTCCACGTGATCGCACTGAAACTGCCAGCCCTGCGCGAGCGCGGTGCCGACGTCAACGAGATCGCCAATGCGTTCCTGGCGCGGCAGAGCGCACGGATCAATCGCACCGACCTGAAATTCGCACCGGACGCCGAACAAGCCATTCGCCATTACTCATGGCCCGGTAACGTTCGCGAGCTGGAAAATGCCGTTGAGCGCGCCGTGATCCTGTGTGAGAGCCCGGAAATTTCTGCCGAGCTGCTGGGCATCGACATCGAGCTGGGCGATCTGGAGGAAGACGAATTCATCGGCCTGCCCCCGCAACAGAGCACCAGCGCCAGTACCAACAATCACGAGCCGACCGAAGATTTGTCCCTGGAAGATTACTTCCAGCATTTCGTACTCGAGCATCAGGACCACATGACCGAGACCGAACTGGCCCGCAAACTCGGGGTGAGCCGCAAGTGCCTGTGGGAACGCCGTCAACGCCTGGGCATTCCACGGCGCAAAACCGGGGTAGCCAGCGAGAGCTGAACCCAAGCTGTCTGATGTGCGGGTAACACGTGACTTTGTGAAAAAACTGTTACCTCAGTTTTTTCACGTAACAGAAGCCGGGGCTTACGGTAACGAAGTCCCGGCTTTTTTTTGCCTCCGAGATGACCACCAGCACGCCTAACCCCTTGTTTTACTGGGTCTTGCAAAAGTTGGCACGCACCCTGCTATATGTTTGGTACAAGAACAATAACAAGCAATGCACAAGACAATAAAAATAAGACGAATCGACTCACGCACAATAAAAACAAGACGGCGAGAGGCGCAGCTAACTGATTCTTTTGGAGAGGCGTTGTATTTGGGGCTTGCCCCACGACCAGGCCGAGAACAACAAAAAACTGTCTTAAGACAGAGCCTGTACTGGTTGGATCGAAAGATCACTGCAATTCAGCGACCAAAGCAATCCGTTTGCTCTTGGCTCCCGATTGGGAGGGTCATGAAGGAAAACTTCATGGCAAGGGCGCTCAACAAAAACAAGAAGCCCGAAACCAAAAACAAAAATAGAGCATGCAACTACTTCTTGGGGAGCTTCGGCTCCCCTTGTAGTTTCCGCAATCCGGAAACCTGACCCTGCAGGAGCGAGCTCGCTCGCGAAAAACTCACAGACAATGCCGGGAATCTGGTTTACCGCATCATCGTTCACGACCATCGCGAGCAAGCTCGCTCCTGCAATGCATGTGGCCTACAGCTCAAATCTGCTGCGTCCTACACCATCCCCCGACTAAATGCTAGAATCCCCGCCCATCATGCGGTCATTCTTCGTTTTGGCCGAACATTCCTTCAAACAGTGCATCCCATGCTGAAGAAGCTGTTCCAGTCATTCCGTACTCCTCTGCGTCGTACGCAACACATTCGCAGCACGCCTGAAGTGCTAAACAGCGGCCAACATTCGCTGCAAAAGGCGCAATTCAGCCGCTACGCGGTGAACATCGTTGAACGCCTGCAGGGCGCCGGTTACCAAGCCTATCTGGTCGGCGGTTGCGTGCGCGACATGCTGCTCGGCATCACGCCGAAAGACTTTGACGTCGCCACCAGTGCTACCCCGGAACAAGTGCGGGCTGAATTTCGCAATGCGCGAATCATCGGTCGCCGCTTCAAACTGGTGCACATCCATTTTGGCCGCGAGATCATCGAAGTCGCGACTTTCCGCGCCAACCACCCGCAAAACGAAGAAGAGGAAGACAACAACAAGTCTTCCCGGAACGAGAGCGGGCGCATCCTGCGCGATAACGTCTACGGCACCCTGGAAGAAGACGCGCAGCGCCGCGACTTCACCATCAACGCCCTGTATTACGATCCGGTCAGTGAGCGCATCCTCGACTACGCCAACGGCGTACACGACATCCGCAATCACCTGATCCGTCTGATCGGCGACCCCAAACAACGCTATCAGGAAGACCCGGTACGGATGCTGCGGGCCGTGCGCTTTGCGGCCAAGCTGAATTTCGGCATCGAAAAACACAGCGCCCTGCCAATCCGCGATCTGGCACCGATGCTGCGCGAAATCCCGGCAGCCCGCCTGTTCGAGGAAGTCCTCAAGCTGTTCCTCTCCGGATATGCTGCAGACACCTTTGAGATGCTGGTCGACCTGCAGCTGTTCGACCCGCTGTTCCCGGCCAGTGCCGAAGCGCTGGAATACAACCCCACCTACACCCATACCCTGATCAGCGAAGCGCTGATCAACACCGACCTGCGGATCAAGCAGAACAAACCGGTGACCCCGGCATTCCTGTTCGCCGCCCTGCTCTGGCCCGCCCTGCCGGCTCGCGTACTGCGCTTGCAGGAACGCGGCATGCCACCGATTCCGGCGATGCAGGAAGCCGCGCATGAGCTGATTGCCGAACAGTGCCAGCGCATCGCGATCCCTAAACGCTTCACCATGCCGATCCGCGAGATCTGGGACATGCAGGAGCGTTTGCCACGACGCAGCGGCAAGCGTGCCGACCTGCTCCTGGACAACCCGCGATTCCGCGCCGGTTACGATTTCCTGCTGCTGCGCGAAAGTGCAGGTGAGCAAACCGATGGCCTGGGCGACTGGTGGACGGACTATCAGGACGCCAACGACAGCGAGCGTCGGGACATGATCCGCGACCTGAGTGGCAAGGAAGAAGGCACCGGTGCACCGCGCAAACGCCGTCGCAGCGGCGGCTCCAAGCGCAAACGTGCAGCAGGCGTATCGGGTAGCGGCGAGTAAATCCATGGAACGCATTTACATCGGCATGGGCAGCAACCTGGCTGAACCTGCCGAACAGTTGCGCAGCGCCGTTGCCGCCATGGCACGGCTGCCGCAATCGCAACTGGTCGGGGTCTCCGCTTTCTATCAAAGCGACTCGCTGCTCCCCGGCCAACCGCGTTACACCAATGCGGTCGCCGCCCTCGACAGCACCCTCGCGCCGCTGGACTTGCTCGACGCGCTGCAAGCCATCGAAAACGAGCAGGGTCGAGAGCGCCTTGAGCGCTGGGGACCTCGCACCCTGGATCTCGATATTCTGTTGTTCGGTGATCGCCTGATCGACGAACCTCGCCTCAAAGTGCCGCATTACCACATGCAGGAGCGGGCGTTCGTGCTGTATCCACTAGCGGAGTTGGCACCTGCCGACCTGCGCCTGGCCGATGGCCGCACGCTGGCCGACCTGCTCGCAGCCTGCCCATTCGTCGGCCTGGAACGTCTGACTACAAATTAATACAAAACCCTGTGGGAACGAGCCTGCTCGCGAAAGCGGTGTGCCAGCCACTAAAAATTTTAACTGGTACACCGCCTTCGCGAGCAAGACCCCTCCCACAATTGGGTTGTCCTACTCCTCCAAAAGCTTCTGAAT
>NZ_JBPKAM010000092.1:0-25540 GCF_051216495.1 Pseudomonas baetica | reverse complement strand
CCCCCCCCCCCCCCCCCCCCCCCCCCCCCCCCCCCCCCCCCCCCCCCCCCCCCCCCCCCCCCCCCCCCCCCCCCCCCCCCCCCCCCCCCCCCCCCCAGGGGGGCTGCTCAAATAGATATCGCGCTTACTTCTCGGCGCGGGCCTTGAGGTTTTTCAAGGTATTGAACGGCGCATCAACCACAAACTTGTTGGCAACCATCGACGGTACGCTACCGCCCGGCTCGGTATGCACCTGATAAGTCACTTCAACCTGATCGCCCTTGGGGACGAATTTCCAGAAGCCATCGACCTTGGCCACCCGCACAAAGCCCTTTTCTTCAGGCAGGTACTTGGGCACGCCTTCGAGTTTGCGGGTCAGGCTGCCGTCGGCGCCTTCGATGGTGGTGATGTGCAGCACCGAATCACGCGGGGTGACTGGCCATGGGGTATTGAATTGGGTGTAGGTCCAGCTTTGATCGCCTTCGTGCTTGAGCAACCTCTGGATCTTGCATTCGTGAATCCAGGAACAGGCGCCCGGTACGTCTTCCTGCAAGGCGCGCAATTTGGCCATGGTGGTTTTCATCAGGGTGACGCCCTGGTAAGCCTTGTAATCGGAGCCGGCCACCTCACTCAGGGACACCTTGATGCCGTCCTCATTCTTGGCGACTTTCCAATCTTCGGCCTGGACGACCGAAGTGGCCAACACAGCCGTCAAACCACACAACACAGCCATACGATGCAGCGAACCCATAATCTTATTCCTTATTGTTGAAGTTCCGTTCGTCGAACACATCACGCCGCAGTCATTTGCTCCCACCAGCCGATCAACCTGATGGCTTCTTCACCGCTGTTACCACACACTTCTATGTCCGCCTTGAACCCCGAGCAAACTGCCGGGCGTTCGGGTTGACCGAAGATGTTGCACAGGTTTTCGGCAGACAATTGCACACAACGTTCTCCGGCGGGCTTGCCCAAAGGCATACCGGGAATGGGTGAACTGATGGATGGGGCAATGCAACAGGCGCCACAGCCTTCACGGCATTTCATGACGATGAGCTCCTCGCGACGGGCAATGTGTTAAAGGACGGGGCACAGAGTAACCGCTAAAACAGTTGTTTTAAATTACCCGGTCGCGGGTTTTTACCTGCAATCGGACGTGACCGGGCAGTCTCCGACAAAACGTCCGTTCAACGCGTCGTCACAGGCGGGTTTACCGTTTGAACTCGAACTCCAAAGCTGCGCCTTCGACTTCCCGGCGCTCTTCGTTGCGCAGTTGCAACTGCATTTCGTTGTTGATCAAGCGACCGTTGAGCTGAAACTGACTGCTTTTTTCACCGAACATTTGCGGCAACACCGGATCGCGCTTGGGCAAAGGCACCGTGCCCACCGGCTTCAACTCATCGACCATGTCCTTGGGCAGGCTCAAATCCAGGTCGGCCGGGGGAAGTTGGGTCTTCACCACCTCACTGGCCGGTTTCGATTTGGAGGCAATTGGCGGACGCTTTTTTACCGCAGCGGCTTTCTTTTTGACCGGTGCTGTTTTATGGGCGGGAGCTTTTGTTTTCGAGGTTGTGCTTACCGCCGTTTTTTCCTGAACGGAAGCGGCCATGACAGGTGCCGATTGAGCGCTCAATAATAGGCAGATCAACAACCAGGCGGCAGGAAAAATCGGTTTCATGGACCCAACGGCGAACATCGCGCAAACGACAGAGGGCCCATATGCTCGCTTGTTGCAGGCGCCATGACAAGCGCGGACAGGAACAACCCGCCCGCCCCGTCACAAGCCCAGAGCGGTCTCCTGGCAAAGCTGGGTCGCCAGCATGCCCAAGGTCATCAATGCGCGCTCGGCCTCTCGATTCCAGGGGATGCCGCAGTTCAGTCGAATACAGTGGTTGAACTGCTCGGTGTTACTGAAAATCAGCCCTGGCGCAATACTGATGCCCTGCTGCAATGCTCGCACGTGCAACTCTTGCGTATTGACCCGTCCCGGCAGACTCACCCACAAAATGAAACCGCCGGTCGGTCGCGTCATTTGCGTGCCTTCGGGGAAATACTGCTGCACGGCCAACTGGAAGGCGCTGAGGTTCTTGCGGTATTCCTGACGGATGAAACGCAAATGCCGGTCGTAACCGCCATTTTCCAGATACGCGGCAATGCCCATCTGCGTGACGCTGCAGGCCGAATGGGTACTGAAGGTCTGCAAGCGTTGGATTTCCTGCTGATACTTGCCGGCAATCATCCAACCGATACGCACGCCCGGCGATAGGGTTTTGGAGAAGCTGGAGCAATAGATCACCCGGTCCAGCCGGTCATAGGCCTTGAGCGCCTTGGTGCGCCCCTGCTCGAACATCAATTCGCCGTAGATATCGTCCTCGACCACCTGGATGTCGAAATCCGACGCCAGGCGCAGCAGTTGTTTCTGCCGCTCTTCGGGCATGGTGCCGCCCAATGGATTACTTAGACGCGTGGTCAACACCAATGCCTTGATCGACCATTGGTTAGCCGCCAGTTGCAGGGCTTCGAGGCTCATGCCGGTGGATGGATCGCTGGGGATCTCGATGACCTTGAGCCCCAACAGATCGGCCAGCTGCAGTAGTCCGTAATAAGTCGGCGACTCGGCAGCGATCAGATCGCCCGGCCGGGTCAGCACCCGCAAGGACATCTGCAAGGCATCCACACAGCCATGGGTGATCACCACTTCCGACGGATCGACCACCACGCCGGCATCACGCATGCGGATGGCCACTTGTCGGCGCAATGGCTCGAAACCGGGGCTGAACATGTAGCTGAATGCGCGGGGACTGTGAAAACGGGTGACTTTGGCCAACTGCTGATGCAGCGCACGTACCGGAAGGTAGTCGACGCTAGGAACCGCTGCCCCTAAAGGGAACACACCTTCGCGCCGGGATTCGACCAGTACCTGTTGAATGATGCTGCTTCGGGTTACCAGGCCAGGGCGCTCGACCCGGGCGATATCCGGCGTCGGCGCAGTCAGGGCCGGTGTCTGGTGCACGTAGTAACCCGACTGCGGCCGGGCACGGATCAGCCCCTGATCTTCGAGATTGGCGTAGGCCTGTAACACCGTGGCATGGCTGACATTGAGCTGCGAACTCATCTTGCGCACCGAAGGCACGCGCTCCCCCGGTTGATAGACACCACGGCGGATATCTTCAGCCAGTTGTTGAGCAATACGTTGGTAGAGCAAGAGATTGGTCATGACGCAGCACTCGATTTCACAGGCATTTTATTCTTGTGGGAAACGATACCGGAACAGTTTAGAAGTGTACTGGGACAGTTGCCACAATAGTCGACCGTACAGTGCAGTGTCAGCAAAATCTGTACTGCTTTTATCGGAAAGTGTGGAGTATTTCGCAGGTGAAAAAAAACCCGGCGCTGTCTGGCAGGCCGGGTTTTGTAGGAGCCGGCTCGCTGGCGATGGCATCACTTCGGTTCGTCTGAAACACCGGAGTGATGTTATCGCCAGCAAGCCGGCTCCTACAGAGGCTGTGTTTTCAATCGGAAACCATTGTTAGCGGGCGGCGCCGAGCTGGCCTTTTTCGTCGGAAAACACAATTTCCACGCGGCGGTTCTGCGCACGTCCCCGCTCGGAAGCGTTGGCGTCCACCGGGTACTCATCGCCGTAACCTTCGACCTGGATTCGCTTGTCGTCGATGCCCAGGTCCGTCAACACATCCGCCACCGACTGTGCACGATCACGGGACAGCTTGAGGTTTTCCTGCTTGCCGCCGGTACTGTCCGCATAACCTTCGATACGCACCACGCGCTTGGGGTTGAGCTGCAGGAACTGCACGATCTTCAGCACCACGCGGTTGGCCGAATTTTTCAGCTCCGCTTCACCGGTGTCGAACAGCACATCACCCAGGGTCATCACCAGGCCACGGTCGGTCTGGGTGGTGGCCATCGCCACGATCTGCTCTTCGAGCCATTTGCCCTGTTGCTGCACGCTGAGCAGCTTGGATTCGCGCAAGGCCAGTTGCAGACGCTGGCGTTCCAGTTCGAGCTTGGCGGCGCGCTCCTCGTTGAGCACTTGATTGGTGTGCTCCCGAGCGATTTCGCTGTAGCGTTGGCTCAAGTAAGCGTAATGCGTCACATCCGAACCGCTGCCCCAGTAGGTAGACAAACGGTCTGCGCGAGCCAGGGACTCACCGGCGCGAATCACGTCCTTGGGTGCGATTCGCAGTACGTTGGAATCTTCCTTGACCTTCTGGAAGTCGGCACTGGCCTGTTGCAACGCCGCGTCGCTGTGCTGACCGGCGCAACCATAAAGGCTCCCGCATCCGACCAGGATCAACCCACCGATCACCTTGGACCCGAGCTTCATTGGGTATCTCCCAGTTGCTTGCGCAGGCGGGCGATGCGGGTATCGAGCACATTCAATTGTGCCTCGCTCTTGAGTGTCAGGACGCGGGCTTCGGCCAGGCGCGCATCCAGCTCAGCCTGTTCGGCCCGCATGCGTGCGTTCCTGAAGGATTGGTCGTTCATGCTGCCCTTGGCACGGTTGAACTTGTCTTCGGCCAGCTTCATTTCCGGTACTTCGTCGGCGGTGGCACCCACCGCCCGGGCTTGCTCGACGGCCTGCTCGGTCAGGCGCATTTGTTCGTTCGGCGCCGGATCGGCTGCACAACCCGCCAGAGCCAGAACGGCCAGGGCAGCGAAAAGAGGTCGAATACTCACTAAAAATCCCTACTGTTTTGGAGTACTGACGGATTGTTTCTGCTGCGCATTCCAACGCTCGATATTGCGTTGCAGCACAGCCTCCGTCAGTCCGGACGCGGGCAATTCTGTCATCTTTTTGGCCAGCTGTCCGCGCAACCAGGGATCGTTGCAGGCTGAGTTATGGGAAACCGCGAGAAACAGTCCCGGCTGATCGACCGGTTGCATGCGCGCAACCAGATCGTTGGCCATGCCCAGTGTCTGCGCCATTGCCATGCCCGAGTAGCGACCTGCCAGGACGAATTCCACCTCACCCAACAACAATTTCTGAAAGGCCTGGGTCAGATTGGCTGTACGGGTCAGGGTCAGTTGCTGCTCGGCGAAGGTGGCAAATTCCGGGGTCAATCGAGACTTTTCCGACAAAGCGCCGACGTGGCCGTGCAGGTCCTGCACGTTGTTGTAGATCAGTGGCGAATCCTTGCGGGTCCAGACCAGGTAATCGTTTTCCAGCAACGGCGGATGAATGTAGTCCAGGGACTCGAGCTCGCTGACCGTCAACGGCGCATCGGCCAACATGTCCATGCGACCGCTGCGTACTTCGTCCAGGGCCTGGGAGCGTTTACCGGCATAAAGCAGTTCGACCTTGATGCCCAACTCCCCCGCCACTTGCTGCAGCAGGTCGGCACTGGCGCCAATCAGGTACTTGGGGTTTTGCGGATCTTGCCACAGGTACGGCGGCGCATCCGGGCTGCCGGTCACTACAAGGCGTTCGCACTTGCCTGCGGCATTGGATAGCGCTGGCAAGAGCGCCAACCCCATCAAGATTGACCATCCCGACACGCGATGCAGATCCATGGCAACACTCTCACTCAAACCCGGTTAGATCACACTGTAGGAGCGAGCCTGCTCGCGATGGGCGTTAACGATGACGCATTGCTCTGGTTAAACGCGGCGCTCTTGAGATCATCGCGAGCGAGCTCGCTCCTACAGGTAAATGAAAAGCAAAAAAAAGCCCGACCAAAAGGTCGGGCTCTTTATAAGTGAAGCAGCCGGATTAGACCAGCTTCTCCAGCTCAGGGATGGCTTCGAACAGGTCAGCCACCAGGCCGTAATCGGCCACCTGGAAGATCGGCGCTTCTTCGTCCTTGTTGATCGCAACGATCACCTTGGAGTCTTTCATGCCGGCCAGGTGCTGGATCGCGCCGGAGATACCGACGGCGATGTACAGCTGTGGCGCAACGATCTTGCCGGTCTGACCGACCTGCATGTCGTTCGGTACGAAACCTGCGTCGACCGCGGCGCGGGAAGCACCCACGGCAGCGCCCAGCTTGTCGGCCAGGGCGTACAGGTGTTTGAAGTTGTCACCGTTCTGCATGCCGCGGCCGCCGGAAACGACGATCTTGGCAGCGGTCAGTTCCGGACGATCGGACTTGGCCAGCTCTTCGCCAACGAAGCTGGAGATCGCAGCATCGTGAGCAGCGGCAACAGCTTCAACGGAGGCGGAACCACCTTCAGCGGCAACCGGATCGAAACCGGTGGCACGCACGGTAATGACCTTGACCGCAGCGTTCGACTGAACGGTAGCGATGGCGTTACCAGCGTAGATCGGACGCTTGAAGGTGTCGGCGCTTTCTACCGAGATGATCTCGGAGATCTGGTCAACGTCCAGTGCAGCGGCAACGCGCGGCAGGATGTTTTTGCCGTTGGAAGTGGCAGCGGCCAGGATGTGGCTGTAGCCCTTGCCCAACTCTGCAACCAAAGGAGCGACGTTTTCTGGCAGCTGATGCGCGTAAGCGGCGTTGTCAGCGTTCAGGACTTTGCTCACACCAGCGATTTTCGCAGCGGCTTCAGCCACGGCGCCAGCGCCCTGGCCTGCAACCAGAACGTGGATGTCGCCGCCGATTTTGGCAGCGGCAGCAACGGTGTTCAGCGTGGCCGGAGCCAGCACTTTGTTGTCGTGTTCAGCAATAACCAAGATAGTCATTTAGATTACCTTCGCTTCGTTTTTCAGTTTCTCGACCAGTTCAGCCACCGACTTGACCTTGATGCCCGCGCTGCGTGCAGCAGGCGCTTCGACTTTCACGGTTTTGTTGGTGGAGGCGGTGGAAACGCCCAAAGCGTCCGGAGTCAGCGTCTCGAGAGGCTTCTTCTTGGCTTTCATGATGTTTGGCAGGGACGCGTAGCGCGGCTCGTTCAAACGCAGGTCGGTGGTGACGATGGCCGGCAGTTTCAGGGAAACGGTCTGTGCGCCGCCGTCGATTTCACGGGTAACAGCTACGCTGTCGCCGCTGATTTCGACTTTGGAAGCGAACGTGCCCTGACCGTAGCCGCTCAATGCAGCCAGCATCTGGCCAGTCTGGTTGTTGTCGCTGTCGATGGCTTGTTTGCCAAGGATCACCAACTGAGGCTGTTCCTTGTCAACAACAGCCTTGAGCAGCTTGGCAACGGCCAAGGAAGTCAGATCTTCGTTGGATTCGACGAGGATGGCGCGGTCGGCACCCAGAGCCAGCGCGGTGCGCAGTTGCTCCTGAGCAGTGGACGGGCCCACGGAGACGACGACGATTTCAGTCGCAACGCCTTTCTCTTTCAGACGTACGGCTTCTTCCACTGCGATTTCGCAGAATGGGTTCATCGACATCTTGACGTTGGCGAGGTCGACGCCGGAATTGTCCGCCTTGACGCGGACCTTGACGTTGTAATCCACAACGCGTTTGACAGCTACAAGAACCTTCATGGATTCCTCGTTACTCTCCGGTGAAAAGAAAGTCGCCTAGGCGAACCTGGCGGTTGATGCTCATCGGGCGCAAGGGCACCTCTAAAAACGCCGGCGTACATGTCAAGTGACCATCGCTCACGATGTTCATGACCGTTCGTCAGCGGTGACCGACGAGTCATTCAATATCGCGGCGTGTAAACTGCGCGCTGAACCTGAACCGCGCATCACCTTGTACTGCCATCGCCCTGTCTTTAGAGGTGCTCTTGAAACCAACAGTCAGCCTACGGCGAGCGCAAAACCGCCCGTATCTTGACCGGAACACCTATTCCGGTCAATACGGCAAAATAGCCGTTCATAACCCGCGTGACTTTGATTTCTCTGGCTTTGAGCCAATTCAAACAAACGTTTGTATTGGACCCTGAGAGTGGTGTAGATATAATGCGCCACCCAAAGAGAAAGGTGGTTGATCCATTGTCCGCTCCCGACGTTGTGCCGGGATTCATGGATGCGACACCAAACCTTAAAAATTAGAAAAAACTGTTGAGCCTTGAGTAGGAGATAGCCTGTGGAACGCGAATACATGGAATTCGACGTGGTCATCGTCGGTGCCGGCCCCGCTGGTCTGTCCGCTGCCTGCCGTTTGAAGCAGAAAGCCGCTGAAGCCGGTAAGGAAATCAGCGTCTGCGTGGTTGAAAAAGGCTCCGAGGTCGGTGCTCACATCCTGTCCGGTGCCGTATTCGAACCACGCGCCCTGAACGAACTGTTCCCGGACTGGAAAGAACTCGGCGCGCCGCTGAACACGCCCGTCACCCGCGATGACATCTTCGTTCTCAAGAACGCTGAAAGCGCGCAGAAAATTCCAGACTTCTTTGTGCCCAAGACCATGCACAACGAAGGCAACTACATCATCTCCCTGGGCAATCTGTGCCGCTGGCTGGCCCAGCAGGCCGAGAACCTGGGCGTAGAGATCTACCCGGGCTTCGCCGCCCAGGAAGCGCTGTTCGACGAAAACGGCATTGTCCGCGGGATCATCACCGGTGACCTGGGCGTTGACCGCGAAGGCCATCCGAAAGAAGGCCTGTACACCCCGGGCATGGAACTGCGTGGCAAATACACGCTGTTCGCCGAAGGCTGCCGCGGCCACATCGGCAAGCAGCTGATCAAGCGCTTCAACCTCGACAGCGATGCCGACGCCCAACACTACGGCATCGGCCTGAAGGAAATCTGGGAAGTCGATCCGGCCAAGCACCAGCCTGGCCTGGTGGTGCACACCGCCGGTTGGCCGATGGACATCATGGGCACCGAAAACACCGGTGGTTCGTTCCTGTATCACCTGGAAAACAATCAGGTGGTTGTCGGCCTGATCGTCGATCTGTCCTACAGCAATACCTACCTGTCGCCGTTCGACGAATTCCAGCGCCTCAAGCATCACCCGGTGCTCAAGCAGTACCTGGAAGGCGGCAAGCGCATCAGCTACGGCGCCCGTGCCATCTGCAAAGGCGGCCTGAACTCGCTGCCGAAAATGGTCTTCAAGGGCGGCGCGCTGATCGGTTGCGACCTTGGCACCCTGAACTTCGCCAAGATCAAGGGCAGCCACACCGCAATGAAGTCCGGCATGCTCGCCGCTGAATCGGTGGCTGATGCCTTGTTCGCCGAGAAGGATGGTACTGAAGAGCTGACCACCTACGTCGACGCGTTCAAAAAGAGCTGGCTCTACGAAGAACTGTTCGCCAGCCGCAACTTCGGCCCAGCGATCCACAAGTTCGGCGCCATCGTTGGTGGCGGCTTCAACTGGCTGGATCAGAACATCTTCGGCGGCAAACTGCCGTTCACCCTGCACGACACCAAGCCGGATTACGCCTGCCTGAAACTGGCCGCCGACTGCAAGAAGATCGACTACCCGAAACCGGACGGCAAGATCAGTTTCGACAAATTGAGCTCGGTATTCATCTCCGGCACCAACCACGAAGAAGAACAACCGTGCCACCTGAAGCTGGCCGATGCGAGCATCCCGCTGGCGAAAAACCTGCCGCTGTATGACGAACCTGCCCAGCGTTACTGCCCGGCCGGCGTGTACGAAGTGGTGACCCAGGAAGACGGCGAGAAGCGCTTCCAGATCAACGCCCAGAACTGTGTTCACTGCAAGACCTGCGACATCAAGGATCCTGCGCAGAACATCACCTGGGTCGCACCGGAAGGTGCCGGCGGCCCGACTTACCCGAACATGTAAACCGATCGCCTGAACAACAAATGCCCCGACTTGTCGGGGCATTTGTTTTTCTGAAGCCTGAATCCAATTCTGACGTTGAACCCGGCTCCTACGGATTGGATGTGCCATAAAAAATGCCCGTATCTCGCGATACGGGCATTGGCGTCATCAGGCCAGCCGATCAGTTGCTTAACGAGCTGGAGCCGTCACCACCGCAGCATCACGGCGCTTGTTCTTGATGCCGTAGCAGATCCACATGAACACGAGCCAAACCGGAATCGCGTACACCGAGACCTGAATTCCCGGAATCAGCAGCATCACGCCGAGAATGAACACCACGAACGCCAGGCAGATGTAGTTGCCGTACGGATACCACAGGGCCTTGAACAGCGGCGTCTGCCTGGTTTTGTTCATATGCTGGCGGAACTTGAAGTGCGAGTAGCTGATCATCGCCCAGTTGATCACCAGGGTGGCTACCACCAGCGACATCAACAGTTCCAGCGCGTTTTGCGGGATCAGGTAGTTCAGCAGCACCGCGATCAGCGTCACGGCCGCCGAGGCCAGGATCGAACGCACCGGCACGCCGCGCTTGTCGATTTTCGCCAGGGCCTTCGGCGCATCGCCCTGCTCGGCCATGCCCAACAGCATGCGGCTGTTGCAATAGGTGCCGCTGTTATACACCGACAATGCCGCCGTCAGGACCACAAAGTTCAGGATGTGCGCGGCAGTGTTGCTGCCGAGCATCGAGAACACCTGTACGAACGGGCTGCCGCTGTAGGAATCGCCAGAGGCGTTCAAGGTTTCCAGCAGGCTGTCCCAAGGGGTCAGCGACAGCAGGATCACCAGCGCACCGATGTAGAAAATCAGGATCCGGTAGATCACCTGGTTGATGGCTTTCGGGATCACGGTTTTCGGCTTGTCGGCTTCAGCAGCGGTGAAACCGAGCATTTCCAGGCCGCCGAAGGAGAACATGATGATCGCCATGGCCATCACCAGACCACTGACACCATTGGGGAAGAAGCCGCCATGGGACCAAAGGTTAGTCACTGACGCTTCCGGGCCACCATGACCACTGACCAGCAGATAGCTGCCCAGGCCGATCATGCCGACAATCGCCACGACCTTGATGATCGCGAACCAGAATTCGGCTTCGCCAAAGACTTTGACGTTGGCCAGGTTGATCGCGTTGATCAGCACGAAGAATGCCGCCGCCGTGGCCCAGGTCGGGATCTCCGGCGCCCAGTAGTGGATGTATTTGCCGACTGCGGTCAGCTCCGACATGCCCACCAGAATGTACAGGATCCAGCAGTTCCAGCCCGACAGGAAGCCGGCAAAACCGCCCCAGTATTTGTGGGCGAAGTGGCTGAAGGAACCGGCCACGGGTTCTTCGACGATCATTTCGCCCAGTTGGCGCATGATCATGAACGCAATGAAGCCGCAAATGGCGTAGCCGAGGATCATCGACGGCCCGGCGGATTTCAGTACCCCGGCCGAGCCAAGGAACAAACCGGTACCAATCGCGCCACCGAGGGCGATCAATTGAATGTGGCGATTTTTCAGGCCGCGTTTCAGCTCGCCTGAATGCGAGTTTTGTCCACTCATGAAAAAGGTCTCACGCAAGGTTTGATGATGTTGGGTTGCAGCTTTGAAAGGACGTTAAGCGGCACCGATCAAACCCCAGCGCAGGCACCAGGAGTTCAGCGTATTTACAACGGTCATGCGTCACCTGTTTGTTTTTATCTGTGACGAAATCGAACCCGACACGCTCGTGACGTGGCGGAGTGAACAAGGCGGATAGCCTTGAGGTTTGCGCAGGTGCGCAGGAGGTCACAGGTAAAACGCGGCGCATTGTACACCGCTAACCCCCTGCTGCCAGACACCACGGATCAGCGTGTCGTTTGCCGGGATTGCCTGTGTCCGCCCCGAGAGGCTCGGGCGGCTGCAAAAAGAGGATCAGACCTTTGCGGGCCATTGACGGGGACGGTTGACGAACCGGCCCACGATGGGAGCTGGAAACGGATTGCGGCGTTCATTGCGCCTCCTTTTTTATGCACCTGCACGACAGGCATGGCGCGCATGACACCTTGCTTGAGTTGGCGAAACAAGCGGACTAGAGCGCTGAGAGCCATCAGGAAAGGTCGCTGGATGGAAGAATTTTCTTACAGACTTTCGGAGCAGGTGATTTAACGAGTGCAACCAGCCGAATTCGTAAATAATTATTTACAGCACGTAACGCGAACTTTCCGCCCCGAACCTGGCGGTGTCGCCACTGACGCCTTCGCGAGCAGGCTCGCTCCCACACTGGCTCGCAAACTCGCGCCCCTGTGGGAGCGAGCCTGCTCGCGAAGACTGACTGACAAACACCACATCACTTAAGTCAGGCCCCAAAAAAAACGCCAACCCGAAGGCTGGCGCTTTTCACTTGTAGCTTGCCGCTTGAAGCTTACCGCTGCTTCACTCCGGCTTGCGACGCCCAAAACCAGGACGCTGACCGGAACCGGCCGGGGCACCGCGACGCTTGCCCGACGGCTTGTCACCATCGACCAGCTTGATTCCCGGACGCTTCGGAGCAGGCTTGGCCGGGCGTTTGGTCTCGACCGGACGGTCTGCCACCGGCGTACCGCGACCCGCAGGAGCACCGCGACCTTCACCGCGCTCGGTGCGACCGTTCGCTGGTCGCGGAGTCCGTGGACCGCGCTCACCGTCCTGACGCGCGGTAGGTTTACGACCTGGACGCTCGCCTTCGATGTGCGGCTCGCGGCTTGTACGCGAACTGGTCGCCGGTGCATCAGTGGCAGGACGCAGGGTGCGCACACGTTCGGTCCTGGCCATAGGCCGCGACGACTTGCGCTGCATCCGCTCAAGCTTGTCTTTGCTCTTGGCGTTCAGTTGCGGCATGGCGACCGGGGTCAGACCGACTTCGGCGCTGAGGATGTCGACCTCGTACTGGCTCATCTCGCGCCAGCGACCCATCGGCAGGTCGGAGTTGAGGAACACCGGACCGAAACGCACACGTTTCAGACGGCTAACCACCAGCCCCTGGGATTCCCACAGACGACGCACTTCACGGTTGCGACCTTCCATTACCACGCAATGGTACCAATGGTTGAAACCTTCACCACCGGGCGCCTGCTGAATGTCGGTGAATCGCGCGGGGCCGTCTTCGAGCACGACGCCCGCTTTCAGGCGTTCGATCATCTCGTCGTCCACTTCACCACGCACGCGCACGGCATATTCGCGGTCCATCTCGAAGGATGGGTGCATCAGGCGGTTGGCCAACTCACCGTCGGTGGTGAACATCAGCAAACCGGTGGTGTTGATGTCCAGGCGACCGATGTTGATCCAGCGCCCTTCTTTCGGACGCGGCAACTTGTCGAACACGGTCGGGCGGCCTTCCGGATCGACACGGGTGCAGATTTCGCCATCGGGTTTGTTGTACATGATCACGCGGCGCACCGACTCGGCGGCTTCTTCGCGCTTGATCACCTTGCCATCAATGGTGATGGCGTCATGCATATCGACGCGCTGACCGAGGGTCGCGTCCTTGCCGTTGACCTTGATGCGGCCGTGACTGATCCAGGCTTCCACGTCACGGCGCGAACCGACGCCGATACGGGCGAGGACTTTCTGCAGTTTTTCGCCTGCTGGGCCGATTGGCTGGTCGTCTTGCTGGTCGTTGATACTCATCTGGGCACCTCCCGGTGTGGTCTGTTCAGGACGCTCAGAGTTGAGGGTCCTGAAGTAGTGAAAACTGTAACTTTGACGAAGGGATCGTCGAAGGGCCGCGAATCATACGCTCATGACGGCGTTCGCGCATCAGAGACTAGTTGATCGATACCAGGTTATTTGCTTTTCCGCCGACCGGTGGAGTCAACATCAATCCCTGTGTCAATTTTCCCATTCGCGGCGTTCGGCCTCTATGGCTTCAGCCAGCGCGAGGGCCTCAGCCTCTTCATCCGTCAACTCGGGCGCGGGTTTGGGAGGTTCAAGCGCAGCAACGGCAGCCAACAGTTTTTCCCGAGCTTCGGCAACCCCGAGAATGTCGTCGTCCTGCTCCGGCTCACTTTCGAGCTCGACTTCAGCCTCAGGCTCGATCTGTACGATTTCGGTTTCCGTCCGAATGCCAGCGGTTTCCGGATCCGTCCCAGCGACTTCACCATCCCGCAACAAATCATCGAAGTCAGTCTTGAGCCCCTCCTCCATGCTGTCCAGTTCCTGCAGCAAGGTATGGAAACTGGTTTCCTCCTTGGGCTCTTCCGGCTCGGCGCTGGCATCTGCCAGTTCTTGCAACGCCGCGGGGACCGGCGCGTCATCGAACTCCAGCACCGGGTCAGGTTCCAGCTCGCGCAGCTCGGCAAGCGGCGGCAAATCGTCGAGGTTTTTCAGGTTGAAGTGATCGAGAAAGGCCTTGGTGGTGGCGAACATCGCCGGTTTGCCGGGCACATCGCGGTAACCGACGATGCGGATCCACTCCCGCTCCATCAGCGTTTTGACGATCTGGCTGTTGACCGCCACGCCCCGCACGTCTTCGATTTCGCCCCGCGTGATGGGTTGGCGATAAGCGATCAGGGCGATGGTCTCGAGCATCGCCCGGGAATAACGTTGCGGGCGCTCTTCCCATAGACGACCAACCCAAGGCGAAAATTTTTCGCGGATTTGCAGGCGATAACCGGAAGCAACTTCCTTCAATTCAAACGCACGGCCATCACAGGACTTGCCCAGTATGGTCAGTGCTTTCTTGAAAACCGCAGGATCCGGCCGTTCGGCTTCTTCGAAGAGTTCGAACAGGCGCTCCAGGGATTGCGGCTTTCCCGAGGCCAACAGAAAGGCTTCAAGCAGTGGCGCCAGCTCGCGGGGTTCACTCAGGTTCATGATTCAACTCGTTATTCGGCTCGGGCTCGCACGTGGATCGCTGCGAACGGCTCATTCTGCACCAGCTCGACCAAGGATTCCTTGACCAGCTCGAGGACTGCCATAAAGGTCACGACCACGCCCAGCCGCCCTTCCTCGGCGGTGAACAACTCGACGAACGGCACGAAACCGCCGCCCTTGAGCCGTTCCAGTACGTCGCTCATGCGTTCGCGGGTGGACAGTGCCTCGCGGCTGACCTGGTGGCTTTCGAACATGTCGCCTCGGCGCAATACCTCGGCCATGGACAGCAACAACTCCGACAACCGCACATCCGGCAACAGCTTGCGCGCCCGGGCTTCCGGCGCATCGAGCTTGGGCACCACCACATCACGGCCGACGCGGCTCAAGCCATCAATACCTTCGGCCGCATTCTTGAAGCGTTCGTACTCCTGCAAGCGGCGGATCAGTTCGGCGCGCGGGTCTTCTTCCTCGTCCTCGACGGTTTCCGCCCGGGGCAGCAGCATCCGCGACTTGATCTCGGCCAGCATTGCCGCCATCACCAGGTACTCGGCGGCCAGTTCCAGGCGTACCGACTGCATCAACTCGACATAGCCCATGTACTGGCGGGTAATTTCCGCCACCGGGATATCGAGGATGTTGATGTTCTGCTTGCGGATCAGATACAGCAGCAGGTCGAGCGGACCTTCAAAGGCTTCGAGAAAGACCTCCAGCGCGTCCGGCGGGATGTACAGGTCCAGCGGCATTTCCATGACCGCCTGGCCATACACCATGGCGAAGGGCAGCTCTTGCTGGGCACCGGCCTGACTGTCGACGGGTTCTACTGCTGACATCTAGGCCTCGGCCATGAACGGCGCAGGGTCGCCGCAACCGACGCGGATCACTTCCGGTTCGCCGTCGGCGAGGCTGATCACGGTGGACGCCTTGATGCCGCCAAAGCCGCCGTCGATGATCAACTCGACCTGATGTTCGAGCAACTGGCGCATTTCATAAGGGTCAGTGAGTGGATCGTCATCGCCAGGCATGATCAGGCTCACGCTCATCAGCGGCTCACCCAACTCGGCCAGCAAGGCCAGAGCGATAGGGTTACTGGGCACCCGCAGACCGATGGTGCGTTTTTTCGGGTGCAACAACAGCCGCGGGACTTCACGGGTGGCATTGAGGATGAAGGTATAGGGCCCCGGCAGATGGGCTTTGAGAATACGGAAAGTACCGGTGTCGATCTTGGCAAACAGGCCCAGTTGCGACAGATCGCTGCAAATCAGCGCGAAGTTATGCTTCTCATCGAGCTGACGCAGTCGTCGAACCCGCTCCACCGCAACCTTGTCACCGATCTGGCAACCAATGGCGTAGGACGAGTCTGTGGGATAAACCACTACCCCGCCGCTGCGGATGATCTCGACCGCCTGCTTGATCAGGCGCGCTTGCGGGTTTTCCGGATGAATCTGGAAAAATTGACTCACATTCTCTACCTGTTCAGACGGCGGCAATAATTGGGTCATGTTTGAATCGACACCACAGTGGTGGCAGATCCTCCGGGAGCGGGCGGTATTCACCGATCTCGGACCAGCCTCCAGGGCCATGAAAATCACTGCCGGCGCTGACCAGCAGACCGAACTCGCGAGCCAGGATCGCCAGGCTGCCCACTTGCTCGGCAGGCTGATAGCCATTGACCACTTCGATCGCCTGGCCCCCTGCTTGAATATAGTCTGCAATCAGGCGGCGGCGCTTGCTGCGGGTGAACTCATAATGACAGGGATGCGCCAGACTGACCCAGGCCTTGGCCGCGCGCAGGGTTTCGACGGTTTCCTCCAGGGTCGGCCAGTGTTGCTTGACATCCCCCAGCTTGCCGGCGCCCAGCCATTTGCGAAACGCTTCGGCGCGATCCTTGACGAAACCTTCGCGCACCATCCAGTCGGCGAAGTGCGGCCGGGCCGGCGCGTTGCCGCTGTCGCCCAGCTCCTGCTGAATTTCCCGGGCGCCGTCCAGTGCGCCAGGCATGCCCTTCAATGCCAGCTTGCGACTTATTTCTTCGGCACGTAGCCAGCGACCATCGCGCAATTTGGCAATGGCCTCGACCAACGGTGCGGCATCGACGTCGAAACCGTAGCCGAGCACATGAATGGTCGCACCACCCCAGGTACAGGATAATTCGACGCCATTGACCAAGTGCATCCCCAGCGCATTCGCCGCGCTGCGTGCCTCTTCGAGGCCTTCCAGGGTGTCGTGATCGGTCAAGGCCAGGACCCGCACGCCGTTCTCGAACGCACGCGCCACCAGGACCGCAGGCGCCAAGGCACCATCGGAGGCCGTGCTATGGCAGTGCAAATCAACATTCACAGGGCTTTGTAACCTCAAATCAGCTGGCGCTATCGCGCGCCCATATGTTTGTTATTATGCCGCCACATCCTGCTTCTGGCTGCCACTGTGAAACAATTCATCGATTTCATCCCGCTCCTGCTGTTTTTCATCGTCTTCAAAATCGATCCACGGGTCGTCGACATTGCCGGCCATGAGGTAACTGTAGGCGGTATTTACAGCGCCACCGCGATGCTGATCCTCAGTTCGCTGGTGGTCTACGGCACGCTGTTCATCAAGCAGCGCAAGCTGGAGAAGAGCCAGTGGCTGACCCTCATCGCCTGCCTGGTCTTCGGCAGCCTGACCCTGGCCTTCCACAGTGAGACCTTCCTGAAATGGAAAGCCCCGGTGGTCAACTGGCTGTTTGCCCTGGGCTTCATCGGCAGCCATTTCATCGGTGACACCCTGCTGATCAAGCGCATCATGGGCCACGCGCTGACCCTGCCGGAGCCGATCTGGACGCGCCTGAACATCGCCTGGATCGTCTTTTTCCTGTTTTGCGGCGCCGCCAACCTGTTCGTTGCGTTCACCTTCCAGAGCTACTGGGTCGACTTCAAGGTCTTCGGCAGCCTGGGCATGACATTGATATTCCTGGTCGGCCAGGGCATCTACCTGTCCCGCCACCTGCACGACGCCGATACCACATCGCCTAAAACCGAGGACTGACATGCTTTACGCAATCATTGCCACAGACGTCGCCAACTCCCTGGAAGCTCGCCTGGCCGCCCGGCCTGCGCACCTTGAGCGCCTGCAAGTGCTCAAGGGCGAAGGTCGCATCGTATTGGCCGGCCCGCACCCGGCGATCGACAGCAATGATCCGGGCGCGGCGGGTTTCACCGGCAGCCTGATCGTCGCCGAATTCGATTCGCTGAGTGCCGCACAGGCTTGGGCCGATGCCGATCCGTACATTGCCGCAGGCGTCTACGCCAGCGTTGTGGTCAAGCCGTTCAAGCAAGTCCTGCCGTAATTTTCTTTTTTCGATCCCCCGCGCGGTGAACCTTATCGGTTCATCGCGCTCTCAATCGCTCATTATTCTCGTTTGCCGGCCGACAACTTCCCCAATACTCGTATTGGAATCAGGAGTCGCGATGCGCAAAGGTCCGTTGTGTCTGATGTTGGTCACGTTGTCGATCGTGGCCCCCGCCCACGGTGAAGAACATGCCGAGGGCGCAAATTCCACGCCGCTGTCCTTGAGCGCCGGTAGCCAGATCAACGAGTTGCAGCAACGCTTGAAGGAAAGCGAGCGGCAACGAGAAGAACTGAGCAAACAACTGCAGAGTGCCGATGGCGAACGCGAAAGCCCCCAGTTGGCCCGGTTGCGCCAGGAAAACCAGCGTTTGAAGCTGCAACTACGGGAAGCCCAGGCCGGCAATTCGACTCCACGCTGGCTGACGGATCAACAACAGTGGTTTGTCATCGGCGCCGGAGTTGCGCTATTGGCCCTGCTCTGCGGTATCTTCGCCAGTGGTGCAAGTCGAAAACGCCGGCAATGGCTAAATTGAGTGATTCATGAGCGAGCTGTTACTAATTGATGATGATCAGGAGCTGTGTGAGCTCCTGAGCAGTTGGCTGGGCCAGGAAGGCTTTCAGGTGCGTGCCTGTCACGATGGCCAGAGCGCCCGCCGTGCATTGGCCGAAACCTCCCCGGCGGCCGTGGTGCTGGATGTGATGCTGCCCGATGGCAGCGGCCTGGAACTGCTCAAGCAGTTGCGCAGCGATCACCCGGATTTGCCGGTGCTGATGCTGTCGGCCCGGGGCGAACCACTGGACCGCATCCTCGGCCTGGAGCTGGGTGCCGACGATTACCTGGCCAAACCCTGCGATCCGCGTGAACTGACCGCCCGCCTGCGTGCTGTGCTGCGCCGCAGCCATCCCGCGGCTGTCTCTAGCCAGATGGAACTGGGTGACCTGTGTTTCAGCCCGGTACGAGGCGTCGTCAGCATCGATGAACAGGAGTTCACCCTCACTGTTTCCGAAAGCCGCCTGCTGGAAGCCCTGCTCAAGCAACCTGGCGAGCCACTGGACAAACAGGAGCTGGCGCAAATAGCCCTCGGCCGCAAGCTGACCCTGTACGACCGCAGCCTCGACATGCACGTGAGCAACTTGCGCAAGAAAATCGGCCCGCACCCCGATGGCCGTCCACGCATCGTGGCCCTGCGCAGCCGCGGTTACTACTACAGCCTCTGAAAGTCCTTTGTAGGAGCCGGCTTGCTGGCTCCTACAGGTTGTCCGCCTGTCCAGCGACGGGTTTGTCAGGAAGGTCGAAAACCATCTTTACCCAAGCTTTACGCTCCGCTGACCGCCACTGACCCTGAACTCCGTAATCTGCACACATCCGGAACGTACCGGGAATGAGACAAGGAGATTCACCATGCGCAAGACTCTTATCGCTTTGATGTTCGCCGCTGCCCTGCCAACCGTTGCCATGGCCATGCCTGAAGGCGACGGCCCAATGGGTGGCCCGATGGATGGAGCGCGCCACGGCGGTCAGATGCACGGCATGCACGGCAAAGGCCCGTACAGTCAGCTGGACCTGAGCCGCGAACAACGCGAGCAGATCCGCAAGATCATGGGCGAGCAGATGCATGAGCGTCAGCAAGTAATCGACAAATACCTGGAGAAACTCTCGCCAGCCGACCAGAAAGCCATGAAAGACGAGATGGCCGCCAACCACAAGAAAGCCGAAGCCGACGTACGGGCTCTGCTGAAACCGGATCAACAGAAGAAATTCGACGAGATCCAGAAGAAACAGGCTGAGCGTCGCGCCGAATGGGCCGAATTCAAGGCGTGGAAAGCGCAACAGGCGCAAAAAGCGCAATAATGCGTTGGCTTCCGACTCAACGACAAATACCGTTGGGTCGGACACCACTCGAATTACTGTGGGAGCGAGCCTGCTCGCGAAGACGGTGTATCAGGCAGCAATGATGTCGTCTGACACGCCCTTTTCGCGAGCTGGCTCGCTCCCACATGGCTTTGTGTTTGTTTAGAGGATTTTCTGTGCGCTCATTGTTCTGGCGTATCCTGGCCAGCTTCTGGCTAGCCATCGCCTTGGTTGCAGGGCTGTCCATCCTGCTCGGGCACATGCTCAACCAGGATGCGTGGATTCTCAGCCGCCACCCGGGGCTCAACACCCTGCCCGAACAGTGGACGCAAACTTACGAATCCGAAGGCGAAGAAGCCGCCCAGGACATCCTGGAACAGCGCAAACGCCAGTATCACATCGACGTTCAGGTACTAAATGAAAGTGGCGATCCGGTGGTACGCGGCACCTTCCCAAGACGCGCGGCAGCCTTCGAAGCGCGGCAGAACAACGATGACCGACGCCTGCCATGGCGGCGTCTGACCGCTGAATACACCAGCGAAAAAACCGGCGACACCTATCTTTTGATCTACCGCATTCCCCATCCGGAACTCGACGCCTGGCACCGGGAAAGCCTGCTCTGGCCGCTGAGTGCACTGGGTATCGCGTTGGTGGTACTGACCCTGTTCAGCCTGTTGGTCACCTTCTCCATTACCCGCCCGCTCAGCCGCCTGCGCGGTGCGGTGCATGATCTGGGGCAAACCACTTATCAACAGAACAGCCTGGTCAAACTGGCCAACCGGCGAGACGAATTCGGGGTGCTGGCCAACGACTTCAACCGCATGGGCGCGCGCCTGCAAAGCCTGATCGGCAGCCAGCGCCAACTGTTGCGGGACGTGTCTCATGAACTGCGTTCCCCCCTCGCCCGACTGCGCATTGCGCTGGCCTTGGCGGAGCGCGCAACACCGGAAGAACGGCAAAAACTCTGGCCACGCCTTACACGGGAGTGCGACCGCCTCGAAGCGTTGATCAGTGAAATTCTGGTACTGGCGCGGGTGGATGCCGATAACGCCAGCGCCGAAGAGGTGGACCTGAACGCACTGCTCACGGGACTGCAACGGGACGCGCAACTCGGCTCGCCGGAGCAGAGCGTCCGGCTTGAGGCCGAACCGCAACTGAACCTCAGGGGCTGGCCGACCATGATCGAGCGCGCCGTGGACAACTTGCTGCGCAATGCCCAGCGCTTCAATCCGGCAGGTGGGCAACCGATCGAAATGCAGGCATTGCGACAAGGCGAGCGGATTGTGGTGACCGTACGTGATCATGGCCCCGGTGTGGACGCCGAGCATTTGAGCCAATTGGGGGAGCCGTTTTTTCGGGCGCCGGGCCAAACCGCGGCCGGGCATGGCCTCGGTCTGGCCATTGCCCGCCGCGCGGCGGAACGGCATGGCGGTAGCCTGGTTCTGGCCAACCACCCGCATGGCGGATTTATTGCCAGCCTGGAATTGCCGCTGGTGCCGGGGGCCGTCTCCCAACCATAAATCCCACAGTTGATCAGCAGTGTCAGGCTTTAGCAGGCCAGGCGCTGACGAATTCGGCCAGATCCACCTTCTCCGCCACACGCGGTTCCTTCTGCGGCGTCCCCAGGTAAAGGAATGCAATCACCTTTTCCCCTTCCGCCAGGCCCAACCCTTTGGCCACATGCGGCGAATAGGCGAGATCACCCGTGCGCCATACCGCGCCAATGCCCTGTGCATAAGCCGCCAGCAAAATCCCGTGCGCCGCACACCCAGCCGCCAGCATCTGCTCGGATTTCGGGTATTTGACATGATCTTGCAACCGCGCAATCACCACCACGACCAGCGGCGCGCGCAGTGGACCGTTGCGAGCCTTGTCGATGGCCGCTTCGGTGACTTCGCCATCCTGCTGCTTCGCCGCTTCAGCCAGCAACTCACCCATTTGCTCTCGCGCCGCGCCTTCGACGGTCAGAAAGCGCCAAGGCTGCAAATGACCGTGATCCGGCGCTCGCATGGCCGCGGCAAACAACACTTCGCGCTGCGCTTGTGTAGGTGCCGGTTCAACCAGTCGCGGAACGGAAACACGGTTGAGCAAAACGTCGAGAGCCTGCATCGGCCACCTCCTGAAAAAAATGTGCGGCTATTCTAGCTGTAACTGCCGCGACAGTGCCGGTTTACATGCCCTGCCCCACAGGTAGAATGGCGCCCTTCCTTATTTCAGCCGAGCGGATTTCATGGCGTTGCCGACCTTACGTCTCATTGGTTTCATTATCGGCATCTTCCTGATAACCCTGGCCATCGCCATGGTCGTGCCCATGGCCACCCTGGTGATCTTCGATCGCACCGGCGACCTGCCCTCGTTCCTCTGGGCCAGCATGATCACCTTTGTCGGCGGCCTGGCCCTGGTCATTCCCGGGCGTCCCGAACATATCCACCTGCGGCCACGGGACATGTACCTCCTGACCGTCAGCAGCTGGCTGGTGGTGTGCATCTTCGCCGCGCTACCGTTTTTGTTGACCCAGCACATCAGCTACACCGACTCGTTCTTCGAAAGCATGTCCGGCATTACCGCCACGGGGTCCACCGTGCTCACGGGCCTGGACAACATGTCCCCCGGCATCCTGATGTGGCGTTCGTTGCTGCACTGGATCGGCGGCATCGGCTTCATCGGTATGGCGGTCGCGATCCTGCCACTGTTGCGCATCGGCGGCATGCGGTTGTTTCAGACCGAATCGTCCGATCGCTCCGAAAAGGTCATGCCCCGCTCGCACATGGTGGCGCGGTTAATCGTGGCGGCCTACGTCGGCATCACCGTTTTCGGCAGCCTGGCGTTCTGGTGGGCCGGGATGAGTCCGTTCGATGCCATCAACCATGCGATGTCGGCCATTTCCACCGGCGGTTTTTCCACGTCGGACCAGTCCCTGGCCAAATGGTCGCAACCGGCTGTTCACTGGGTGGCTATCGTCATCATGATTCTCGGCAGCCTGCCGTTCACCCTGTACGTGGCGACGCTGCGCGGCAACCGCCGGGCACTGATCAAGGATGAGCAGGTTCAAGGTCTGCTCGCCATGTTGCTGGTGACCTGGCTAATACTCGGCACCTGGTACTGGTGGACCACCCAGATGCATTGGCTGGATGCACTGCGGCATGTGGCGCTGAACGTGACCTCGGTGGTAACGACGACTGGTTTCGCGCTGGGGGACTACAGCCTGTGGGGCAACTTCTCGCTGATGCTGTTCTTCTATCTGGGCTTCGTTGGCGGCTGTTCGGGTTCGACCGCTGGCGGGATCAAGATTTTCCGCTTCCAGGTGGCGTATATCCTGCTCAAGGCCAACCTTAACCAACTGATTCACCCGCGTGCGGTCATCAAGCAGAAGTACAACGGTCACCGCCTGGATGAAGAGATCGTGCGCTCGATCCTGACCTTTTCGTTCTTCTTTGCCATCACCATCTGCGTGATCGCCCTGCTCCTGTCGCTGCTCGGCGTGGACTGGATGACCGCCCTGACCGGCGCGGCCAGTACCGTGTCCGGCGTTGGCCCGGGACTGGGCGAAACCATTGGCCCGTCCGGCAACTTCGCCTCGCTGCCCGACGCCGCCAAGTGGATTCTCTCGTTCGGCATGCTCCTGGGCCGATTGGAGATCATTACGGTGTTTGTGCTGTGTATTCCGGCGTTCTGGCGTCATTGACCGACGCAGGTATTTGCAACTGCCGCGCCCGGTACTCGCCGGGGGTGGTGTCGAACCAGCGACGGAAGGCGCGGAAGAAGTTGCTCGGATCGGCGAAACCCAGCAAGTAGGCAATTTCCAGCAGGGTCATGGTGGGCTGCGCCAGATACTGCTCGGCCAGTTCTCGTCGGGTATCGTCCAGCAACGTCTGAAAGCTTGTACCTTCTTCCTGCAAGCGCCGCTGCAACGTGCGTTGCGACAGGTGCAGCGTCTGCGCCACGGCATCGCGCTTGGGTTCGCCCTGGGGCAACAATCGGCATAACACCTGGCGTGCCTTGTGGGTCACGCGACTCTCGGAAAACCGCGCCAGATACTCTCCGGCAAACCGGTCATGCAGCAAGGCCATCGCCTCGTTGGCGGTCGGCAGTGGTGCTTCCATGTCCGCGCGTTCAAATATCAGCGCATCGTACGGCGCGTTGAACACCAGCGGCGCATGGAAGGCTTGTTTATAGGGTTCGAGATTGGCCGGCTGGTCGCCCTGCACCAACACCTTGCGCGGGTGCAACGTGCGTCCGGTCAGCCAGCCGCACAATGCCAGGGCACAGGCCAGCGAGGCTTCGGCGCTTTGACGGGTCGGCGGCAAGTGGTCGCCGTGCACCGTGAGAATCAGCGCATAGCCCTCATCCAGCAGTCGAAAACTCAGGTCGGCACTTTCGGCAATGATCCGCTGATAACGCACCAGACGCCTGAAACCTTCGGCCAGGGTCTGGCTGGACATCAAGGCGTAGCCCGTCACATGAAATTGCGCCGGTCGCACCACCTTGCCCATGTTCAGGCCAATCGCCGGGTTGCCGGACAGCTCAACCGCGCGTTGCCAGAGTCGTGTCATGGAATCCTGCGGGAAGCGTGCATCCGGATCATCCAGTGCCGCGTAGTCGAGCCCCAGCTGTTTGAACAGAACCCGGCAATCCAGGCCGTCCATTTCCAGTGCTTTGACAATCCCCATCGCCCAGCTTGCAGAAGTCGTTCGTTCGCTCATGTCGGGTTCTTACATGATGAGCCGCATACCACGGCTGATTTCCGAAGGATACTAAAGTGGCGCCGATTGTCACTGGCCGACGCCATTGATCACTCTAGACTTAAATAAGCTACCCGCAGAACAACTTGCAGTCATAACAAAAACCACAGAGATCGCAGTCGTGGAAAACATCAAGCGTTTCAGCAGCTTCGCTGAGTTTTACCCGTATTACCTCAGCGAACACAGCAACAGTACCTGTCGTCGGTTGCACTTCATTGGCACCACACTGGTCATTTTCATTCTGGCGATGACCATTGGCCGGGGCGCCTGGATGTTGTTGTGGGCACTGCCGCTGGCGGGTTACAGCTTTGCCTGGGTCGGGCATTTCTTCTTCGAAAAGAACCGTCCTGCGACTTTCCAGCATCCCTTCTACAGCCTGCTCGGTGATTTCGTCATGTACCGGGACATGATTCTGGGACGCGTGCCGTTCTAGCCAAGAGGATTGCCGATGAATGCCAATGCGCGTTTCACGCATATGAAAGATGGCACGCAGGAAGACTGGGCGATCATCGCCGCGGATTTCAGTGCCTACGCCCGACAACTGCCATCACGAATCGTTGCGCACCTGAAACTGCTGGAAGGTGATTTCGGCGGTTTCCCCGTGGATCGTCTGACCCACTCCCTGCAAACCGCCACCCGCGCCTGGCGCGATGGTCGCGATGAGGAGTACGTGGTCTGCGCCCTGCTCCATGACATCGGCGACACCCTGGGCTCCTACAACCACCCGGACATCGCCGCTGCGATCCTCAAGCCTTTTGTCAGTGCCGAGAATTTGTGGATGGTGGAAAAGCACGGGATTTTCCAGGGCTATTACTTCTTTCATCACCTGGGGATGGATCGGCACCTGCGCGAGCAATTCAAGGGTCATCCGCAGTATCAGGCGACTATTGAATTCTGTGCCAAATACGATGCGGCGGCGTTTGATCCGAGCTATGACACCCTGCCATTGAGCTTTTTCGAACCGATGATGGAGCGGTTGTTTGCGCAGCCGAAGAACTCGATCTACAAGGCGGCGATGGAGGAGCATTCGCCCGCCTGAGAGATCCGGCGGGACCGCTGCGCGGTCCATTCGCGAGCAGGCTGGCAGCCCACAAAGAACCCCCCAAAAAACACTGTGGGAAAGACTCTCCCCCAAAAGAAACCCCAAAAAACCCAAAAACCCCGCCCAACCC
>NZ_JBPKAM010000091.1:0-25541 GCF_051216495.1 Pseudomonas baetica | reverse complement strand
CCCCCCCCCCCCCCCCCCCCCCCCCCCCCCCCCCCCCCCCCCCCCCCCCCCCCCCCCCCCCCCCCCCCCCCCGCTCCTACAAGGCTTTATGGCATTTCCGGCAATTCCTGCGGCCGCAGATCGAACACCAGCACTTCAGCATCTACACCATTGCTCAAGGTCAGCAACTGTTCTTCGCGAACCCGCACACCGTCACCTGCCTGCAAGCCCAAGCCGTTAAGCTCGACACTGCCCCGAGCCACATGCACGTAGGCGTAGCGGTTGGCGGCCAGTTCCAGGGTGGCGCTTTCCTGGCCGTCGATCAGCCCGGCATACACCCGCGCATCCTGACGCACTTTCAATGAACCCTTGGCGCCGTCGGGGGAGATGATCAGTTGCAGGCGACCGCGTTTCTTCTGTGGGCTGAAGTGCTCTTGCTGATAGCGCGGTTTGGCCCCGCTGACTTCAGGCACGATCCAGATCTGCAGGAAGTGCACCGGGTGTTTGTCCGAGTGGTTGTATTCGCTGTGCGCCACGCCACTGCCCGCGCTCATCAGCTGCACGTCGCCGGGACGGATCACCGAGCCCGTGCCCAAGGTGTCTTTGTGTTCCAGCGCGCCATCGAGCACGTAGGAGAAAATTTCCATGTCACGGTGCGGGTGCTGGCCGAAACCTTTGCCGGCCGCCACGCGGTCATCGTTGATCACCAGCAGGTCGGAAAAACCCTGTTCTTTCGGGTTGCGATAGTTGGCGAAGGAGAAGGTATGAAACGACTTCAACCAGCCATGGTTGGCCATGCCACGATCAGAAGCCTTGCGAAGGGTCAGCATGATGGAATCTCCTGTGGGGACGTGAATTCGTCCGAGTGAGGAGAAGGTTAATGGTTACTGGCTGGTGCAATAAGTAGATGGAAATTGAAATACTGTCTCGTTTCGGTTGACAGTGATGTAGGCGACGCTGACGCTTTACTTCGACATAATGCAGGGCTATGCCGGGCGCAGACCCTGTGGGAGTGAGCCTGCTCGCGAAAGCGGACTGACCGGCACCTCTGCGCTGAATTTGAAACCCTATTCGCGAGCAGGCTCGCTCCCACAAAGGGCCGTGTTCGGCGGTCTGATCTTATTGCGACCTTGGTGATAATTAACCCATGAAAACCGTGGCAATGGTGCTGTTCCCCAACTTCCTCCTGCTCGACATGGCCGGGCCCATGGAGGTGTTTTCCATCGCCAATCGGTATCTCAAGCCCGACGACCATTATGTGCTGACGACCATCGGCACCGAGCCCGGTGCGCTGCGGGCGTCCAATGGCGTGAGCGTGCAGGCCGATGTGTCTATCGATCAGGCCTGTGACGGCTTTGATTTATTGCTGGTGCCCGGCGGTCCCGGTGCCTACAACGAAAAGCATCCGCCGTTGCTCGATTGGCTCAAGCACAACGTCAGTCGGTCCAGGGCCTATGGCTCGATCTGTACCGGCGCATTTGTGTTGGGGCATGCCGGTTTGATAGACGGCTACCGTGTGACCACCCACTGGCATTACACCGAACGCCTGATCAAGGCCTTCCCCAAGGCGTGCGTCGAAACTGACCGGATATTCGTACAGGACCGCAGCCTCATCACGTCCGGCGGTGTCACCGCCGGCATTGACCTGGCGCTGTCGGTGGTCGCCCAGGACCATGGCAAGAAAGTCGCTCAGGACGTGGCCAAGGTGTTGCTGGTGGTGATGAAACGCCAAGGCGGCCAGGCGCAGTTCAGCCCGTTGATGGCGGCGGTGGCGCCCCATGAAACAGCGATTACCCGGGTGCAGAACCATGTACTCGAACATCTCGATGAGACCTTCAGCATCGAACGCATGGCCGGTCTGGCCACCATGAGTGCGCGGCACTTCGCCAGGGTCTTTGTCCGGGAAACGGGCATGACGCCCATGGAGTTTTTGCAAAACGCCCGTATCGATTGCGCCAGGAACCTGCTGGAAACCACCGAGTTGCCGCTCAAGACCGTAGCCTTCAAAAGCGGTTTCGGCAGTGTGCGGCATATGCGCTTTTTGTTCGGCGAAAAGCTCGGCCTGACGCCGACCCAGTACCGCGAGCAATTCAGCTGATGCCATGGCCGTTTTGCGCACCGTAATGGCCGTGACACTCCCCCCGTGCCAGTTGTACCGTCACCGAGGCCTGCCAAGATAGCCGTGAATTCATTGCAAGGAAGGTTCGGCCTGGATGTGTACCGGGCAGGTTCCCGGCGGGTGAAGGTGCATGAACAGCCTCAGAGACATACACAGCGACACGGTGCTGCGCTTCGGCCCCTACGCGTTCCACCTCAATCAGCGATTGGTGCTCGAAGGCGACCAACCGCTGCGCCTGGGCGGGCGGGCCCTGGATATCTTGCAGGTACTGGTCGAGCACGCGGGCTCGGTGGTCAGCAAGAACGAAATCATCGCCCAGGTGTGGCCGAGGTCGGTGGTCGAGGAAATCAATCTGCGGGTGCACATTGCCGCACTGCGTCGAGCCTTTCGCGACGGGCAGGACGGGCGATGCTACATCGTCAACATTCCCGAGCGCGGTTACAGCTTTGTCGCGCCGGTGCAGCAGGCTTTGCTACACACCTCGATCTCGCTCGAAAGCCTCCCCCCACCCCGACATAACCTGCCCGCGCGGTTGACGCCGGTCATCGGACGCGATGCGGTAGTGGGCAGCCTGGTGCGGCAGTTGCCGGAGCGACGCTGCATGACCCTGGTCGGACCGGGCGGTATCGGCAAGACCACAGTCGCCCTGAGGGTCGCCGAGTTGCTGTTGCAGCACTTTCGCGATGGTGTGTGGCGGGTGGACCTGGCGACGATTGACGATCCGACTCAAGTGGAAGATCACCTTGCGCGTGCCCTCGAGCTTGAAACCGGCGCCACCCTGTCGGCGCTGGGTCAACGCCATGCGTTATTGATCTTCGATAACTGCGAGCATTTGCTGGAACGCAGCCGGGCTGTGATCGAAGCATTGCTGGCCTCGGCACCGCGCCTGTCTATTCTGGTCACCAGTCGCGAACCACTGCTGGCCGCTGGCGAAACAGTGCTGCCGTTGCCACCACTGGTGGTGCCACCGACGTCGGCGTTGCGCAGTGTCGATGAAGTCATGGGATATTCGGCGGTGCAGTTGTTCGTCAGTCGTGTTCGGGCCCGTCAGCAAGGGTTTACCCTGCGCGAACAGGACCTTCGGGGAGTACGCGAAATCTGTCGGCGGCTCGATGGACTGCCCTTGGCAATAGAGCTTGCGGCAGCGCAGATCGATGCCTTGGCGCTGGTGGGCCTGCAAGCGCAACTGGATAATTGTTTTCAACTGCTGACCCAAGGGCGGCGTACGGCAGTCCCCAGGCACCAGACCCTCAAGGCCGCCCTGGACTGGAGCTACGAACGGTTGAGCCCGTTGGAGCAATCCGTGTTGCAGCGCCTGGCGGTGTTCAAGTCGGCGTTCACCCTGGACACCGCGGTGGGCGTGGTCAGTTGCGCGAAACTATTGCCCGAGCGGCTGAGCAAGGTGCTGGAAAGCCTGGCGCTCAAATCGCTGTTGTCGCGGGAGCAGACCCAAGGCGTGACCCGTTATCGCTTCCTCAACACCACTCGCAGCTATGCCCAGGAAAAACTCGAGCACACTGGGAATGCTCTTCTGTAGGAGCGAGCCCGCTCGCGATGGTCGTTAACGATAATGCGTGTTTACTGGCTAATCGCGGTGCTCTTGAGTCCATCGCGAGCGGGCTCGCTCCTACAGAAGGCTGTCCTGCAACTCGCTGAGTAAACGCTGCACGGCAATCAGATCCGGCGTGGCATGCCCTTCGGTGAATCGCTCGTAGACCGGCGTCAGCAGTTCATAGGCTTGCCGAAAGCGACCCTGACGTTGCCAGAGCCGCGCCAGCGATGTGGCGCTGCGCAGTTCCCAGGCCAGGGCGCCCTGGGTTTGTGCCACGTCGAGCGCCTTGCGTAGCACCGTTTCGGCGGTGCAATCCTTGACTGGACAATCGGCGGCCAACAGCGCAACGGCACGGGCCCGCAGAATCTCGGCGGTGCTCCATCCCGCCGCGCCACTGTCGGCGCGTTGCAGCAAATCGTCATCGACGAAGGCGGTGTCCAGGGTGACCATGATTTCCTTGATCAAACCAATGCCCGGACGTTGCGACGCCTGCGCATCGGCCCTGTCGATGACCCGCGCATAGTGCTGCGCCCACGTGAAGAACAGCAGCACCGAGTGTTTCTGTGCCTGTTCCAGCAATAGACGCAGCAGGTCGCGAGCCGTCCGCGTATCGCCGTTGTAGTGGGCGATCAGGCAGCCCGAGAGTGCCAGGGTGTAGCAGATGGAGGTGCCATGGTTGATCTGCAAGGCGATGTCCAGTGCCTGTCGAGCCGTGCGCCAGGCCTGCTCCGGTTGACCCTGCAGCCAGAGGATGCGCGCCAGGATGGTCAGGGAGGCGACGCTCTGGTCGTACTGCACACCGAAACCATGGGTGAAGCGGTTGAGGTGGCCGCTGTGGGCCATGCGCTGGATGACCCCTTCGGCATCCACTCGCGCCCGTGACTGATCGCCGGCAAAGTGCAGGGCCAACACCCGCAAGCGATGCGTGCTCAATGACAGTAGCGGATCGCCGTGTACACCCAATCGGTCGAACTGCCGGCTTTGTTCCAGGGCCATTTGGTAATTGCCGCAACTGAGGTTGACCGCCATGTGTCCGGATACGGCGCGCAGTTCTCCAACCACATCATTGCACTGCCGGGCCAGGCTTCTGGCGGTGACAAAGGCGCCGACGGTTTCCGCGCTGGCGCCCTGGACGTGGTAGCAGGCACTACCGAGGGCCAGTTTCAAGGTCATTGCCAAGTGCGCACAGGGCTCGGACGCGTCATTGAGCAACGCCAGGGCCTTGCGCACATAACCGCCGTGCTCCTTGAGCAGCGACAACTCCTGCCAGAGCGGTGTGGACGCCGCCGTCAAACGGATCGCCAGCGCTCTGGGACCTTGCGCATTCAGGCCCCAATCGACGGCTGCGCGGATATCCTCCAGGCTCCGGGCATAGCGCTCGAGCCACAGGGCGGTCGATGTTTTCTCCCAATCGTTCTGCGCCTGCTGCATCAAGGCCAGGCAGCGTTCGGCGTGGCGTTCACGGGTGCCGGCCAACTCGCCGATCTGTTCGAGTTTCTCAAGGGCATAGTGGCGGGTGGTGTCGAGCAGGCGGTAGAAAACCTCCTCGTCGCCGACGTCCACACTCAGCAGGGACTTGGCCACCAATTGCGTGATCGAACCAAATACCTCGCCGGGTTCGATGTGCTCGCCGACGATCACTGCGGCTGCCGACGCCAGGGTAAAGCCGCCACGGAAGATGCCCAGGCGGCGCAGGCAGGTTTGTTCGCAGGCACTGAGCAGTTCGAAGCTCCAGTCCAGTGTGGCGCGCAGGGTCTGATGCCGGCCCAGGGTCGTCTGGCTGCGGTGGGTGAGCAGGCGAAAGCTGTCTTGCAGTTGCGCGAGCAAACCGCCCAGGCCAAGGCTGGCGACTTGTGCAGCCGCCAGTTCCAGAGCCAGCGGAATGCCATCGAGGCGACGGCAGACGTCGATCAGCAGCGGCAGTTCGGCATCGTTCAATTCGAAACTGTCGTGGCTGGCCATCGCCCGCTCGACGAACAATTGCAGCGCGGAAAACCCCAAGGCCTGGGCGCGGTCCAGCACGGCAATCGGAGGTGGGCAATCCAGCGATTCCAGGCGCTGGACGAATTCACCTTCGGCCCGCAGGCTCTCGCGGCTGGTGGCCAGAATGTGCACCTGCGGTGCGCCACGCAGCAGGCTCTCGCAGAGCAGGGCGACGCTATCGATCAGGTGTTCGCAATTGTCGATGACCAGCAGCATCTGCCGTTCGCGCAGGAACAGGGCAAGGCTGTTCAGCGGTTGCGTGTCGTGCAGGGACAGGCCCAGCAATGTGGCCAGGTGAGCGCTGATCAGTAAGGGGTCGTTGATCGGTGCCAGGTCCAGCAGGCGGATGCCGTCGCGATATTGACCGATAAGCTGTTCGGCCACGCGCAGGGCCACGGTGGTCTTGCCGATGCCGCCGGGGCCGATCAGGGTGATGAAGCGCTGGCGCGGTAGTTGTGTCACCAGGTGATCGACCAATGCCTGGCGACCGATCAGGCGGGTGCGGCGCAGGGGCAGGTTGTGCTCGCTCGATGGCGGGCCTTCGCTGGCCGGTTGGTGCTCGACACGCTCTATCGAACAGGGCGCGACAAAACTGTAGCCGCGCTGCGCCACGGTGATGATGTAGCGCTGGCCGGCCTGACCGTCGCCCAAGGCCTTGCGCAGGGCCGCCATGTGCACCCGCAGGTTGATCTCTTCAACCACGCTGTTGGGCCAGACTTGCGCTATCAGTTGTTGCTTGCTCACCACATTCCCGGCGTGCTCCAGCAGGATCAACAGGATGTCCATGGCCCGCCGGCCGAGGCGCAGCGGCTGGTCGGCCTCCATCACCAGGCGTTGTCCGGGGTAAATCCTGTAGGGGCCGAAATGCACGGCCTGTTCGAGGGAAAGGGTCAACGGCTCACTCCTGCCTGCATCCGTCTAATTCGCGGTTTTCGAGCATATTCCTCAGGTTTTTTCATCCGCGCAATGTGCTGGCCGGATGACTGCGCGGTGCCTGTTTCGACTGCAGCGTTCATCGGACCTTAGCGGACTCCTGTCTTCATTGGGTGCCGTGCTGACAAAAGGGTGGTCGGTGCATTTTTCGTGTCATGGAAAATTAACAACGTTTAACTCGTCCTGAGTCCGCTCTAAGCCCAAAACTCTGCCACTTCAACTTCCACCCGGTCATGTGGGAGCGAGCCTGCTCGCGAAAGCGGCGGCACAATCAACATCTTCAGTGACTGATACAACGCCTTCGCGAGCAGGCTCGCTCCCACAAAGGACATTGGAATGAGCAAGGTAGTGGTGGTCTATCACAGTGGCTACGGGCATACCCGAGTCATGGCCGAGGCAGTGGCCCAGGGAGTGGAACGTTGCCCGGGCAGCACCTGCCGGCTCGTTCCGGTCGAAGCCGTGGACGATCACTGGGATCACCTGCACCAAGCCGATGCGATCATTTTTGGCGCCCCGACCTACATGGGCAGCGCTTCGGCGGCGTTCAAGGGCTTCATGGAAGCCACGGCGTCGTTCTACCTCGCCCAGCCGTGGCGCGACAAACTGGCGGCCGGCTTCACCAATTCCGGTTGCCTGTGCGGCGACAAGCTCAACACTCTGCTGCAGATGGCGGTATTCGCTGCCCAGCATTCGATGATCTGGGTCGGCCTCGACCTCTTGCCCGCGCGCTCCGCTGCGGGGGTGTTCGACGGGCAACTCAATCGCCTTGGCAGTTCGCTGGGCGCCATGGCCCAGTCGAATGTCGAGCAGTCTCCCGAACTGGCCCCTCCGGCCGAAGACCGATGCACCGCCGCGCACCTGGGCGAACGGGTGGCGCGGCTGGCTGGACGCATGGGTCGCGCCTCGGATTGATTCACACCCACACCAAGCAAAGGAGCATGTTCCATGAGCACATTCACCACCCGCGACGGTACCGAGATTTACTACAAGGACTGGGGCAGCGGTCAGCCCGTCGTCTTCAGCCATGGTTGGCCGCTGAGTGCCGACAGCTGGGAGTCGCAGATGATTTTCCTCGCCGACCAAGGCTACCGGGTCATCGCCCACGATCGTCGTGGCCATGGTCGCTCCAGTCAGCCGTGGGCCGGCAATGACATGGACACCTACGCCGATGACCTGGCGCAATTGATCGAGCGGCTGGACCTGAAAGACGCGGTGCTGTTCGGCTTCTCCACCGGTGGCGGTGAAGTGGCGCGCTACATCGGTCGCCATGGCACCGGCCGCGTGGCCAAGGCCGGGCTGATTTCCGCGGTACCACCGTTGATGCTCAAGACTGAAGCCAACCCCGGCGGCCTGCCCATCGAAGTGTTCGATGGCATTCGCCAGGCCTCGCTGGTGGACCGCTCGCAGTTGTACAAGGACCTTGCCGCCGGGCCGTTCTTCGGTTTCAACAAGCCCGATGCCAAGCCCTCCCAAGGCATGATCGACTGGTTCTGGATGCAAGGCATGACCGCGGGCCACAAGAACGCCTATGACTGCATCAAGGCGTTTTCGGAAACCGACTTCACCGAAGACTTGAAGAAGTTCGACGTGCCGACCCTGGTGGTGCATGGCGACGCCGACCAGGTGGTACCGATCGAAGCGGCGGGCATTGCTTCGGCAGGATTGGTGAAAGGTTCTACGCTCAAGGTCTACCCCGGAGCGCCCCATGGCTTGACTGATACCCACAAGGACCAGCTCAACGCCGATCTGCTGGCGTTCCTCAAGGGTTGATCGAAGCCGGCGCGGGCATGGATCCGCGCCGCACCTGATGCCTGATGAGCCGCTATCCATAAAGAGGTAAGCCCGTGAAAAAGCTGACCAATGCCACCGGTGCCCCGGTGGCCGACAACCTCAACATCCAGACCGCCGGACCCCGTGGCCCGGCGCTCCTGCAAGACATCTGGTTGCTGGAAAAACTCGCCCACTTCGACCGTGAAGTGATCCCCGAGCGGCGCATGCACGCCAAAGGCGCGGGTGCTTATGGCACCTTCACCGTGACCCATGACATCACTCGTTATACAAAAGCCAATATTTTCAACTCAGTAGGCAAGCAAACGCCGCTGTTCATGCGTTTCTCCTCGGTGGCCGGCGAACGTGGCGCAGCGGATGCGGAAAGGGACATCCGTGGTTTCGCAGTGAAGTTCTACACAGAGGAAGGCAACTGGGACATCGTCGGCAACAACACCCCGGTGTTTTTCTTCCGCGACCCGCTGCGTTTTTCCGACCTCAACCACGTGGTCAAACGCGACCCGCGTACCGGTCTGCGTAACGCGACCAGCAACTGGGATTTCTGGACCTTGCTGCCCGAGGCGCTGCATCAGGTCACCATCGTCATGAGCGATCGCGGCATTCCCACCAGTTTCCGTCACATGCACGGCTTCGGCAGTCACACCTTCAGCCTGATCGACCGCGACAACCAGCGGGTGTGGGTGAAATTTCATTTTGTCTGCCAGCAAGGCATCGAAAACCTGTCGGACGCCGAGGCCGCCGTGGTGGTCGGCAAGGACCGCGAAAGTAACCTGCGGGATTTGTACGAGAGCATCGAGCAGGGCCATTTCCCGCAATGGAAACTGTGCATCCAGGTGATGACAGAGGAGCAGGCCAACAACTACCGGCACAACCCGTTCGACCTGACCAAGGTCTGGCCCCATGGCGAATTTCCGCTGATCGAAGTCGGCACCGTGGAACTCAATCGCAACGCCGAGAACCACTTCGCCGAAATCGAACAAGCGGCGTTTTCCCCGGCCAACGTCGTGCCCGGCGTCAGCTTCTCACCGGACCGCATGCTCCAGGCACGGCTATTTTCCTACGGTGATGCCCAGCGCTATCGCCTGGGGGTGAACTTCAATCACATCCCGGTCAACGCGCCGCGCTGTCCGCATCACAGCTATCACCGCGACGGTGCCATGCGCACTGACGGCAACCTGGGCGGCACGGCCAGTTATTTCCCGAACAGTGTCGGCGAATGGGAAGACTCGAAGGAACACTCCGAGCCGCCATTGCCGCTGGAAGGCTTCGCCCGACACTATGACCATCGGCTTGAAGAGGATCACTGGGAACAGCCGGGCAATTTGTTCCGCCTGATGGACCCGGCGCGCCAGCAGTTGTTGTTCGAGAACACGGCGCGGGCCATGAACGGTGTCCCGCAGTCGATCCGCCAGCGGCATATCGACAACTGCACCAAGGCTGATCCGGCTTATGGGCGTGGAGTGGCCGAGGCATTGGAGCGATTGGTTCCGCTGGGCTAACAGAAATCCGCGAGGCACCTTGATCCCTTGTGGGAGCGAGCCTGCTCGCGAATGCGGCATGTCATCGAACAGAAATGTCGACTGGCACTCCGCCTTCGCGAGCAGGCTCGCTCCCACAGGGGTGGTGTTGTGCCCGGTCTACAGGGTTGCGTTGTGAACGGATCGAACTGTCCGACAACGCCAGGCAAACGGATTGATCCCTTCGCTGCGGGTAAACATGTGGCAGAAATGCGCCTGATCGCAGAAACCGCATTCCAGGCTGATTTGCGTGAGACTCAGGTCTGTGTGCTGGATCAGCAGCTTGGCCCGGGAGATGCGTTGTTGGCGAATCCAGTCCTGGGGCGAGAGGCCGGTGCTGCATTTGAAGGCCCGGGAGAAATGACTGCGCGACAACGCGCAGGCCTTGGCCAGGTCGGTCACCTCCAGCGTCTGGCCGAGACGCTCCAGAATCAATTGTTTCACCAGTCGTTCGCGCTGGGGGCTGAGGCCACCGGTGGTTTTCTTTGGCGCTGGCGTGACGGTCGCGCGGGCAACGTTTTGCTGGAAATGAGCCATGGCGAATGTCCGTGTCGGTAGGCTTCATTCTTGAAGCCGATGGCTCTGCCGTGCGAGTTAAACGTTGTTAATTCCTCGTCCAAAACGGGAAGTCTTGGGTAAAGTCAGACACAATCCAAACCCCCCGAGCCTGATTGAACTCACAAGGAACCCGTGCCTATGAATCGAAACGATCTGCGTCGCGTCGATATGAACCTGCTGGTGATTTTCGAAGCGCTGATGTTCGAAAAGAACCTGACCCGCGTGGCGGAAAAACTGTTCATGGGTCAACCGGCCGTGAGTGCGGCTCTCGGGCGCTTACGTGATTTGTTCGATGATCCGTTGCTGTTGCGTAACGGTCGAGGCATGGAGCCGACCGGGCGGGCGCTGGCGATTCTCAAGGAGCTGCAACCGGCGATGGATGTGATTTCCGGTGCGGTCAGCCGGGCCAAGGAGTTCGATCCGGCGATCAGTTGCGATGTGTTTCGCATTGGCCTGTCGGACGATGCCGAGTTCGGTCTGTTTCCGCCACTGTTGCGCCAGTTGCAGGAAGAAGCCCCGGGGATCGTGGTCGTGGTGCGTCGCGCCAATTACCTGTTGATGCCGGCCTTGCTGGCCTCCGGGGAAATCTCCGTGGGCGTGAGCTACACCACGGACCTGCCGGCCAATGCCAAGCGCAAGAAACTGCGCGACATTCACTGCAAGGTGCTGCGAGGCGATACCCGACCGGGTCCGCTGACTCTCGACGAGTACTGCGCGCGGCCCCATGCGATGGTGTCGTTTTCCGGTGACCTGAGCGGCAACATCGACCTGGACCTGGCCAAGGTCGGGCGGTGTCGCAAGGTGGTACTCGGCGTGCCTCAGTTCAGTGGCTTGCGTGCGTTGCTGGCCGGCACCGAGATGATTGCCACAGTGCCCGATTACGCCGCTTGCGCCTTGGTGGAGGGATGCGGCTTGCGGGCCGAGGATCCGCCGTTTGCGATTGAGGCGGCGCAATTGTCGATGGCCTGGAGCGGGGTGCATGACAATGACCCGGCGGAGCGCTGGTTGCGTTCGCGGATCAGTCAGTTCATGGCGGCGCCGCTGGATATTTCGGTTACGGCCTGACAGTCGATCAGGCTTTTGCGGATGTCCCCAATCTCCTGTGGGAGCGAGCCTGCTCGCGAAAAACGCCGGGACACCGCGGGCATTCAGGCAGCCCGCGTCATCGTTGACGTCCATCGCGAGCAGGCTCGCTCCTACAGGTAAGGGGAGTGCTTTCCATTACTCGGAGTCCACACAAAAAGAGCACGTACATCCAATTTTTTCCTTGCCCGCCCCGGCACTATGAAACCCAGTTCTCAACCCGTCTCGCCGGAGCCTTTCGTCATGCCTCAAGCCCATTCCCGGACTACAGCGCCGGGGTTCGATGAAGTGGTGACGCTGATCGTCAAGCACCGGATCAAGGCCGGTCATGAAGCAGCCTATGAAGCCTGGCTGCGCAATATCGTCAAAGTGGCCGGGCAGAGCGAGGGGCATCTGGGGGTGGATGTGGTCCGGGGCAAGCACGCCGGTCTGCAGATGTTCACCTGCGTGCTGCGCTTTTGCTCCACCGACGCCATGCAACGCTGGCTCGATTCGCCGCAACGCCAGGCGCTGATCGACGAGGCCGCGCCGATGCTCGCGGACGGCGACCAGACCGAAGTCAATCCGGTCAACGAATTCTGGTTCGCCCCGCTTGCCGATGCGGCATCGCCGCCGCCACGCTGGAAGCAGGCGGTGGTGACGTTACTGGTGATCCTGCCGCACACCTTGCTGGTGCCGCTGCTCTGGGGGCCGCTGTTGCAGCTCAATGCGTTCCTGTCCAGCTACGTGGTCGCCACGTTCCTGATCACCCTGACTATCGTGTTGTCAGTGGTGTACATCTTCATGCCGCTGGCCACACGTCTGTTCGCACCGTGGCTGGAAGCCGGCCAGTCCCATTCCACACATTCTTGAGGAAACGCGATGAGCGCCGATCTGATTTTGTTCAATGGCCAGTTCCACACCGTTGACCGGGAAAACCCGAGAGCCAGTGCCGTGGCCATCCGCGAGGGTCGCTTTGTCGCGGTCGGCAGCGATGCCGAGGCCATGGCGTTGCGCGGAGCGGGCACGCAGGTGATCGACCTCAAGGGTCGCTGCGTGATTCCCGGTCTCAACGACTCGCACTTGCACCTGATCCGTGGCGGCCTGAACTACAACCTTGAGTTGCGCTGGGAAGGCGTTCCGTCCCTGGCCGATGCGCTGCGCATGCTCAAGGAACAGGCCGATCGTACGCCGACGCCGCAATGGGTACGCGTCGTTGGGGGGTGGAACGAATTCCAGTTCGCTGAAAAGCGCATGCCGACCCTTGAGGAGCTCAATCAGGCCGCGCCGGACACCCCAGTGTTCGTCCTGCACTTGTACGACCGCGCCTTGCTCAACCGTGCCGCGTTGCGTGTGGCCGGTTACACCCGTGACACGCCGAACCCGCCGGGTGGCGAAATCGTCCGTGATGCCAACGGCAATCCCACCGGCATGCTGGTGGCGCGTCCCAACGCGATGATCCTCTACTCGACCCTGGCCAAGGGGCCGAAGTTGCCGCTGGAGTATCAGGTCAACTCGACGCGTCAGTTCATGCGCGAACTCAATCGCCTGGGCTTGACCAGCGCCATCGATGCCGGCGGTGGTTTCCAGAATTACCCGGACGATTACCAGGTGATCGAGCAGTTGGCCAAGGACCAGCAACTGACCATTCGCATTGCCTACAACCTGTTCACCCAGAAGCCCAAGGAAGAGCTGGCCGACTTCAAGAGCTGGACCGGCAGCGTCAAGTTGCATCAGGGTGATGATTACCTGCGACACAACGGCGCCGGGGAGATGCTGGTGTTCTCGGCGGCGGACTTCGAGGATTTCCTGGAGCCGCGCCCGGACCTGCCGCAAAGCATGGAAGACGAACTCGAACCGGTGGTGCGCCATCTGGTCGAGCAGCGCTGGCCGTTCCGTTTGCACGCCACCTACAACGAATCCATCAGCCGCATGCTCGACGTGTTCGAGAAGGTCAACCGCGATATTCCGTTCAACGGTCTGCCATGGTTCTTCGACCACGCCGAAACCATCACCCCGCAGAACATCGAGCGGGTGAGGGCGCTGGGGGGCGGCATTGCGATTCAGGATCGCATGGCGTTCCAGGGCGAGTACTTCGTCGAGCGCTATGGCGCCAAGGCCGCTGAAGCGACGCCGCCGATCCAGCGCATGCTCGCCGAAGGTGTGCCGGTGGGCGCCGGCACCGATGCGACGCGGGTGTCGAGTTACAACCCCTGGACTTCGCTGTACTGGATGGTCAGCGGTCGCACCGTCGGCGGCATGGCGTTGCATGCCGAGGGCCTGTCACGGCAGACCGCGCTGGAACTGTTCACCCACGGCAGTGCCTGGTTCTCGTCCGAGCAGGGCAAGAAGGGCCAGATCAAGGTCGGGCAACTGGCCGATGTGGCCGCGTTGAGCGCGGACTTTTTCAGTGTCGAGGAAGAAGCGATCAAGTGGATCGAGTCGGTGCTGACCGTGGTCGGCGGCAAGGTCGTGTATGCCGCCGGGGATTTCGAAAAACTGGGACCGGCCAGTGTGCCGGTGCTGCCGGACTGGTCGCCGGTGGTGAAGGTCCCGGGACACTGGCGGCCGAACTCACCCTTGCAGGCCCAGGTTCACCAGTGCAGCGGACCCTGTGCAGTGCATTCCCACAGCCATGAACGGGCGCGCCTGTCGAATGCACCGGTCAGCGATTTCGCGGGTTTCTGGGGCGCCTTTGGCTGCTCGTGTTTTGCCTTTTGACCAATACCAACAAGCGACAACCATCCACCAAGGAGTTTTTTCATGAGCAATGTTCCGTACAAACGCCTGAACAAAGATGATGCAGTGGTGTTGCTGGTCGATCACCAGACCGGTCTGATTTCGTTGGTGCAGGACTTCTCCCCCAACGAATTCAAGAACAACGTGCTGGCCCTGGGCGACATCGCCAAGTTTTTCAAACTGCCGACTATCCTCACCACCAGCTTCGACAAGGGGCCTAACGGTCCGATCGTGCCGGAGCTCAAGGCACAATTCCCCGAGGCGCCATTCATTGCCCGTCCAGGCCAGATCAACGCCTGGGACAACGAAGACTTCGTCAAGGCCGTGAAAGCCACTGGCCGCAAACAACTGATTATCGCCGGTGTGGTGACTGACGTGTGCGTGGCATTCCCGACTCTGTCGGCCATTGCCGAAGGTTTTGAAGTCTTCGTGGTGACCGACGCTTCCGGCACCTTCAACACCACCGTGCAACAAGCGGCCTGGGCGCGCATGTCGGCCGCCGGTGCCCATCTGCTGAACTGGTTCTCCGTGGCCTGCGAGCTGCAAGGCGACTGGCGCAACGACATGGAAGGCCTGGCCAACCTGCTGTCGGAACGCCTGCCGAACTACCGTAATCTGATCAACAGCTACACCACGTTTACGGCCAAGTAAGTCCAATGTGATCCTTGTGGGAGCGAGCCTGCTCGCGAAAACGGTCTGACAGACACTGACGTGGTGACTGTCCTACCGCCTTCGCGAGCAGGCTCGCTCCCACATTGTTTTGCGCAAAGGTATTAAAGTCGCTATAGAGCTCTCTGACTGTCACCAAGAGCATGACAATGAACCCCTTCGAAGACATGCGCATCTTCTGCCAGGTCATGGACTCCGGCAGCTTCACTGCCGCCGCGGATCAACTGGGCCTGTCCAAGCAATTCGTCAGCCGACGCCTGATGCAGCTCGAAGAGCGCCTGGGTGTCCGGTTGCTCAATCGCTCGACCCGGCGCCTGGACGTTACGCCCCTGGGCCAGAGCTATTACGAATCAGCCCTGCGCCTGCTCGGCGAAGTCGAGCAAGTGGAGCAGGGCATCGCCGGGCAAACCACGGAGCCGCGCGGCACCCTTCGCGTCAGCGCGCCGCTGTCGTTTGCGCTGGCGCACCTGGGTTGCCTGTTGCCGCTGTTCTTGCAGCGCTACCGTGACGTCACGGTGGAAGTGGACTTGAGCGATCGACCGGTTGACCTGCTCGGCGAGGGCTACGACCTGGCCTTGCGCATCGGCACACTCGAAGACTCGACATTGATTGCCCGCCGTATCGCGACCATCGAGCGCGTGTATTGCGCTAGTCCCGCTTACCTGGCCGAGCGCGGTACGCCGCTCATACCCGAAGAACTGCAGGACCATGACTGCCTGCCTTACGGCCACGGTCGTCAGGTGCAATGGCGGTTCGCGGGGCAGGGCAAGCCATTGGTCGTCAATGTCACCGGACGGATGCGGGTCAACAATGGCGAATTGCTCAGGGACGCGGCGATTGCCGGGATGGGGATTACCTACCTGCCGACCTTTATCGTTGGTTCGGCGTTGAAGGAGGGACTGCTGGTGACCGTGCTGGACGCGTTTCGACCGCAGGCACTGATATTGTCGGCTGTGTATCCGCAGCATCGCCAGTTGTCGCGGCCGGTGCAGGCGTTGATCGAGTTTTTGCGCGAGCGGTTGGATCGAGTCGAGGATGTGTGATTCACGCCAGCCACTGTGGGAGCTGGCTTGCCAGCGATGGCGATGGCACAGTCGACATTGATGTCGTCTGACACTCCCCTATCGCGGGCAAGCCCGCTCCCACAGGTTTATTGCACGTCAGCTCATGCGTTTGTCTTTCCCGACTTAACCGGCACGATGCACGCCGTGGTCATCGCCGACTTCACCGGACCGGTGCACGCCGTGGTCATCCCCGATTTCACCGGAGCGGTGCACGCCGTGGTCATCCCCGATTTCACCGGAGCGGTGCACGCCGTGGTCATCCCCGATTTCACCGGAGCGGTGCACGCCATGGTCATCCCCGATTTCACCGGAGCGGTGCACGCCGTGGTCGTCACCGATTTCACCCGAGCGATGAACCCCATGATCATCACCCGGCTCGGCGTGGGTGCCGCTGCGTCCGGAGTTCGAAGCGGTACCGCCGGCATGGTCGCTGCCGCTGTGACCGCTGCCGGCACTATTACCGCCGTGCCCACTGCCGCTGCTACCGCCGTGGCTGCCACCGTTGCCACCGCTACTGCCACCGCCGCCGTGGCCACCACCGTTGCCGCCGCCGCCACCACCGTTGCCGCCGCCGCCGCCGCCGCCGCCGCCGCCGCTGCCGCCGCCACCGCCACCACCACCACCGTTGCCGCCGCCGCCACCACCGTTGCCGCCGCCACCGCCGCCGTGGCCACCGCCACCACCGCCACTACCACCGTCTTTCGCGTGGGCGCTCGACATATCGGAAAAACTGCCTGGAATCAGTACGGTAGACGCCGACAGAACCGCGCCAATAGCTACTGCCAGTAAAAGCTTGTTGATGTGCATGTCGTTCTCCGTCTTCTTTTTTCAGATTGGAACGTTGATGAACAATGCAACGTGCTGATTTCTCCCTGTATTCAGCAGGAACGTTGGAAAACACCTCAACGCACCGGTTTATTCGGTTGCACGGTTGAGAAACCATGCAACCGATGGTCAGGGCCCGTTCCAGAGGGTCAGTGAATGCTCGAGGCCAGCTCGAATATCGGGATGTACATCAGGATCACGATCACCCCGATCAACAGGCCGATGAAGGTCATGAGCAAGGGTTCGAACAGCCGCACGAACCATTCGATCCAGCGGCTGATTTCTTCGTCGTAGAAGTCGGCGCTGCGCTCCATCATTTGCCCCAGGTTGCCGGACTGTTCGCCGGCACGCAGCAGGCGCAGGGACACCGGGGTCACCAGGTGATTGAGCTCCAGCGCGGTCGACAGCGATTGCCCCTCGCGCACCCGTTCGCAGGCCTGGTCCAGGCGTGTTCGGGAGGCCACGGTGAGCAGGTTGCGAACCATGCCCATGGCCGTGACGAGGGGGATACCGCCCTGTAGCAGAATGCCCAGGGAACGGTAGAAGCGCGCCAGTTCATACATGAAAATGCGCTGATGGACGGCCGGGAGTTTTTCGATCAAACGATCCACGCCACGGCGAAAGGACGGTTGGCGCGAAAGCAGGGCGAGGGCGACGATGATCGCCAGGAAGGCGCCGAAAAATTCGCCCTGATGGGCATGCAGGAACATGCCGCTGCTCATCAGGATCTGCGATAACCATGGCAGGTTCGATCCCAGACCTTCGAACACCAGGCTGAAGCGTGGCACCACGTAGCCCATCAAAAACAGCACCACGCCACCGCCCACCACCAGCAACAGCATCGGATAGATCGACGCACTGATGATCTTCTGGCGAACCTCGTCCATGCGCTGGCGATAGCTGACGTATCGGCCCAGGGCATCGCCCACGGCGCCGGTTTTCTCGCTGGACTGCACCAGTGCCACATACAACGGCGGGAACACCGCCGACAGCTGGCCCAAGGCCTGGGAGAACGATTTGCCTTCATACAGCAGGCGCACAAGTTCGCTCAGGGTCTTGCGGGCCTGTGGCGCGGATTCTTTCTCCGCCAGGCTTTCCAGTGCGTCGATCAACGGCAGGCCGGCATTGAGCAGCGTGGTCAGTTCCTGGCTGAACAACACCAGATTGAACGTTTCCCGCTGCTTGAGGCGCAACGCCCGCCAGTTTCGCTCGGCGTGCAGGCTGACCACCCGCAGGCCCTGGTCTTCGGCAATGCGCCGGGCTTCGCTATGGCCTGGCGCTTCGATGGTCATTGAAACCACACCGGTCTTGCCGACCGCTTTGAGGTGAAAGCGCATGGTCGCCATTGCCATCAATTCCAGTTGGTGACTTCGGCGTTTTCGCCTTCGCCGCCGGGCTGGCCGTCCTTGCCCATGGACAACAGGTCGTACTCGGCGTTTTCACCGGGGTAGCGGTAGGTGTAGTTGCGCCCCCAAGGGTCTTGCGGGAGTTTTTTCTGCAAATACGGGCCGGTCCAGTGGGTTTCATCACTGGGCGCGGTGACCAGCGCCTGCAATCCCTGTTCGGTGGACGGGTAATGACCGACTTCCAGCCGGTACAGGTCCAGGGCCTTGCTCAGGCCTTCTATTTGCGCCTTGGCCACTTTCACCTCGGAGCGACCCAGTTGAGCGAAATACTTTGGCGCGACGATACCGGCCAACAACCCCAGCACCACCAGCACCACCAACAGTTCCAGCAGGGTGAACCCGCGCTGGGCTCGCAGAGAAAAGTCACGCGGGGCGAAAGACAGTCGCTGTTTCATCTTGATGACCTCACTTTGTCGGCAGGAAGGGTCGCTGCTGATTGATGTAGTGAGGCTTATGCAATTGCCATGCAAAGGTTTTTGCTTGCCTCTGCACCCCCCGTGTTATGGCGCTTTGCGGTTTCGGCACAGTGCTTGCTCATGGCTGATTCACCACCGGCCATTGGGGCATTACCCCCACTTTTCGGGGCCGTGCAGGGGAGGTAGAACAATGAAAACGCTCACCACAGGAATGCTCGGATTGATGCTGCTGGCCGGTGCCGCGCAGGCCGACGTATTCGTTTCCGTGGACACCAAGGGCAACTTTGTCCTGTCGAACGTCCACCGTCCCGGTCGCCACTATGAGCGGGTCGTCCGCGAGCCCGAAGCGGCGGTCGTCAGCCTCGACCAGCAACCGCAGATGATTGCGGCCAGGCCCTATGCCGAGCTGGTCTCCAAGGCGGCCACAGACAACCAATTGCCCGCCGCGCTACTGCATGCGGTGATCCAGGCCGAGTCCAGTTACAACGCCAGTGCCGTGTCGCCCAGTGGCGCGGGCGGGCTGATGCAACTGATGCCCGACACCGCCCGGGAACTGGGGGTGAAGAACGTCTACGACCCCAAGTCGAACATCCAGGGCGGCGCCAAATACCTCAAACGCCTGATGACAATGTTCGACAACGACATCGAACTCGCCGTGGCCGCCTACAACGCCGGTCCCCAGGCGGTGCTCAGCCGTGGCGGCGTGGTCCCGCCGTTCGCCGAAACCCAGCGGTATGTGCCCAACGTCTTGAACCAGTACCGGCTTCTGCAGGGGCTGTCGGCGAACGCCCCGTTGTGAGCGAAACCCCGCGCCGGTTTTCCCCAACATTGGGGGAGGGTGGCCCCGGCGAAAAATTGGGGAAAAACTGGGGGATTTCCCCCGATGAATTAAATGGCATTCATAAGTTATTGAAAATTAAATAAAAATTTTATGGCATGCGGATTGCTCAAGGGAGTTGTCGAGAATTATTCCCTGTGAGTATCCACAGCGAGGCCCGTGATCATGACCGGCATTTTCCACGCTCCACACATTCTTCCCTGGCTGTTATTGGCGGCATCGGTGCTGGGCATCGAGTTCGCCGAAGCGGCTGCGCGTTGCGAGCGCAACCTGGTGGCCAACGTCGTGACGCTGGACCAGCCGCTGATGTTCAACCGCCTCGGTGCGCAGAACGTCAACGGCATGATGTTCGCCCTGCGTCGCGATGTGGTCGATGACCATGACGTTTCGCTCGCCCAAGGGGGCGCAGCGGTGCCGGGTAAAGTCTCGCTACGCGCCGACAAGCGTCCGCGCCCGCTGGTGCTGCGGGTCGCCGCCGGTGACTGCCTGACCATCAACCTGCAAAACCTGCTGGCCTATCAGGCCAACCCTGGCTCCCACGAGGGCGGCGAGGAAGAAGAGGGTGAGGAAGAGGAAGGCATCCAAATTGGCAACAACGAGATTTTCAAGGTCGATGAGCAGGTTGCCGACCGTCACGTTGGCTTCCAGGTCAACGGCCTGCAGGCGGTCAATAGCATCGATGACATCGCCTCGTTCACCGGGCGCAATGCCAACACCCTGATCCCACCCGGCGCCACCCGTTCCTACACCTTGTACGCCGAGCGGGAGGGGGTGTTCGCGGTCAGCAGCCGTGGTGCGACCTTCGGTGGCGAGGGCGCGGCCGGCAACGTCGCCAACGGCCTGTTCGGACAGGTGGTGGTGGTACCCAAGGGCGGTCGCATGTACCGCAACACCGTTACCGAAGAAGAGATGCGCCTGGCCACCACCGGACGCACGCCGGCAGGCCAGCCTATCGTCGATTACCAGGCGCGCTACCCGCAACGCGAACCATGGATTCGTGAAGGCAAGGCCGGCACGCCGATCATCAATATGGTCGACGGCAATGAAATCGTGTCCAGCGAGAGCGACGCGATCGTGATGGGCAGCAATGCCGATGGCAGCTTCCCGCCGTCGACTTATCCGCTCGAAGCCGTGGGCAAACGCAACCCGGCGATTCCCAATCGACTGGAGCCGTTCCGCGACTTCGCCTCGCAGTTCCAGGATGAAACCGCCGCGACCCAAGCCTTTCCCGCTTACTGGGCCGATCCGGTCATGGCCCACGTGTTGGAGCCGACCCGCGATTCGTTCATGATCAACTACGGCTCCGGCGGCATGGGCGCCGAGGTGGTCGCCAACCGGTTGGGCGTCGGACCGATGCACGACTGCCTGTCCTGCGCCTACGAAGAGTTCTTCCTCAGCTCCCACACCGTGGGTGATGTGGCGATGCTGGTGGATGTACCGGCCAACGCTGGCCTGGAAGGCATCACCCCCGGCCAGACGCCAAGCGCCGATCAGATCGGGGTCAAGGCGACCATGGCGCTGTATCCATCCGAGCCTTCCAACGTCAATCACAGTTACATCGGTGACTTCGTCAAATTCCGCAACACCCACAATGGCCACGAGCAGCACATCTTCCACCTGCACGGGCACCAGTGGCTGTTCAACCCCAACGACGACAACTCCGACTATGTGGATGCCCAGGGCATCGGCCCGGGCGCCGGCTACACCTATGAAATCGCCAACGGCGGTTCCGGCAACCGCAACCGCGTAGCGGGCGATGCGATCTATCACTGCCATTTCTATCCGCACTTCGCCCAGGGCATGTGGGCCATGTGGCGGGTGCACGATGTGTTTGAAGAGGGCACCAAACTCGAAGTTTCGCAACAGGGCGAGGATGGCTTCCACAGCGAACCTTACGCGCTGCGCAGCGGCAAACCTGCGGCGGGTGCACGGGCCTTGCCCGACGGTGAAATCGTCGCCGGCACGCCGATCCCGGCCGTGGTTCCGCTGCCCGGCAAGGCCATGCCGCCGATGCCAGGCAAAGTCGTTGTCATCCCGAAAGTCGGTGAAACCCTGGTGGCTGCCAACGACGACGATGACGAGGAAGAAGAAGGCGATGATGACGGCGAGCACCATGGCGGTAACGCTCAGGCCATCGGTTCGCTGGCGCTGGTCGATCGCAGCGAAGCTAACCGCAACGCCGACGGCACCCTGAAAAACCCTGGTTATCCGTTCTGGATCGGCGGCATGGAAAGTTCGGTCGGCCAACGTCCGCCAACCCCACCGCTGGACATGCTCGACGCCGCCACGGCGCAGAGCTTGAAGGCCACGGGCAAAGCCCTGTGGGCCAACCTCGACCCCAATCAGTCCGGTGGCTGGGACGGCGGTCTGGGGCGCCATTCCCTGGACGGTTTCTCCGCCGGGGGTGAAGCTGAAACCGTGACCACCTCGCTGGATTTCTCCAAGGAAGTCAAACGCGCCAAACCGCTGTATCTGCCGGAAGAGGGCACCGAAGTCGAGCAGGCGGCGATGGCTTTCCACGCCAAGAAAGAACACCCAAGCTTCGCCTTGCTGCCGGGCAATCAAATCGTGGCGCGCAATTTCCGCACCAACGGGGCCTTGCCAGTGGCCGGTGCGCCGTACTACGAACCTTGCATGGATGACCGGCAAAAACGCCTGACCAGCAGCGCCGGTACCGGTGAGTTCGCAAGCGGCGAGCGGCTAGATGGCATGTCGTTCATCGGCGCCTCGACCTTCACCGCCGATCGTCCACGGGTCTACAAAGCCGCGAACATCCAGTTCGACGCGGTGTACAACAAGGTCGGCTACCACTTCCCGCAAGCGCGCATCCTGGCGCTGTGGGAAGACGCCTGGCCTGTGATCACCAAGCAGCGTCCACCAGAGCCTCTGGTGATGCGCATGAACACCTTTGACTGCGTGCAGTACCAGCAAACCAACCTGGTGCCGGCCGTCTATGAGATGGATGACTATCAGGTGCGCACGCCGACCGATGTGATCGGTCAGCACATTCACCTGCCGAAGTGGGACCTGACCGCTGCCGACGGTTCGGCCAACGGCTGGAACTATGAAGACGGCGTACTTTCCCCGGGCGCCGTGCAAGAACGCATCAAGGCCATCCGCGAGTACAACCAATGCGAAGGCACCGACCCGCGTGACGGCACCCCGGCGTGTCCGAAAGCCAAGAACCATCCGTACTTCGGCCAGTTCGGCCGGGCCGATTGGGTCGGGGCGCGGACGGCGATGCAACGCTGGTTTGTCGATCCGGTGGTCAACGCCAAGGGTGTGGACCGTGGCCTGGGCACCATTTTCACCCACGACCACCTCGGCCCATCGACTCACCAACAGATTGGCCTGTACGCCACCGTACTGGCCGAACCTGCCGGTTCCACCTGGTTCCACGCCGAAACCGGCGAGCCGTTGTACAGCGGCGCGCGCCAGGATGGCGGGCCGACTTCGTGGCAGGCGGTGATCTCCACCGGCGACCTGGACGGCGACGGCAAGAACGACAGCTTCCGTGAGTTCTTCCTCGAGTACAGCGACTTCCAGCATGCCTATGAAGCCGGTGTATATGTAGGCGCAGGTCCCAATGGCGTGCCGAACCCGCAAGCGTTCCCGGCCACTGCCGACAGCTTCCGCTACGCGATCAACCCGCCGGTGCGCAACAACGCCAGCACCTTGCTCGATGGCATCATGGAAGTGCAGGGCGGTATGGTCCCCGGCTGCCCGACCCGGCCATGCCCACAAGCGATCTCGGTCGATGACCCAGGCATGTTCGTGGTCAATTACCGCAATGAACCGCTGGCCCTGCGGGTGTACGACCCGAACAAGGTCGGCCCGGACGGCAAGCGCGGCATGCAGGCCGACGGCCTGGGCGGCGACCTGGCGTACGCCATGCAAAGCCGTACCGACCGTGCGATCCCGGCGATGAACCTGGCGCCGAACCTGATCACCTCGGCCACCGGTCCAACCGGCGGCACCACCCTGTTCCCACCGCATATCAACAAGGGTGGCGCGGAGGCGGGCGACCCGTTCACCCCGATGCTGCGCACCTACACCGGCGACAACGTGCGGCTGCGGGTGCACGCCGGCGGTCATGAAGAGGAGCACAACGTCACCCTGCACGGCGTGAAATGGCTGCAAAGCGGTTCCGGTTTCGGCAACAGCTCCAACTCCGGCTGGCGCGCGTCGCAAATGATCGGGATCTCCGAGCAGATGGGCTTCATCGCACCGGTTTCGATGCTCTCCAGTTCGGCGGCGACCACGGGTGACTACCTGTACTCGATGGACGCTTCGATCGAAGGCTACTGGAGCGGCATCTGGGGCGTGATGCGCAACTACACCGCCCAGCGCAACGACCTGTTTGCCTTGCCGAACAACGCCAAACCGACCGGCATGCGCAATACCGTGGCATTCGACGGCGTCTGCCCACGGATTGGCGCCAACCCCAACGGCATCGGTACCCGTCCGACACCGCAACGTAACTATGAAGTGGTGGCGGCACTGGCGAACGACATCCTGACCAATCCGCTCGGCTTGACCATCGGTGATCCGGCGGGGCTTGGCCAGCATGTGGGCGGACCGCTGAATCCGGCCGGGGGCACCCTGGTGTTCAACTCGCGGCCAGTGAGCATTCCGCAAGTCACCGTGACTGACCCCGAAGACGGTGAAACCATCACCATCGGCGGGCAAAGCGGACCGCTGCATGACCCGACCGCGATCCTCTATGTGCGCAAGGCAGACCTCGATCCGGTCACCGGCAAGCTCAAACCCGGTGTGCCTGTGGAACCGTTGGTACTGCGTGCAGCGGCCGGTGACTGCATCAATATCACCCTGGAAAACCGTCTGCCGATGGTCATGCCCGACCTGACCCAAACGGCGGTGATGCAGGGCATGGTCAAGCGCGACCGCAACAGCGGCACCGGTTCGACCACCTTCAGCAACAACCTGATGCGGCCGTCCAGCCATGTTGGCTTGCACGCTCAGTTGCTGGCGTATGACATCACCAAATCCGACGGCACCAACGTCGGTGCCAACCCGACCCAGACCGTACCACCGCGCGTCGGCAACAGCGGCGCCTACCCGAACCGTACCTACCAGTACTACGCCGGGCACCTGGAGCGTGAAGGCAAACCGATCACCCAACTGGGACGTAATGTCGACAACATCAACGCCACGGCGGTGGAGTTCGGTGGCTTGAACATCACCCCGGCCGATGTGATCAAGCAGTCGCAAAAAGGCCTGGCGGGCGCAATGAGCATCCTGCCGACAGGCGCCACCTGGGTTGACGATGTGCGCAAGGTCAATGCGACCGTCACCGCACCGGGTCAAACCAGCTACCGCGACTTTGCGATGGTCTGGCACAAAGCGTTGAACATTCGCTGGGCCAATGGCCGGCCGGTGGAAGGGATTGCCGCTGAGGGGGCCGGGGTGCCGACCGATCCGCAGGACAACTCCAGCATGGCCATCAACTACAAGACCGAGCCGATGTGGTACCGCTTCGGCCTGGCACCGGATGCACCGTTCGGCCATGCCGACGGCGCGGGCTACGGTGACATGGTCAATGCGCACATGGCCTACAGCAACGCGTTGGTGGGCGGCGATCCGCAAACACCGGTGCTGTACGCCAAACCGGGGCAACCGTTCCGTACCCACATCCTGATGCCGACCGGTGGCAGTCGTGGCACCACCTTCCAGCTCGACGGTCACGTCTGGTCGACCAACCCGTTCCTGTCCGAGAAGAGCGACACCGGTGGCTACCCGATGAGCACCCCGGGCGTGGGGTCGGTGAAGTTCGGCTACAACCCGATGTCGATGTACATCGGCGCCCACGAAAGCGTACTGCCGGCAGCACACTTCAGCTTCATGCTGCCGAGCGCCGGGGGCGTCAATGCGATACCCGGTGACTACCTGTTCCGCGACTACGGCGCCTATGGCAACACCTCCGGGCTGTGGGGATTGCTGCGGGTGACCAACGAACCGGAACCGGCGCCGGTGCCGTAGGTGCAGAGAAAACGGGGACGACAGGGTCCCCTGTGGGAGCGAGCCTGCTCGCGAAGAAACCACCTCGGTTTTGTGTGGTGCGGCGGATGACGC
>NZ_JBPKAM010000090.1:0-26172 GCF_051216495.1 Pseudomonas baetica | reverse complement strand
GTTACCTTGTCACAAAAAAGCCCCCCCCCAAGGGGGAGGGGAATATAGATGGGGGATCCCCTCCCTCCCGCGAAGGGGCCATCAGACTCACCGCACATCCCCTTGATTCACCCTTTTTGAAACATCTGTCGATCACGCAGGTCAATTCCGACTGCTAGGCTCCTTCCCAGGCCTTTACTCGACAGATCTCTTGCCCATGCCCCCGCGCCTGCTGTTTTTCTGTGGTCTTTTCATGGCCTCCACCTCGGCTGTGGCCATGACTATTTACACGTCCAAAGACGCCGATGGCGTGGTCTCCTACAGTGATCGCCCCACCAAGGGCTCGAAGGTCTTCGTTTTTCGCGATCGGATGGTCGAGCACCTGGAACGTCAGGTGTACCTCGATATCAAGAAGCTCAACGGCATGGACAGCGTGTATGTGCGCAATGACCTGTATGCGCCGGTGGAAGTCGAATTGAGTTTCGCCGGTTTGAACAACGTCAGCGGTGCGCCGGGCCGGCCAATCCGCCGGGTGATGCCGGCACGCAGCAGCATTCGCCTGGCGCTGCTCAAGGCCGAGCGTCCGGGAAAGCCGCTGGCGTACACGCCGAAGTTCGAATACTCCCTGGGTGACCCTTCAGGGGCCGCCATGGCCTATCAATATCCGCTGCCCTGGCGGGGCGGACCTTTTCGCATGAGTCAGGGGGCCAATGGCCAATACAGCCACTATGGGCCGAAGAACCGCTACGCCGTGGACATCGCGATGCCCGAAGGCACGCCGATCATCGCCGCTCGAGGCGGGGTCGTGGTGAAAACCGAAAACGGCCAGACCGGTCGCGGCACCGATCCGTCGGGCAACTTCGTGCGGATACTGCACGACGACGGCACCATGGGCGTGTACCTGCACCTGAAGAAAGGATCGGTCAGCGTTCGTGAGGGGCAGCGGGTGGCGGTGGGCAGTGCGCTGGCGCTGTCGGGCAACACCGGCAACAGCAGCGGACCGCACCTGCACTTCGTGGTGCAGCGCAATACCGGGATGGGGCTGGTGTCGATTCCGTACCGCTTCAATCAGCCGGTGGGGGCGTTGCCCAACTTTGCGTTGGGCAAGCAATGAAGATAATGGATTGATTGTGGCGAGGGGATTTATCCCCGTTGGACGGCGAAGCCGTCCCTATGCTTCTGAAAGGGCGGGGGCCGCTTCGCAGCCCAACGGGGATAAATCCCCTCGCCACAAAAGCCGCGCAGAGTCTATTAATCCAGCATCAACACCTTGGCCAGCACAATCTTCGGCCCTTTCATCTTCTTGATGATGATCCGCAAGCCTTCGACTTCCAGCACTTCTTCCTCTTCCGGCACTCGCTTGAGGCTCTCGTAGACCAGTCCTGCGAGCGTTTCGGCTTCAACGTGGTCCAGGTCGATACCCAGCAGCCGTTCGACCTTGAACAGCGGCGTATCGCCGCGCACCAGCAGTTTGCCCGGCTGGTAGGCGAGGATTCCGCGTTCAGCCTTGCGGTGTTCGTCCTGAATGTCGCCTACCAACACTTCCAGCACGTCTTCCATGGTCAGGTAGCCGATGATGTTGCCGTCGGCCTCTTCGACCACGGCGAAGTGCGAGCCACCCTTGCGGAACTGCTCCAGCAATTGCGACAGCGGCATGTGCCGGGACACGCGTTCCAGCGGGCGGGTCAGTTCGGCCAGGTTGAACGACTCGGGAATGTGGTCCAGGGCTGCCAGTTCCAGGAGCAGGTCCTTGATGTGCAGCAGGCCGACGAATTCCTGGTGCTCGCTGTCGTACACCGGGTAACGGCTGAACTTGTGGCGACGAAACATCGCCAGGATTTCCTTGAGCGGCGCGTTGATTTCCAGGGTCACCAGGTCTTCGCGGGAGTTGGCCCAGTCGACCACTTCAAGCTCACCCATTTCCACTGCCGAGGCGAGCACGCGCATGCCTTGGTCGCTCGGGTCCTGACCTCGGCTGGAGTGCAGGATCAGCTTCAGTTCTTCGCGGCTGTAATGATGCTCGTGATGCGGGCCGGGCTCACCCTGGCCCGCGATACGCAGAATCTGGTTGGCGCTGGCGTTGAGCAAGTAAATGGCCGGGTACATGGCCCAGTAGAACAGGTACAGCGGCACCGCCGTCCACAGCGACAGCAATTCGGGTTTGCGGATGGCCCAGGATTTCGGCGCCAGTTCGCCGACCACGATGTGCAGGTACGAAATGATGAAGAACGCGGTGAAGAACGACACCGCCTTGACCACTTCGGCCGAATCCACGCCGACGGCGCTCAGCACCGGGGCCAGAAGGTGCGCGAACGCTGGCTCGCCGACCCAGCCAAGGCCCAGGGAGGCGAGGGTAATACCCAATTGGCACGCCGACAGGTACGCATCGAGCTGACTGTGCACGGTGCGCAGGATGTGCCCGCGCCAGCCGTGCTGTTCAGCGATGGCTTCGACCCGGGTCGAACGCAATTTGACCATGGCAAATTCCGCCGCAACGAAAAATCCGTTGAGCAAAACCAGGATCAGAGCAAAAAGAATCATGCCGAAGTCGGCGAATATTGTTGCGAGGGACAAGCCAGGGGAAGGGTCCATGATGGAGTTTTGCGGGTTCCGTGTATTCGAATGGATAGAAAAAGCACGCCTGAATGGCAGGCGCAAGTCAGCCAATGTAGCGGCTGACTGGGCGATTGCCTAGTGCCCCGTATCAGTCGGCGGTGCTTATCACGCGGGATTTGCTGACCTGGGCTGGGGCGAAATGGCAGGTAAAGGTACTGCCGTGACCCGGCACGCTGCTGATTTCCATGCGCGCCCGATGGCGCAACAGCACGTGTTTGACAATCGCCAGGCCCAGTCCGGTGCCTCCAGTGTTGGAGTTGCGGCTGGAGTCGACGCGATAGAAGCGTTCTGTCAGGCGCGGCAGGTGCTTGGCGTCGATACCGATGCCGGAGTCCTGCACGCTCAGGTGCGCGCCTTGTTCGTCGCCCCACCAGCGAATACGGATATGGCCTTCAGCCTGGGTGTATTTCACCGCGTTGAACACCAGGTTGGAAAACGCGCTGCGCAGTTCCGCTTCGCTGCCCTTGAGCAGAATCGTCGGGTCCGCTTCCAGGGTAATGAGCTGGTTTTTCTGCCCTGATAGTTGTTGTGCATCACTCTTGATCGATTGCAGCAGGCCGTCGATGGCCACAGGCTGGTTGTCCGACGGGTAATCGGTGGCTTCCAGTTTGGCCAGCAACAACAAGTCATTGAGCAGGGTCTGCATGCGCCCGCCCTGTTGCTGCATTTGCTGCAAGGCGCGGGTCCAGCGCGGGTTCACTTCTTCGACGTTGTCGAGCAGGGTTTCCAGGTAACCGCAAATCACCGTCAGCGGCGTGCGCAGCTCATGGGAAACGTTGGCGATGAAATCTTTGCGCATTTGCTCGAGCTGATGGATACGGGTGACATCGCGCACCAGCATCAGGTGCTCGTTGTTGCCGTAGCGGGTGATGTACAGCTGAATGCGCATCCGGTCGTTGGTTGGCGAGGGGATTTCCAGTGGTTCGGCGTAGCTGTCCTGTTCGAAGTATTCCTTGAAGCGCGGATGGCGCACCAGGTTGGTCACCGGTTGGCCGCTGTCCTGTGGGGTCTTGAGGCCCAACAGGGTTTCAGCGGCGCGGTTCCACCATTCCAGGTTGCCGTCGCTGTCGAGCATGACCACCGCATCTTTCAACGCAGCAGTGGATTCCTGAACCCGGTCGATCACCGCTTGCAGGCGTCCACGCACCCGTTGGTCACGACGCTGAAGGTGATAGATGCTGTCAAACACCTCGCCCCACAGGCCATAGCCATCGGGCGGTGCTTCATCGGGTTTGTGCAGGCGCAGCCATTCGTGCAGGCGCAGCAGTTGTTTGAGGGTCCAGGCCAGGTAAATGCCCAGGCCTGCGGCGAGGCTCCAGCCGTAGTAGCCAGTGATCAGGCCGATCACCAGGCAGGCGGTGACCAGTAGCAGCATGTGGCGAATCAGGGTGCCATGCCAGTTTTGGTTCACTTGAGCGCGCGTCCTTGAAAGAAAAGCAGCTTCTAGCTTCAGTCTCAAGCTATAAGTTCGATGCGGCCTGGCTTTAACTTGCCGCTTGAAGCTTGCAGCTCGTAACTGTCGTCAGGCCTTGGTCGAAAAGCGGTATCCGGTGCCGCGCACGGTTTGTACCAGATTTTCGTAGGCATCGCCGAGGGCTTTGCGCAGGCGGCGGATGTGCACGTCGACGGTGCGCTCCTCGACATACACGTTGCCGCCCCAGACCTGATCCAGCAACTGGCCACGGGTGTAGGCGCGCTCCTGGTGAGTCATGAAGAATTGCAGCAGACGGTATTCGGTCGGTCCCATCTCCGCGGGTTTACCATCGATGGTCACACGGTGGCCGATCGGGTCGAGCAGCAGGCCGCCGACTTCAATCGGCGCTTCGCCATCGGATGGGCCTGCGCGGCGCAGCACGGCTTTCAGGCGCGCGACCAGTTCGCGGGGGGAAAAGGGTTTGGTGATGTAATCGTCGGCGCCGACTTCCAGACCCTGGATCTTGTTGTCCTCTTCGCCCTTGGCGGTGAGCATGATGATCGGGATATCCCCGGTCAGCTCATCGCGCTTGAGGCGGCGAGCCAGCTCGATGCCGGACGTGCCGGGCAACATCCAGTCGAGCAGGATCAGGTCGGGTTTGCGGTCAACGATAATGGCGTGGGCCTGCTGGGAGTTCTCGGCCTCCAGGCAGTCATAGCCGGCCATTTCCAACGCAACGGCGATCATTTCGCGGATGGGCGCTTCGTCGTCGACGATCAGAATGCTCCTGCCAACCATGCCTTAATCCTCTTGTCATTTAACTGTCTTGCGCCGCATTAGATAACGGAATTATTGCAGTCGTGTGACAGTATTTTAGTCACCCGGCGATTGTCAGGAACCTGGACTAAGCTCTAAGTCCGAATCCTGACAACCACAAAAGGAAGGTTTCCATGACACAACACTCGCATTCCTTCAAAGCATTGCTGTTGGCGGCTGCCTTGGCATTGCCTGGACTGGCGATGGCTGCCGAACCGGCCATGATGAAAGACGGCATGATGGTCGATCATAAAGGCATGACGTTGTACACGTTCGACAAGGACACTGGTGGCAAGTCGGTATGTACGGGGCAATGTGCTGAGAACTGGCCACCGCTGAAGGCGGAGTCGGGTGCCAAGGCCGAAGGTAAATGGACTGTCATCAAGCGTGACGACGGATCGATGCAATGGGCTTATGACGGCAAGCCGTTGTATTACTTCGTGAAGGACAAGGCTCCCGGCGAAATGACCGGCGATAAGATGAAAGACGTCTGGCACGTTGTTCGCGAGCACATGTAAGCGATTCACCTGCGCAGGGTCAGCCACCTTGATGGTGGCTGCCCCGACGCTTTTGCCGCCGAGCCCCGCAGGTACTGTGGGTCAACGCAATGCGTAATCCAGCACGATCCCGACAAAAATCGCCAAACCGGCCCAGTGGTTGTGCAAGAACGCCTTGAAGCAGCGCATCCGGTCCTTGTCACGGGTGTACCAGAACTCCCAGACAAAACAGCCCGCCGCCACCGCCAGGCCAAGGTGGAACCAGCCACCGAGCTCGAATTTCGAACCGGCCAGCAGCAGGCAGCCAAGTGCCAAACCCTGCAGGGTCAGGATGATCACCCGGTCGGCCTCGCCAAACAGAATCGCCGTGGACTTCACGCCGATCTTCAGGTCGTCGTCACGGTCGGTCATCGCGTAGTAAGTGTCGTAGCCCACTGTCCACATCAGGTTCGCGATCCACAGCAACCATGCCGTTGCCGGCAGGTCGCCGGTTTCGGCGGTGAACGCCATCGGCATCCCCCAGGAAAACGCTGCGCCCAGCACTACTTGCGGGTAATAGGTGTAGCGCTTCATGAACGGATAAGTGCAGGCCAGGGCCAGGCCGCCGAACGATAACCAGACCGTTGCCGCGTTGGTGCACAGCACCAACAGGAAACTCACGCCCATCAGCAATGCAAAAAACACCAGCGCTTCCCTGGAGCTGATCTTGCCGCTCGGCAGTGGGCGCTGTTCGGTGCGTTTCACATGGCCGTCGACCTTTCGGTCCGCCCAATCGTTGATCACACAGCCGCCGGCACGGGTCAGTACCACGCCGAGTACGAAGATCACGATGTTGGCCAGCGACGGCGAGCCCTTGCCGGCAATCCACAGTGCCCACAGCGTAGGCCATAGCAGCAGATAAATGCCGATCGGCTTGTCCATGCGCGTCAGCTGAATGAAATCCCAGGCCCGTGGGTTCAAGCGGTTCAAGGACTTGAGCAGGCTCTGGTACATCAGCAGTTCTCCGGTTGGGCGCGGGCGGCGCTCCACAGGGTCGGCAGGAAGATTTCGGCCACCAGGACGCTCAACGTACCGCGGTCGAAGCGCGAACGGCGGCCCCACAGTTCAGGGGCTTGCACCTCTGTCGGCAGCCACGGTTCAGGATAGTGGCAAACCTCGATGGCGCGGCGCTGGAACGCGTGGTCGCAAAACAGCAATTCGCCCAAGGAGCGGCTTCCCAACTCGTCCATGTGCAAGCCGTCACCCTGCAATGCACTGCGCGCCGCAACGCTGCGAGCAAACACCCACGCCTGGCCGTTTCCCCGTAAATACACCTCGCGGACCCAGCCCTCACTGCCTTCGGCCAGGTCCAGCGCGGCGCATTCATCAGCGCGCAAGGTCTGCCAGCCTTCGAACAAGGGCGTGACACTGAAGCCGTCATTCGACAAACGGGTCAGGCGTCGGGTCAGCGATCCTTCGTCGAATAACCAGTCGAGGGTCAGCGGGTCGGGGAGGGGCGACAGCAGGCTTTGAGGGAGCCAGAGCGGGGCCGAACGGGGGGAGTTTGTGTGTTGCACAATGAGTCATTATTGGCAGCAAAGGAGGCGGCGAGCTTAACATGTCAGCTCATCAATTTGAGTGATCCGGCCGCCGGCTGCGTCGAACAGGCTTGCAACTGCCCGGTCCCATCAGTACAAAACGCTCTGAGCCGGACGGCAGTGCTGTAACCATCGACCGTTCGCGCTGGCAAAAGCCTGAACCCTGAGGAAGTACCCGAATGAAAAAGTGGCAATGTGTGGTTTGTGGCCTGATCTACAACGAAGCCGACGGCTGGCCGGATGACGGTATTGCGCCGGGCACCCGCTGGGAAGACGTACCGGCAGACTGGCTGTGCCCGGACTGCGGTGTGGGCAAGATGGATTTTGAAATGATCGAAATCGCCGCTTAATAACCGAGGAGTAAGGAATGAACGCACCTGTCGTGATCGTCGGCACCGGCTTGGCTGGTTACAACCTGGCCCGGGAATTTCGCAAGCTCGACGGCGAAACCCCGCTGCTGCTGATTACCGCCGATGACGGGCGCTCCTACTCCAAGCCGATGCTCTCCACCGGTTTCGGCAAAAACAAAGACGCCGACGGCCTGAGCATGGCCGAACCGGGTGCGATGGCCGAACAGCTGAAGGCCGAAGTGCGCACCCACACCCGCATCAGTGGCATCGATCCGGGCCACAAGCGTCTGTGGATCGGTGAAGAGGCGGTGTATTACCGCGACCTGATCCTGGCCTGGGGGGCAGAAACCGTTCGGGTGCCCATCGAAGGTGACGCAACAGATTGCGTATTCCCCATCAATGATTTGGAGGACTACGCGCGCTTTCGCGCGGCCGCGGCCGGCAAGCGTCGCGTGCTGCTGCTCGGTGCCGGCCTGATTGGCTGCGAATTCGCCAACGACCTGACGCAGGGCGGCTATGAAGTGCAACTGGTTGCACCCTGCGAGCAAGTCATGCCGACCCTGCTGCACCCGGCGGCGGCCGCTGCGGTCCAGGCCGGGCTGGAAAGCCTGGGTGCCCGTTTCCACCTCGGACCGGTGCTCAATCGCCTGCAACGCGTGGCTGACGGCCTGGAAGCGCATCTGTCCGATGGTCAGGTCATTCCGTGCGACGTGGTGGTCTCGGCCATTGGCTTGCGTCCACGCATCGACCTGGCCGCCGCAGCCGGTCTGCAGGTCAATCGTGGCGTGATGGTCGACCGTCACCTGCGAACCTCCCACGCCAACATCTACGCGCTGGGCGATTGTGCCGAGGTCGATGGACTGAACCTGCTGTACGTGATGCCCCTGATGAGCTGTGCACGATCGCTGGCCCAGACCCTCGCCGGCAACCAGACGGCAGTCATTTATGGCCCGATGCCCATCACCGTGAAAACTCCGGTGTGTCCGTTGGTGGTGTCCCCGCCGCCACGGGGTTCGGAGGGCGTCTGGACAGTGGAAGGGCAGGGCTCCGACATCAAGGTGTTATGTCGCGATGCCAGCGGAAAACTGCTCGGCTATGCCCTGACAGGCACGGCCGTGATGGAAAAACTGGCCCTGAACAAAGAGCTTCCGGCGCTGCTGGCGTAAATACCGGTCGTTCTGTCGGAATCACCCCCAAATTGCCTATATAAAGGCCGCGCCGACACTGGCGCGGCTCTCCCTTGCGTGCCATCCTCACTCCCGTCTGCCGCAGAGTAGAGCATCTGCGGCGCTTTGGGCGCTGCTCCGCAGAGAGCAGCACGGACATAACAACAAAAAACCGTCAAAGGGGCTTCACTAACATGCGTAAACCAGAACTCGCTGCAGCCATTGCTGAAAAAGCAGACCTCACCAAAGAACAGGCCAACCGCGTCCTCAACGCCGTTCTCGAAGAAATCACCGGCGCCCTGCACCGCAAAGACAGCGTCACGCTGGTAGGCTTCGGCACCTTCCTGCAACGCCATCGCGGCGCCCGCACCGGTAAAAACCCGCAAACCGGTGAGCCCGTCAAAATCAAGGCCAGCAACACCGTTGCGTTCAAGCCGGGTAAATCGTTGAAAGACAGCGTTAATCCGTAAATACGGCGAATTCCCTGATTAAACAGGGAGAACCGTGGTCGAAAAATGGGCATGCCGATTGATCGGATGCCCATTTTTCATGGGTTTCTTTTGAACGGTGAGTTAAGTGTTTAAGTGTGACTTGGTGGTCATCATGCAAGAAACAGGGTTGATCTTCTTCTAACGTAACTCAGTAGTGGCGTTATCGTCTCAACTCGCTACACTGCGCCAGCCGTTCATTTTTCTTTTGAGGCTTGCGCATGAAATTTCGTTTTCTGCTGTGGATGATGGGTGTGTTGATGGGCAAGGCCAGTCGGACCAATCCTGCGTTCCAGCAGCAGTTGGGTGACAAGGAGTTGGTGTTTCAGCTGCAAACCCTGGACGGGAAAGTGGCGCGGCATTTTCGGGTGAAGGATCAACGCATCACCAGCCAGTCGGGCGTGTATGCCGAGCCTGCGTTTGCCATTGCGTTTAAAGATGCCGCCTATGGCTTTGCCACTATGCAGGCGAAGAACAAGCAGCTGGCGTTTATGACGGGGATTCAGGACAAGTCGATCCAGATCAAGGGTAACCCGGCGCTGGTGATCTGGTTCCAGGGGCTGACCAAGTATTTGAAGCCGAAGAAGGCCAAGCCTAAGGCTTGAGATCTTTCCGGTAAATCGTAGTGGTTTCTTCGCGAGCAGGCTCGCTCCCACAGGTAAGTCCTGGCTTCTGTGGGAGCGAGCCTGCTCGCGAATGCTTTAGCCTTGGCTGAATTGCGAAGCCAGTTCGCGCAGCAGCACTTCGGCTTCGAGGACTTTGCTGACGACGTCTTCGGCTTTGGCGCGGCTCAGGCCGAGGCGGTCGAGCAGGGCGTCGGGGATGTCTTCGTCCGGGCCGGAACCGATGCCGCGGCTGCGTAGCAGGCGCACGGCCAGGCACACCAGATTCGGGTATTCGGCGTAGTCGCCGTCGTAGCCCGGGTCGTGCTGGAAGCGCAAAGCGGTGGCCAGTTCATCGGGCATGTCCCAGTAGCGCATCAGCCATGCGCCGATCTGTTCGCGGCTGATGCCCAGCAGGTGCTGCTCGATGTAGCTGTGGCACAGGTGCGGGTTGACCTCCAGATGACGGCAGATCAGCGAGAAGTGTGGTGGGAACACGTGGGCCAGCAGCAGGTAGCCAAAGTTGTGCAGCAAGCCAGCCAGGTAGGTCAGGCCGGCTTCCGGGCGTTGGGTGCGCGGCATGGCGCGGGTCAGGCCTTCGATGACGGCAGCGGTGTAGATCGATTGCTGCCAGTAAGGCGTGCTGTGTTGCGGGTGGTCCTTGGGCAGGCTCAGGGTTTTGCCCAGGGCCAGGCCTAGCGCCAGGTTGATCACCAGGTCGAAACCCAGCACCCGCACGATGGCATCTTCCACCGAACGAATCTTGCCCGGCGAGGCGTAGTACGGCGACGCGGCCCAACTGACCACTTGCGCGGCCAGTGCCGGGTCGGTTTCGACTACGCCGGTGATGTCGTCGATGGTGGCGTTGGGGTCGACGCGCAGTTTGATGATCTTCTGTGCGGTTTCGGCCAGTGGCGGAATCTCGATGGTCGCTTCCAGGCGTTGCTGTATGCGCCGCGCGGTGAACGCTTGAACCGCTTGGGTGATTTCCTCGCGGTCATCGTCAGGGCGGTCGAGGTTCGGACGGATGCTGCTCAGGGCTTCGCCGAAGTTGGCAGCGCTGGCCTTGTTCAGCATGGATTTGAAGGCGTCGCTGGTGATCTCCAGCAGCACGCCCGGCTCGCCCGAGTTGACCAGCACCGATGGCTCGCGCAGCAAGCTTTCTTCGTACAGGCAGGGCGAACTGGTCAGTGCCGGCAGGCCCGGCAGCAGGCTCAGGTTGTGTTTGCCGAGCATCTTTTCCAGGCGTTCGGTTGGCACTGCGGTGAGGCGGCGACCCGTGAGTTCGGTGAGACGGTTGAGGTCGAGCAACTGGCTCTGAGGGAACAGCACCATCAGCGCGCCGACGGCGTCATCAAGCAGCACGGCCTGGACTTTGCGCGCCGGGTTCAAACCGTGATGGTCGAGGACTTCTTCGTAGGCAATGCCCAGTTTGCCCAGCAGCAGCCGAATAACCGACGGAGCGTGCGGGGAGGCGGGTGCGAGGGCAACTTCGGTCATGGTCTGTATCCGTACTAAAACAATTGCGGGAGTATAACCAGCTTGCTCAAACCCATCCTCCTGAAACTGCGACGGTGCTCACACTTGGCCGTATTGCTGCCCGTGACGCAGCCAACGGTCCAGTAATGGGCTGACGTGATCCGGCCAGCGCTCCAGCAAAGCCTGGGCGGCGTCGCGTACGGCGGGAAGCAGATCGGCGTCGCGCATCAGGTCGGCGACCTTGAATTGAAGCAGGCCGGTCTGGCGCGTACCGAGCATTTCGCCGGGGCCACGCAGTTCGAGGTCCTTTTCAGCGATGACAAAGCCGTCGTTTGTTTCGCGCATGATACCCAGCCGTTGACGACCGATCTGCGACAGCGGCGGGTGGTAGAGCAACACGCAATGGCTGACCGCACTGCCCCGACCGACACGGCCGCGCAACTGGTGGAGTTGCGCCAGGCCCAAGCGTTCGGGGTTTTCGATGATCATCAGGCTGGCATTCGGGACGTCCACGCCGACCTCGATCACCGTGGTCGCGACCAACAACTGCAAGTTACCGGCCTTGAACTCAGCCATTACCGCGGCTTTCTCGGCTGGCTTCATGCGGCCATGAATCAGTCCCACCTTCAGTTCGCCAAGGGCGGCGGTCAGGTCTTCGTAAGTGGTTTCGGCAGCCTGGCAGGTCAGCTCTTCCGACTCTTCGATCAGTGTGCACACCCAGTAGGCCTGACGCCCTTCGGCGCAGGCGCTGCGTACCCGTTCGATGACTTCGACGCGTCGGGTATCGGTGATCAGCACGGTGTTGACCGGCGTCCGGCCGGGTGGCAATTCGTCGAGGATCGAGGTGTCGAGGTCGGCGTAGGCGCTCATGGCCAAGGTGCGCGGGATCGGCGTGGCGGTCATGATCAGCTGGTGCGGGCACATGCGCCCGCCGACGCCTTTCTGCCGTAATGCCAGTCGCTGTTGCACACCGAAGCGATGCTGTTCGTCGATGATGACCAGCGCCAGGTTCTTGAATTGCACTTCGTCCTGGAACAGCGCGTGGGTGCCGACCACCATCGGTGTGCCGTTGGCGATCTGCTCCAGCGCAGCCACGCGGTTTTTGCCCTTGAGCTTGCCGGCCAGCCAGGCGACTTCAATACCCAGCGGTTCGAGCCAGCGCTTGAAGGTAATGAAGTGCTGTTCGGCGAGAATCTCGGTGGGCGCCATCAGCGCCACTTGATAACCCGCTTCCAATGCCTGTAGCGCAGCCAGCGCGGCGACCACGGTTTTGCCCGCGCCGACGTCGCCTTGAATCAGTCGCAGCATGGGCTCGCGCTGGCTCAGGTCGTAGGCGATTTCATTGCCGACCCGTTGCTGTGCACCCGTCGGGTTGAACCCGAGATTGGCCAGGTACCGGGCGGGCAGATGCGTGGCCTTGGGCATGGCCGGGGCGCGCAATGAGCGCATGCTTTCGCGCAGGCGTTGCTGGGACAGTTGATGGGTCAGGAGTTCTTCGAATGCCAGGCGGTGCTGCGCCCAGTGGTGCCCGAGGGCCAGTTCATCGACGTCGGCATCGGCGGGTGGGTTGTGCAAATAGCGAATCGCCTCGGCCAGCGGCGCCAGTTGGTAGTCGCGGGCCAGTTCGTTTGGAAGCCAGTCAGGCAGGCTCGTCGGGCCCAGCAGCGTGAGCGTTTGCATGCACAGCTGACGCAAGCGTTGTTGGGTCAGGCCTTCGGTGAGCGGATAAACCGGGGTCAGGGTTTCATCCACGGGCGGCGGCTCGTCGCCGGTAATGGCGCGGTATTCCGGGTGGTAGATTTCCAGACCCGATGCACCGGGTCGCGCTTCGCCGTAGCAGCGAACGCGCGTGCCGCGCTTGAGGCCTTCTTTCTGGGCATTGCTGAAATGGTAAAAGCGCAGGCTGAGTCCACCGGTGCCATCCTGCAGGCGTACCACCAGACTGCGACGACGGCCCATGACCACGTCGGCACCGCTGACGGTCCCTTCGATCACGGCATCTTGCCCTGGGCGCAATGCACCGATCGGCACCACGCGGGTACGATCCTGATAACGCAGCGGCAGGTGAAAAAGCACGTCCTGGAGATTTTCCAGGCCAACCTTGGCCAGTTTCTCGGCCATGGCTTCGCCGACACCCTTGAGTGCCGTTACCGACACTTGCGACAACTCGGTCATGACGCTTGCTTAGCCTGCCACCACCTGCGCGGACGGCTTGGCCACCGAGCACAGGCGAATGGAATCGGCGAGGATTTCAATGGCTTTGGGCCGCGGGAAGCTCGCGCGCCAGGCGATGGCCACGGTGCGGTAAGGCGTCGGTGCCGACAACGGCCGGACTTCGATCACGCCGGGGGCATAGTGATGGCTGTCGACCGCCGACAGCGGCAGGATCGAAACCCCGAGGCCAGACGCGACCATGTGGCGGATGGTCTCCAGCGAGCTGGACTCCACGGTCGTGTGCTTGGCGCCATCGTTGCCTTTGGTCAGGGTCGGGCAGGCTTCCAGCACTTGATCGCGGAAGCAGTGGCCTTCGCCGAGCAGCAGCAGGCTCTTGTCGTTGAGCAGGTTGGCGTCGATGGATTCTTTTTGCGTCCACGGGTGCTGGGCCGGCATCAGGACGTAGAACGGTTCGTCGTAGAGCTGCAGGGTCAGCACGTCGGCTTCGTTGAACGGCAGGGCGATGATGATCGCGTCGAGTTCGCCGTTGCGCAGTTTGTCGCGCAGTACGTGGGTGAAGTTTTCCTCGATGTACAACGGCATCTGCGGGGCGACCCGGTGCAGTTGCGGAATCAGGTGTGGAAACAGGTAGGGGCCGACGGTGTAGATGGCGCCGACTTTCAGTGGTGCGGTCAGCTGGTTCTTGCCGGCCTGGGCCAGTTCACGGATACCTTGGGCCTGCTCCAGGACTTTCTGCGCCTGGGCCACAATGCCTTCACCCACCGGCGTAAGGCGCACGGCGCTTTTGCTGCGCTCGAAAATCAGCACACCGAGTTCGTCTTCAAGCTTTTTCACGCCCACCGACAGGGTTGGCTGGCTGACGTGGCAACGCTCGGCGGCGTGGCCGAAGTGTTGCTCTTGGGCGAGGGTAACGATGTAGCGTAATTCTGTCAGAGTCATAGCAAGCGTCCATGAGGTTGCAGGCCAAGCATACCGGCTGCAATCGATAGACGCACGTTATCAGACTGTGTGTGTCGCGTGACACCGGCCGATGCTGGTTTGCCGTTGGCAGATATGAAAAAGGCACCTTTTGGTGCCTTTCTGGCAGTTGCGGGAACCTATGTGGGAGCGAGTCTGCTTGCGAAAGCGATGTAACAATCAACAACGATGTTGAATGTGACGTCCTCTTCGCGAGCAGGCTCGCTCCCACAATGGGTTGGCGGTGCTTTTAACGTCGGCGTTTATCGATCATGTATACGAACGGTGCAACAATTTCGATGGAGCCGTTAGTAAGCATGTGAGCTGGTGGTTTTGGCAGTGGCTGGGCGCGACGGATCATGTCCAGGGTGGCCCGGTCCAGATCAGCAGTACCCGAGGGGCCTACCAGTTCAAATGACAAGACGTTGCCTTCAGCATCCACCACGAAACGCAGGCGGTTCGTGCCTTCCTTGCCCCGTGACCGTGCACTGTCGGGGTATTTTTTGTACTTCTGCAGATGTGCGAGCAGGGTGCCTTCCCAGCTGGCCTTGGCGGCCACTTGAGCAGCCGAGGGGCCGGGCGCAGGCGCAGCAGATTTCTCAGTTGGCGCAGGCGTCGGCGGCGCTTCGCTCGGTTTGGCCTCGGAGGGCTTTTCCTTTGGCGGCTCGGGCTTTTTCTCTACAGGCTTGGGCGGTTGAGGCTTCGGCTTGGGTTTGACCGGTTTCGGTACCGCAATCTCGGCCTTCGGCGCTTCTGCGAGCTTCGGTATCGGCAGTTCTTCAACCGGAGCGGGCGGCTGCGGCGGTGTGACGACCTTCGGCGGTGCAGGCGGTGGCGGGGCTGGAACCGGTGCCAGCTCGACCATCATTGCCTGGGGCGGCAATTCAATGGGCGGGCGGGCTGTCCAGTTCACGGCCAGCGCGATGGCCAGCGCGTGAACGCCCAGCACCACGGCCAGGCTACCGCTGTAACGCGTCAGTTTATGGCGCGTCGTGATCATTTCTTGACTGCCGTCTCGAGTCCGACCAGGCCGACCTTCAGGTAACCGGCCGAGCGGAGGTTGTCCATCACGCTCATCAGGTCGCCGTAATCCACACCTTTATCGGCCTGGAAAAAGATCGTCGTGTCTTTCTTGCCTTGAGTCCTGGCGTCGAGCGTGGCACCGAGTGCTTCGGCCTTCACTTCCTCTTCGCCCAGGAACAGGCGTTGGTCAGCCTTGACGCTGAGGAACACCGGTTTCTCCGGCCGCGGTGCCGGTTTGGCGGTGGACGCGGGCAGGTCGACCTTGATATCAACGGTGGCCAGCGGGGCCGCCACCATGAAGATGATCAACAGCACCAGCATCACGTCGATGAACGGCGTGACGTTGATTTCGTGGTTTTCGGACAGATCGTCGTCTGCCCCTTCTTTCAAATGCAGGCCCATGGCCGATTACCCCACTTTCACCATGTGCGGTTGCGAGCTGCGCTCAGGCTGGTGATCGAGGTCGCGGCTGACCAGCAGCAGGACTTGCGCCGAAGCGTCGGACACCTGGGCCTTGTAGCCGGCGATGGAGCGGGCGAACACGTTGTAGATCACCACCGCAGGAATCGCCGCGACCAGGCCCAGTGCTGTTGCCAGCAGGGCTTCGGCGATGCCGGGGGCAACGACGGCGAGGTTGGTGGTCTGGGTTTTGGCGATGCCGATGAAGCTGTTCATGATGCCCCATACGGTACCGAACAGGCCGACGAACGGCGCGGTGGAACCGATGGTGGCGAGCACGCCGGTGCCGCTGCTCATGTTGCGACCGCAGGCAGCGACCAGGCGCTCAAGGCGGAAGCTGACACGTTCCTTGATGCCTTCTTTCTCGCGGCTGTTGACCGACAGGCGCATCTCTTCGAGGGCGTCATGTACCAGCAGGTTTGCCAGAGTGCCTTCCTTCGCCGCAGTGGCACTGGCTTCCTTGAGGGAGGCGGATTTTTTCAGCTGGGCGATTTCACCGCGCAGACGGCGCTTGGCGCCCATCAACTCAAAGCCTTTGGCAATCCAGATGGTCCAGGTGATGATCGAGGCAATCGCCAGGCCGATCATCACGATTTTTACGATGATGTCGGCATTCTTGTACATGCCCCAAGGCGACAAGTCGTGCGCCATGCCCAGCGTGTTGTTGGCTTCGAGGACTTCAGGCACTTCTTCGCCGAGTGCTTCCTGGGCTGGTGCTGCCTGGGCCGGGTCGGTCGCGGCAGGTGCGGCAGCCGGGACAGCGTGGTCAGCGGCGGCGGGTGTGGTGGCAGGAGCTTGTGCGTCAGCGAATGCTGCGGTCGGTGCCAGCATCAAGCTGAACAGCAGGGCGGCCACGGCGCTCCAGGCGCGAGGTCGTTTGGTTGGCGAAGCGGGGAATTGATTGCGTGTCATGCTGGCCGGACCTGAGATAAAAAAACGGTGATGCTCTTCCAGGCCTCGTGAGGCCGAGAACAAAAGTGGCGCGTATTATTGCAAGTAATTCTTGTTAACAGAAGCAATAGAGTCTCTTTTTTTCTTGTATTGCTAGCCGCTCGTCCATTGCCGGCGCTAGTCTGTCGGTTTCCAAGGGGAGTTATCAGATGTCCGCGCCTTCTGTTTTGATCGCCGGCTGCGGTGATGTCGGCAGCCGCCTGGCCACGCAATTGCTGGCTGCAGGTTGGGAGGTTCACGGCCTGCGACGTGATGTCTCACGCCTGCCGGATGGTGTGATTGGCGTTGCTGGTGATTTGTTCGATAAAGACTGCCCGGTGACCTGGCCTGTCGGAGCCGTGGACTACCTGGTGTATTGCGCCGCCGCCACCGATCACGATGAGGCCGGTTACCGGGCGGCTTACGTCCAGGGCTTGCAGCATGTTCTGGAGTGGCTGGACGATTATGGGCAGGTACCCAACCGCCTGCTGTTCGTTTCCAGCAGCAGTGTTTATGGCCAGCAGGGGGGCGAGTGGGTCGATGAAGCTTCACCAACCGTGGCGGCGGGTTATTCCGGGCGTGTGATGCTCGAAGCCGAGCAGATTGCCCTCAATAGCGGCATCCCGGCCAGTATTGTGCGGTTGACCGGGATCTATGGTCCGGGGCGCGAGTGGTTGCTGACTCAGGTGCGCCGGGGGTATCGCGTGGCGGTCGATCCACCGTTGTTCGCCAATCGCATTCATGCCGACGATGCCGCCGGGTTGATGGCGTGCCTACTTGAGGCGGATCGGCGTGGTGTGGCGCTGGATGATGTCTACATCGGCGTCGATGACGCGCCGGCGGCGTTGGCGGATGTGGTGGGATGGCTGCGCGAGTATCTGGGCGTGACCGAGTGGGCGGACGACGCCAGTGTGCGTCGCACCGGAAGCAAGCGTTGCAGCAATGCGCGGGCCAAGGCCTTGGGCTGGGCACCACGGTATCCGAGCTTCCGTGAAGGTTATGCCGCGATCCTCGAAGGACGCTGCTGACTCCCGGTTACCCTAAACAAATGTGGGAGCGAGCCTGCTCGCGAAGAGGCCGTAACATTCAACATCGTTGTCGACTGTTACACCGCTTTCGCGAGCAGGCTCGCTCCCACAATGGATCTACTTTGCAGTTAGATCCGGGTTACTGCTTCTCGAGCAACCACTTGCGATTCCCTGGCGTGAACTGAGGCATCTCATCAGCCTGCGCCGTGTTCACCGCCTGGAAGATTTCCAGTTCCTTGCCCTTGCGCGCAAAGATCCATGGATTGCCCTGGCCATTGAGTTGCAGCCACATGTTGTCGTTGCCACCGCTCATCGAAGCGCAGTCACCCGCCAGGCACAACGCATAGCGATCGGCCCCCTGCAGGCCGGTCACCTGGCCGTCGGCCTGGAACTGTACGGTGTTGCCTTCGCCGGGGCCATTGATGACTTTCCAGCTGCCACCCATGTAGGCCGAATACAGTGCGCGTTCGAAGCTGGCACCGATCGGTGCGCCATCCGGCACCGGGATCAATGCACGGTCGAAGACCTGGGCGGGTTCGTTTTCGCTCGCGACTTGGCTCAATTGTTTGCCGTCGCGTTTCAGTTCGCTGCCGGAACTGCCATAAAAGTCGACTTTCCAGGCGCCGGACTGTTCCCCCGACAGCTTGCCGTCGACATTCTCAAAACCATTGGTGTAACGGGCCTGACCGGCCTTGGTGTTGACGTCCCATTCCAGGTTAGGACCATAGGCCTGGAGCGCTTCACGCAGAGGAACGCCTTTGGATGCAGCGTCGATCGCCACCTGATTGATCCAGGTGCCGCTGATATCACGATCGGCAGGGTCGCTGGCACAACCGCCCAGAAGCAGGGCGAGCAGCGAGAGAGCAAGCGCTTTGCGCATGGTGGAATCCTTTCAAGCTTTCTTTACAGCAGAGCGGTCGGCGCAGCCTGAGGCTGCGCCGGACACATTACTCGATGACCAGGATGGCATCCATTTCCACTTGCGAACCCTTTGGCAGGGCGGCAACGCCGATGGCCGCGCGGGCAGGGTAAGGCTGCTCGAAGTACTTGCCCATGATCTCGTTGACCTTGGCGAAGTGGCTCAGGTCGGTGAGGAAGATGTTCAGCTTGACGATGTCCTTGAAAGAACCGCCAGCAGCTTCAGCCACGGCTTTGAGGTTCTCGAAGACCTGAACGGTCTGGGCTTCGAAGCCTTCAACCAGTTCCATGGTTTTTGGGTCCAGAGGAATTTGACCCGACATGTAAACGGTGTTGCCAGCCTTGATCGCCTGGGAGTAAGTACCGATGGCGGCCGGGGCCTTGTCGCTGGTGATAACGGTCTTGGTCATGAATGACTCCTTGTAATGAGTGGGGGGCTACGCGCGCATGCGGGTGATGCGGATCACCCCGGTCAGGGCGCGCAGTTTCTTGATCACGCGGGCCAGGTGCACGCGGTCGTGCACGCTGACCACCAGTTGGACCACGCTGATGCGGCCATCGCGTTCGTCCATGCTGATCTTTTCGATGTTGCCGTCGGCTGCGTTGACGCTGCTGGCCAGCAGGGCGATCAGACCGCGTTGGTGCTCCAGTTCGACGCGCAGTTCGACATTGAATTCGCCGGTGACATCCTTGGCCCACGAGAGCTGGATGCATTTTTCCGGGTTGTGGCGGATTTCGCTGATGTTGCGGCAGTTGTCCAGGTGCACAACCATGCCTTTGCCGGCGGATAAGTGGCCGACAATCGGATCGCCCGGGATTGGTGTGCAGCACTTGGCGTAGCTGAGCACCAGGCCTTCGGTGCCGCGAATCGCCAACGGACCTTCCGGGCTCGGCAACTGTTCGCCTTCGCCGAGCAGTCGACGGGCCACTACATAAGCCATGCGGTTGCCCAGGCCAATGTCTTCGAGCAGGTCTTCGATCAGTTCGAGGCGGTACTCGATGAGCATGGCCTTGACGCGTTCGGTCGGAATTTTCTCCAGCGCGCTGTCGAAGCCGTTGAGGACTTTGTTCAGCAGGCGTTCACCCAGGCTGATGGACTCGGAGCGGCGTTGCAGTTTCAGTGCATGACGAATGTGCGTGCGGGCCTTGCCGGTGACCACGAAGTTGAGCCAGGCCGGATTCGGCCGTGCGCCCGGAGCGCTGACGATCTCGACCGTGGAGCCGCTTTGCAGCGGTTCGGACAGCGGTGCGAGACGACGATTGATCCGGCAGGCAATGCAGCTGTTACCCACGTCGGTGTGCACGGCGTAAGCGAAGTCGACTGCCGTGGAGCCTTTGGGCAGCTCCATGATTCGGCCTTTGGGCGTGAACACATAGACCTCGTCCGGGAACAGGTCGATCTTCACGCTTTCGATGAATTCCAGCGAGTTGCCAGCGCGTTGTTGCATCTCCAGCACGCCTTTGACCCACTGGCGGGCGCGGGCGTGAGTGCCTTTTGGCTGCTCGTCGCCGCTGGATTTGTACAGCCAATGGGCGGCGATGCCGTTGTTGGCCATCTCTTCCATTTCGCGGGTGCGGATCTGGATCTCGATCGGGACACCGTGCATGCCGAACAGCGTGGTGTGCAGCGACTGATAGCCGTTGGCCTTGGGGATCGCGATGTAATCCTTGAAGCGCCCCGGCAACGGTTTGTACAAGTTATGAACGGCACCCAGCACGCGGTAGCAGGTATCGACCTTGTCGACGATGATCCGGAACGCATAGACGTCCATGATCTCGTTGAAGGCCCGACGCTTGCCGCGCATTTTCTTGTAGATGCCGTAGAGGTGTTTCTGGCGACCGCTGACCTCGCCCTGGATGCCATCGATGGCCAGGCAGTGGCTGAGGGACTCTTCGATCTTGTTGACGATTTCCTTGCGGTTGCCCCGGGCGCGCTTGACGGCCTGGTAGATCCGCGCGGAACGCATCGGGTGCATGGCCTTGAAGCCGAGGTCTTCGAATTCTATGCGGATGGCATGCATGCCCAGCCGGTTGGCGATGGGTGCGTAGATTTCCAGGGTTTCCTTGGCGATGCGCCGGCGTTTTTCGCCGGACAGCACTTCCAGCGTGCGCATGTTGTGCAGGCGGTCGGCCAGTTTGACCAGGATCACGCGAATGTCGCGTGCCATGGCCATGGCCATTTTCTGGAAGTTTTCGGCTTGTGCCTCGGCCTTGGTCTCGAAGTTCATCTGGGTCAGTTTGCTGACCCCGTCGACCAGTTCGGCCACGGTTTCGCCGAACTGCGCTTGCAGCGCTTCCTTGGCAATGCCGGTGTCTTCGATCACGTCATGCAGCATCGCTGCCATCAGGCTCTGATGGTCCATGTGCATGTCGGCAAGAATATTCGCCACCGCGAGTGGGTGCGTGACGTACGCCTCACCGCTACGGCGGCGTTGGCCGTCGTGAGCTTGTTCGGCGTAAAAATACGCTCGGCGGACCAGGTTGACCTGGTCTTTGCCGAGGTAGGTCGATATGCGATCGGCGAGGGCGTCTATGCTCGGCATGATGTCTCCTGCCGTAAGCTGTGATCCCGCGCCGTGCTACGTCGACCAGGCATAGGCTTAAACGGCCTCGTTGGACTCGTCCTCGACAAATGCAGCGAAGACCGGGTCTTCAGTGACGATTTCTTCGGCGGCGATGAATTCTGGGGTAACGATCCCTTCGGCGATTTCACGCAAGGCAACGACGGTAGGTTTGTCGTTTTCCCAAGCGACCTTCGGCTCTTTGCCGCCGGTTGCCAGTTGACGGGCACGCTTGGTAGAGAGCATGACCAGCTCAAAGCGGTTATCCACGTGTTCTAGGCAGTCTTCAACGGTTACGCGGGCCATGGTCTTCCTCGTAGCAAATGCAATATGCGCGCTGCCCGGATGGGCGAGCGGACTCGACAGTTTAAAAAATCACCAGCGATTAGGGAAGCGCTGATTTTTTGAGCAAACCCTTTAACGCGCTGCAAGTGCCAATGTAAAGCCCTTGCAGTGCTTTTGGGAAGAGCGGATCAACCGAGCAATTCAGCCAGTAATTTGCCGTGACGCTGCTGCTGGCGCTTCTGGATCAGCTGGTTGGCACGAAAAATTGCCTTCAGGTCATGCAGTGCGTGGGCGAAATCGTCGTTGATGATCAGGTAGTCGTAGTCGACGTAGTGGCTCATTTCGCTGACAGCTTCACGCATCCGGCCGTCAATGATCTCGTCACTGTCCTGGCCGCGATTGGTCAGGCGCTGGTGCAACGCCTGCAGCGACGGCGGCAGAATGAAGATCGAACGGGCCTGAGGCATCAGCTTGCGCACTTGTTCGGCACCTTGCCAGTCGATTTCCAGGATCAGGTCGTGGCCTTCATCCAGGGTTTGCTGCAGATGGCTTTGCGAGGTGCCGTAGAGGTTGCCGAAGACTTCGGCGCGCTCGAGGAAATCCCCGTGCTCGATCATCTTCACGAACTCGCTGCGGTCGACGAAGTGATAGTTCACGCCATTCACTTCACCGGGACGCATGGCGCGGGTGGTGTGGGAGACCGAGACGCGGATCTCCGGATCGGCGTCGGTCAGGGCCTTGACCAGGCTGCTCTTGCCTGCGCCCGATGGGGCGGAAATGATGTACAGGGTGCCGGTACTGTGGGTCATGTCGGGTATGCCTTACTCAATATTCTGCACTTGTTCGCGCATTTGCTCGATCAACACCTTGAGGTTGACCGCCGCCTGGGTACTGCGCGGGTCGAAGGCTTTGGAGCCCAGTGTGTTGGCTTCGCGGTTGAGCTCCTGCATCAGGAAGTCCAAGCGCCGGCCGGCAGCGCCACCGGATTTGAGAACCCGGCGAACTTCGATGATGTGAGTGCTCAGGCGATCCAGTTCTTCGGCGACGTCGCTTTTTTGCGCGAGCATGACCATTTCCTGTTCCAGGCGCTGCGGATCCATCTCGGCCTTCATGTCGGCAAAGCGGTCGAGCACTTTCTGGCGCTGGGTGGCGAGCATCTGCGGAACCAGTTCGCGCAAGGTCACCACGTCTTCTTCAATTGACGTCAGGCGGTCGTTGATCAGCCGTGCCAGCTCCGCGCCTTCGCGCTCGCGGCCGGCCTTGAGCTCTTTCAGGCCCTGGTTGAACAGTGCCAGCGCTTCGGCGTTCAAGGCTTGCGGGTCGGTCGCATCACCAACCAGTACGCCAGGCCAGGCCAGCACTTCAAGCGGGTTCAGCGCGGCCGGGTTTTTGATCAGGCCGGCGATGGTCTCGGCGGCGGTGACCAGTTGCGCCGCGCGGTCCTGGTCTACCTGCAGCGGTTTGCCGGTGTTTTCTTCAGTGAAGCGCAGGGTGCATTCTAGTTTGCCCCGGGACACGCCCTGGCGCAGCGCTTCGCGGACGGCGCCTTCGAGGTCGCGAAAAGATTCCGGCAAGCGCAGGTGGGGTTCCAGGTAGCGGCTGTTGACCGAGCGCAGTTCCCAGCTCAGGGTGCCCTGGACGCCGGCTTTCTCGACGCGGGCGAAGGCGGTCATGCTGTGCACCATGGAGGTACCTCGCAATGCAGATCGGCCCGGAACTGAGGTTCCGGTATTCCGATATCAATGAATTTAAGCCGACTGGCAGCAAAGGCGCAGGATTGTAGCGCAGTGGCGCGGATGCGCCCAAACACACGGTGTGACAAAGAGCTGCATGCCGTCGGCGACGGGCTGTTCAGAGCCTTCGGTCGTCGGAGGATTTTTTAGAAGTGCCCAGTCGTGGTCGGCGGCTCTATAATGCTCCGCAGTTTTCCGCCCCCGTACAGGTATCCCTTATGAAACGTCCAAGTGGTCGCGCTGCCGATCAGCTCCGCTCGATCCGCATTACCCGCAACTACACCAAACACGCCGAGGGATCTGTACTGGTCGAGTTCGGTGATACCAAAGTCATCTGCACAGTCAGTGTAGAAAACGGCGTGCCGCGTTTCCTCAAGGGGCAAGGCCAGGGTTGGTTGACCGCTGAGTACGGCATGCTGCCGCGTGCGACCGGCGAGCGTAACCAGCGCGAAGCGAGCCGCGGCAAGCAAGGTGGCCGGACCCTGGAAATCCAGCGTCTGATCGGCCGTTCCCTGCGCGCTGCGCTGGACATGTCCAAGCTGGGCGATGTCACCCTGTACGTCGACTGCGACGTGATCCAGGCCGACGGCGGTACCCGTACCGCGTCCATCACCGGTGCCATGGTAGCCCTGGTCGATGCCCTGAAAGTGATCAAGAAACGCGGCGGCCTGAAAGGCGGCGACCCGCTCAAGCAAATGATCGGTGCCGTTTCGGTCGGTATGTACCAGGGTGAACCGGTGCTCGACCTGGACTACCTGGAAGACTCGGCTGCCGAGACCGACCTGAACGTGGTGATGACCAGCACGGGTGGCTTCATTGAAGTGCAGGGCACTGCCGAAGGCGCGCCGTTCCAGCCTGAAGAGCTGAATGCCATGCTGGAATTGGCGAAGAAGGGCATGAACGAAATTTTCGACTTGCAAAAGGCTGCACTGGCTGACTGATCGGAATACCACGGACAAGGAGGACGCCATGAGTGACGAGCAGCAACTGCTTCCCGCCCCAAGCAAAGAGGTCCGGCAGTGGGCAATGTTTTGTCACTTGTCCGCCTTGCTGGGGATCTGGATTCCGTTCGGTACGCTGATCGGCCCGTTGATTCTGTGGCAAATGAAGCGCGAGATGGATCCGTTCATCGATGCCCAGGGCAAGGAGGCGCTGAATTTTCAGATCACCGTCGCTATCGCTTCCGCCATCAGCTTTTTGCTGATGGTGGTGATCATCGGGTTCTTCCTGTTTGGCTTGATCGCTATTGGCGCGCTGGTTTTGACCATCATTGCGGGTGTAAAAGCCAACGAAGGGTTCCCTTACCGGTACCCGTTTACTTGGCGATTGATCAAATAACGATCAGAGAAGATCCCTTTGTGGGAGCGAGCCTGCTCGCGATTGCGGTCTGGCAGTCACTGTATCGTTATCTGGCCTACCTACATCGCGAGCAGGCTCGCTCCCACAGAAAGTAAAATCGCCGCCCACAAAAAAGCCGACATCGCTGTCGGCTTTTTTGCATCTGACACTTAGATAGTCAGCGTCCAGTCGTAGTCCACGATCAACGGCGCGTGTTGCGAGAACCGCGGCTGACGTGGCAGGCGTGCGCTGCGTACAAAGCGACGCAGGCCTGGTGTCAGGATCTGATAGTCGAACCGCCAGCCGAGGTTGAGCATTTCGGCCTGTTCGGTGTCCGGCCACCAGCTGTACTGATCGCCTTCGCGGCTGACTTCACGCAGGGCGTCCACGTAACCCATGTTGCCGACAATCTCGTCCATCCAGGCACGTTCAGGTGCCAGGAAGCCCGGAGATTGCTGGCTGTCGCGCCAGTTCTTGATGTCGAGCTTTTGTTGCGCCACATACAGCGAGCCACAATAAATGTACTCGCGGCGTTTGCGCCGTTGCTTGTCCAGGTACTTGGCGAAGTCGTCCATGAGCTTGAACTTCTGGTTCAAGTCCTCATCGCCGTTCATGCCCGACGGCAGCAACAAGGTTGCAATACTGACTTTGTCGAAATCGGCTTGCAGGTAGCGCCCGTAGCGGTCGGCCGTCTCGAAACCGAGACCGCTGATGACAGCCTTCGGTTGCAACCGCGAATACAAAGCCACACCACCTTGGGCGGGAACTTCGGCATCGCAGGCATAAAGGAAGTATCCATCCAGTTGGAAGGCTGGATCGTCCAGTTCAAAGGCGGAGGCACGGGTGTCCTGCAGGCAGATGACGTCGGCATTCTGTGCCTGCAGCCAACTGAGCAAACCTCGCTCGACTGCAGCCTGAATACCATTGACGTTCACACTGATGATCCGCATAAATGGCCCCAAAAATCGCGTGCGTGTATGATACACGGCGTCAAGCTAATTAGCTAAATCCGTGGTATTTGGGGTTTTTTTCATGCAAGCGTATCAGCGCGATTTCATTCGTTTTGCCATCGATCGCGGCGTTTTGCGCTTCGGTGAGTTCACCCTGAAGTCCGGGCGCACCAGTCCTTACTTCTTCAACGCAGGCCTGTTCAATTCGGGCTCGGCCCTGGCGCAGCTGGGTCGTTTCTACGCCGCAGCCATTGCCGAAAGTGGCATTCCTTTCGATGTACTGTTCGGTCCGGCCTACAAGGGCATCCCTTTGGCGGCGACCACTGCCGTGGCGCTGGCCGAGCATCACAACCGTGACCTGCCATGGTGCTTCAACCGCAAGGAAGCCAAGGCCCACGGCGAAGGCGGCAGCCTGGTGGGCGCGCCGCTGACTGGCGAAGTGCTGATCATCGACGACGTGATCACCGCCGGCACTGCCATTCGTGAAGTGATGCAGATCATCGCTTCCCAGGACGGTGCCAAGGCGGCCGGCGTGTTGATCGCCCTGAACCGCCAGGAGCGCGGCAACGGCGAGTTGTCGGCGATCCAGGAAGTGGAGCGCGACTTCGGCATTCCGGTGATCAGCATCGTTTCGCTGAACCAGGTGCTGGAATTCCTGGCGGACGATCCGCAGCTCAAGCAGCATTTGCCGGCCGTTGAAGCCTACCGCGCCCAGTTCGGCGTGTAACCGCAATCCCTTTGTTGCGGGCTTTTTTTGGGGGGGGGGGGAAGGACCCCCCCCCACCCCACACACCACACCAAAAAGAAAGGCAAAAAAAAAAAAAACCCAAC
>NZ_JBPKAM010000008.1:0-99888 GCF_051216495.1 Pseudomonas baetica | reverse complement strand
CCCCCCCCCCCCCCCCCCCCCCCCCCCCCCCCCCCCCCCCCCCCCCCCCCCCCCCCCCCCCCCCCCCCCCCCCCCCCACCCCCCCCCCCCCCCCCCCCCCCCCCCCCCCCCCCCCCCCCCCCCCCCCCCCCCCCCCACAGGTTTGATTTTCCTTGAGCGTCAAACCTGCGGTCGCACCTACAGACTCCCCACCAGATGCCCGCCATCCACCGCCAGCACCGCGCCGGTCATGAAGGCGCCGGCTTCGCTTGCCAGGAGCAGGAAGGGGCCTTCCAGTTCCTGCAGGCTGCCCAGTCGACGCATCGGCACGATGTCGCGGATGTAGGCCTGGCCCTTGTCGCTGTCGAAGTACGCATCGTTCATTTCGGTCTTGAAGTAACCCGGGGCGATGGCATTGACCCGCACCCCGTAGCGCGCCAGTTCCAGCGCCAGGGATTTGCTCAGTTGCACCACCCCGGCCTTCGCCGCGCAGTAGTGGCTGTAGCCGGTTCCCACGCGCAGGCCGAGGATCGAGGCGATGTTGACGATGCTGCCGGGGCGCTGCGCCTTGGCCAGCCGTTGCGCCGCGCACTGGGCAACGCGCCAGACGCCGTCGAGGTTGGTCGACAGCATCGCGTGCCAGTCGGCCTCGCTGACTTCCAGTACGCGCTGGCCATTGCCGATACCGGCATTGTTGAGCACCACGTCAACCACCCCGAAAGTGGCCTCGGCCTGATCAAATGCGGTTTCGACACTGTTCCGATCGGTGACGTCCAGCGCGACGGCTAACGCTTCACCGCCTATCTGGCGGATCTCGTCCGCGAGCTGTTGCAGGCGTTCCACTCGCCGGGCACCCAGCACCACACGTGCCCCGGCAGCGCTGGCGACTCGCGCCAGATGTGCGCCAATACCACTGGAGGCACCGGTGACCAGTACTGTCTTGCCAGCCAGGGAAAATCGCTTCAATACGTCCATCACAACACCTCGAACAGGCCGGCCGCACCCATGCCGCCACCGACGCACATAGTGACCACGACGTACTTCACGCCACGGCGTTTTCCCTCCAGCAACGCATGACCCACCATGCGAGAACCGCTCATGCCATAGGGGTGACCAATGGAAATCGCGCCGCCATTGACGTTGAGTCTGGCGTTATCGATGCCCAGTTTGTCGCGGCAGTAAAGCACCTGGCAGGCAAAGGCTTCGTTGAGTTCCCAGAGGCCGATGTCATCGACTTTCAGCCCGTGCTGCTTCAACAGTTTCGGCACGGCCAGTGCCGGGCCGATGCCCATTTCTTCGGGCGCCAGACCCGCTACCGCGATGCCTCGATACAGGCCCAGCGGCTGCAGGTTGCGCTGTTCGGCGAGGCGCGCGTCCATCAACACGCAGGCACTGGCACCGTCGGACAACTGGCTGGCGTTACCGGCAGTGATGCAGCCGCCAGCGATCACCGGTTTGAGCTTGCTCAAGTCTTCAAGGACCGTCTGCGGGCGGTTGCCTTCATCGAGACTCAGGCTGACCTGTTCATGGCCGACCGCACCGCTGGCTTTGTCCACCACCTGTTTGGTGACCGTGATTGGGACGATCTCATGAGCGAACAGGCCTGCCCGTTGCGCGGCGGCCGTGCGCTGCTGCGATTGCCGGCTGTAGGCGTCTTGCGCTTCACGACTGATGCCGTAGCGCTTGGCGACCAGCTCGGCGGTTTGCAGCATCGGCATGTAGGCGAGGGGGACGTTGCGCAGCACGCCTTCGTCGTGCTGGCTGCCGACCCATTCCATATGGCGGTTCTGCACCAGGCTGATGTGTTCCTGGCCGGCGCCCACGGTCACCTGCATGCCGTCGACCATGATCTGTTTGGCGGCCGTGGCGATGGCCATCAGGCCCGAAGCGCACTGGCGGTCCAAGGTCTGGCCGCTGACGGTCAATGGCAGGCCCGAGGCCAGTGCGCTCATGCGACCCAGGTTCCAACCGGCTGTGCCGGCGGGCATGCCGGTGCCCATTACCAGGTCTTCGATTTCGCCGGCTTCGATGCCGGCACGCTCCACGGCGGCGCGAATCGCGAAACTGGCCATGGTCGGTGAGGTGGTGACATTGAAGGCACCGCGAAACGCCTTGCCGATCGGCGTGCGGGCGGTGGAAAGGATAACGGCTTCTTTCATCGGGTTGTTCCTGTCGGGAGGGAGAACCGGCCCACGGTGGGGCCGGTCAGGCTCGAATCCTTGGATCAGAGGCGTTCGATGCGGCTCTTGCCGGCCGCGACCAGACGCTCCAGCAAGGGGGCAGGGTGGAACCACATCTCACCGTATTCGCCGAGCGCCTTGCGGTAATGGCGAATGCCATCGAGCACGGCCTCCAGGCCAATCTGCTCGGCATAGTGCAGCGGACCGCCGAGCCAGGCCGGGAAGCCGTAGCCGTTGATCCACACCAGGTCGATGTCGCCACTGCGCTCGGCGATGCCTTCGTCGAGCAACTGGATACCTTCGTTGATCAGCATGAACAGGCAGCGATCATGGATCTCCTCGTTGGAGATTGGCCGGCGCGCAATGTGCAGTTCCCCGGCAATGCGTTCGGCCAGTGCAATGACTTCGAAGTCTTCCTTGCGCTCGCGGCCTTCATAAATGTACGCACCACGCTTGGTCTTCTGGCCGAAGCGGCCGAGGGCGTTGAGTTCGTCGGCGATCCGGCAGTAGCTCGGGTCGTGGGCAATCGCTTCACGACGGGATTCGCGCACCAGGAAGCTGACGTCGATCCCGGCGAGGTCGTGCATCGCCATGACGCCCATGGCCAAGCCCAGGTCCGTCAACACCTGGTCGATCTGCGCCGGTGTAGCACCTTCGAGCACCATGCGATGGGCTTCGCGGGAATAGGGTTCGAGCATGCGGTTGCCGATGAAGCCGAAGCACACGCCGGACACCACCGGGATCTTGCCAATGGCTTTGCCCAGTTTCAGCGTCGTCGCCAGTACGTCCGGCGCGGTGAGCTTGCCCCGTACTACTTCCAGCAAACGCATGACATTGGCCGGGCTGAAGAAGTGCAGACCGATCACATCCTGCGGCCGGCGGGTCACGGCGGCGATCGCGTCGACATCCAGGGTGGAGGTGTTGCTGGCCAGGATCGCGCCCGGTTTGCACACCTCATCCAGGGTGCGGAACACCTGCTGTTTGATCGGCAGGCTTTCAAACACCGCCTCGATCACCAGGTCGCACTCGGCGATGTCGGCATAGTCGAGTGTGCCGGTGAGCAAGGCCATGCGCTGGTCCAGCTCGGCCTGGGTCAGCTTGCCGCGTTGCAGGCTGATGGCGTAGCTGTTGCGGATTTGCCCGAGCCCGCGCTCAAGGGCCTCGGGCTTGAGCTCCAGCAACATGACCGGGATGCCCACATTGGCGAAGTTCATGGCGATGCCGCCGCCCATGGTGCCCGCGCCGATTACCGCGACTTTGGCGACCGGGCGCAACGCTGTGGAGGCACTGACTCCAGCCACTTTGCCCGCTTCGCGCTCGGCAAAGAACACATGGCGCAAGGCCTCCGATTGCAATGAAGCTTCGGCTTCCTTGAACAGGGCGACTTCACGCTCGAGTCCCGCGCTCAACGGCAGCACGCAGGCGGATTCGACGGCCGCGAGCACCAGGCGCGGTGCCAGGCGATTTTTCCAGCGAGGCTCGTGAGTGGCACGATAGCGAGTGAAAAAGTCATCGGGCAGATCGGCGGCCGGGTTGGAATGACGTTCGATGGGACGTGCCGCCGCACCCTCACCAACCAATTCCCGAGCGAAGCGGCGTGCGCCTTCGAGCAGCGCTTCGCCCTCGTCGACCAAGCGATCGATCAGACCGAGCTCAAGGGCACGCTCGGCGCTGACCGGCAGACCGGACATCATCATCTCCAGTGCCGGTTCGGCACCGATCAACCGTGGCAAACGCTGGGTGCCGCCCGCGCCGGGCAGCAGGCCCAGGTTGATTTCCGGCAGGCCGAGGCGGGCGTTGGCCGCGCTGATGCGGTAGCCGCAGGCCAGGGCCAATTCCAGTCCGCCACCGAGGGAGAAGCGGCCGATGCAGGCGATCAGCGGTTTGTCGATCCTCGTCAGGTGCACCAGCAGGTCGGGCAGGGAAGGGGCTGCAAAGGACGCCGGGAGGCCAAACTCGGTGATGTCGGCGCCGGCACAAAACAAGCCGTTTTCGCCGTGCACAATGATCGCCGACACCGCAGGGTCGCTGGCGGCTCGGTCACAGGCTTGCAGAATGGCCGCGCGCAGGGGCTGACCCAGTGCGTTGACCGGAGGCGAGGCCAGGCCGATCAGCGCGAGATTGTCTTCGACGTGGTAGGTGACCAGATTGCTCATGATGCTTTCCTGATTATTGTTGTAAGGGCTGCCGCAGTACCTGTAGGAGCGAGCTTGCTCGCGATAGGGCCCTGTCAGTCAACAAAGATAAATATGTTGAATGTGACGGCCCATCGCGAGCAGGCTCGCTCCTGCGAAGGTTCGCTAGAACCAGCTGTCCTGCATGTAGTAGGCGACATGGTTGGCGTCTGTCAGCAGACGGCCCTGGGACTCGAGCGATGCCAGCTCCCAGGTCATGAAGTAGTGCGCGGCCTGCAACTTGCCCTTGTAGAAGTCGACATCGCTGCCGGTGGCCCCGGCGTCCAGGGACCGGCTGGCGAGCAAGGCCTGGCGCAGCCAGATCCAGCCGACGACCACGCGGCTAAAAATATCCAGGTAAGGCGTGGCATTGGCCATGCCGAGATTGGCATCGGCTAACACCTGCGCCTGCAGGCTGGCGGTGACGTGCTCGAGCACGCCCAAGGCATCGGCCAGCAGTGCCGCGAGCGGCGCACAATGGCTGTCGTCGTTGGCGACGAGCAGGGTAGCGAGCACTTCGGCGATGAACAGTCGATAACCGTCACCCCCGCGCGTTCCCAGTTTGCGACCGAGCAGGTCAATCGCCTGGATACCTTCGGTGCCTTCATGGATCGGGTTCAGGCGATTGTCGCGGTAGTACTGCTCCAGCGGGTATTCGCGGGTGTAACCGGCGCCGCCGAGCACCTGAACGCCAATCTCGGACGCCAACAGGCCGTAGCGCGAGGGATAGCTCTTGACCACCGGTGTCAGCACGTCGAGCAGCTCGGCGGCGTTGGTGCGTTCCTGTGCCGTGGCGGCGGTGTGGGCGTCTTCCACGAGGCTGCTGGCGTACAGGCACAGCGCCAGGCTGCCCTCGGCATAGACTTTCTGCTGCAGCAGCATCCGGCGCACATCGGCGTGTTCAACGATGCGTACCTGGGGTGCTGCCGGGTTCTTGTTGCCGGGCAGGCGACCTTGCGGGCGCTCACGTGCGTAGTCCAGGGCGTGGATGTAGCTCTGATAGGCGAGGCTGGCGGCACCGAGGCCGACACCGATGCGGGCTTCGTTCATCATCTGGAACATGTAGCTCAGGCCCTGATGCGCTTCGCCGACCAGATAGCCCACGGCACCGTCGTGCTCACCGAAACTGAGCACGGTGGACGTGGTGTTGCGATAGCCCATCTTGTGCAGCAGGCCGGCCAGCGCCACGTCGTTGCGCGCACCGACGCTGCCGTCGGCATTCACCAGGAACTTGGGCACCAGGAACAGCGAAATGCCCTTGGTGCCGGCCGGCGCCCCTTCGATCCGGGCCAACACCATGTGCACGATGTTGTCGGTCAGTTCATGGTCGCCACCGGAGATGAACATCTTCTGGCCGAAGATACGGTAGGTGCCGTTTTCTGCCGGGCGTGCCGTGGTGCGCAAGTCGCCGAGTGCCGACCCCTGGCCCGGTTCGGTGAGGGCCATGGTGCCGCTGAAACGGCCATCGAGCATGGGTGGCAGGAAGCGTTCGCGTAGCTGCGGACCGGCAAAGGCTTTCACCAGGTTGGTCGCGCCGATGCTCAGGAAGGAATAGGCAACGGTGGAGATGTTGGCGGCATTGAAGTAAGCCATGCAGGCGCGCAGCACCACTTCCGGCAGTTGCAGGCCGCCATCCTCGAAGTCGTGGTGAGCGGCGAGGAAACCGGCCTGGGCAAAGGCATCCCAGGCGGCCTTGGTCTCGGGAATCATGTGAACCCGTTCGCCATCGAACGTCGGTTCGTTGGCGTCACCCTTGTGGTTGTGCGGGGCGAACAGCTCGCCGGCGATCTGGCGGGCGGTGGTGAGAGAGGCGTCGAACACACCACGGTCGTGGTCCGCGTAGCGCGGGCGTTGCAACAACGCCTCGGTCTCGAGCAGCTCGTAAAGCTGAAAGCGCAACTCGCGCTCGTTGAGCAGCAGGTCAGTCATGGCATCTCTCGTCAGGCAGTGTTCAGTGTTGGGCCATGGGATTCATGGCCCGTTACAGACGTCCACAATAGAGAGATGTGCCGGGCATTTATCCCCCTCCTTTGGGGTAGGCCCGCCCGTGTCAGTTCAGCGGTTGCGCGGCAGGAAAGGTCCAGCTTCCATTGAGTATTTCCGCCCGTGGCTGGTACAGGCGCACGGTGTAGTTCCAGCCTTCGGCGACCGGCAGGCAGTTGGCGATTTTGCCGTCGCAACCGCCGAACTGAATGGCCGCTTCACCCTGGTTGTTGCGTTTGACGGTCAGGCTGTTGAGCGAATAGGCGTTCAAGGCGTTGGGCTCGAAGTAGGCCTTGGCGTTGTACACGCTGACGGACCAGAAGGCGTTCACCGGGACGTCCTTGACCATGAGTGTGTAGCGGGTCTGGCCGTCGTTTCGCGTCGGTGTGACGGTCAGGTAGAAGGCATCCTTTTCCGGGTTGCCACCCCAGGCGGTCGCAGCGCCGATCAAGTGCCGCACAGGCTCGACCTGTTGGCGATTGCCGAACATGCGCTGTGTGTCAGGCAGGGTCGAGCCCAGCTGTACCAGCGCATCGCGCACGGCTTTCTGGCTGATCGGGTCCCATGTCGGCACCTCGAAGCTACCGCTCTTTGCCTGGTTGGACTTGATCGCATCTTGCAGGGCATGTGCTTGCTCCAGATCTGTTGCCTGCTCCGGATTGAACAAGGTGCGTACGCCGACGATCACGTAGCGGGTGCCGGCCTGTTCACGAGTGAGGGTGTATTCGCCCTGGCCGTACACAAAGGACGTCACGTAATGGTCTTCGTTGATCACCTGCATGGACATATAGCGTTGGCCGGCGTCGGGCAGGGTGATGGTGACAGGCCCGGCCTCGAGATCGAACACCGCTGCCGAATACAACGTGTCGCGGTTGGGACGAATGACGGTTTGCTTGTCGATGGCCATGGGCGTGCGGTGATGATGAAACCGGGCGAAGCCACCCTGGGCGACGACGGCGCTGAAGTAGCGGTCGGATTCTGCGCGGGCGAAGTTGTCGGTGGTGACCAGCACCGTGTCGTTGGCCTGGGCGGCGAAAAGCGTCGGGGCGATCAGGGCAAGGGCAGTGGCCAGGCAGGCAGCGTGTTTGAGCATGAGAAATCATCCGTGTGATGGTAATGCTGTTCATTTAAGGGAACTTGAGACGTACCGTTCCAGTGGCGAGCGAGCTTGCTCGCGTTGGGCTGCGTAGCGGCCCCAAAATCTGACGACCATCATGAATATTGTGAGTGCTGCGCACTCAAGCGGGAGCAAGCTCCCTCGCCACAGGTTTCCCTGTGGTCTGGAGGTGGTCTTCAGTTCACCCTCTGCAATTCCGGGCGTTGCCACTGGCCACTGAGGGCTTCGGGTTTGGGCCAGTACATGCGCATGGCGATGATGAACGGGCCATTGGGCGTGGGCAGCCAGTTGGCTTCCTTACCAGCGGTTCGCTGCGCAAGTCCGCGCCGAGTTGCGAGTAAGGGGTGTCGGAGTTCGGTGTCTGGATGGCCTTGTCGTCAGGGGTGTACACCCGCGCGGTGTTGTTCAGTTGGTTCCAGGGCGCCTTGAACTCCGGGTGGGTGCGGTCGACGAAATACGAATACTGCACCCGGTAGTTGTCCACCAGCGGGAATCCGTAAATGTAGGCCTCCCGGGCAATCGCCCGGGCTTCGTCGACTGTCAGCGTGTCGCTGGTCGTGGCATAAGAAGGTGTAGCGCCAAAGGCCGTGAGCAAGGCGCCTGTGACGGCCAAAATGCGAAATATGCTCATCCTGTGTCCTCCAGTGATAAGTGTCCGTTTCCCCAAAAAAAACGAGCGGGCAACACCATTTCACTGAGGAAATGGCATTGCTCGCCCGGAAGGGGATCAGCGCACGCCAGCGATACGCAGCGCAGCCGGGGTGAAATCGTTCATCTTGGCGGCGTTGCCGTACAGCGGTGCCTGTTTGGACTCGTTGATCATCGCCAACACGTTGTAGCGGCCGGCGATCAGGTCATAGATCCCCATCATCGCGTAGCCCGCGGCGCCTCGTTCGTAGTCGTTGACGCCATAACCTTCGCCGACACGCCAGAGTTGACCGCGGCCGTCGTAGTGATCGACTTCGGCGATCTGCCAGGTGTCCTCGTCGAAGTACAGGTCACGCTTGGCGTAGACATGACGCTGGCCTGGTTTCAGCGTGGCTTCGACATGCCAGACCCGGTGCAGCTCGTAACGGGTCAGGTCCTGGTTGATATGCCCCGGCTTGATGATGTCGTCGTACTTGAGCTTGGGCGATTGCAGCTTGTAGTTGTTATAGGGGATGTACAGCTCCTTCTTGCCGATCAGCTTCCAGTCGTAGCGATCCGGCGCGCCGTTCATCAAGTCGGTGTTGTCGGCGGTGCGCATGCCGTCGGAACCGTTGCCGGGGCCGTCGTAGGCGATTTGCGGGGCGCGGCGTACGCGGCGTTGGCCGGCGTTGTAGACCCACGCCAGGCGCGGCTCCTTGACCTGGTCGATGGTCTCGTGGATCAGCACCACGCTGCCGGCCAGGCGGGAAGGGGCGGTGATTTCCTGTTTGTAGTAATACAGGACGTTATCGGCCTGGCCCGGTTCGACCCCTTCCATCAGTTGCGGGAAGGCCAGTTCGTCCTGGTACTCGACAACCGAGTAGGAACCATTGGCCTGGGGTGCGGCCTGGGCGGCCTGGCGCAGCATGTTGCCGCCGCGATAACGGTTGGTGTGGTTCCAGTAGACCTCGACGCCGCTCTTGGGAATCGGAAACGGGTAGTAACGTGTCTGGTTGAAATTGGCCAGGCCGCTGCCATCGTTGATCAGTTGGGTGGTCACCGCGCTCTTCTTGGCAATCTCATAGATTTCCGGTGGGTTGGCGGCGGTGCGCTGGGTCTTGTAGACCGGGATCCTGTAGCTGTCCGGATAGCGTTTGAACATCGCCATCTGGCCGGGGGTCAGCTTGTCCTTGTACTGCTCGGCGTTGGTGGCGGTGATGACGAACTGCGGTTTGTCCGCGGCGAATGGCTCACCCAGGAAGCCGCGGTCAAGGGGCGCCGCGCCAGGCTTGATGCCGCCGGTCCAGGCCGGAATGCTGCCAGCGGCGTTGCCTGCCTTTTCGGCACCCAACGGCGTCAGGTTGCTGCCCAGCTGGGCGGCTTCCTGCGGGGAAACAGCGGCCAGGACACTGGTGGCCAGCAACGAGAGGGTTAATGCGCCGGTGCGTAGCAGGGTTGTTGTTTTCATTGTTCGGGCTCCTCGGGCAAGTTTGCGTCAGAAGTTCACGCCGAAGCTGAGCGCGACGTAGTCACGATCGACGTTGGTGTTGAAGTCGCCATCGAAGTAATTGGTGTAACTCAGGCTGGCGGTGTAGGTGTTCTGGTAATCGGCGTCCACGCCGAGGCTGACGGCTTTGGAGCCTTCATCGAAGTTCGGGCCGTAACCCTCGACGTCATGGGACCAGGCCAGGTTCGGCGACAGGTTGATGCCGGCGATCACGTTCTGATAATCGAGCTTGCCGCGCACGCGATAGCCCCAGCTGTTGCTGGTGTAGAAACCATGGTCGTTGCATTCCTGCGCCGGGTTGCTGGCGTTGGGCAGGCCCACGGCCGTACCGGCACAGGTCGCTGCGCCCGCCGGGCCTTGTAGCTCGCCGGAGCCGAAGGACGGGCTGCGACCGAAGCGCAGATCCGAGCCGTCGGCCTTGCCCAGATCGTTGATGTGGTTGTAACCGACCTCGCCGACCACGGTCAGGCGACTGGCGCCCAGTACCTGATCGAAGAACTGGGTCGCAGTCACCTGCGCTTGAGTCACCGGCATGCGCTTGTAGCCGTTGACCTCGGCCCCCAGGTTGCGGCCGGCGAAACCGGTGGTGATCAGCGGCGACGTGGCACCGAAGGTGGCGGCCGACAGCAGGTCAGCGGTGTTCAATTGCAGCGGCATGTTCGGCCGGTAGCTGACTTCGCCGGCAAGGGACACGCCTTCGACGTTGGTCTGGAAGCTCAGGCCGTACAGGCGGATATCTTCCGGGTAGTCGATGAAGTAGCGCACGCTGCGCGCCGAGGTCAGGCCGCCGGCCGCGCTGGTCATCTGGTTGATGCTCAGGTACGGGTTGCGGCTGTGATAGTTCATCGCGTAGGCGCCGAACTCGGTGTCGTTGAACTCCGGCACGTACCATCGCAGGGCCAGGCCATACTGGCCGCTGTCACGGGCGTCGTTGTCCTTCAGGCGCGGGATGAACGCATCGTCGGTGCCCGCGGCGATGGCTGCATTGCCGCCGGTGTTGCGGGCCACGCCCGGTGGCAGGTCGAGGCCGGCCACCACCAAGCGGTCGTTGCAGCCTTGCGGCACGCCGTCGCTGCCGAAGAAGGTGCCGCAATTGTCAACCACCGACTTGTCCCACTCCAACTGATAAAACGCCTCGGCGGTGATGTTGTCGGCCAGGCCCTGGGAGACGTAGAGCAGGTTGACCGGAATCAGGCCTTCCTTCACTTCCGCACCGGGGCGGCGCAAGGCGGCGACGTCCACCGGGTTGATGCTGTTGATCGAGTTGCCGATGAAGGTGCTTTCGCCCCAGCTCACCACCTGTTTGCCCAGGCGCACGTTGCCGACCTGATCGCCGAGGTTGTAGTTGTGGTAGACGAAGCTGTCGAGGAACATCGCCCCGGACGACTTGGCGGCGCGATCACGCCCCGAGTCATCGATGTCGTAGAACGGCCGGTGTTCGTCCATCAACTCGAAGTCGTACCAGTACTTGCCGCGCACGAAGGCGCCGCTGTCGCCGTATTTGAGTTCCAGGTCATGCACGCCCTTGAAGATCTTCGAGAAGGTCTCACCCTTCTTGAAGTTCAGGCGGTTGTCGTCGGTGGTCCGCGAGGCGGACTCGCCACCCGTGACGCCCTGGGAGTTGAAGTTGGAAATGAACTGCTTGTCCGGATCGGCCGTCGACCAGCTGGCGCCGACCGACAGCGACGAATCGAAACTGCCCTGAATCTCCCCGATGTTGAAATCAACCGCGTGAGCTTGAGTGCTCGCGCCAGTGGCAACCATTACCGCTACGGCCAGCAGACTGGGCTGGAAGACGCCGCGCTTTGTTTTTTTTGTCATGCGGTTTCTCTGCTACAGGATGTTGTGGAAGGGACATCCTATGCAGGCATACCCAAGCCCTGAATTGCCTGATCAGGTAATTTTGCGCATTACCTGAAAGCATTATTTGGCGTGTTTTTTGGGCGTTTTGGGGTTGGGGGTGGAGGTGGGTTGGGAGCGGAGGGGGAGGTGATGTTGCTGAAGGTAACAAGCCGGGGCGCGGCTCTGGCACGCACCTTCCATCGCAAATGGACGCAGCCGTCAGTGAAAATACCTCGAATGACGGATAGGTAACCCATTCCCCGCGCGCGAAGATGGCCCGAATTCTTGTCCGGGTTCCCGCTGCGTCTTTCAGGCGACGGGTACCGGACCCTGTTCGATTTCAGGAGGGCTGCGGGCCCATGCTCCTTTCAATGACGCGCCGGGATGAAACCAGAGCCCTGGGCGCGCGCACCTCAAGAGGGGCGAATCACCTGCCGCGGCGGCGACTGCTCGACGAGCTGCTCGCCAGCACCCGGCGTTTGCATCTGCTGTGTGCGCCGGCGGGCTATGGCAAAACGGTGTTGCTCAATGAGTGCGTGCGTCAACGCCAGCCTGAGCGGTGCGTGTGGCTGGATCTGGAAGGGCAACCGCTGACGCTGGCGCAATTCTGTGGGCGACTGGCCACGGAGCTTAACGTCGAGGCACCTGACACCCGTGATCCGTTTACCTTGCTGGCGTGGCTTGAGCGCAGCCAAGACGCCTGGTGGCTGGTGCTGGATGACTATCCGGCCCAACCCTGTCCTGAACTCGATGGCTGGATCGACCGGTTGCTGCGCTCGCCAGGGCAGGCCAAGCTCTGGGTCAGTTGCCGGCAACGGCCGAACTGGAAACTGGCGCGATTGCTGCTCGAAGGGCAATTACTTGAACTCGATGCCGGGCAATTGGCCTTTGACCGCCAGGAGTTCGAGCAAGTGGTCGAGTGGCTGGCGCCGACCGCCGACCCTGCAGCGCGCAACAAATTGTGGCGCCAGACCCACGGCTGGTGCGCCGGCACTTTCCTGCTGCTCAACGGCGCGGGCCGTCATGAGCGGGCGGGGGAGTTGTGGATGCGCGATTACCTGGGGGGTGAGCTCCTGGCGCGGGTGGAGGCCGATGAGCGCAAGCTTTTGCTGGGGATTGCGCATTTGCCAAGGGTGTCTACGACCTTGTGCCAGCAGCTTTGGCCGGACATCGATGCCGCCAGTGTTTTCCGCCGGCTGCTGCAATCGCAATCGTTTTTCGTGTCGCTGGACAGCGATGCGCACTGGTACGGCCTGCTGCCCGCCGTGGCCCAGGCACTTCAGGGCGAATTGCACGCTGCCGGCGTAAGTCAGTTGCGCCTGAGCGCCTGTCGCGTGCTGTGCAATGACGGGTTTGTCGACGAGGCCATCGAGCTGGCGCTGTCCATCGGTTATGTGGATGTGGCGGCCTGCTACATGGAGCGCCTGACGCTGGATTGGCTGTTGATCGAGCGCAACCTGTTCACCTGGCTCGACTGGCGCGCCCGTTTGCCGTTGCGGTTGCTGGAGTGCACGCCTAACCTGATCTACATGAATGCCAGGGCACTACTCAGCAGTTGGCGGCTGGATGAAGCCCAGGCGTGCATCGCTCGACTGGCGAGGATTTCCCCGCAGCCAAAGGCATCGATCAACGTACGCATTCTGGCCAACTGGCAGGCGCTGGAGGGCACGTTGCAGGGGTTGCTGGGGAACGCTGAAGGTGCATTCGAACATTGCGAATCTGCCCTGCAATACCTGGAGTTACGCGATTGGCAGTCGTCCTTCCTGTGCTATTCCACGCTGGCCCGGGTGTCGATGGCCGCCGGCGAGACCGGGCAGGCCGAACGCTTGTTGCAGGCCTGCCTGGCCCTGGCGCGCCATCATGGGTGCCTGGCCAGCGAAGTATTGATCAATGCCGATCGCATCCGTCAGTTGATCCTCGGTGGCGAGTGGCTGGAAGCCGAGGTGCTGGTCGAGGAATGCTTGCAGATGATCACCCGGTTGAGTGGCCGGCACAGCTTGCTGCTTGGCCGCTTGCACCTGTTGCAGGGCGAGTTATACCTGCTGCGCGGTGAGCTGGATGCCAGCGAACAGGCACTGGGCGTGGCCCTTGAGTGCGGCACGGAAAGTGGCGATCCCTACACCTTGCATGCGTTGATCGGCTTGTCCGAAGTGCAGGCCTGTCGCGGTGACTTTGAACAGGCACAGGTTCACTTGAGCGCGGCGACGCGGGTCATGCAGTGCGCAAGGATCAAGGAAAACTGTTATCAGGCGATCATCGACTATCAGCACCTGCGCTTGCTGGCACGGCAAGGGGCGTGGATGCGGATGTTGCCGATGGCGCTGGCGGCCCGGGCCCGCGTCCGGGGGGAGACACCGCAGCTGCCACCACTGCACGCGCCGTCGTTGCACCAACGCATCGAACTGATGGTTGCCCTGGGTGAGCAGGGCACCGGTCAAATCGAAGTGGCGCGCCAGCGCCTGGAGACGCTGCTGGCCGACTGCGAACGCCGACGCTTCGGCAGTTTGATCCGGGAGGTGCAGGCCGCATTGGTACGGATCGACGCTGAGTCCGGTTTGCCATCTGTTGTTGTGCGGGCGCCCCTGGATCGGTTGGCCAGCCAGCGGCAAGAAGCTGTTGTCAGCTCCCGACCCGGGCTGGACCTGACGCCGAGGGAGGTGTGCGTGCTGGAGTTGGTGGCGCAAGGCTTGTCCAATCAGGAAATCAGCAATCAGCTGTTTATTTCGCTCAACACCGTCAAGGCCCACACCGTGCACATCAACCACAAGCTGGGGGTCAAGCGTCGCACTCAGGCGGTGATGCGAGCCAAGGCGATGGGCGTTCTGGCTTGATCGTCATCAATCGAGCAGTCCTTTGGCACGGGCGATGGCGACCACTTCGGTGCGACTCTGGGCACCGAGTTTCGCGCTGATGTTACGCAAGTGGGTTTTGACCGTGTGCTCGGACAAGTGCATCTGCTCGGCGATGGCCCGGTTGCGGTTACCGGCGGCCAGCAATCGGATGACATGGAACTCACGGGTGGTCAGCGCAGCCTCGGCTTCTTCGGCCTCGGCCTCGATGTGGGTGCCCTGCGTGGCGCTGCGTTGCAGCAGATCGGTCAGGAACTCCGGGGCGACGCCCAGGCTTTTGCACTGAGCCTTGAAGGACACGGCCCAGCGTTGGAGCAGTTTGGCCAGGCTCGGGCCTTCATCGAGAAAGGTACGGATAAAACCTTCCTCGCTGGCCAGGCGCAAGGCCGGGGTGAGGCTGTCCAGTGCCGCTTTGTGGCGTCCCAGGCCTTCCTGCGCCAGGGCGTGCAGCAAGCGCAGTTTCAGCGCCCGTCGGTGCTGCTGACGGGCCAGGGCCTCGGTAATGGCCGATTGCAGGGCCGCTGCAGCGCCATCGTGTTCACCCTTGAAAATGCGCAGTCGCTGGCGGGCGATGAACGGCGTATCGGTATCGCAGCTGTACAGCAACAGGTCGGGACGATCCCAGTTGCCCGCCAGATCAGCGTTATGCAGGGCGTGCGCAGCGGCATCCAGACGGTTTTCCAGCGTGGCGACCCGGGCGCGCTCCAGCCACGCCGCACAGTGCATGCGTAGCGAACCGCTGCGCCGTCCCCATTGTTCCAGTTCAGCCAACTGTTGCACCCACGCAGCGCGCTCACCTTGTTGCCAGGCGATGCGGGCCAGCAATACATGGCGAACGATCATCGGGTCCGGCCCGCCGGTGTCGAGTGCATGAGGGGGAATGGCACTGAGCAACTGCCGGGCGTCCACAAGCGCGTCCTTCTCATACGCCGCCAGCGCCCGCTGGATATCCAGTGAAGGCTTGCCGGCTGTCCATTTGCCTGCGGGTCTTCGAGCCTGGTCTTCGCTGGCCGCTTGCAGGCGGGCGACAACGCTTTGCAGTCGCCCCTGGATCAGGTCAAGGATGCACTCGATGCAGATAACGATGCTGTCGACGATCGTAGAGCGAGTCTGCACGCCCGGGCTGACCATCTGCGTCAACAGGGTTCGGGCCTGTTCATGCCGGCCGGTCGCGACCATGCAATACGTCAGCGTCGTGGCGATCATGCCGTATTGCAAGGCGTCCTCTGGCGATGTGCGTTCAATTTGCGTCAGCGCGGTGGCATAGGCGGCGTCGATCTGGTCGGTGAATACCTGTAGCAGGCAGCGAATCGTGTCGGTTTGCTGATCGGCGCCATGGCGCTCAATGATGTGCATGGCGTCCCTGTAGCGACGATCGAGCACCAGTGTCCAGGCATGGGCCAGGACGAGCCGGGGGTAGGGGTCCAACCGATGATCGGGCAGCTGTTCGAACCAGCGGCGCAGCAACCGCAGCCGACCGGCATCGATGAACGCATCCAGATGCCGGTCGATGTGCTGGATCGCGCTGTCAGGGTCACCCGCCAGCAGAAAATGCTTGATGGCGGCCGCCGGTTGATGCTGCGACAGGTACCAGCGGGCAGCCCGCCCATGGAGCTTTTCGGCCTGCCCGGGAACATGGCGTTCGAGTGCACGCCGCAGGAAGTCGGCGAACAACGGGTGATAGCGGAACCAGCGTTGTTGTTCGTCCACCGGCTGAATGAACAGATTGGCCCGTTGCAAGGCGTCGATCATGGCCTGACTGTCGTTTCGTTCGGTCACGGCATCGCACAATGCGGCACTGAAGCGCTCGAGGACGCTGCTATTGAGCAGGAACTGCCGGCAATGCTCCGTCTGGCGCCCGAGAATGTCCTCGGCCAGGTAATCGGCCAGGTCCATATTGGCCCCGGACAGTGACGCGACGAAACCGGCCGTGCCCGTGCGTCCTCGCAGCGACAGCGTGCTCAGGTAAAGCGCGGTGATCCAGCCTTCGGTGCGTTGCTGCAACGTGGCGATCTCGGCGTCTTCAAGTGACAAACCGCACTGTTCACGGAGGAAGGTCGTAGTCTCGCCAAGGCTCATGCGCAGGGCGTCGGTGGTGATGTCGCGCACTTGTCCGTGGGCGCGCAAGCGGCCCAGCGCGATGTCCGGCGTGGTTCTTGACGCGATGACCAGCAAACCGCAGGGCGGCAGGGCCGTCAGCAATTGCCGCACGAAATCAAGTGCCGGGGCGGATTCGAGGGTTTCAAAGTCGTCGAGAAAAATCGCGAAGGGTTGGTTGAGCGCGACCAGTGTGTCGAGCAGCGCTTGCGGGCGGAAGTCGACCGGATTCCCGTTGCCGGCACTCATTGCCTGCAGGGCGACGTGAAGGTGAGCCGTCAGACGTCGCAGTTCATTGTCGGCGGCATCCAGTGTCAACCACGACACCTGGCGCCCGTGGGCCAGGCAACGGTCCCGATACTGGCGCAGCAAGGTGGTTTTACCGAAGCCCGCCGCGGCTTCGATCAGGACAAGCCGCGTAGCGCCGGGAGCGTCCATGCGATCCAGGAGATGTTCGCGCAGCAGATGGCTGGGCGCCGCGCCGGGCACCCGAAACTTCTCCGGGTGGATGCGCGATGCATGAGGCTTCGCATCAGGACTGCCCGCCGCCGTCGTTTGCTCATCCAGCGCGTCACTCAGGGGCGGAACGAGGGTCAGGCGGGCCAACAGGTCCGGGCGATCAGGCATGTATTTCTCCAGCGGGCCTCTGTGGGAGCGAGCCTGCTCGCGATGGCGATTGCACAGTCAACATCTGCGTTGCCTGACAGTCCGCTATCGCGAGCAAGCTCGCTCCTACAGTTTTTATTTTCGCAATTCTTGTCCGACGCATATTGCCACGCCCCTGTGTCGTGGCAAGACCGGAACTTCACTCGTTTGAGCGATTGTCCGACCTGCCGGGCTGGATAGCCTGTTGCGCGCTGCAAGCCGATTGCTTGCGCTGCAGTCATGCATCCAACAATGAGAGAGATAAGCGATGGCAGGACCTCTGGCAGGTGTGAAGGTAGTCGAAATGAACGCGATCGGGCCGGCGCCGTTCGCCACCATGTTGCTGGCCGACATGGGCGCCGAAGTGATTCGGATCGACCGGTTGGTATCGGGCTTCCTCAATGGCGATGGCAGCGTGATCAGCCGGGGGCGCCGCAGTCTGGCAATCGACCCGCGCAAGCCCGGTTCGGTTGAGGTCTTGCTGCAATTGATCGAAGGCGCCGACGTGCTGGTCGAGGGCTTTCGGCCGGGTGTCATGGAGCGCCTGGGGCTGGGGCCGGAGCCGTGCCTGCAACGCAATCCGCGGCTGGTGTACGGGCGTATGACCGGGTGGGGCCAGACCGGGCCGCTGGCAACCGTTGCCGGTCACGATCTCAACTACCTCGCCATCACCGGTGCGTTGCACGCCATGGGCCATGCCGATCGCGAGCCGACGCCGCCGCTGCACCTGGCGGGCGACATGGGCGGTGGCGCGATGTTCCTCGCGTTCGGCATCGTCAGTGCGCTGCTGGAAGCGCAGAAGTCAGGCAAAGGGCAGGTGGTGGACGCGGCCATTTCCGATGGCGCCGCGTTACTGAGCACCATGTATTACGAGTTCAAGCAAAGCGGGGAGTGGCGTGGTCGCGGGGAAAACATCTTCGATGGCGGCGCGCCGTTTTATGGTTGCTACGCCTGTGCCGACGGTGGCTTTGTCTCGATCGGCGCCATCGAACCGCAGTTCTACCGGCTGCTGATGGAACTCTGCCAGATTGATGACCCGGCGTTCGAACGCCAGTGGGATCGCAAACAATGGCCAGTGTTGCGCGGCAAACTCGAAGCGATGTTCCTCACCCGCACCCGCGACCAGTGGTGCGAGTTGCTGGACGGCACCGATGTCTGTTTCGCCCCGGTGCTGGACTTCAACGAAGCCCTTGAACATCCGCACCATCAGGCCCGGGGCACCTTCATGCAAACCGACGGCGTGACCCATCCCGCACCGGCTCCGCGGCTGAGCCGCACGCCGGCAACGGCGGGGGTTGTGGTGAAAAACGGTGAGCACACGATCGACATTCTTCGCGAGCTGGGACTGGACCAGGCGCGAATCGATGAACTGCGCACCGCCGGCGCGATTGCCTGATGCTCCACCTGTAGGAGCGAGCTCGCTCGCGATGGTCGTGAACGATAGCGCGTAAACCAGATGCCCAGCGGCGCTCTAGAGTTTTTCGCGAGCAAGCTCGCTCCTACATATTGGGTGTTCAGGCAGCAATAACCCACCCCATCCCACTCCCTGTGAGCGGGATACAGGCCGAGGGTTGGTACGCAACCATGGCGTCATGGAGTCGCAAAGCCATGAGAAGACCGAGGCTCCGTCAATCAACCCGGGGAGAACGTGATGTCACAGAAAACCTATATTGCCGGCGTCGGCATGATTCAGTTTGCCAAGCCTGGCGCCAGCGGGTCTTACGTCGAGATGGGCGCGCAGGCGGTACGCCAGGCGCTGCAGGATGCCGGTATCGGTTATGAGCTGGTACAGCAGGCCTACGCCGGTTATGTCTACGGCGATTCCACCTGCGGGCAGTCGGCGTTGTACGAAGTCGGCATGACCGGGATTCCGGTGATCAACGTCAACAACAACTGCGCCAGCGGTTCGACCGCCTTGTACCTGGCGCGCCAGGCCGTGGAAAGCGGTGCGGTCGATTGCGCGCTGGCATTCGGCTTTGAGCAGATGCAGCCAGGTGCCCTGAAGAACTTCTGGACCGACCGTCCCCTGACCATGGGCAAGGGCTTCGATGCCTCCGCCGCCGCGTTCCCTGAAGGGGTCGGCATGCCCGGTGCGCTGATGTTCTTCGGTGGCGCCGGCAAGGAGCACATGGAGAAGTACGGCACCAAAATGCAAACCTTCGCCGCGATCCGCGCCAAGGCCAGTCGTCATGCTGCCAACAACCCGTTGGCCGTGTTCCGCAAAGTCGTCACCACCGAAGAAGTGATGGCCGATCAGGTGGTCTGGGAAGGGGTGATGACCCGGCTGATGGCGTGTCCGCCGACCTGTGGCGGCGCGGCGGCGATCATCGTATCCGAGCGTTTTGCCAAGAAGCATGGTCTGCGTACCGACGTGACCATCCTCGCCCAGGCACTGGCCACCGACAAACCGGACGCCTTCGAGCCACCGTCGATGATCAGTGTCGTTGGCGTGGGCATGACCCGTCAGGCGGCCAACGAAGTCTACGAAAAAGCCGGTGTGGGCCCCGAGGACATCCGTGTCTGCGAGCTGCACGACTGTTTCGCCCACAACGAACTGCTGACCTACGAAGGCCTCGGTTTCTGTCCGGAGGGCGGTGGCGAAAAATTCGTGATGGATGGCGATAACACCTACGGCGGCCAAGTGGTGATCAACCCGTCCGGTGGCCTGCTTTCCAAGGGCCATCCGCTGGGTGCCACCGGTTTGGCGCAGTGCTTCGAGCTGACCCATCAGTTGCGCGGGACCGCTGGCGCGCGTCAGGTCGAAGGTTTGCACCACGCGTTGCAGCACAACCTGGGCCTTGGCGGCGCCGGTGTCGTCACGCTTTTCGGTCGCGGCTGATCGCACCCCGGTTCGCGTGCCCGACGGGTGCGCGAGGACCTGATAACGGACAGGAATCAATTGAAATGGCAGACAAAAGTCTGATCGGCCGTTCCCTTGGCATCACCACCACTGAAGTGGAAAAGGGCCGTCTGCGGTTTTTCGCCAAGGCCATTGGCGAGACCGACCCGGTCTACACCGAAGACGCCGCGGCAAAGGCAGCCGGATACAAGGCACTGCCGGTACCGCCGACGTTCCTGCTGTGCCTGGAAAGCGAAGGGCGCAACCCACAGGCCATCGTCGAAGACATCATGGGCTTCGACCTGGGCCGCATCCTCCATGCCGAGCAGGAATTCAACTATCACCGCATGGCGTTTGCCGGTGATGTGCTGACGTTCGAAACGCGTATCGCCGATGTGTACGAGAAGAAGGGCGGGGCGCTGCAGTTTGTGGTGCAGGAAACCCGCGTGACCAACCAGGACGGCGAACACATTGCCGATCTTCGTTCTTCGCTCGTGCAGCGCTGAGGAAAAAGCCATGTCCCAACTCCCAAAAACCGGCCCGCAGTTCAGCGATGTCCAGGAAGGCGATGAGGTGCCGCTGATGAAGCTGCGCCCGATCAACCGCACGATGCTGGCGCTCTATGCCGGCGCATCGGGTGATCACAACGAGATTCACATCGACATCGATTTCGCCCGCAAGGCACGGGTTCCAGACGTGTTCGCCCACGGCATGCTGTCGGCGGCCTACCTCGGCCGGCTGCTGACCGCTTGGGTGCCGCAACCGCAGATTTGCAAGCTCGCGGTGCGTTTCACCGGCATCACCCAGATCGGACATATCCCACACCTGACAGGAAGGGTGGTGCAGAAATTCGAAGCCAATGGCGAGCGCTTCGTGCGGCTTGAGATCAAGTGCAGCAATCAGTTTGGCGAAGACAAGCTGGTGGGCGAAGCGGTGGTGACGTTGAACTGATTACCGATTGAACCCCGGTTTCCATTCACAAACACACAACAAGAACTACAGGTATCGAATGATGAAAAAGCTTGAAGGCAAAGTAGCGCTGGTGACCGGTTCCGGTCGCGGCATCGGGCGCAGTGTCGCCTTGAAACTGGCCGCCGATGGCGCCCGTGTGGTGGTCAACGACCTCGATGCCGGTCCGGCCGAAGAAGTGGTGGCCGAGATCCGCGCCCTCGGTGGTGATGCCGTGGCTTGCATCGGCAGCGTCACCGCGGTCGATTTCGCCGACCGCTTCACCAAGACCGCAGTCGACAACTACGGCGGCATCGACATCATCGTCAACAACGCCGGTTACACCTGGGACAACGTCATCCAGAAGATGTCGGACGAGCAGTGGTACGCGATCATCGACTGCCACCTGACTGCACCGTTCCGCATCCTGCGCGCGGCTTACCCGGTGATCAGCGCCGCCGCCAAGGCCGAGGCGGCCGAGGGGCGCATCGTGCATCGCAAGGTGGTGAACATCTCCTCCATCGCCGCCGCCGGTAACGCCGGGCAAGCCAACTACTCCACGGCCAAGGCCGGGATCCTGGGCATGACCAAAACCATGTCCAAGGAGTGGGGGCGCCACAAGGTGAACGTCAACGCCGTGGCCTACGGTCACATCGAAACCCGCATGACCCAGGCACTGGCCGGCGACGCGAGCAAGACCGTCAACATCGAGGGTCGCGAGATCAAGGTCGGCATTCAGGCCGCGGCGATCGAGGCGGGCAAGCAGATGTGTCCGCTGGGACGTCCTGGCACGCCGGACGAAGCGGCCGGCGCCGTGTATCTGTTCTGCATCCCGGAGTCCGATTACGTGTCCGGCCAGGTCCTGGTCTGCGGCGGCGGCCTCGGCACCGTCTGATCCCTTAAGGAGATTTGTCATGCAACTGGAAAACTACACATCCCCCTGGATGGACGAAGACCTTGGCGCCTTCCGTGACAGCATTCGCCGCTTCGTGCGCGAGCAGCTGGTACCCCAGGAAGACAAGTGGCGCGAGCAACACCGCTCCGACCGTGCGGCCTGGCTGGCTTGCGGCGAGATGGGCATGATCCTGCCCGACATGCCGTCGGAGTACGGCGGCGCCGATGGCACCCCGGCGCACTATGCCGTGGCCATGGAAGAGCTGACCTATGCCGGTGTGATGAGCATCGCGCTAAGCATCAACCACATCGTCGGACACTACATCCTCGCCAGCGGCACCGAAGCGCAGAAGCAGCAGTGGCTGCCGAAAATCGCCTCCGGCGAGTGCATCACCTCCATCGCCATGACCGAGCCCGGCACCGGTTCCGACCTGCAAGGCGTGCGCACCCGCGCAGTGAAGAAGGGCGACAAGTACGTCATCAGCGGCTCGAAGACCTTTATCAGCAATGGCCAGAACAGCGACATGGTGGTGGTCATCGCCAAAACCGACCTGGAGGCCAAGGGTTCCAAAGGCATCTCGCTGTTCATCGTCGATACCAAGACACCAGGCTTCGTCCGTGGCCAGTGCCTGGACAAGATCGGTCTGCCGGGTCAGGACACTTCGGAGATGTTCTTCGACGAGTGCGAAGTGCCGGCCGATTGCCTGTTGGGCGGCGTCGAAGGGCAGGGCTTCTATCAACTGATGCAGCAGTTGCCTTATGAGCGCGCGGAAATCTCCATCCAGGCCGTTACCGCCATGGAGCGGGCCCTGGCGCTGACCGTCGAGTACACCAAGGAGCGCAAGGCCTTCGGCAAGGCGATTCTGGACTTCCAGAACACCCGCTTTACCCTGGCGGATGTGAAGGCCACGGTCACGGCGGCGCGCACCTTCGGCGACCTGATTATCCAGCGCTGGGTCGATGGCACCCTGGACACCACCACGGCGTCGATGGGCAAGTTCTGGCTGACCGAGCGTCAAGGTGAAGTCATGGATCGCTGCCTGCAGTTCTTCGGCGGTTTCGGTTACATGAATGAGTATCCGATTGCGCGGATGTTCGCCGACGCTCGCGTTGCGCGCATTTACGGTGGTGCCAACGAAATCCAGCGTGAGCTGGTGGGGCGTTCGCTCTAAAGGCTTTGCTCTTTGTAGGAGCGAGCTTGCTCGCGATGGTCGTTAACGAAAACGCATTCATTCAGTCTAAACACGGTGTTCTGTCGTCCATCGCGAGCATGCTCGCTCCTACAGGGGGCTTTGCCGCACGATAAAAGGCAGCTGCTTTACTTATAACAACAAGATTTGGAGGCTCAGATGTACATCACCCAAGGGTTGCACCGACACATGCAGCAGCGCCCCGATGCCACCGCCATCCGTTACCTGGGGCACAGCCTGACGTTTGCCGCCCTCGGCGAACGGGTTGCCCGTCTGGCCGGTGCGCTGAAAAAGCTCGGTCTGGCGAGCGGTGATTGTGTTGCCATGCTGTCGCGCAACTCCCAGCGCTACATCGAGTACAGCCTGGGTGTCCCTTGGGCGGACGGGGTACTCAACCCGGTCAACACCCGCTGGAGCGTGATGGAAATCGTCTATTCCCTGGACGATTCGCAATCGACGCTCCTCATCGTCGACGACACCTTCAGCGACATGGGTGCGACGATTGCCCGGCAAGCCAAAACCCTTCGTCACGTGATCTATGCCGGCGACCACGAGACACCGGACGGCATGCTCTCCTACGAAACCCTGCTGGCCGAGGCCGATGCCATCGATGACGTGCGTCGTGGCGGCGATGCCTTGCTCGGCATTTTCTACACCGGTGGCACCACCGGTTTCCCCAAGGGCGTCATGATCAGCCATGACAACCTGGCGTACGCCGCGCTGGCCAGCCTGAGCAAGGGTTTTTATGGCAGCGAGGCAAAGTTCCTGCATGCGATGCCGATGTTCCATCTGGCTGATTTTTCCGGTATGTATGGCATGTTCATCTGTGGCGGAACCCACGTGGTGATACCGGCGTTCAGCGGTGAAGCCGCGCTGGAATTGATCAGCCAGGAAGGCGTGACCGATGCCATGCTGGCGCCGACCATGATCCAGATGATGCTGGATGCGCGTGACGCAAAACCGGCCCTGAGCGCGCTGGACCTGAGTTCGATCAAAAACATCATCTACGGCGCCTCGCCGATCTCCCCCGTGTTGCTGGACCGCGCCTGCCAGGCATTTACCACCGCGCGGTTTTTCCAGGGTTATGGCATGACTGAGCTGACCACCGGCGGCACGATGCTGGATGCGCAGTATCACAGTGCCGAGCACCAGGTCAGCGGCAAGATGTACTCGGCCGGGCGGGCGATCAGTTGCGTCGAACTGAAAATCGTCGACAACGAGGGCCGGGAAGTGCCGCGCGGCACCGTCGGCGAAATCGTGGTGCGTGGCCCGAACGTGATGCTCGGTTATTGGAACAATCCCGCCGCCACGGCAGAAGTCCTCAAGGACGGCTGGATGCACACCGGTGATGGCGCCTACATGGATCAGGAAGGGTTCGTGTACATCGTCGATCGTCTCAAGGACATGATCGTCAGCGGCGGTGAAAACATCTATTCCGCCGAAGTGGAAAATGCCCTCGCCAGCCATCCGGCCGTGGCGCAAAGCGCGGTCATCGGTATTCCTTGCGAGAAATGGGGCGAAACGGTGCATGCTGTGATCGTGCTCAAGCCTGACGCCGTGGTAACCGAAGAGGACATCGTTGACCATTGCCGTACGCGCATTGCCGGCTACAAATGCCCGCGTAGTGTCGAATTCCGCCAAGCTCTGCCGCTTTCAACCGTGGGCAAAATTCTCAAGAACGAACTGCGCCAACCCTATTGGGCGAACCGTGGGCGCAATATCGCCTGACCACAAATGCACGCGTTCCCCTGTAGGAGCGAGCCTGCTCGCGAAAAACGTCCAGACAACGCGATCATTCAGGTAGCACACGTTATCGTTGACGTTCATCGCGAGCATGCTCGCTCCTGCAGGAAAGCGTGTTGTCCTCTGATTTGTGCAAGCGTCAATCAAAACTCATTCGTTCGAGCGATAGGTCGGACGCCTGATTCTGGCTAGCCTTGTGCGTGTCGCGAGCCATGAGGGGCGACACTCATGGCTATAACCGTTCTGGGCCTGCGGTGTGCTCAGTACCGCCTGATCCGAGTACGCATACATGAACACCCATACATTACTGACCACCACCCGGTTCACGCCACCACGCATCGGCAGCCAGGCCGTGGCCCGCGAACAGTTGCTGGCCAAACTGCAGCGTGACCGACACAGTCGCTTGCAACTGGTGACTGGTAGCGCAGGCTTCGGCAAAACCACGCTGATGACGCAGTGGCGCCAGCAGTTGATAAAAAACGGCGATCAGGTCGCCTGGCTGTCGGTGTCGCCGGACGATGCCACGCTGGAGTCGTTTTGCGTGAGTCTGCTGGGGGCGTTGCGGCAAGCAGGCCTGCCCCTGGATGGCGACCTGTTGCTGTTGGCCGGACCGGAAGCCATCAGCGCTCCATCAATGGCATCGCTGTTGATCAACGCGCTGGCCCGGGTGAACCGGGAGCTGTACATCATGCTCGATGATTTCCAGCATGCGGCGGACGTGCGCATCGCCCAGTTGATGCAGGCGCTGATCGATGGCGCCCCGCATCACCTGCATGTGGTGCTGGCATCGCGCAGTACGCCACCTCTGCTGCTGGGGCGTCTGCGGGCCATGGGCGAGCTGTGCGAAGTCAATGGCGAAGGGCTGTCGTTCGACTTCACGGAGTCGCTGGCCTTTCTCAAGTCGCACCTGGACCAGGGCGTGGACCTGGACGCCGCCCACGCCATCCACGACCTGACCGATGGATGGCCGATCGGTTTGCAACTGATGTCCATTGCCTTGAAGGCCAACCCGAAAAAAGGCGTCAAAGGTACGGTACTGCTGCCGGACAGCGCCGCCCTCAGAGCCTATTTGTCCGAAGACGTGGTCGCGGACTTGCCAACGGAACTGTTCGACTTCCTGCAGAAAATCTCCATCCTCAGACGCTTCAATGCCGAGGTCGCCGCCCATGTCACGGGCGCCTCGCGGGCGGCGCAATTGATTGCCGCGGTGGAAGAACGCAACCTGTTCATCCAGCCGGTCGACCTGTCGGGCCAGCACCAGTGGTACCGCCTGCATCCGCTGTTCGTCGAGTTTCTCACCCAACGCTTGCAGGCCGGCGGTGCCGACATTGCGCAACTGCACAGGCGTGCGGCGATATGGTTCGAACAAGCGGGGCTGGTGCCCGAGTCACTTCGCCATGGGCTGCATTGCGAGGATTTCACGGTGGTCGTGCAGTTGCTGGAGCGCGTACAGCCGTCGTATCGCAGCGTGAGTCACCTGAGTCAGTTCATGCGCTGGCTGGAACAGGTGCCCTTGCAGGCATTGACCCGTCATCCGTCGTTGATGCTGTTGGGGATCTGGGGGGCATTGCTCACGGTACTCACCCGCAAGGCGCAGGCCTGGATAACGGCTTTTGAAAGCGTGCCGCAAGCACCGCAATGGGCGTATCAGGTCCAGCTGTTGAAGGCGTCGCTCGCCATGCACAAGGATGATGAAAGCAGTTGCCTGGCGCTGTTGGAATTGCCGGTCGATCAGCCCACCGGTCATCCCTTTCTGGAACAGGTGCGCGTCGGCATGACAATCACTTGCCTGGGGCTTGCCGGTCGTCATACCGAAGCCCGCAGCCTGTTCAACGGGCCCTCCGGGCGTTGCCTGCGTAACAGCAACGATGAAATGGCGTTGATGGGCCTGACCGCCATGACCACCAACGTCATGCTCGAAGGCAAGGTGCTGGAAGCCGAGCGAATGGGCTCCCCGGTGTTGGCCCAGGCCGAAGCCGAACACGGGCGGCGCTCGGTCAGCGCCTGTGGCAGCGCGACGATCATGGCCGAGGTGTTTTATGAACTTGACCGTCTTGATGAGGTGCGCGAGGTGCTCGCCAACCGTCTCGACATTCTGCGTTTCTCAGCGCCGGGCTACATGATCGCGGCCGCACTGTGCCATGCACGCCTGCTAGATCTGCAGGATTCGCCGCGTAGCGCCCTGGAGTACCTGGCCCGTAAAGAAGAACATTTTCGCACCCTGGGGCTGGATCGCGGGACAGCCAGGATGCTCGATGAACAGGTGCGCATTTCCTTGAAGTGCGGCGACTGGCGTCATACCGAGACGTTGCAGGTGTTGCTGGATGACCAGGCGCAAAACCATCGTGGCGCGTCGTCGTGCGATACCGAAATCATGACCCTGGCGGCCTTGTCGAAGGCGCGCCTGGCATTGGCCCGACGACAACCGGAAGCGACGTTGCAGGCGTTGGATGTTGCCGAGCGCCACGCTTGCGAGCTTGGCCGGGGACAATGGCGGGTCAAGGTCGAACTGCTCCGCACTTTTGCCCTGGATGAACTGGAACGCCACACCGAAGCCCTGGCGTCATTGCGCTCGGCGGTCGCCACGGGTTATCGGTTGGGCCTGGTGCGCACTTTTCTGGATGAAGGCCAGGCCTTCCAGTACCTGTTACCCAAGCTCGATCTTGCAGAGGACGAGGTGCTGGGCGGCTACTACCGCAAGCTGGTCCGGGAAGCACCGGCGCTAGTGCCTGTCGAAGCGGATAGCGGTTCATCGGCGATGATTGAATCGGCCCATGAGCAGGTGGCGTTGACCCGGCGCGAACAGGACATCATTGACTTGCTGGAGCAGTCGATGTCCAACAAGCGCATAGCCCTGGCCTTGAACCTCAGCTTGCAAACGGTGAAGTGGAACCTGAAGAACATTTTCTTCAAATTTGGCGTTTCGAGCCGGTATGACGCGATTGTCGTTGCGCGCAAAAGACGGGCGGGGGAACAGACCTGATTTGTGCGGATGTCCCCCAATCCTTGTAGGAGCGAGCCTGCTCGCGATGGTGGATCATTGCACAAGGAGGTTGACTGACATGGCCTCATCGCGGGCAAGCCCGCTCCCACAGGTTTCGTGTCGTTTGCGTAGGTTGTGAACGGCACATAACCCCGTGGGAGCGGGCTTGCCCGCGATGGCGTCCTGTCCGGCACCGTTGATGCTGGAGGGGTGTCCGCTTAGGGGGTTTTCTGCTGACTCTTCAAGAAATCCTGCACCATGTTCGACCGGTCGAACGACTTGGCCGCCTGCACCGGAGGGTAGTCAGCCAGGGTCTTGAGGTGGGCGCCGATCAGTTCGCCCATGGGGCCGGAGATCCATGACGACTTCTGGATCATGTGCCCGTAAGAGTCATTGCTGTCGTAGCTCTCGAACGGGTCGCTGCGCAGGTTGAACATCAACGGCGCAAACAGCGGTTTGATCGGCGCGTAGTAGTCCTCCTTGGTCGAGAAGTGCATCTTCCAGGGGCCCATGCGCACGGCGGTGAGTTTGCTCTCGATGTAATAGAACAGGCTGGTGCGGGCGCTTTGCGGTGACTTGCCGGTCCAGTAGTCGAGGTTGTTGACCCCGTCGATGTACTGCTTCTTCTGTTGCTTCATGCGCTCGACCACGTCCGGCACGCCGGCTGCCGCTGCCAGGCTGGTGAACATGTCCTGGTGCGCCTGGATGCCATTCTTGATCTGTCCGGGCTGGATCATCCCGGGCCAACGCAGCATCGAGGGCACGCGCACGCCGCCTTCATAGGTGGTCATCTTCTCTCCACGGAAAGGCGTGGTGGCGCCGTGGGGCCAGGAGGAGTGTTCCGGGCCGTTGTCGGTGGAGTACCAGACGATAGTGTTTTTATCGAGGCCATTCTGCTTGAGGAAGTCGAGCACCTGACCGATGTCGTGGTCGTGTTGCAGCATGCCGCTGCCTTGCATGTCGTCTTCGTGAGTGTAAGACGCGGCGGCATGTTTCCATTTATCGTTGAGATGGGTGTAGAGGTGCATGCGGCTGGTGTTGAGCCAGACGAAGAAGGGTTTGTCGTCGCCCTTGGCCCTGCGTATGAAGTCCATGGCATGGGGGATCACTTCCGCACCGTCGAAGTCTTCCATGCGCTTTGTCGTCAGCGGCCCGGTGTCCTCGATGGTCTGTTTGCCGACCACGCCGAAGCGTGGGTCGACCGTCGGGTCGTCCTTGTCGGTGGCGAAACTGTGCAGCACGCCACGGGTGGCGAATTTTTTCGCATAGGCCTGCGGGCCGCCGGGATACTGGTTGGCGAAGTTCTGGTAGTCCGTGTACTCGCTCTGCTCCTCGGTATTGAGGTGGTACAGGTTGCCGAAAAACTCGTCGAAGCCATGCACCGTCGGCAGGTTGGGGTTGTTGTCTCCCAGGTGGTTCTTGCCGAACTGGCCGGTGCGGTAACCGGCTACTTTCAAGACTTCGGCGAGGCTGGGGGAGGCGGCTTGCAGGCCGAGCTTGTCGCCCGGTTGGCCCACGGTGGTCATGCCGGAGCGAATCGGATACTGGCCGGTGATGAACGCCGCTCGGCCAGCGGTGCAGGAGGGCTGGCCGTAGTGATCGGTGAAGCGGATGCCCTCCATGCCGATCTGGTCGATGTTCGGCGTGGTGTAGCCCATGGTGCCCATGCCGTAGGCACTCACGTTCTGCCAGCCGATGTCGTCGCCCCAGATCACCAGAATGTTCGGTTTGGCGGTCTGGGCCTGTGTCAGTGGCGCGGCCAACATGACGCAAGCCATGACGATCCTCTTGAAGTTCTTCATGAGGCCACCTCGATGCGCTCCAGTGCCCGGCGCAACGGCTCGGGTAGTGGCACCGGCCGGCGCGTCACTCGGTCGACGTACACGTGGACGAAATGCCCCTGTGCCGATGCTTCGGTGTTGTCGTTGGCGAACAGACCGACTTCATAGCGCACGCTGGACGTGCCCAGGCTGGCCACGCGCAGGCCGGCGCGCACCAGGTCGGGGAAGGCAATGGACGAGAAGTAGCTGCAATGGGTATCGACCACCAGCCCGACCGTCGGGCACTGCTCGAAGTCGAGCAGGTTTTTCTCCAGCAACCAGCCGTTGACCACGGTGTCGAACCAGCTGTAGTAGATGACGTTGTTGACGTGACCGTAGACGTCATTGTCCATCCAGCGCGTGGTGATATCGCGCAGGTAGCGATAGGCGTTGCGCTTATGGGGTACGGGCTTGCTCATGATTCAGGCCTCCTGCTTCAGGCGACGCACGCGGATGTCCGCCTGCTCTTTGTGGCCGGACATGTGTTCGTAACCGCACAACCGCGAGCAATACTCGCCAATCATCACGCTCGCTTCGTCGGTCAGCACGCGCTGGTAGGTGTGGGTCTTGATGAACTTGCCGACCCACAGCCCGCCGGTGTAACGGCCGGCACCCATGGTCGGCAGCGTGTGGTTGGTGCCAATCACCTTGTCGCCATAGCTGACATTGGTGCGATGGCCGAGGAACAACGCCCCGTAGCGGGTCATGCGCTCGTGGTACCAGTCCGGGTCGCGGGTCATCACCTGCACATGTTCGGAGCACAGGCGTTCGGCAACCTCCAGGGCCTCTTCGTCGGTGTCGCACAGGTAGATCTCACCGAAGTCATTCCACGCCACGCTGGCCACCGGCGCGGTGTCCAGGCGCGCTAGAACCCGCTCGATGGCGGCCGGCAGTTCCTCGGCGATTTTTTGGCTGGTGGTCACGCAATAGGCGGGGGAGGTGGGGCCGTGCTCGGCCTGGCCCAGCAAGTCGACGGCGACCAGTTCGGCATCCACGGTGTCGTCGCAGATCACCAGGGTTTCGGTCGGGCCGGCGAACAGATCGATGCCAACGCGGCCGAACAGCTGCCGCTTGGCCTCGGCCACATAGGCGTTGCCCGGGCCGACGATCATGTCCACGCCGACGATGCTCTCGGTACCGATGGCCATGGCGGCCACGGCTTGCACGCCGCCAAGGCAGTAGATCTCGTCAGCGCCGGCCAGGTGCATGGCGGCCACGATCTCGGGGCATGGCTTGCCTTCGAAGGGCGGGGCGCTGGCAATCACCCGTTTGACCCCGGCAACCTTGGCCGTGAGCACGCTCATGTGCGCGCTGGCAATCAACGGGTACTTGCCGCCGGGAATGTAGCAGCCCACCGAATTGACCGGGATGTGGCGATGACCGAGCACGACGCCGGGCAAGGTTTCGACCTTGACGTCGTGCATCGAATCCCTTTGGATCTGCGCGAAGCGACGGATCTGCGCCTGGGCGAACCGGATGTCATCCAGGGTCTGTCGGGGCAGGCTGGCGATGCACGCGTCGATCTGCTCCTGGGTCAGGCGCAGGCTGTCGGGTGCCCACTGGTCGAACTTCTCCGAGTACTCGCGCACCGCCGCATCTCCGCGCTGTTCGATGTCGGCGAGGATGTTTTCCACAGTGAAGCGCACCTGGGCTTGATTGCTCGCTTTGGCCTGGGCCGATTGGCCTTTTTTGAGCTGTTGGATCACGGGAACCTCTCCTTCGGATTGCACGATTGTTTTTGTGGTTTTTTATGGGGGCGAAGCGCTACGCGGAGGAGCGAATCACCAGTCGACCGGGGAGCTCGTGCAGCGCCTGGATGACGCCGGCATCCGGGCGACCTTCGCCGAGCAAACGTATGGCGCAATCGATCATCTGGCTGACGGGCTGGTGCACGGTGGTCAGGTCGTTCTCCGGCCAGGCCGCGGCGCGGATATCGTCGAAGCCGACCACGGCGACGTCTTCGGGCACGCGCAGGTGTGTGTTCATCCGCAGATGACTCAGTACACCGAGGGCCATCACGTCGTTGGCGCAGAACACCGCGTCGATGACAGGTTGTCCGGCGCTGAAAAGCCGAGCCGCCGCCTCACGCCCGCCTTCATAGGTGTACCCGCCCTGGACACGCGCCATCAGGTTCAGGCCGTGCCTCGCCAGACCCTGTTCGAAGCCACGCAAGCGGTCAGCCGTAGTGGAAATGCTTGGGTCGCCGGACACAAAGGCACAGGCCCGACGCTGTTGCCCCACCAGGTACTCGGCGATCTCGGCAGCCATGCGCTGGTTGTCGCAGCACACGGACCTGACGCTCGGGTCCTCGACCCGACGGTTCATGAACACCACCGCAACACCCTGGCGCGCACACAGATCGGCCATGTGTGAAGACAGCCGCGCCGCCGTGACCACGATGGCATCGACCTGGTACTGCAACAGGTGCGGCATCATTTCGTCCGCATCGCCCCCCGGCGGCACTACGAACAGCAGCAATTGCCGGCCGGTCTGCCGCAGTTTCAGGGAGAACTCCTCAAGGAGCGCGGGATAGAACGGGTTGGCCATATCGCCCACCACCAACGCAACGATGCCGGTCCGGCGCTGGTTCAGCGAACGGGCGATGGCACTGGGGCGATACCCTAGCTCATCGGCCATGGCCAGGATGCGTTCACGCGATTTGGCGGAGATGCGTGAGTGCGCATCGAAGGCGCGGGTGACGGTGGAAGTGGCGACTCCGAGACGCTGTGCGAGGTCCCTGGCGGTGACACGCTCGACACCCGTGGTGCTTCGCTGGGCAGATGCTTCCCCGGCAGTGCTGTCGCGCGTCATGTCCTGTGCTCCGGTCGCGTTCAATGGTGTGCAAACGTGTGCACTGATTGACCGAATGCTATCGACGCGGGTTGGACGTCAGTACCCCTCGAAGAGAGTGGGGTTGGTGGTCATCCGGGTACGGGCAGGCAGTTGATTTTGCCGGCTCAAGGGGCAGGGGAGGAAATGGTCCTGCTGCAGAGGCTTACGTGATTTTTTGTGCTCGATTGTCAGGTTTGCCTCACCCGGACGTGTAGAGTGCGCAATTTCGAGCCGGGTAGACCGCCTGCTCTGGCCGACTTTGAGTGGCACCTTGTCAGCAAATGGGTGGAAAATGCCCGCAATGAAGGCGCTGAACTGATCCAGAACACTCAGATTCCATCGCCGGAACAGCTAGCCTAGCCTTTGGCTCCACGGCCCCTGATCGCCCGCTCGCACCTGCAGCGCACGTTGCAGAGACCTAGGCAATCACGCATGGTCCCAGCCGTTCTGGTCACGCTAGCAACACTGCAATATGGAGATCGCATGTTTTTTTGTCCTTTAGTTGAAGCAAGCCCTGAAGCCCAGGCAGATATACGTCTTCTTAGAAACCAGGAAGACGTGCGCAAATACATGTACACGGCTCATGAGATCTCTCCCCATGAGCACGAAAACTGGCTGAAGTCCCTCCATGGCAATTCACGCCAGTCTGTCTTTGTCGTAATGCATGAGGACAAGGCGGTTGGTGTTGTTTCGCTAAACGCCATTAACGCCACACAAAAGACTGCTGATTGGGCTTTCTACCTGGATGCAGGACTGCAAGGCAAAGGGCTTGGCAGCTTGGTAGAATTCTGGATGCTTGACTACGCATTTGGTGAGGCCGGCCTGGACAAGCTGAACTGCGAAGTCCTTGAAACAAACCCCGCCGTAGTAAAAATGCACCAGAAATTTGGGTTTACCATCGAAGGTGTTCGCAGGAAAAATATTCTCAAGGACGGCAAGCGGATCGACGTGGTGCTGCTGGGGATTACTAAAGAGGAATGGCTTACCCATAGGCCTTCGGTCGAACCACTCATCCTACGGCTAAAGCGTAAGCCATGAAGCTGCTCGATGTTTACGAGTGCGAAAACGCTACTCGGGATCCCTATGAGTTACTGGAGAAGCGTTCGGCGCAGCATTCCTTACCCATGCCCTCTAGATGCGCGGTCATCCGCCTACAGATAAGCAACTCCCCTGATCGACCCCAGCCATACGCCCGTCCGCCCCACGTACATTCGGTTTAGGCCAAGAGCCGAAAACCGAAATTAATCTTATATAAGGATTTAAAACGAGGAAGCTGATAAGTCCGAGCCTGACTAGGGCGCGAACAGGGTGAAGTTCTCGGCTCTTACAGGCGCTAGATTCAGGTAGTTTTTAGCAGAAAAAATGGGCGCCGAAGCGCCCATCTGTATGATCGATTTTCTTAAATATCGGTCGGTAATACCTCTTATTGCCAATCGACCGAATGCTGTTACCGATATTTGTCGAGATGAGTCTCCGGCCCATCCTTGACGACAGCCTGAGCTTTGCCATAGCTCTCCATCAAGCACTTGTATTCCGGGCACACGTGATCGGCAAGGATTTCAGCGAAGCGCGAACCCTCAGGACGATTCCAGGTTTGCATCAATTCAGCGACGATCGCGAAGGTATCGGTAGGAATCGCTCCGGCCTGTGCGACCCGGGCGATTGTGGTGTCGGTTGCAAGCTTGCTCCAGTTTCCAGAAGCATCAACGACGCAATAGGCCTTGTAACCCGCCTGCACCGCGCTTACCGCAGGAAAAGCCATACAGACGCTGGTCAGCGTGCCGGCGATGATCAGTGTCTTGCGCCCCGTCTTTTCGACTTCCTTCACAAACAAAGGATTGTCCCAGGTGTTGATTTGCCCGGTGCGCGGCACATACACCGCGTGGGGAGCATACTCATGGATTTCCGGTATCAGTGGTCCATTGGGACCATCGGGCACGGATGCGGTGGTAATCACAGGGATGTTCAGCAGCGTGGCAGTCTTCGCGATAGCGATTACGTAGTTGCGAAGGTCGGGAATCGGTAGATCACGAACGGTGTTGAACAAACCGCTCTGATGATCAATTAGCAAAATGACTGCATCATTCGGGTCTAGCATTCCATTGAGGGTAGCCATGATGTTACCTCGTAGGTTCAGGATTGACGCCGATGTACCCCACCGGTGTGATGGGGCTGATCAATCATAGACCATCGAGATTGGCTAGGCGGGTGGATACCTTCTGGGCCGAAAGCGGACTGATCAAGCGCCCACGTCGTCCGTACCATTTACGACGACTACGCCAGACGCTTTCTCAATTTCCCAAGATTCCACCCCGTGTAAGAAGAATTCACTCACTCATTAAACATAACCCGAAGTCGCTTGTTTAAAAGCACTCGTGGTTACGTGATGAGGGCTACAAAACCTTGCGTCTTCGCCTACGGGTACGCCAGAATCCGCCGGCTTGTGCGCCTTGGGGCTGCTCGGTAACTTGATTCGCGTCACTGCCCATCAGTGATCGGGTTTAGCAGCCCGTGCTTGTTAGTGAGGTGCATAACGCTTCCCTCAGTCAGGTATTTATATCCCTGCACTTGATGGTGGCTGTGCGCAGGGCGCCCTCGGGCGCGCCGGTTTTGCTAACTCCCCGGTCTGCTAACCTGCGCACAGCCGCCACCCCTCGTTTAGCAGCGATGTGTGAAGGCTCCATTTGAGGAGTTAGTTAATGTTCAAAGTCACACCCAACCCCCCGGACGCCGATCGGACTTCCCCCTACGAACCCGATTCAAACAAACTCAACGAGGCCGCCGAGCGAGCCCTCGATTTCCATTTCCCCTCGACGGCCGATATCAAGGCCGCGCCGCGTACGCCCAGCACTCTGTTTACCGTCAATCCAGAGACTACGATCGAGACCCTAATGGTTTATCTGGTCGAGACGCTGGCCTCGGTGGATGTGATGGTTCATCAGTTGGTGGATCACCTGGACGGTGGTTCGCGCAATGCGCTGTTGGGGATTTCCAACAGCGTGATGCTGGCGGAGATCACGGCGAATCGGGTGTTGGATCAGATTGATCCTGTTGAGTAGGTGACAGGGGCATTCATTAGTACGTGCTGATAGTCGACTAATGGGTGTCCCTCGCGGCACCTCGCGCCAGAGGGCTGTAGGAATTGGATAGGCGTTGTAAAGGATTCGGCCGGCCCGTCGGATTGTTATGTAGGAATCGGCTTTATTGCCTTGCAGAATCTTCCTGATCGCACCTGATGGTCCAACCGTATGGATTGTTGGAGTCAAACGTTTCGTCGTCTTATTCATCGTCGCCTCGATGCTCCCTCTGCTCAGTGCCTGTACTGAGTGGGAAGTGAAGGGCTTTTCAGATTGATGACAATAAGGACGTTGCGAATGAATGCCTCCCTGCACCCTATTTTTTATACCAATGAAGTCTCACCTGAATTGCTCCGCAGTTTGGATAACGTGCCTTTCTCCGAGGAGCAAATTGCGCAGTTTCGCGAAGAAGCTTGGGCAATCATTCATGAACAGCAGGCGTACTTTAGAAATCATCCCCCTCGCGCCATTTACCGATTCGCCACCGAAGGCAGCCAGACCCGTGACGGTGGCGTGATCCAGCAGGGGACGGCGCCGCTGGAAATAACGTTGGGTTGCGGTCGGAAAGTACGCGCAGCACAGAAAGGCGATGTCGTCACTTATGGCAATGGCAGTACGGCGTGGATCGTAACCACTGCCGGGGAAGGAAACAGTTATCTGGCGCTGGTTGGCAGCCGCCTCAGCAACGGCGATGAAATCATCAATACGCCGCAAGATATTGGCTTGTTCGTCGTGCGCGAAGGTGACTCGATGGCAGAGGATTTTCTGCCCTCTCCCGAGGGAGAAGAAACTCCATGACCAAAGGCTATTTCATTGGCAAGGATGACAAGACCACCTGCGGTGGCAAGGTCCTGGATGGCGATATTCACGCCATAATGCACGGAGTCGCCCGTGCCCATGAGGGTGATCGAGTCACCTGTGGCAAGGACGGCAAGACGTACACGATCGTAGGTGGCATTGCGCACATGATCAGCAACGGCAAAGCCGTGGCTGGCACGCTGGATAGCCGTAGCGGTTGTCCCTGCAAAGCGGAACTGATTCCGTCGGTATTTTCGGCCGGTTACCGCACTGAGATGTCTGCAGCGCCAGTGGCAAGGGGGATCGCTTCACCAGTAGAACCCACGGTAAGCAGCCGGTCGGTGACGAGTGGGCAAACCGGTTTCAATCCGGTGAGTCATCCGGTACCTCCGATATTCGACAGCGCGCAGGCTGAGGAGCCCGGCTTCTACGTCGTGCCAAAAAGCATGCCCCGCGAAGCCCTGGAGGCAACGCTTTTCGCCGCGCCCGATGCTGCCGTGATGCGCAAGTTTAGAGCACTTAATCCAGCGTCAGACAACATCAAAGCCGGCTCATTGATCGTGCTGAGCGATCCGAAAAACACCTCCTGCACATACCAGGAAGCGCAATTGATGCAGGCCGCGCAGCAGGTCAAGGCAGCCCTTGATCCGTTGACGCCGGACGAGGCTGAGTTCATGCACCGCCACGCGCCTGAAATCGCCAGTTTTATCGGCGATACCTCGACTTGGCTTGGCGTCAGCGCGGCGGTGATGGAAAAACACCTGACCAGCCTGCGTGACACCCTGCAAGCGATGGAGCGTTTACTTCAGGACAGCTACCGCCAACACGGCCATCTCAGATCACCGCAGTTCTTCGCCGATAGACAACGCTTGCTCGCACAACTGGATGCGCACCTGCTGAACTCCACACGCCTGCGTGGCCAGACGACCTTGGGTGATCATCCCAAGCTGAAGACGGCGCTTGGCATTTCCAGTCGTAGTCTTGTGCATCGCTGGGACAAGGCCGGCGCACCGGGCCAGATACCCGGATATGCCACTCATGTGGATGCGACGAGTCGCGCGGCGAAGTACATGCAGGCTGGAGGGTACATCGGGATTGGAATTGGTGGAATTTCTTCGTTACTGAGTATTCAGGCGGTATGTAATAGCGACTCAAAAGCTGCTTGCGAGAAGGTGAGGTTTACAGAGGGAGGAAAGTTTGTCGGGTCCACCTTTGGTGGCGTTGCGGGTATAGAGATAGGTAAATATTTGAGTGGACCTATCTGTCTGGCGCTTGGCGTCTCTACAGGCGTTGGGGGAGTTGTCTGCGCCGCAACTTTGATAGGTGCTGGAGCATGGGTGGGTACGACTTATATGGGTGATGGCGGTGAGTTAATGGGTGAAATTTTGTACGAAAAAAACCAGCCATGATGGGAAAGGATTTTTGGATGTCCTGGCTAGCTTTTTGGCTTTTGGCCGGTCCGATTTTTCTGGCCATTGCAAGTAGTGCATACAGTCTGTACCTCAGATGGCGTTACCTTGACGCCATGCTTGAGGCTTTGAAAAATAGTCGTTATGTCCACACTTGGGGGCCAGGCTTGAGAAAGCTGGGGTGGTTTGGGGGCTTCCTGTTGATAGCAAAAATCGCCGGGATGGTGACGATGCCAAGGGCTTCAGTCCGCATTGGTGAATTGGATCCCGAGGATATTAATAACTTTCCCCCTCATCTAAAGCGTCTTTTGAAAATCAAAGCAGTGATGCTGGTTGGTATTGCTGTTTGGGGACTGATTGCATATGGGTTGATGATGTTGGAGTGATTTGTGTTCGTAAAGGGGACAGATTTATTTTCCGGACAATAAATCTGAGAATCATCTGGCCGGCCTCCCCACCTCACGGAGGTGGCGCAAAATTCAAGGTGCGAACTTAGATTTTTGCTGTGAGGAGGCCGTTGCGAGCCACTCGCCACTCACACAGGAAATTGGGATATCCAGTGCCTGGCAATGTCTTCGCGCCGGCAGATCCACACCGCGTCGTGGCCTTGCACGTAATCGAGAAAACGCGCCAGCGCCATCGCACGACCCGGATGGCCACTGATGCGCCCATGCAGGCCGATGCTCATCATCTTCGGGTGATGCACACCCTCCTGCCACAGCAGGTCGAATGCATCCTTGAGCAGCCGGAAGAAGTCTTCTCCGCCGGCGAAACCGTTCGGCAGCAGATAACGGGCGTCGTTGTTGACCAGTGTGTAAGGGATCACCAGGTGGGCGGGCGAACCCGGGAGCCAGTAGGGCAGATCATCGTTGTAGGCATCCGAGCTATAGAGAAAACCGCCTTCCTCCCGCAACAGGCGGCGGGTGTTTTGGCTGATCCTTCCTGTGTACCAACCCACGGGGCGTTTACCGCAGATCTGCTTGATTATGTCGAGGGTGAGGTGGATATGGCACCGCTCCTGGTCTTCAGGCATGTCGCGGTAGTCCAGCCAACGGTAGCCATGCCCGGCAATCTCATGCCCGGCAGCGCTCAGCGCATGGCCAATCGCCGGAGTGAGTTCCAATGCCCGGCCGACGGCGAAGGCGGTCAACGGCAAGCTTCGTGCGCTGAACAGCTGCAGAATGCGCCACACACCGGCGCGCGATCCGTATTCGTACATGCCCTCGACGCTCAAGTCCGATTCCCCCACACGCGGCGGGCGGCCGGGCAGTTCGTGAAGCCAGGCCTCCGACTGAGCATCGCCATTGTGGAGGCATGATTCCGCGCCTTCTTCGATGTTGAGGACGAACTGGACGGCGACACGTGCTTCACCCGGCCAGCGCGGGTGGGGTGGGCGGCCGCCATAACCGATGAGGTCGCGAGCGGCCATCAGCCCAGCTCGAAGGTGGTGACGCCGAACACCCGTTCGTGCGCGATCGCTGGGGGAGGGCCGAGGTACATGCGTGCGCAGCCGAAAACCTCGATCATGCCCTGTTGGCGCACGAGCGCCATTGCGGCGGGGTTATTCTCCGGGGCATCGAGAAACAGCGGGCCGCCCTGCGCAAATTCCGCCAGGCGCGCGTAGAGGGCATTGGCTGCCTGGGCGTCATCGGCGAACAAGGGGCCGATCTTGCAGCCTTCCCGGCAGCGTCTTGCCACGCCATAGCCGCTTAGCCTGCCTTCGCGCCGGCAACCCATGGCAAGTGCGTCGGCTTGGGTTGTCCATCCGCTGAGGAAGGTTTCGCGCGCGGCGGGGAAGCAGGTGCGATCGTAATCGACAACCTGATCGAACGGGAAGGTGGCCAACGGGACGATGTCCTGGTCGTCTATCTGTGAGGTCGTCGGGCGTTGGGTGATTTCGGCACGAAAACGCAGGTTGCGATGGGAGAAGACGAAACCGCCCTTGGCGTAGTAGTCCTGCATCGCGAAGACGCCGTCCATGCCGATGCTCGCGCCCGGGCGCAGGCGGGCGAGGAGTCGGTCGCGGCGTGCGTGCCAGAGGGTATTGCCCAGACCTTGACCGCGATATTCAGGCCGGACGATGAAAAAGCCCATGAAACCGAATTCGCCCTTGTAGGAGGTGATGGCACCGCCGCCGATCAATTCGCCACCCCGGGACGCCGCGATGAAGGCGTCAGGGTCCGTCGCCCAGAACAGCTCAGCATCGTGAAAACCGGGATTCCACCCCTCACGGGCAGCCCAATCCACGAGCTCGTCCAGCTCGGGACGGGTCATGTTGCGTATGACCAGCTCATTCGACACCGCGAAGTTCTCCTCAGTCGTTAATCGAGCCTGAGGTCCATCCCCACGCTGATTCCTTTCGGTATAGCTTCGACCCGAGTATTGATCCAGGTGGCAGGCGCTAAACGGGAAAAGGCCAGTGAACTGTCGCTGACTTCACGAATTGACGAGCGTTCCAGTGCAGTGCTGCACTTTATCGAAGAGGCCCATGGGTGGGGATAATGCCAAGGTGCTGAGTGCTGGTGCCTCAACACCTTGGCTGGGTATCAGAAGTCGAAAAACACGGTTTCCGCTTCGCCTTGAACATGAATATCGAAGCGATAGGCCAACTTGCCATCCACCGTGCAGCGCCTGGCGATCAGGGATTCGCGACGATGGGGTTGTTCGATCAGATTCAATACGGGGTCCAGTGCGTTGGCCTCGGGTTCGTCGTCGAAATATAGCCGGGTCTGCAAGTGAATGTTGATACCCCGGGCAAACAGCGCCACGTTGATGTGCGAGGCCATGGCAACGCCTGCGGCGTTTTTCACGATGCCGGGTTTCACAGTGTTGATCGTCCATTCACCGACGTCTGTCGTGGCGGTACGGCCAAAACAGTTGAATGGTTTTTCCAGGTCATAACCGGTGTCGTAGACGCCCTCATGATTGGCCTGCCAGAACTCCAGAAACGCATCGCGGATCAAGTGTCCATTGCCGTCGTAAACATGGCCCAGCAAAACAATGTGCTCACCGGGCGCGCCGGGCTTGGCCATTTCGTTCCAGATTTCCTGCTCACGCGGCGGGTTGCCGGCAGCCTCCAGCGCCAGGCCGATATGTACGTAGGGGCCGGCCGTTTGCGACGGGGTTTCAGGCAGCAGTTGAACGGGCATACGCAGGCCTCCTCAGCAGTTTTCGAAGTGGGTCTTGCGCTGGCCGCGCAGGACGATGTCAAAACGATAAGCCAGGCAATCCATGGGATTGGCCATGCTCATATCAAGCTTTGCGATCAGGCTCTGCACCGCCTCCGGATTGGCAATCGACTTGACGATCGGGCACATCGGGATCAACGGGTCACCTTCGAAATACAGCTGGGTAATCAGGCGCGTGGCAATGGATGGACCACTGATCGAGACATGGATATGCGCCGGACGCCAATCGTTGGGACCGTTGCGCCAAGGGTAGGGGCCGGGCTTGACGGTGCGGAAGCTGTAATTGCCATCGCGGTCCGTCAGGGCACGGCCAACGCCGCCAAAGTTCGGGTCAAGGGGGGCCAGGTAACTGTCTTTCTTATGCCGGTAGCGGCCACCGGCATTGGCCTGCCACATTTCCACCAAGGTATGGGGAATCGGTTTGCCGTACTGATCACAGACGCGCCCGGCGACGATGATGCGCTCGCCGATGGGCAGGCCTCCGTTGTTGAAATTCAACAGCAGATCGTTGTCGTAGCGACCCATCTTCAGATGGGAAAAGTCCGGGCCGCTGGCTTCGGAAACGGATTGCGGGATGCTTACCAGCGCCTGGCGGGGAGAGCGCAGGATCGAGGTCTTGTAGTCAGGGGTCAGGGCTTTGGGGTGCCAATTACGGTCACGAATGACGAAGCGGCTGTCGTGCGCATCAGACATGTCGTTTTTCCTGTTGTTATGGTTGGACAGAGGCGGGCACAGCCTTGGCAGCGACCCGTGACCTACTTTCCTCTCAAACGGCCCAACCCAAAACTGAAAAAAACGATCCTATCCATGTCCAAATGGTTATGGATACTTGGCGTCCCGATACTCCTGACCCACCTCGCGCAGTGCCTCAACGCACCATTGCGCCGCCTGTGTCACCGGCAACGCGGGATTTGAGCAGAACCCCACGGAACCCCCGGGCTCACGCATTTCCAGGTCGAGCTCCACCAACTCACCTTGCCGCAAGTCCTGCCTGACGGCGTCAAGCGGTGCGACCCAGATGGCCTGACTGCATTGCACATAGCGCCGACTCAGGGCTACTGACAGCGTCTCCAGGCGCTGACGGGATGGCGTTATTCCGTGCTGCACAAACAGGCTGTCGGCGAATTTGCGGATCGTCGTCCCCACGGATGGCAAGACCAGCGGATAGTCCTCCAGGTGTTTATGCCCAGGTGAGTCGGCGAGCGCCGGATGGTCGTTGCGTACGACCAGGGTCATGGATTCGCTGTAGAGATGTTCGAACGCCAACCCCTGAATCAACGGGCTATCGGTCATCCTGCCGACCACCAGGTCGAGTTCACCGAGCCGCAGGCGCGACAGCAGATAGGCGCTTGGTCCGGTCACGACGCTGACCACCAAGGCGGGGTGTCGGGCATGCAAACGGCAGACAATTTCCGGGACCAGCAGGCTTTCGACGGTGGACAGTACGCCCAACTGCACAGTGATAGGCTCATGCACGCCGGATCGCAAACTGTTGACCCCTTCGCGCAGCGATTGCACGCTCGGCGCGGCGTAGCGCAAAAAGGCCGCGCCAGCCTCGGTCAACGTCGAGCCCTTTTTACCCCGTTCAAACAGGGTGGCTTCGAGCAGGAGCTCCAGCTCCTTTAGCGTCTTGGAAAGCGCCGGTTGGCTGATGGCCAATTTGTCGCAAGCACGGGCCAGGCTACCTTGGCGCGCCACCTCGAGAAAACACACCAGGTGACGGAATTTGATTCGAGTATCGATGTTCAATCGCGCGCTCTTCCTTCGTCGTATGGCATCCATTATCGCTGGATGTGAAGAGTTTGTGCGGTTGTCCGGCGCTACGCCGGTAATGCTCTGTTTTGATGTGGCTGTTCACTTTGCAAGTGACAACCGCGCACATCAGAGGCTCGTGGAGCCTCTACCAATAAAAAGCCCGGCAGTGTCGAACTGCCGGGCTTTGCTCTCAATACCGCACTCAGAAACGGTAGTTGGCACTCAATTCCAGAGTCCGTGGTGCACCGGGTGTGATCAGATCCACGGAGCCATGCGCCGAGGCGTAATAGTCCTTGTCGAAGACGTTACGCAAACGCAGGGCCATGTCCCATTTCGGCAGGTTATAGAGGAGGGCTGCGTCCACCGTGGTGTAGGCCGGCATGACCACTTGGTTATCCAGGGAGGTGTAACGGTCATCCACATAGTTCGCCCCCATGCCTACACGCCATTCCTGTGTCAAAGAGCGTACCAACCACAAATTGGCGCTGTGGCGTGGGGTCAGGGTCGGAGTCTGACCTTCGTTGGCGACACCGTTGGTACGGCTGTTAGATTTGGTGATCTCGGCATCCAGATAGGCGTAACCGGCATAGACCTGCCATTTGTCGCTCAACTGTCCGCTGGCGGTCAGTTCGAGACCATCGGTACGCTGCTCACCCGCAAGCACCAGTTTGCTCGGGTTCGCCGGATCGGTTGTTTTCATATTGGTGCGTTCCAGACGGAACAGCGCCGCTGTCAACGCCAGGCGATTGTCGAGCAGGTCCCACTTGCCGCCGATCTCGTAGTTGGTGGTCTCTTCTGGCTCCAGGTCCTGGTTCGTCGTGCTCAGGGCGAACATTTCAGCGGAAGGCTGGTAGGAACGACTCACCGAGACGTAATAGGACTGAACCTGATCGGGCTGATAAACCAGGCCGACTCGCGGGCTCCAGGTGGTATCAGTTCGGGACAGGGAGCTGTTCGTCAGGTCGTCGGAATATTCCTGGTCAAATACGTCATAACGCACGCCCAGCAGTGCCTTCCACTTTGGCGCCAACTCGATAAGATCCTGGATGTAGAAACCGGCCGTGTCCTGGGTATTGGTGCCTTTGGCGGTTTGTCGGTTGGCCTGGAACGGTACGTCAACCAGGCCATCGCGGTACACCGGTACCTGGGCTACGTTGTTCTGGCTGAACACGGACTGATCCTTGACCTGGCGTCCAAGTTCCACGCCATAGAGCAGGTTGTGGTTCATCCCGGCGAGAGTCGCCTGTTGCTTCAACTCACTCTGGTTAAACCAGCCATCCTCCTTGCGCTGCACATTGCCGCGGTTGAGCTTCACCAACAGATCGCCGTTGGCGGCGGTGACGAAGCGTGTCGGGCTGGTATCGGCCAGAGTATTGTTGCGATCCAGGTCGTAGTGGTAATAGCGGCTGGTGTTGCTCAGGCTGAAATCGTCGTTGATCCGGTAGTCGACACCGGCCGTGAACGAAAACACCTCGCTGCGGGTGTAGTCGTCATCCGGGTCGGCAGAGCCGAAACGTTTGTCGCGGTCCACATCGACCGGACGATTGCCTCGCGCCGGGATACCGAAGTCGATCAAGCGTTTGTCATACAGATAGCTGGCACCCAGGTTCAATTCCAGGTCGTCGGAGAGTTTGAAGTACGCCGAAGGTGCAATGGCCTTGCGGTCGATATAGCCGTCATCTCGGAAGGTGTCGCTGTTTTCCAGCGCACCGGTAACCCGGAATGCCTTGTCGTTCTGCTGTTGATCGGCCCAGCCAGCGTCGAACTGCGTGCGTTTTTTACCCTCGCTGTCGAAGCTGACACCCACTTCCTGTTTGGGGGTGAAGTTGGGCTTTTTACTGATACTGTTGATCAGGCCTCCGGATGAGCCTCGACCATAGAGGACCGCTGCGGGCCCCTTGATCACTTCCACGCGCTCGACATTGGACAGATCGCGGAAGTACAGGGCGTCGTCACGGATACCGTCGATGTACATGTCGCCGATGGCACTGAAGCCACGGATGGTGACCTGATCTCGCTGGCCATCGCCATTGGACAGACCGATCCCCGGGACATTCTTCAGCACGTCTTCCATCGATTGCGCGCCTTGGTCCTTGATCACGCTCTGGGGAATCACGTTCACCGTTTGCGGAATATCACGTAGCGGGGCATCGATCTTCAACGCACTCTTGCTGTCGGTCGACATATAGCTCTGCTCGTTGTACTCGCTGTTTACAGCGGTTGCCGGCAGGGTCAGAGCAGGCTCGGTTTCTGCCTGTAGATCAGGTACGACCAGAACGCCCAGCAAAGACAGAGAGGCTGGGTAAATGCGCGATAGAGCCACCATGGACACCTTTAATGTTAATAATCGCGCGAATAATAACGATTATCTTTTGTAAGTAAATACATATCATTCAGATACAAATAGCTGGCTTAAATCAGAACAATCGTCTCAATTTCCTCTGTCGGCTGTACTTTCAGAGGGGCGAAGGTGCTTTGTCGCACAAGGTTTTGTTGCGATTGGCATCTGATAACAGGGCAGTAATTAAGCCCGTCGAGTGAAAGACGCTTGGCTGTAAGTCTTGGGCCTGTAGCGCTGCTGAAGCACTTTTCCCCCCCGTTTAGGAGTGAATGCCCCCACTAATGGGGGGCTTAGCAATGCCCCCCACTTTATTCGCGAAACATTTCATTATCCGGCCAATGTTTGCGGGGCATTCAGGTCATCGCCCGTACATTGCCGCAAGGATGGCAGGGTAATTGCTGAGTGAGCTTGTCCCATTCATGAAAGGTGCAAAGTCGGGAAGCTGTGGAGCTGTCAGTACTCCATTGAGTGATCGCATGTAACCATCGGTTTGCATCACGACATACCCTTGGTTATTCAATAAAAGTACTGCAGTCATCCTCTGCAACCGGCCAGGGGAAATGCTTTATGAGCCACTCCAGGCATACGCGTGTGCAGGTAGCGCTGCACGGGTTATCGGTCTTGATCATTCTATGGACGATCTACACCGTCTCTTACACGGCGATGCTTAATGTGCCGACAGCCGTCAAGCTGGCCATTGACGACTTGAGTATTTCCCTAGCGACATTGTTGATACCGTTTTTCCTGCTGATCAGAACTTTCGTTCGTCGTCTTTTGTGTTTTCTGGCTTGCCTGCTGATGGTATCGGTGGCGGCGGCCGACGAACCTCAGGGCAATGACCATCAAGCTAATGAGAAGTGGCTGGAGCCGGCACGCTCCAGTCTCCTGCGTGTGGCTGGCGCGATGCCATTTTTTCCGCACCGGGCCAATACCCCCGGCAACCTGATTTTGAATGTGAAGGATTTCGACAACGCCCAGGTCTGTGGCGCTTGCCATACGGAGATCTACAGGCAGTGGCGCTCTTCGATGATGTCCCAGGCGTGGGATGAACCCATCTATCGGGCCTTGCTCAATCGCGCGAGTTCGGCCACCGAGGGCAAAGTCGATAACTTCTGCACCGGCTGCCATACCCCGATCGGCCTCACGACCGGGCAGATCAATTCGACAGTCAACCGCTCCTCGATTGAAGACAGCGCGAAGAATCATCCGATGCCTGGGGTCGATTGCGAGACCTGCCACAACATCAGTGCCCGTACAGGTCTTGATAACGGCGCCTATGTTCTGAGCCCCCGGGCAAACGGTAAACCGACCAAGTTCGGCCCGCGTAAAGATTCCGTTTCGCCTTATCACGACACCGTGTATTCCGCACTGCATACGCGCTCGGACTTTTGCGGCACCTGCCACAACGTTACGCACCCCTTCAGCAGTGTGGCGGTCGAGCGCACCTATGACGAATGGCAGGAGAGCACCTACAGCCTTAACGATGTCACCTGCCAGAGCTGCCACATGTCGGGTTTTGCGGGTAAGGCCGCGATCATGGGGCCAGACCGCGAACAGGTCGCCTCGCATTGGTTCAGCGGAGCCAACGCGATGATTCTCAAGCATCTCGGTCAGGAAGAGGGCGCGCAACGTGCTCGCGACATGCTGGCACGTGCGGCGAAAATAACGTTCCAGCAACCGCCGACCACCATCATACCCGGGCAATACACCTCGGTAGCTGTCAAGGTGGCCAATGTCGGCGCCGGGCACAAACTGCCGACTGGATTTCCGGAGGGACGGGAGATGTGGATCGATTTCCGGGTTCAGGATGCCAGTGGTCGTGAGCTCTACCGGCTGGGTTCGATCAAGAACGGCAAGACCGAGGAAAACACGCGAAACTTTAAAGTGCACATAGGCGACAAGGACGGTAATCCGTTGGACGTCGAGGTGTGGAATGCCACGCAAATTCTTTCGGACAACCGCATTCTGCCCAAGGGCTACGATATCGGGGAGTTCTCCTTCCTGGTGCCGGCCGACGCCGTCGGGCCGCTGACCCTGACTGCCGAACTGAACTACTGGCCGTTTTCGCAGAAGCTGGCCGACTACCTGCTCGGCAAGGACAAGTTGCAAGTGGAAATCACCCAGATGGCCAAAGTCACACAGAGCGTGCCCCTGTCCCCGATCACTGCGTCCCGTCCCTAGTGGCAGTGATACCGGGCAGTATGACTGTGGACGAGGTCACAGCGCTGACAGACCGCGAGATGTATAAAGTGAACCGTCAACGATTGTAGGAGAGTCCAAGGTCAGCTATGGGGGTGTTTTCAGGCTGTCGCCACAGGCAGAAAACGACCCATAGCGGACGCCCCAAAAGGGCTCTCCACTTAGCTCATCGTTTCGCACCAACCAAAGCCAATGCAATTCCTCCCAGCACTATCAGGGATGCGATCAGCATGCGTGCCGAAAGCGGCTCGTTGAGAAATATCACTCCCGCGACGGATGCAAGCACCGGAACGCTTAGCTGAAGGGTTGCGGCTGTCTGAGCGCGAAGTCGTTTCACGACGGCGTACCACACGACGTAGCCGGCCCCGGACGCAAGCACTCCTGAAGCAGCAGCATAAAGTGCCCCTGTTGGAGTGATGTGTAGACTTGCCTGGGAAAGCCCAATTGCTGTGACGACCGCAACCAATGGCAGGCTTCGCAAGAAGTTCCCGGCTGAGTCGCGAGTAGGGCTTTCTGAGCGCTTCCCCAGCACGGAGTAGCATCCCCAGGCTAATCCGGCGACTGCCATGAATAGCGCGCTGATGAGGGGCGGTGCACTTCCACCTGGGGCCAGCAGGGCAATCAGTCCAGAGAATGCTACAAGCATTCCCAGCACTACCCATATTTGAAGTTTCTCTCCAGCTCTCATGCCCAGGGCGAACATCGTGATTTGCACGGCGCCAAACAAAATCAATGCACCAACGCCTGCGTCTAGTTGCACATAGGCTAGCGAGAAGAGGTAGGCGTAGACAAAGAGGTAGAAGCCACCACGCCAGGTGCCACTGGGCGATCTTGATAGCGTAGGCCTCAGGCAGAGCGGTAGTAGCGCTAGCGCACCTCCGAGCAAGCGAATTGTAGTAAAGGAGTCCGGGTCGATATCGCCGGTCTTTAGCGCTAGACGGCAAAAGACAGAGTTTGCTGCAAAAGCTATCAAGCTGAAGATCGTTGCGGCTAACCACAGCCATGTCTGCTCGCTGGTTTGCTGCACGTTATCTCTACTTCTCATCACGGCCTGGCCCTCAGGTTCATTTGGTCATGGCTATGCAGCAGGGGAGGCTTAGAAGCCTCTCTGTGCAATTAGCACTACACCGGCAATCAGCAATGCGATGCCTGCCAACGGCATGAGCAGATCATGAACAGCAATACGACCTGCACCGAACGCGTCGACCAGCAAGGCGGCGAGCACCTGGCTTGCGATCAGAACTGACGCTGTGGTCGCAGCGCCCAAGCGCTGATAGCCGAGAAGACTCGCAAACACACAGAACGAGCCCAGTACACCTGGCAACAAATGCCAGTAGCGGAGTCCACTCAGGGCCTCAGTGATGCCTTCCAGCCCAGACTTGCCGACTAGAAGCGCCAGGAGAAGCAGGAAGCCGACCGCTGAGTTTGTTAACAGTGCCACGAGAGCGGAGGATGCTCCCCCCGTGATTTGCACCATCAACAAGTTCTGCACGACTAAGGCGGCCCCCGCCGCAATGAGTAGCCCTAGAGTTAGGTAGTTCATGGTTTTGGGTCGGCGGTTAATCAGCAGGACGAGCGTCTAGCTTCAATTGGAGGAAGGTCAGATCCAGCCACGTGCCAAACTTCACTCCGACCTCTCTCAATGTCCCCGCATGCTCGAACCCAAGCCGTTCATGCAGACGAATCGAAGCAATATTTTCCGCCTCGATGCCTGCCACCATTACATGCTTACCGATGCTGCGTGCCCGGTCTATAAGCGCCGAAAGCAGGTGCTTGCCTATGCCATTGCCCCGCTGATCCGCACGGACATAGATAGAGTGCTCCACGGTATGCCGGTAGCCATCCCATGCTCTCCAATCGCCAAAGGAGGCGTAGCCTAGGACATTGTTATCAGTATCGATGGCGACCAGCACCGGGTAACCCGCTCGCGCCCTATCAGCAAGCCAGGCTCGGCGGTTGTTGGTATCGACCTTCAGGTCATTCCAGATGGCGGTGGAGTTCTCCACAGCATCGTTGTAAATGGCAGTGATCCCTGCGATGTGGTCGTCTGTGGCGTTAACAATTTCCATGGGAACCTCTTAGAGGGCTTCGTCGCTATAGTGGATCAAATATCCACCATAGTGGACTTAATGGCAATATGTTAACGCTCACCCGGTCAGAAAGGATCGAGTTTTTTGCCTGATTCCCCATGAAATTGGCATTAGATGGGTGGGTAAAAGCCTTTTCCTCAGTGGAAGCGCCAAAAGTGTCGTATTACTATAGTTGTACGAAAGCCTCCTTCTCTGATGAGGCCACGACACCTGAGCGAAAATCACTGATGAATAACGAAATTGACCTGCAAATTGGCGCTCGGATTAGGATTGAGCGAGAAAGCCGAGGTTGGTCTCTAACAGACTTGTCCGCTAAAGCCGGCGTCTCGCGGGCAATGATCTACAAGGTCGAGCGCGGAGAGAGCAGTCCCACCGCTAACCTTTTGGGCAAGCTATCTGGTGCCTTCGGATTGAGCATGTCTACTCTCATGGCCCGCGCTGAACTGCGCCAGGGGAGGTTGCTCCGAGTAGTAGATCAACCGCTTTGGATTGACCCCGATACCGGATACGAGCGCAGGCATGTATCTCCCCGCTCCGACATGCCCTTGGATCTCGTGCGAGTGACGCTACCAGCTGGCAAGCAAGTGCCGATGCCGGCCTCGTCCTATGCATTTTCACGTCAGCTGATATGGGTAATTAAGGGCGAGCTTGTTTTTGTAGAAGGCAAAGTACAGCACCGTATGAGCGAAGGTGACTGCCTGGAACTGGGCCCGCCTACGGACTGTGTTTTCATAAACGACAGCGGTGAGCCATGTGTATACGGAGTAGTCGTCCTTAGCCTTTCCTGATTGCTCACCGCTCTATGGGCGGCAATAGAAATGTCCGCTTATGGCTGTCGTGAAGGGTGGCAATCGACCCATAGCCGCCGCTCGTCGTGATTCACTTTCAGGCTTACATGCTCTGGAATACACAAGCTTTTGGTGCGCTTTACCGCTCAATAATCGCTTGACTGCCCATAGTCACCCAGCTTTTCCATCAGCGCTCCAGCAGCTTCCAGTTGTTTGCGTTCTTTCTCCGAAAGGCAGGCTTGCACCGCGTTGCCAAGCCATTCATCACGCCGCTCTCGGCTTTCCTGCAAGACCAGTCTGCCTTGTTCAGACAACCCTATCCATGTGCGTCGACGATCGTTTGTGTCTTGAGTCCGCGTAATCAGTTCTCGAGCTTCCAGGTCACGTAGCAGAGAGGCCAAATTCGATGACCGCATGTTCTCTGCTTCTGCAATTTTCGAAGGTGTTGCCGCCCCGTCCATATGGTCAATGGCACTCAAGACCAGCATCTGCGACCAGGTCTCAGGGTGATTCTGGGCCTCTTGGCGCAGGCGCTTGCTTAATCGAGTCAACTGCTCGCGAAACAACGAAATATCCATACAGATCTACCTATATAAAAATAGCTATGTAATTATAGCTATATTTAGCATGTAACGGTGCCCATTCTCAGCGTCGGGCCGTGAAAATCATCAAGGGGTTTACGATGTCCAATGAGCATCCAAGATTCGAGCGGATTCTTCTCACCAATGATGACGGCATAGACGCTCCAGGGCTCAAGGTTTTGGAACGCATTGCATGCCAATTGGCACGTGAGGTTTGGGTTGTAGCGCCATTACTGGATCAAAGTGGCACCTCCCATTCGCTGAGTCTTCACACGCCCTTACGGCTGAGCTTTCACGGTGCAAGACGCTTTGCGGTCACCGGGACACCAGGTGATTGTGTGGCGATGGCGCTAGGACATTTGCTCAATCACGATAGACCCGATCTGATTTTGTCCGGGGTTAATCGAGGTGCGAACCTCGGAGTTGAAACAGTATTTTCGGGGACAGTCGGGGCAGCCATGACGGGCTTGTTATTTGGCATACCCGCTATTGCATTGAGCCAGGCGTTTACCGACAGGAGTGCTGTGCCTTGGGATAACGCGCTCAATCATGCGCCGCAAGTCATCGCCCAGCTCATGGACATGGACTGGCCGAAGGATGTTTGCTTGAACGTCAACTTCCCCAGCTGTGCCCCGGGTGCTGTGCTTCCATTGAAACTGACGCGCCAGGGTTCCGGGCGCTTGAACGGTGTCTCTGTGCGTTCAGAAAATGATCCGCGTGGCCTTGAGTATCATTGGCTGCGCCTGGATAGGCACACACAAGGCGATGCGGCGGGCACTGAAACAGCTGAGCTTCTTGCTGGGCACATCACTGTGACACCGCTACAGTTTGAGCGGACTCATGACAAGGCGTTCGCATCATTCGAACAACAGACTCGAGATTCGCTCGCGCTTTAAAGTCGCCATTTTTAAAGCGGGGTAACGTTTTCTCAGGTTAATAGCTTGGTCGGGCGCAGCCTAAGAATGACCGCTTTTGGCCGATTGCTGACCGAGGTTGACGGACTTCCTCAGGGTATGAAACGGCCCGTCGCCACTCAGCCGTTTGGGCCCTCCAGTATTTCAGTTCATCTGAATCCGATACAAAAAGGGTGGGGCGTTAAATGCCCATTACAGGTCTGCGTTTGGATTTGCTTTGCGCAATAACTGATCGTGAGACCTGAACCCTTGCATTAGCAGTTGTGGCAGTACCTCACTTGCTCGCCCCCCTAACCAAAACTCCCGCGCGCTTCGGACACACTTGGCGTCTGGATTGATATGTACCACGGTTGCCCCCGCCCGCCAGGCAATTTCTGGTATCTGTGCAGCGGGCTCGACGACTCCCGATGTACCGACAGATAGCAGTACGTCGCAGTCTTTCGCAGCGGCAAAAGATTGTGCGAGAGCCTGGGTAGGCAGGCTTTCTCCAAACCAAACTACGCCAGGGCGCAGCTTGCCACCGCAATGAAGGCATTTCGGCGGCTCCAAATGCCGACCTGTTATTGGCTCGTCAGGCGGCGGTAAGGGGTCGATAGCGAACCTGGCGCAGGCAAAACAACGTGGCTTGTTTAAACTTCCGTGCAGATGGATGACCTCAATACTGCCGGCGCGCTCATGCAGGTCATCTACGTTCTGTGTAACCAGCGTTAGCTTGGGCACTTTGGCGGATAGTTCAGCAATTGCGCGATGCGCCAGATTGGGTTGCGCGTTGTACACTTGCATCCGCCGCCACTCATACCAGCCCCATACGAATGTCGGATCTCGTCTAAAGGCTTCACGTGTAGCCAGCGCAGCGGGGTCGAAATGTGCCCACAATCCAACCAGCGCATCACGGAACGTTGGAATTCCGCTTTCGGCAGAAACTCCAGCTCCGGTGAACACAAGGACATGCTTGGCGCTACGTAGTGCATCGAGCAAGCCCTGATCAATTTCCACGGGATGTACCTCAGTTTTTTCTTTTTACCAATGCGATATGGATAGCCGACTGTCCATTCGCCGTGTCGATGTAGTTTGCCGTGGACATGTCGCAGAGATGCACGGGTTCTAATGCCAGTTCCAGTTTTGAAGCGCCTTCATACCATTCGTCTTCGTCTTGCAGTGCATGTTCAAAGGCCTGAAGCATTCCCTGGAAATCCTCGAACTGACGATTCAGCGCGTACCCGCCGGCTTGATCTTCGTAGAAGCGATGGAATACCAGAAGGACCACACCCCACCGTATAACCTGGTCATTTGACTCGGTATTGGGTATGACCTTTTGTAGGTCACGGCGGATTTCCCATATTTTCTGGTAGGCATTTTTATTATTGTGGACGACTTTGAACTCCACAGAATGAGGTGGCTGCTCTCCTGTCTGATCTTCAATCCACAAATCCACTTTCTTCCGCTCGGGAGCGATCAGCCAGCGGGGCACATTGTGACGCTCATCCAGAGGTTCGCCCAATCCAAACCGGGCACGATTGACGTCCAGTAGTGCAGCAGCTTCCAGGCTCAACCAATGCTCCGGTGCTGCTGTGACCGCAATGGACATCAACATGCGTCGGCGCTCCTCCTGCTGGAGATGGGTAATCAAGAAATCAAAAAATGAAGGCACAAAGGACATAAGTGGTGTCTGCTCTCGAAGGGTTACGTGGTGACAGCAATGATATAATGGCCATTTGCTATGGTGCAGGAGTGCTGATCGGATGACCAGTAGAAGTGAAATTTTTAGTTTCAAGTTCGAGTCACAAAATTTCCAAATCTACAGTTATGCCGATGAGGCTGGCTTGCTTTCTCATACAACTATTCAGGAAGTCGATCGCGCCCGATTTGCGTTTCTTGTCAATGCCCCGCTGGATGTCTCGATACAGGTTATCGGCCAGTTCTCGTATGTGTTTTATCTGGATGCGGAACCTGTCGAGCGAAAATTCTTGCCTCAAAACTATCAACTGGTTTACTCGGAACAGCCATGTGGGCGCTCGTTCGACCGATGGATTGAGACAGTTATCCGTTATTTGTGCGCCTGCTTCTGTTGCAATGCCATTCCGGCGTTCGATGCGCATGAAATAGCAAGTGTCCTCCTGGAAGCGCGGCAACACCGATTGCTTTTCAACGTAGTGCCCTTTGATACCCTTTCGATATTACCGTCGACCCTTGATGGTAAGCGGGTCTTCAATCGATTGCTGGCAGTCGTTTTCTACTCGCCCGATTGGGACTACGGGGATGTTTTCGATAAGTTGGAGTTATGCGAGTGTCTTGGGCACCGCGTTGTTGGAGGTGGGGCTTTCCATCCGTACGATGAGCGTTTGGTGATGCTGCTAGGTGATCTAGCCTGCTGTGACCAACCTAGTAATGCGATAAAAGCTGAACTGGGTCCCGGAGATTTGCCGGCCATTTATGAATGAAAATGGGGCATACAACCGATAAAGCTCAGCGCCGCCTTGGGAAGAGGAGAGTCACTTGTCACCGGCCGCTTCTGGCCGATTTCTGCCTGTTGTGAAGTGCTGCATTCGACCCGAACCGGTCAGTCGTGACAGGCAGAAAACGCCCCAGGCAGTGAAAAAAAACGGGCACGGTCGTGAAGAATGTATTGCAACGTAAAATCTGCTCTTGAGTCCTATTGTGTGTCCGGGGGGCTAGCGACCAATTGCGAGCGGGGCGTCAAAATGGCCAAGGCAACCGCCACAATCAAGAGCGCCGGCACGTCACCTGCCAAGTGCCCCATTTGCTCTGGCTGGGTGACCGCCTGGACGGCCATGATTGCTCCGTGTACGGCGCTAGACCAGACGGTGAACCAGATCAGGCTCAAATTGGCTAAAGGATCACGTGCGGCCAGGACCAAGAACACCCCAAGTGTGGCGTAGATGCCAACGATCATCATCGGGTAGTCCGAGTGACCGACATGCCAGGCCCAGCCGGACGGCCAGAACAACATAAGCGGGTAGAGAGCAAGGCTCGCGAAGCCAGCCAAAACCAGAACGACGCGCAAATACCTGAGGCGATTGACTACGGTCATGGCGGATTCCTCTTTGGGCCTAACTCTAACGAGACCCCAAGCGGGGTGATAACGCCTTTACCGGCTTGGTGGATCACATTCCTTGTTCTGTCGTCTATCCCCGGCCACTAAAAGGTGACCACTAAAAAGGTGACAGATCTCTTTATTTACAATAAATCCGTCACCTTTTTGCTGTCCACGCCGGGATATCGGTGGTGCCCTATGTGCAGGACTTTCTTTTGATCTTCGTTCTAGAACGCGGACGCCTGCATCGTTCGCTTGTCCGCCTGTTTGCGATAGCGCCCCGGCGATACTCCATACCAGCGCTTGAACGAACGGAAGAAGTTGCTCGGATCGGAGAAGCCCAGCTGGAAGGCGATGTCCAGCAAGGGGCGGGAGCCTTGGATGACGTAACCCCTGGCCAGAACGGCCCGGCGCTGATCGAGCAAGGTTTTATACGACGTCCCTTCGGCCAGCAATCGGCGGTGCAGGGTGCTGGGGCTCAGGTTGAGCAGGCCGGCGACCCGTTCGCGTGACGGTTCGCCCTCGGGCAGCAGTTGCTGCAGTACGTTGCCCACTTGCAGGGCGATCGATTGCTGGCGTCGCTGCTTCAGGCGCTCTTCCAGATGCTCGCGGTGTACTTCGAAGACCTGCGGGTTGGCCAATGGCAGGGGTGTTTGCAGGTCGCGTGAAGACAGTTGCAGGCAGTTGTTCGGGCTGTCGAAGCGTATCGGGCAGTCGAACACGCTGCGGTACAGCGCCAGGTCCGCGGGCGGGGGAGGCGGGCGGCGCAGGCACACTTGTTTAGGCCGGAACCCCGTACCCAGCAGCCAGCGGCAGAACACCATCGTAGCGCCCATGGTCATGTCGGTGATGGCCTGGGGGATGGCATAGAGCTGGGGCGTCACTTCCATGCGCAGGGTGGCGCCGTCGGCCTGCGGGCTGAACTCGCAGTCCGAGACATCACTGAGCAATTGCTGGTAGCGCATGAGGTGGGTCAGCGCATCGGCCAGGGTCGGCGCGGCGAGCATCAGGTGACCCACCTGGCTCATGCAGCCGGGGCGGAAGTCCTGGCTGGCGCGCAGGGCCAGCAGGGGATCGCCGGTTAGCTCGCAGGCCAGGGTCCAGAAGTGTGCGATCTGGATGTGCGCGATGCTGGCGCCGCTGTCGTGCAGGACCTGCGGGTCGATGCCGCTGCGGGCGAGCAGGTGCTCCACGTCCACTCCGCGCTGTGCAAGCGCTGGCAGCATGCCTTGAAACCACTGAGCGGATGCTCTGGGCATTGTCATGGAGGTCACCTGAGGGTTGATGAGTTCTTATCGTCGAAATGACTTTCTGAACTTTTGTATGGAATCCTATTCGAGCTATGATGAGCCCGTCAATCACCAACCGACCGAACTCCATGCCCGATCCAAGAGTCCTGCGTAGCCGCCAGAAAATGGCCAATGCCTTGTTCGACCTGATTAGCGAAGGTCACACCTATCCACCTGCGGTGAACCTGGTGCTGGAGCGCGCCGGTGTGGCGCGGGCCACGTTCTACAGTCATTTCGCGGACATGGACGCACTGCTGGCCTGGGAGGTGGAGCGCATCCTCGATGAGCTGCAAGCCAGCATCGATTGGCAGGGGCACGCCCGGGACGCACCGTTTAGTGGTCGTGTGGTGCGTGCCGTCCTGCTCCGGGCCCGGGAGCGCACGGAACTGTTTCGCCTGCTGCTGACGGGGGGCGCCGGGCCTATTCCGTTGGAGCGCTTCTACACGCGCTTCTACGAGGCCTCGCTGGCGTTCAATCGTCGGCGTTGCGCCGATATGAACATCACGCCGGCGATTCCGCTGGAGGTGATCTGCAGCAGCATCAGCGGCCAGGTGATGGGGGTGCTGCGCTGGATGGTCATTCACCAGCCGGATGCCGATGTCGATCAGTTGGTGGCCTGGATGCGCAGCATCTACCAGCAGGGCATGAGTCATTTGCTGATGCCGCCGGGTGACTCTCAGGGACAGTGAGTTGAACGGCACGGACAGTTTTATCGAGGGGTAGATCTCCATGCTGGGGGCATGAGGCGGCCAATGTCGGGCCCGCCATGAGGCTCCCCCATGCACCTGTCCCTTGCGTTCTTTTCGCTGCTGGCCAGCAGCGTTGCGCTTGCCGCGCAGCCCCCCGTCGACCGCCTGGAGCGACCGGCTCCGGATCAAGCCAATGTTCAACAGCAATCATTCAATGACGTACTGAGCCTGCCCGTAGGTTTCATCGCCGCCGGGCGCGATGGCCTGCTGGTGCAGGGTGACGGCAAAGGTCATTTCAACCCGTTGCCCAGCCCGACCAGTGTGTTGCTCACCGCAGTCCGTGGCCAGCCAGGGCAAGCGATATGGGCGACCGGTCACGATGGCCTGGTCATGCGCCAGGCGCCGGGCAAACCCTGGCAGCGCATCCTTGACGGCAACCAGATCAACGCGTTGTTGCAGGCGGGCGCCCAGGACAGGTTGCAAAAGGTCCAGGCGGCCAGCGATGCGTCACCCGATGACAGTCAACTGAGCCGGCAACTGGAAGACGCGCAGTTCTATCTGGACGACGCGCAGGCCAGCCTGGATGCGGGACCGGCGCGTCCCTTGCTCGACCTGTGGGTTCGCGATGACAACCGCGGGTGGGTCGTGGGGGCCTACGGCGTGATGCTGGCTACCGACGATGGCGGTGCGCAATGGCGACTGCTGGATAACCTGCCCAACCCCGAACGACTGCATCTGAACAGTGTGCTGGAAACCGCGCCCGGGGTGCTGCTGGTGGCTGGTGAAGGAGGGCGGTTGTATCGCTCCGCCGATGCAGGGCAGCACTGGGATGCGCTGCGTCAACTGGGCAATGGCTCGCTGTATCGCCTGATTCCGCTGGGCGCACCAGGTGATGTGCTGGTGGTCGGGTTTGGTGGGTTCGTCGCGCGCTCGCGGGATGCGGGTGTCACTTGGCAAACGTTGCCGGTTCCGGCCAAGGCCAGCCTGTTCGGCGGCACGCGCCTGGACAATGGCGGGGTGCTGTTGGTCGGTCAGGGCGGCAGCCTGCTCTATAGCGAAGACCTGCAACATTTCCGCCTCTGGCGCGATCCGCAGCAACGGGGCTGGATGGCCGCCACGCAACTGGCCGATGGCAGTCTCGAACTGGCCGGGCGTCAAGGGCTGTTGAACCTGGGACGAAATGAACTGCTGGAGCGCTTCCAATGAACATGCAGGCCAACCCGAATGAGCGCCGACTGATCGGCCGACTGGAGCGAGCACTGTTCTCGCGCCGCCCACTGGTGCTGCTGGCGTTTTTGCTGGCCACGGTCGTGTTGACCTGGCAGGCCCTGCACATCCGCCCGGACGCCAGCTTCAGCAAGATGATCCCGCTCAATCACCCCTTCATCCTCAACTACCTGCGCTTCGAGGAAATGCTCAGGCCGCAGAGCAATCTGCTGCGGGTGATTGTGGAAAATCCCAAGGGATCGGTCTTCGAAAAAGGCTTCATGGAGCGCCTGCGCGAGGTCAACGACGCGATCTTCTATCTGCCGGGCGCCGACCGCGGCAATCTGAAGTCGCTGTGGACGCCCAACGTGTTCTGGCAGGAAGTGACCAGCGATGGCTTGCGTGCCGGACGGATCATCCCGGACGGCTACGATGGCAGCCCGACCGCGCTGGAACAGGTGCGGACCAACGTCGCCCGTGCCGGCTTGATCGGTTCGCTGGTGGCCAACGACGAGCGCTCGGCGATCATCCTCGTGCCGTTGCTGGAGAACGATCCGCAGACCGGCCAGCCACTCGACTACGCGCGTTTTACCCAGGCCCTCGAGGCTCAGGTACGCGAGCATTTCGACGGCCCGGACAGTCACGTGCGCGTGGTCGGTTTCGCGCAGATCATTGGTGACCTGATCAGCGGAGCAGCGGTGATCCTTCTGTTGTTCTGCGCCACGCTGGTGCTGATCAGCGTGCTGATCTACCTGTATTGCCGGTGCTGGCGCAGTACTTTGGTGACGATCGCCACCTGCCTGCTGACCGTGGTCTGGCAACTGGGCCTGCTGCGCCTGTTGGGGGTGGGGCTCGATCCCTATTCGATCCTGGTGCCGTTCCTGATCTTCTCTATTGCCACCAGTCACGCCGTGCAGAACATCAACCTGATGGCCAGCGAAATGGCCACGGGCGCCACGCGACTTGAGGCGGCGCGGAAAAACTTCAGCATCCTGTTCATTCCCGGCTCCATGGCGCTGATCGCCGATGGCATTGGCTTCGCCACCTTGCTGATCATCGACATCGGCGTGATCCGGCAGTTGGCGCTGTCGGCCAGCCTGGGCGTGGCGGTGGCCTTGCTGACCAAGATGCTGCTGTTGCCGGTGCTGATGTCCTACGTCGGTGTCAGCGCTCGTGGTTTGGCCCGGCAACGTCTGCGCGATGCGTCGCCACGCCCGCTGTGGCGCCTGGTCAGTCGGGTGGTGCGGCCGCGTCCGGCACTGGCGTGCGTGTTGGTCAGTGGTGCCTTGCTGGCGGGGTCGATGTACCTGGCCCGTGACCTGCAGATTGGCGACCTCGACCGGGGCGCACCGGAGTTTCGCCCCGGCGCGCGCTACAACCAGGACAACGCCTACTTGCTGGAGCACTACACCACCAGTACCGACGTGCTGGTGGTGCTGCTCAACACCCCGCCCGAGCAGTGCGCGCGCTTTGCCGCCGCGGATCTGGTCAGCCTGCTGGAGCAACGTCTGCGACAAGTGCCGGGGGTGACCCGCACCGACTCGCTGTACCAGCGCATGCGTCAGGCGATCTTTGCGCGCAACGAGGCCAATCCGAAATGGGACGAGCTGTCCCGTGACCGTTTCGTGATGAACGCCGCGCGCTCCAGTGTCTCCAGTGAGTTCGCCAGTTCCGATTGCAGCAGCGTGCCGATCAGCGTGTTCCTCGCCGATCACAAGGCCACGACCCTGACCGGTTTGGTGAAAGCCATCGATGCCTTCACTGCCGAGTACCAATTGCCCGAGCACAGTCTGCTGATCGCCGGCGGCAATGCCGGAGTGGAGGCGGCGACCAACCAGGTCATCGAAGTGGCCAACCACCGGATGCTGGCGCTGGTCCTGGGGATCGTCGGGTTGATGGTCTGGTGGGAGTTCCGCTCATTGAAAGTGACCATCAGCCTGGTGGTGCCGCTGTACCTGTCGGCGATGTTGTGCGAGGCGCTGATGGCGCGCATGGGCATGGGCGTGAAGGTCGCCACCTTGCCGGTGATCGCGCTGGGCGTGGGCATTGGCGTGGATTACGGGATCTACCTGTACAGCCGGCTGGACGGCTTTCTCAAGCGCGGTCTGTCGCTGGAGCAAGCCTACTTCGAAACCCTGCGCAGCACCGGAACCGCTGTGGCTTTCACCGGCTTCACCCTGGCCCTGGGTGTGGCCACCTGGGTGTTTTCCAGCATTCGTTTTCAGGCCGATATGGGGCTGCTGCTGACGCTGCTGTTCCTCTGGAACATGCTCGGCGCCTTGTTGTTACTCCCGGCGCTTGTTGCGTTGCTTTCCAGAGTCAGTGTTTTGAATCGCAGGGTCAGGGCGCGAGGCAAGCAGAACCTGACAATCGCATCGTGAGCCCGGTACCCGGGCTCGACCAACACTAAAACAAGAAAGGTCATTTTCATGAACCGCTTCGCTTATCGTCGGCGCCTTCCTGCGTTTCGACCGCATCGCCTCGCGCTGCTGATCGCCCTCATCAGCAGCCCGGTCCTGGCGGCCGAGTTTCAGGTGGGGGAGATCCAGGGGCGCGCCAACGCCAAGCTTTCCCTTGGCGCCCTGTGGAGCGCCGAGGACGCCGACAAGGCCATGATCTACCCGCAGAACGCCCAGGCCATCGGCCAATCGTTCGATCCCAACGGTGTCGGCCGCAACAGCGATGACCGCCGCCTCAACTACCGCAACGCCGGCACGCTGATCTCCACGCCGCTGACGTTCCTCGGCGAGATGGACCTGAAGTGGCAGAACTACGGTCTCTTCACCCGGGCCAAGACCTGGTACGACTACCGCCTGAACCATGACGAAGTGTCCTGGGGCAGCGCCGCCAACGGCTACGATCACGGCGCGCGGCTGGACGACAGTCACTACGATGACCTGGCCAAGTTCCAGGGTGCCGAGTTGCTCGACGCCTATGTCTACGGCGATTTCCAGCTGGGCGAGAGTGCCTTGCAACTGCGCGGCGGCAATCAGTCGGTGAACTGGGGCGAATCGCTGTTTTTCCTCAACGGCATCAACAGCATCAACCCGGTGGACACCGCCGCCTTGCGCCGGCCCGGCTCCGAGGTCAAGGAGGCACTGGTGCCGGTACCGATGCTCTACGCCAACCTGAGCCTGACCAACAACCTGAGCCTGGAAACCTTCTACCAGTTGAAATGGCGCAAGTCGGTACTTGAAGGCTGCGGCACCTACTTTGCGGCGGTCGACTACATCTCCGAGGGCTGCAACGCCGTCATGGCGCCCAATACCCCGGCACTCGCGGTCGACGATGGCACCCGCTTCGCCAATGGCGCCTACCTGCACCGCGCCAGTGATGACGATCCACGGGACAGTGGCCAATTTGGTGTGGCGGCACGCTACTTCATCGATGAGCTGGGCACTGAAGTCGCCGGCTACTACATGAACATTCACAGCCGTACGCCGCTGGTGGGTGCAATCAAGGCCGATCGCACCAGCGGTGCCAGCTTCAACCCGTTGGATCTGGCACACAATGCGCAGTACCAAGCGGTGTATCCCGAGGACATCCATATCATCGGCGCCAGTTTCAACAGCAACCTGGCCGGATGGTCGGTGTTCGGTGAAGTCAGCTTCCGCCCGAACCAGCCGCTGCAATTGCATTCGGGAGACTTGCTGGCGTCCTACGGCGGTCCGTTGGCAGGCAATCGGGCGCTGCTGCTCAACAATGATTTCCTGGCGACGCCGGCCGGGGGCAGCAATCCGGGCTACGACCGCTTCAATGTCGGCGCCGCGTCCCTCGGCACGCTGAAAACCTTCGGCAACGTGCTGGGCGCGGAAAACCTGGCGTTCACCGGCGAGGTCGCCTGGCGTTGGGTCAACGGTCTGCCGGACCCCGACGAGCGCCGCTACGGTCGCACCGAGATGTACGGCTTCTCCCTGCTCGACGGCAGTTGCACCACCGCGAGCAATCCCAAGGCCGCCAAGGACGGCTGCACCAACAAGGGCTTCGTGACGTCCACCGCCTGGGGCGTGAGGACCCGCACGCAACTCAATTACGCGGACGTGTTCGCCGGCGTCAACCTCTCGCCTTACCTCGCCCTGGGCTACGACGTGGACGGTTGGTCCTGGGACGGATCGTTCATCGAGAACCGAGTGCAAGGGGCCGTCGGCGTGAAAGCCGATTACCTGTCGCGCTACAGCGCCGAGCTTTCCTACAACGCCGCGGGCGGTTCGCCGTACTTCCTGGGCGCCGACACCGATTTCATTTCCTTGAGCCTGAGCATGGGCTTCTAAGCCGGAGATCACGACATGAACCGAACACTGACAGCCTTGGCAGTGGCGACACTGCTGGCCAGCCCCCTGGCCTTAGCCAAACTCGACGCCAAGGACGCGGCACGCCTGGGCGTTGACCTGACGCCGACTGGCGCCGAGAAGGCCGGCAACGCCGACGGCAGCATTCCCGCCTGGAACGGTGGCCTGACCCAGCCACCGGCAGGCTTCAAGGCCGGCGGCAATTATGCCGACCCCTACGCCAACGAGAAGCCGCTGTTCACCGTGACCGCCGCGAACATGGCGGAGCATGCGGCGCTGCTCTCGCCGGGGCAGAAAGCCTTGCTCACGACCTTCAACGACTACAAGCTGCCGGTCTACCCAAGCCATCGCACGATGGCCCTGCCGGAGGCGGCCTACGCGGCGACGCGCCAGCAGAGCCAGACAGCGGATCTATTGGCCAACGGTAATGGCTTGCAAGGCTACAGCGGTGCCGGTACTCCGTTCCCGATTCCCAAGGATGGCTTGCAAGCCCTGTGGAACCATTTGGCGCGTTACCGTGGCAACGGTTGGGAAACCAGCTACGCGGAGTTCGCGGTGCAGGCCAACGGCAGCTTCACGCCATTGATCCGTCGGCAGAAGCTGGCGCCCGCCGGTGCGGTGTCCGACAGCGAGCCAAACCGCTTGCTGTACTACATCACCTACCTGACCGCGCCGGAAAGCGTCGCCGGCTCGGCCACCCTGGTTCACGAACCGCTGGATCAGGTCAAGGAGCGCCGCCTGGCCTGGACTTACAACCCCGGTCAGCGTCGTGTGCTGCGCGCCCCGGAAATCGCCTACGACAACCCGCAGCAGAACTTCGACGGCCTGCGCACCACCGACATGCTCGACATGTACAACGGCGCGCCTGATCGCTACGACTGGACGCTGGTGGGCAAGCGCGAAATGCTCATCCCGTACAACACCTACAAGTTCCACGACCATTCGCTCAAGTACGCCGACATCGTTCGACCCGGGCACCTCAATCAGGACCTGATGCGTTACGAGCGTCACCGTGTCTGGGTGGTCGAGGCCAAGTTGAAGGCTGGCGAGCGGCATATCTATTCCAAGCGCACCTTCTACCTCGACGAAGACAGCTGGGCCATCGTCGCCGCCGATGTGTATGACGGTCGCGGTGAACTGTGGCGGGTGCAGGAAGCCCAGCCGATCCAGTTCTACGATGTCGCGCTGCCGTACGCGCCGAGCGAAGTGTCCTATGACCTGCAATCGCGCCGCTATGGCGTGGTCGGCCTGCGCAACCAGGAAGCCGGCTACAACTTCAGCGCTCCCTCGCAACTGATGGATTTCAGTGCCAACGCGCTGCGCCGCATGGGTCGCTGATCCCGATAACTCAACTTTCTCACCGCAGGGCGTCCCGTGGCGCCCCTGCATGGCCGGGTGCGCCCGCAAATCGATGGAATGGAAGGGTTTATGAAACGCTTGATAACGAGTGTCCTGCTGGCGACCAGCGGGTTGATGGGCCTGGTCGGGCAGGCCAGTGCCGCCGACGAAATTGGCGTGCCGGGAGCACGCAACTGCTTCTTCAAGCATGGTCCGGTCAGTGGCGACCCCTATGCCAACGCCGCCTACCCGGATGCCGCCACGGCCTACTGGGGGGCGATGTTCAAAACGCCGGAAGGCGCCAAGCTGGAGTTGAAAGGCCAGTTCCCGCACTCGCGCTACATCTCCTTCATCAGCTATGACGAAAAAGGCGTGCCCCTCGAATCGGTGGCCGACTACCTGATCAAGCCACAACCGGGCAGTACCAACCCGTTCGTGGTCGGTGCCGCGCGCGACGGCAAGCAGCGTGACTACCGGCTGACCGTTCTCGATGAGGCCCGCAGTGGCGAGGAAAGCATTGGTCAACTGGAAGGCGGCGGTGTAGGGCGGCCCTTGCACGCGCCAACCAGTCAGGCCGGGCAGCAGATCGTGCTCTACCGCATCTATGCCTCGGACAAGGGCCTGCACCCCACCGGTGGCGTCAGCGTCCCGGAGCCGGTACTGACCCTCAAGGACGGCACCGTGCTGGAAGGGCAGCAGGCTTGCCAGGCACTGCAGGCACAACAGCCGCCACGCTTGAACGTTGCCGCGATCGGCCTGCCCAAGTCGCAGTACCTGTCCTTGCTGAACCAGCCTGGAAAACCAGACACCTGGCCCGCGCAGGAAACCCCGGAGTGGCATATCCAGCTCGACCGCAAGGCTTTGATCGGCATGTACACCGGTGAGATCGACCCGAATGCGCGTCGCAGCGAAGGCGGGTTCTTCCCCAACCTGGACAACCAGTACATCCGCACCATCGTCAACAACCGTTTCGGTGATGTCTTGGTGATTCGCGGCAAGGCACCGACGACCCCCAATACGTTCCACGGCGACAAACGCATGGGCGGCGGGGAAATGCGCTACTGGTCGATGTGTTCCAACCAGGGCTTTGCCAATACCCGGGTCAACGACTGCGTGTTCGATGAGAACGTACCGCTCGATGCCAAGGGTTACTACACCATCATGGTCAGCAAGAAGAAGGATCGCCCACGGGTGGCCCATACCGAATGCGGCATCGCCTGGTTGCCAATCGCCGACGATGGCGACGGCGTGAAGGACCCGGATGTCGCCGTCGTGCAACTGCGCAACATGCTGACCTCGCCCGAGTTCAAGAACGGCGTGAACAGCGTCGCCAAGGACAGTGACATTGCCAGTGTCATGGGCGAGTACGCGCCGAAGGGCACTTACCTGCAACGCAACATCGTCGAGACGGTTTGGACTTGTCCGAAGAAGTCTTGAGGGTTGGGTTGGCTGATGGGATGTCCTGAGGCTGGTTTTTCGCCGGCACCCGCCAGTTTGCAGATCCGTTACTTCGGTTGTGGCTACTGGCGGTTCCGCCCTGACGGCGGGTCACTTTGGAAGAGCCCCAAAGTAACCAAAGGGCTCTTGCCCCACCACTCGGTGCCTCGCTTAGGCTCGGCATGCCCTCACTCCGGCATTGCTCCGTGGGCCGCCGCGATGGGCCATCCTTGGCCCAGCGCGGCTAACCCGGCGTCCTGCCGGGTTACCCACGGAGCAATGCCTGCGTTCGGCCATCGTGGTTTTACGGGGCGCCTAAATCAAAAGCAAAAGCGAGGCGGCCTGACAGCCGACCTGATTTTGCAGTTATCCCCAATCCCTGTGGGAGCTGGCTTGCCAGCGATGACGGACTTACAACCGGCCAATCACTTACAGATACGCCCTTAATCTAATTGTGGGAGCGAGCCCGCTCGCGACGGGGTCAGGCCAGTCAAGATGACCACTGAGTGACACATCTTCTTCGCGAGCAGGCTCACTCCCACAGTTAGAGTTCTGTCAGGTACAGGATTGGTGTTTGCTTTGCTTTGCTTTTGATCTTGATTTTGACCTGCCCCGTCGGAAGGCCGAGCGCAGGTTCTGCGTAGTGGGCAACCCGGCATGGATGCCGGGTTAGCCGCCCTCGGCCATGGATGGCCGATGGCGGCGGGCCCACGGAGCAGGACCGGAGCGAGGGAACCCTGAGCCTTGGCGAAGGGCCGTACGTCAGGGGATAAAGCGCTTGGTCACTTGGCGCTTTTCCAAGTGACTCGCCGTAAGGGCGAAACCGTCAGCAGCCGTTACAGCAGAAACGGATATGTACCCCATTAACCAGAGCACCCAACCCGGGGTAATTTTCGTGTCTACACTCCTGTGTGCCTGTCTGGGCAGGCTCAAGCACGGTGCAAACACAGGAGATGACCACTGCATGACGACTATCGTTAAAACACTGATTCTGGGCGGTGCACTGGTGTTACTGGCCGGTTGCGCTTCCACTTCCCAGCCTGGCAGGAACACGACGCTGGCCGAGAACGTCAAGGGTTCAGGTTTCATGCCCGATGTTTATCCCATGATGAAGCCAGGTCAGGATGGAGAGTCGTTGCTGCTGTACCGCAATCCGAAATTCGCCTCGTCCCAGGCTTTTTCTCGCTACAGCAAAATCTACCTGGACCCGGTCAAGCTGTATGGCGACTCCAAATCCAAATTGCATGACGCGCCCCAGGAACAAAACGCCGCCATTGCCCAGGGTCTCTACGATCAGCTGCATCAACAGCTAGGCAAAGACTATCAAATGGTCAATCAGACCGGTCCCGACACGCTGCATTTGTCTGTCGCGATCATCGACGCGCAAGAGGCTGACTCTTCGATGAAGGCCATGTCCTATGTGCCTATTCCATTGGGTGTTCCGGGGGCCAAGATGGCAACGATGCAGACGTTGTCCCATACCACGGGCAAGCCGCCCTTCGCGGGACAGGTGACGGTCGAAGGGAAAATGGCGGACGCCGGGACCGGAGAGGTGATCGCCGCGATGATTGATCGCCGCGTAGGCGCTCGCAAGCCCATCATCGGTCTGTTCGAGAGCAGTACCTATGACTCCTGGAGCGATGTCAGCGAGGCCGAGCGTTATTGGGCCGAGCAGATGCGCTATCAGTTCTGCATGCGCCGTGGGGCGGGCAATTGCACCAAGGCCAGTGAGTAGCGAGCCGGGCTGTATCGACGCAGGTCGCCATTGCCGGGCATCAACCGGCTTTGGCGAAGGGGGTCTATCCCGCTTTCCGTACAGGATCCAGCCACAGTCGGTGGGGTTGGGGAGAAGAAATCGCTCCGCTCAGATGGCGGTTGGCTGCGGTATGGTGTATTGACCGCTGACCACCGATTTACCCGGCCGGTAAATGCGCATGCCCAGGTACCAGTTATCACCGGGGGTCGGCAACCAGTTGGCGAACTCGCCGCATTTTTCCTTCGGTCCGAACCGTACGGTGACGGTGCCGTCGTCATTGAAGTGCATCGCGCGATTGTTCAGGTTCGAATTTTCGCTTTTCAGGTATTTGTCGGCGCCGTACATGGTGAAGGAAAAGAACCCACCCTCCAGGAATTCAGGTTTGGCATAGGTCGCCTGATAGCATTTGTCGCCGCTCAAGCCATAGTCGCGATAGATGTAGACGGCGTCTTCAGCCGGCAGCAGACCCAGTGCAACCGAGGCGCTCAAGCGCAGCATTTCAGGCTTGATCACCCCGTGCGGTCCCGCTGTGTCATTGAGGTTGGGCAGTTTCGCGGCTTCTTTTTGATATTGGGCGCGCAGGGTTTTCAAACTGGCCTGATCCCAGTCAACGATTTTGTAGGCCTTGGGCGTCGTGCCTGCCGGCCAATTGACCTTGATACCATCCTGCAGCGCCTTGACGTTTTTGGTGTCATCCGGGTCATTGGGGTTGATCTGCGTGCGCATGACCACCCCGACAAACTCCGTTTTCGACTTGATCGGGAATGTGCCGGGCGCATAGAACACCTGGTCGGTGTAGTCGTCGTTTTGCAGAATCATGGCCGACTGATAACGATTGTCCGCTGATTTTGGCAGGGTGATCGTCGTGCCTTCTGGTGCGTAAAACACACCAAACGAATACACGGTATCGCGGTTCATGGTAACTGCCGGCTGCTTGTCCAGCGGGATGAGTGCCCGATCATGACGGAAGGCGTTGGGACCCACGGCGGACACGATGTTTTTGAAGGACTCATCCACTTCCGCCCGTGCATAGTTGTCTGGCGTTACCAGGTCACTGGCGTGAACGAAAGCGGCATTGAGCAGCAGTCCGCTGAGCAAGATTGTTTTCATGTTTCCCATCGCTTCGATCCTTTGATATCTGCCGTTCATTGCTAGTTAAAGACGCGCCCTCCCACCGGGAGGGCGCTCACAGGGGCAATCAGGGCTTGACCACTTCAACGGCCGGGAACTTGTAGCCGCCGGCCTGCACTTCCTTGCTCGGGCCATACATCCTCAAAACGATGTAGACGTCCTTCTCCGGGATGGGCAGGTAGTTGGGATTGTTAGCATCGCCCTTGGCGCTGAGTTCGATGGTGTAGTTGCCGTCGGCGTCGGGTTTCAAGGTGCGATCGCCGCGGCTATGGCGGTTCAGCTCGTTGTGCGCCATGAAGCGGTTGTCGGTGCCATACACGGTGAAAGACCAGAATTCACTGACGTCCGGCGCCTTGAAGTGCATGCGATAGGCCTTGCCGTTGGCACCGCTGATGTTTTGCCCGTCGCTGCCTTTGACGGCTTGCAGGTAGATGGTTTCGTCCGGCGGCAGCCCCCACTGGCCCAGGTAGGTGCCTTCGGCGAACAGTTCACGCGGGTCGTCGCTCAACTGTGCACGGGTGCCCAGCAGCTTGCCGGCATCGGTCAGGGTCGGCGCCAGTTCCTTGATGTGCTTCATGCCCAGTTCTTCGCCTTTCTTCGCGGCGGCGAGTTGGTCTTTAGTGAAGTCCTCCTTGCAAGGTTCCAGGCCCACGGTCTTGAACTGGTCCAGCCATTGCTTGTCAGCCTTGCCCATGGTGCCGTCGCACAACACGAAATTGACCCGTTGCAGCCAATTGGTTTTCGCCGGGTCCAGGTAAGTTCGCTGTTTGGCTTTGGGACCGGAGACACCCAGGTAGGCCGAGAGCGTCCTGACGTTCCAGTCATCCATGTAGTTCAGCGCTTTTTTCTCGTCTTCCGGGCCCGTGGCCATGATCCGGCCCATCAGTTTCACCAGGTTGGAATCGACGCGGATCACTTCGTCGACGCTGCCCGGCACTTCACCTTTCCAGTCCTGAGTGGCGAACATGAAATGGCCGCCTTTGTTGCCACGGGTGCGCGAGCCGATCATGGTCACGGTGTAGTGGCCCATGTCCATGGTGTGCAGGATCCAGTAACGGCCCTTGTCCATGTCCGGCACGCTGACAATCACCGGTTCGGCAGCGACATCAAGCCAGCCCATCAGGTGCAGGGTGTCATTGTTGATGGTCGGGTGATCGGTGTATTTGTCATCGGCCAGGTGGCGGATGTTCTGGAAGCGGTTGAGCGGCGTGTCGGTCTTGACCGCCGTTTCATAGAAGAACTTGTAGGCTTCGTCGATGGAGTAGCCATAGGTGTAGGCGTCCTGGGCCAGTTTGTCGGGTATTTGCGCAAAGGCCGGTACGGCCAGCGAAAGCAGGGTTGCCGCCAGGGTCAATCGTTTCATGAGCACTCCATTGGGTCAGAAAAGTCCGAAGATCTGCCAGCCGAGTTCAGGGAATCGGTGAAGTCAGTTCTCCATTGAAGCCATGCCGATGCCTCCCGCGCCTTTTTGTGAAGGCGGGAAGTCTTTCATGCTCTTCTCAAAGGTCTGGATGTACGGCGCGAGAATCGGAATGATCCAGCTGCGCTGCTGCTGCCAGCGGAAGTGGTCACCGGCCTCCGCAGAACGCTCGTAGGGGTCGACCTTGATATCGAACACCAGACCTCCGGGAATCGGGCTGGCCGCTTCCATCCACTTGTCCTTGATCGCCGTGTGGATCTTCCATTGATCGACACGCACCGCGTTCATGCTGGTTTCGGCGAAGTAGAAGAACTCATGGCGTTGGGACTTGCCGTCGGGCTTGGTCAACATGTCGAGCTGGTTGTAGCCATCGAGGTGGTTCTTGAAGGTCTTGCCGCCCACGTTGAGACCCGACAATAGTTGCTCTTTCACCTGCGGTTTGCCGACGGCGGCCATCAGGGTCGGGACCCAGTCTTCGGAGGTCATGAACTCGCCGGTCCAGGTGTCTGGCTTGATGTGATCCGGCCAGCGGGCGAGCATTGGCACACGAAAGCCGCCGTCCCAGGTCAGGCCTTTCTCGCCGCGAAACGACGCGGCGCCGGAGTCCGGCCAATGAGAGAGGTTCACGCCGTTGTCGGAAGTGAAGAGGACGATGGTGTTCTTGCTCAAACCTTCCTGGTCGAGTGTGTCGAGCAGCTTGCCTACCAGCGAGTCGAGCTGCATCACGGCATCGGTATATTCGGTGTGCCCGCTTTTGCCCAGCCACTGATCGCTGACGTGGATGATCTGGTGCATGCGCGAAGGATTGAACCACAGGAAGAACGGCTGGTTGGCGGCCTTTTGCTTTTTGACCCAGTCGATCGACAGGTCGGTGAAGGTGTCATCGATCGTCTTCATGCGCTCGATGGTCAATGGACCTTCATCGGTGATTTTCTGCTTGCCCACGCGCCCCCAGCGGGGTTCTTCGGTGGCGTCATCGGTCGTCGTGGCCACCGCATGAATCATGTTGCGCGGAATGCCGGGAAATTTCGGGTCTTTGGGGAAGTTGGTCATTTCCGCTATCTCCATGATGTTCAGGTGATAGAGAAAGCCGTAGAACTCGTCGAAACCGTGGACGGTGGGCAGGTATTCATTGCGATCGCCTACATGCGACTTGCCGAACATGCCGGTGGAGTAACCCTCGGCCTTGAGCAATTGCGCCAGGGTCACATCGGTGTCCTGCAAGCCGACTTTCGCGCCGGGTTGTCCGACGGCTGTCAGGCCCGTGCGGATCGGGTATTGCCCGGTGATGAACGCTGCGCGACCGGCCGTGCAACTGGGCTGGGCGTAGTAGTCCGAGATCATCACCCCTTCCTTGGCCAGGCGATCGATGTTGGGGGTGGTGACGGCACCCAGGCCACGGTTATAGGCCGATACGTCCATGGGAGCCATGTCATCGACCATGATGACCACGATATTCGGCTTCTCTGCGGCTTGAACCGGAGCCAAGGCCGCTATGGCCAGGCCGAAACCCAGCAAGGTATTTCTCAAGAGGTGCATGACGAAGCCTCATTTATCCGTGAGATACCCGCCAACGCGACTTGCATATGGCGTCATCGTGAGTGGCTGGCGGGCAATATCTGTACAACGGGATCCAATTTGTATAGCACAAGGTTTTCGGGGGGGCTCAGGGATTGACCTGCTCGAAGTCAGGCAGCTTGAAGGTCTTGTTGTTGAACGCTTCGGTCGGCCCATAGAAACGCATGGTCGGCATCGGGCGTTTGCCCGACGTGGGTATCCAGTTGGACTCCAGTCCTTCGGGAGCTTTCGGACCGACATAGAGGGTGACGCCGCCATCGGCGTTCTTCTTCATGTTGGCGAGGTCGAATGACGACAGCGTGGTGCGGTTGCTGTCGCTGTATATGAAGGAGAAGGTGGCGCGGTCGTAGACCGTCAGCGCCCAGAATTGTTTGACTGGCATGTTGGCCGGAACATCGACCTTGTAGAGTTTGCCGGCTTCGAGCAACTGACCGTCCTTGTCCGCCAGCGCCACCATGTAGGCGGTGGCGGGTGAGTCGCTGAGCGCCTTGGGCATGTAGGTGCACCAGAAGTACTCCGCCGCGCGTTCGATCAGGTCGATCTTGTCGTCATAGGTGAACTTGAACTGGCGATTGGCATCGGTCTGCAACAACGAGACGTAATGGCGGTCGGTCCAATAGACGCGCTTGACCATTTCCTTGTCGAACCACTCCTGCAAATAAAACCAGGCGTCTATCGCGGCCTGGTGCATGGCGCGCTTGGCAGTATCGTCAGGGGCGAAGGGTTTGCCTTTTTCGATGCCCAGGGACTTGAGCATGCCCATCATCACCTTGTCGTGCTCTCGCACGGGTTCGACGCTCATGATCTCGTACATGTCCTGGAAGTGCCGCTCATCATAGAACGGCAGCGTCGGGTAGCGCTGATGGCTGGGGTCGATGAACGTTTGCTGCGGAGGATTCTGCGCCTGGGACAGGGCGTACATGCGCAGGCGTTTGGCGTACGCGTAAGCGTCAGCGGCGGTTTTACCGGCTGGCGGGACCGAGCGGAAAGCGAAGGCGATGCGATAGTTGGGCGAGCTGACGTGGTAGTAGCCCTTGGGGATCGCACCTTTGTAGTCGGGCGCGGTAAACAGGTATTTGCCACCCTTGCCCTTGTCGAGCCCGGCGGGACCTACGTCGGCAATGGTGAACTGCCAGGCGTCCACCACTTGGCCGTAGAGGCTGCCGTCGGCTCCGGCAGGCGGAATCTCCAGGACCACCGGGCCATTACGCAAGTCGGTGTAGGCGGCGATATAAGGCGTGGTGCTGTTGGCGGTCAGGGCTTCGAGTTGCGGGGTGGCCGTCGCCGAGTAGGCAATGATGTCGTTGTCCTTGTAGCCCAAGTCCTCGAACGCGGCGCGACGGAACGAGTAAATGGAGATCGCCGGCATGTTCCACAGCACGGCTTCGAAGGCGCGTTGGTATTTGATCTGGTAGTCGAAGTCCTTGACCGAGGGGCTGGCGCCCTGCGGTGGCTGTCCACCCAGGGGTTCGGTCGCGGCCTGTAGCGAAGCGGCACCACAAGCGGCGAGCGCCACCACCAGCAACCTGGGCAAAAGCGCGTTGGCGACATTCAAGCTTTTGAGGGGCAGGGGCATACGAGTCATCAATCCTTCTACGGCTCTCATGGTGGCTCCAGTCACAAGTTTGGGTGGTGTCCCGACACGCAACAGCCGGGCCGTCAGCTTGCTTCAGCGGTTGGGATCAGACGCCCGCCGAAGTGTAGTGCACCGCTATGGCTCTGCCTGGACAGGGCTGAACATCCTCGGCGAAGAGGGAAAAAAAGGTGCTCAGTTCTCACTGGCACCTAAAACAGGAGTTGCATCGACCGAGCGTCACGTTCCGGGTTGAGCGCTACGGCAGACAGGGCAAGTATTGAACGATGCTTGCGCGGATTCTCGATAATCGACGTCAGGAATTTGATATTTGATGACGCCGTTGCCCGAGACCTGTCTTGCCGACCCATTGTTTGCGCCATTGCCTGGGGCTCTGCCCATGCCAGCGCTGAAAGGCGCGGGTGAATGCGCTTTGATCGCTATAGCCGAGCAGGTCGGCCAGTTGCGAAATCTTGATGGTCGAGTCTTGCAGGTAGTGGCAGGCCATGTCCCGACGAACCTCGGACAGCAGGTCCTGGAACGTCAACGCTTCGAGTTCCAGTTGGCGTTGCAGCTTGCGCGTGCTCATGCGCATGAACGCTGCGATGTATTCGATGTTGGCCCGACCTTCGGGCATGAAATTTCGAATCAATTGCCGGACCAGCGTCGGCAGTTCCTCGTCGGACATCTGTGCCAGATGGTCGAGATGCTGGCGAATCAATCGATGCAGGGCCGGGTCAGCGGATTCCAGTGGAGTGTCCAGCGAGCTCGCGTCGAACATCAGGCCGTTATAGACGGTGTTGAAGCTTGGGGTCATGCCGATGAGGCGCCGGTACTGTGCGGGTTCGGCGACCGGGGTGTGCCGGATCAACAGGGCCTGGGGTTGCCAGCGCTTGCTCAGCAAGGTTCGCATCAACTGCAAGCCTACGCCCAGTGCCAGCTCCGAGCCTTGTCGGTAGCCGGGCATGGTCGTGTCGCTGATGGAGTAGGACAGAATCGCGTGCTTGTCCGTTTCGTCGAGGCCGATTTTCGCCGCCCCCGAATGGATGTGGTAGTAGGCGGTCAGCCCGTTCAGCGCTTCGCGTACATCCTTGGCATTGCGAAACAGGTAGAGCAGGGGACCGAAGATGTTCACGCCCTGGGCCAGGCCGTATTGCAGGGCGAACAGGCGGTTCTGGGATTCCATTTCGCACAGCACCAGCAGGTCGAGCATTTTGCTGTAGGCGATCAGGCTGTCGGGAAGTCGTTCAAGGTCCAGGGGCAAGCCGGCTCGTTTCAGCATTTTTTCGGGGTTTAGCCCTTGTTTCGCTGCGAATTCAGAGAAGTTGGCCAGCGCCGCGGCACGGACGAAGTCGATCATTTTCAGCCCATTTATTGTTTTTGTGGGTCGTGCAAAGGGTGGAAAAAACAGACGATTCTTCCCACTCGTTTTGTCGCGCATTGAAAGATTGCTGGCATGAAATGTCAAATTTTAACGAGGCACCTGATGCAGCATGGAGACCGATTCGATCGTGATCTCAAGCCGAAAATCAGGAGAACAAAAAAATGGCGATGCCCAATCAAGTCCACGAACACAAAGACCTGCTGACCCTCAATACCCACGAACTGCCGATGTACAAGGACGCCTTGCCGGGTGTGCCTGGCGTTGACGTGCAGCCGTTGTTTCTCGACCCGAGCGCCGGCGTCTGGGTGCTGCGCGTGGTGTTCCAGCCAGGTGTGGTGCTGCCGCGTCACTACCACACCGGTACCGTGCATTTTTTCACTCTGACCGGCCGCTGGAACTACGTGGAGTATCCAGACCAGCCGCAAACCGCCGGCAGCTACCTGTTCGAGCCGGGGGGTTCGATCCATCAGTTCATGGTCCCGTCCAGCAACACCGAGCCGACCGATACGGTGATGGTGGTCCACGGCGCCAACGTGAACTTCGACAACGAAGGCAATTACCTGGGCCTGATGGATGCCAGCGACATCATGCATCTGTTCGACCACCTGGTGCGCGAACGCGGTCTTGAGCCGGCGAAGTACATCACCCCGCGCGCGGCCGATTACACCACGCGCGCGCGCTGACAGCCGTCGTCACCTGCCTGGGGCAGGTGACCTTTCTCTTCCGGTCGTTCCCACCTGCACTGCATCGAGCGCGGTTGGCGCCAGTGCGCGTGGGTCAATACCCAAGGACATTTCATGACTGACGTCACAATGCCCACCGGTAGCGCGGGCCAAACCCCCGAGGTGCCACGCTCCGTTTTCATCACCGGGGCCAGCGGTTTCATCGGCCGGGCCCTGGCCGCGCGCTACAAGGCCCTCGGCGCGCAAGTGCGCGGCATGGACCTGGTGGCCGACCCGGCCAACGACATCGTCGCCGGTGACCTGACCCGGCCACAGGCCTGGGCCGGTCACGCCAAGGGCTGCGAGCTGTTCATCAACACGGCGGCAGTGGTCTCGCTCAGCGCTTGCTGGAAGCAATATCGCGACGTCTCGGTACAGGGCGTGCGCAACTGCCTGGATGTCGCCATTGTCGGCGGCGCCAAACGCTTCGTGCAGTTTTCCTCGATTGCAGCACTGGGCTGGGACTACCAGGGAGACGCCGATGAGCGCAGCGATGTGGTGATCGGCAGCCAGTACCGCTATGGCGTGGCCAAGGGCGCCAGCGAGCATGTCGTGCTGGCGGCCCATGCAGCCGGGGAGATGGAGTGCACCATCGTGCGACCGGGCGATGTTTATGGGCCGGGCTCGCGAGCCTGGCTCACGGAACCGCTGAAGATGGCCAAGGCCGGTGCCCTGGTGCTGCCCAATGGCGGCGAAGGAATTTTCACCCCGGTGTACATCGACGATCTGCTCGACGGCGTGATGCTCGCCGCCGGCCTGCCTCAGGCCATCGGCCAGATCTTCCACATCAGCGCCAGCCAGGCCGTGACCTGCAAGACGTTCTTCTCCAACCATTGGCGCTGGGCCGGGCGCAGCGGTTCGCCGCGCACCTTGCCCCTGGGTGTGGCGGTGGCCATCACCCGTGTGCTCTGGGGCATGAATCGCTTGCTCAAGAAGCATAGCGAAGTCGCCCCCGACACCCTGTATATGTTCGCCCGCCGAGGCGGCGTGTCCATCGCCAAGGCCCGCCGCCTGCTCGGCTACCAACCCAAGGTCGACCTGGAGGAAGGCGTGCGCCGCTCCGAGGCCTGGTTGCGTGAAAACGGCCAGATCGGCTGACCCAGGTTGCCAGCGGCCAGCAGGTTCATCCGCTGGCCGATCCCACTCCAAAAAAGACAAGAGGGACATTCCATGAAAGCGGTCGTCATGCGCGACAAACAATTGCTGGTCGACACCGTCAAGGCACCGATGCCGGCGGCTGGCGAAGTGCTGGTCAAGACCCTGGCCTGCGGAATCTGCGGTTCGGATCTGCACATGTTCCATCACTGCGAACACGTGCTGGGCAACTTCAAGCGCAGCGGTATCCCGGTGGACTTCGATGCCAACGAGGACGTGGTGTTCGGTCACGAATTTTGCGGTGAAATCCTCGATCACGGACCGGGCAGCGACAAGAAAATCAAGGTTGGCACCCGGGTGTGTTCGATGCCGTTCATCTTCAATCAGAACGGTTTCGAGCATGTCGGTTTTTCCAATGGCTATCCCGGTGGCTACGGCGAGCAAATGGTCCTGTCTGAAGGTTTGCTGGTGCCGGTGCCGGGTGATCTGCCCGCGCAGTTGGCCGCCTTGACCGAGCCGATGTCGGTCGCCGTGCATGCGGTCAACCGGGCGCAACTGGCGGGTGACGAAGTGCCTGTGGTGATCGGTTGCGGCCCGATTGGCCTGGCGCTGATTGCCGTGCTCAAGTCACGGGGCATCGGCCCTGTGGTGGCGTCGGACTTCTCACCGAAGCGTCGTGCGCTGGCGGAAAAAATGGGCGCCGATGTGGTGGTCAATCCGGCCGAACAGTCTCCGTTTCAGTCCTGGGTCGAGGTGGCGGCGCCGGCTGGCTACGACATCAAGGGACCCCAGGCCATGTTCGGCCTCGGTCCGCAACCCAAGCGTTGTGTGATCTTCGAATGCGTCGGTATCCCGGGGCTGATCCAACAAGTGCTGCAAAGCGCACCACCGCGCAGTCGCCTGATCGTTGTCGGCGTGTGCATGGAGTCGGACCGGATCGAACCCCTGGTTGGTATCGCCAAGGAAATGAACATCAGCTTTGCCTACGGCTACAGCGGCGAAGAGTTTGCCCGGACCTTGTACGACCTGGCCGAGCAACGGTTCGATGCGTCGCCGCTGATCACCTCCACGGTGAAGCTCGATGGCGTGGCCGAGGCGTTCAAGGCCCTGAGCAAGCCGGATGAACAAGCCAAGGTCATGATCACATTCGATTGATCATGCTGAAAAACCTGTGGGAGCGAGCCTGCTCGCGAAAGGGGCGTGTCAGACAACATCGATGTCGGCTGTCAGAGTGCCTTCGCGAGCAGGCTCGCTCCCACAGAGAGCCGTGCACGGCGTTTAATCGAGGGCGCAGGGTGGCAGGCGTTTTCCTGTCTACACTCATGCCTGCGCAATCTCATGGGGCCCACCCCGTGCCCGTCATCATGGAGCAGAGCAAAGGAGCCCCACATGCTCAACCGATCCAGCCTTGCAGTACTCGTTTCAGCGTTCTGTTGCGCATCGGCCTTGTCCGCCAGCGCATTCGGACAGGAGCAGGCAATGTTGGCGAATGGGGCTTTTCCCGCTTCGGAATTGAGTCGGGCCGTGGTTTAACAGGACAACATGCAGCCTGCGATCCCACGCGTTGAGCAAGACAAAGTGGCCGATGAAAAGCTCGACGCGCTGCTGAAAAAAACCGGCAAGCGCCCCCTAACATCGTCTGGTTGGTCATCGAAATACTTAGCCGGAGGAAACCGACATGAACACGGTGATGCACAAGATCAAACATGAATTCATGAAAGTGCTACCGCCGACGATTTTCTTTTTCGTCATCCTGCACATCGTTGCCCTGATTCGCGCGCTCATGATCAAAGGGTCGGGGGTTGATCTGCCGGTTTCAGCGTCGGTGCTGATCGCTTCCCTGGTGCTCGGCAAGTCCGTTTTGGTTGCGGACATGTTGCCGTTCATCAACCGTTTTCCCGATAAACCGCTGATCTGGAACGTCACCTGGAAAACACTCATGTATGCCTTGGTCGCGCTGATCGTTCATTACCTGGAGCGACTGTACGACTACTGGAAAGAAGCCCCCGGCTTCATGGATGCCAACGCGCTGCTGTGGTCCTCGATGAATTGGCCGCGCTTTTGGGCCATCCAGATTTTGCTCATTACGCTGATATTCATGTATTGCGTCATCGCAGAACTGGCCCGTGTCATCGGACGTGATCGGCTGAAGGTGATGTTCGTTGGGCCGCTTGCGGCAGCGAATGCCGAAGTTTCAAAGGGCGTCTGAAGACATGCCCAATCCCCCTGTGGGAGCGAGCCTGCTCGCGAAGCGGTCGGTTCAGTCAATATTTATGCTGAATGACACGCCACCTTCGCCGGCGAAACCACGAACACGGCGGCGCGGCGGGCAGTGCGGTCGGCAATAATCTAGCCGACGATAACGACCATCACTCCGATAACAAACATAAGCGCAAACATTAACCTTGTGTTTTTTTCAGCCCTTTCAAGCGCACTTTCGCCCTTTGCACAGCGGCCATTTTTTCAGGCCGCTTCATGCGTTTCCACTTTCTGATGTCTTCCTTGTTTCGCCCGCAACTCACACACAGATCACCACTGAGCTGACAAACCGAGATGCAGGGGTTTTCGATTTCCTTGGCCATCGTCAGTAACCTTTGGCCAGGCGCTTTTGCCAATCGCCACCGTGAGAGCGCTGGCACTCTTCCTCTGAGTCGAAACGGACAGCGCGGTCTGAAGGGGTCAGGCCGATGTCGGCCTCGTTCAATGCGATGGCCGTCAGCTCAAAGATACGAGCCTTTGCGTTGGCCTGGGCGAGTTGTTTGTCGGCCAGGGTTTCGAACACCCAGATGACCTTCAGGGTTTCAGCCAGCGTGTTCAAGTCAGCGGTGTGGGTGAGCCAGGTAAAGCCTTTGATTTCACCTTTTGCGATTTCGCACGCGTCGGTGAGCGTGGCGATCAACCGGCGTTCGATCCGCGCCAGTTCACGTTTGCCTGGGGGCATTGCGGGTTCCTTTGGTGAAAATGGTAGGGAAGCGTTGAATCAGGCCGGTCGAAACTCAACCGTCAGATGGCGGACTTCGTGAACCGGCTTGAGACGCTCACGAATGCTGTCGGCGTTGACCGAGGCCTCACCAAGGACACTGACGATGGCCGCATGGGCCTGCGGTCCAATTCGCCAGACGTGCAGGTCCGTGATGGTGGCATCCCCCGGGTTCTCAACCAGTTCACGGATTTCCTCGGCAACGTGCGCATCTGTCTGATCCAGCAGTACGCCGGCGGTGACCCCCATCAAGGTCCATGCCCAGCGTGCGATAACAATGGCGCCGACGATGCCCATGACCGGGTCCAGCCACACCCAACCCAGATACCGACCGGCGAGCAGTGCAGCTATGGCCAGGACCGAGGTCAACGCATCCGCGATAACGTGGACGTAGGCCGATTTCAGGTTGTTGTCGTTTCCGTGATGGTGATGATCGTGATCGTGATCGTGATCGTGATCGTGATCGTGCCCATGACTGTGCCCGTGGCCCAGCAGCAGGGCACTGACAATGTTGACGATCAAACCGGCAATCGCGATGAGCGTAGCGGTACCGAACTGAACTTCCGTTGGCTGCAAGAGGCGAATGACTGACTCAACGGCGATTCCCAGGGAGACCATGGCGAGAATCAGCGCCGAGGCAAACCCTCCCAAGTCTCCGACCTTTCCTGTACCGAAACTGTAGCGTTCGCTGGACGCGTGGCGTTTTGCGTAGCCATAGGCGGCCGCAGCGATGCCCAATGCGCCGGCATGGGTTGCCATGTGAAAGCCATCGGCCAATAACGCCATCGAGCCCGTGATGTACCCGGCCGTGATCTCGCCAGCCATCATCACAACGGTCAGTATCACGACCCAAAGTGTACGTTTGGCATTTTCGTCGTGTGCTGAGCCAAGGAACATGTGGTCGTGTGTGTAGTTGATGTGGGTGTTGCCCATGGGTGTGTACCTTGAAGTGTTCACTTGGCGTAACGGCGAATGGCCTCAAGAAGCTCTTCGACGCCTTTGTTACGTTCCTCTTCGCTGAGCGCGGGGTTGGCGACATGCTCGCGCGCGTGGTCCTCGATGATCTCCTCCATCAAGCCATTGATCGCTCCGCGAGTGGCGGCGACAAGGTGCAGTGTCTTGGCGCATTCCAGATCCGACTCCAATGCCCGTTCAACGGCCTGGATTTGTCCGGCGATACGTTTTACGCGTTTGAGAAGATCGTCTTTGTTTGCTGCGATATGACCCACGGGATACCCCCCCTACCTATACATTGCGCATGATAGGCATACCCCCTATACCTATGCAAGGTCGGCGGATGGAGAGATCTTCTACGACCCCCGGGGAGCAGAGAGGGGCTTCAACTGCGAGAGGGAGCGAAGTGACCCGGAATGCCTGATTCTGGCCGGTTGCAGCTTGCCGAGGAGGGCAGTAGTCGACACATGGCAGCCAGTCGGCATAACAGTTTTCAACCGATCGCCGGAACAATGTGGCTGCTTCTCCCAACCCCTTCTCGTATCATCAGCGCCTTTGCATCTGGAACGAACTGTGTGAAATCGCCAACTGGAAAAGCTCCGGCTGCCCCTGATGGGACGAAGTGGGACGTAGGCGAGGCTGTCAATCAGCTCTCGTGGGACGACTTGCGCATCATCAAGACGCTCAGTGATTGCGGCAATCGTTCGGCTACGGCCAAGAAGCTTGGCATCAATGTATCCACCGTTTCGCGCCGAGTTACTCAAGTTGAGCGAACGCTCGGCATCGCGCTGTTCGATCACCGCAAATCAGGGTATCTGCTCACCGCCGAGGGTGCTGAATTGCGAGCACTCGCCGAGCGAGTGGAGCTGGATATCGTCAGCGTCACGCGGCGTGTTTCACGATCAGGCCAAGGCCCCCTCGGGAAACTTCGAATTACCACCAGCGACTCGCTGCTGCTGTACTTCTTCACCCCCATCATCGCGGACTTCAAGGCCCTGAACGAGGGGATCACCATCGAGGTGTTGGTGGGCAATGAAACCCTTAGCCTCGCCCGGGATGAATCGGATATCGCGATTCGAGCGACGAGAAAACCTGCAGAAAGCCTGGTGGGCCGTAAATTGGCGAACATTGCCTGGGCACCTTACTGCTGCGCCAAGCAGATGACTGCCTTGCCCCTTTTCGAAGAGGGCCAGGCATGGGTGTCATACTCCTCAGCGCTCTGCGGTTTGAAGGCGACAAGCTATGTCGAAAGCAGAGTCGCTGCCGAGCGCATAGCGTACCGCACCGATTCTGTTGCAGCAGCAAGCGCTGCAATCGCGGCGGGTCTGGGATTTGGATTCCTTCCCTGCATGTTGGGCGACATAACCCCAGGGTTGGTACGCGCCGGCCCGGTGGTGCCAGAGCTTCAGGATGAGTTGTGGCTGCTGACTCACCAGGACATTCGAAAATCGTGGCGAGTCAAAGCATTCATGACCTTCTGCGCCGCTGCCGTGGCCAGTCAAAAGCCCTTGGTCGAGGGGCAATTGATACTCCCGGTCACCTAGATCGAAACCGGGAGTGCAGCTCAGATGTCTCGGGCGCCAATCACCGCCTTGCACACGATCTCGATCAGCTGCGGACGCTGGGCAAGTCTCGACACCCCAATGATATTGCTCGCGCACTGAGGCCGCTCAGTGCCATAGGCCGCCTTGCGCACTTTGCCGACCACCGCGAACGCAGCGTCCATGTCCAGCACATAAAGCGTTTCCTCGACAACATCTTGCATCGTTGCGCCATACAAGGCGAGCAGCTTCGAAATGTTGTCGTAAGAGACCTGCATCTGCTCTCCCATCGAAGAGAAATCACTGGGCTTACCGTCGGCGTTCAGTGGCGCCGGGGCTACCAGATTACCTGCCTCATCATGGTTGAATTGACCAGATACGTAGATCTCGTTTCCTACCCGCCGTGCCTGCGGATAGCCATACGCCTCTTCCCAGGAAACGCCCCAGTAGGCGGTCTGCTTGTTGAACGGTTGTGAAGCTGCCATTGCATTCTCCTGCACATGAGGGATCGACTTGATCCGAATGGGTGGGCGAATGCTAGCAGCGCGATCGCGTATTCGATGGCTCATAAATGAGCCATCAGGAGCGCAAAAATGCGCCACCGGCAGGCGCCTTGTTTCGTTATCTTTTGCTCGTCCTCAAGCAACGACGCTGAGGAGTGCGTTCGAGGCTACGGTAGTGCCTGCAAGGTGCGGGACCCGAGACTTGTGCGATTGAACATCATCGAGCTGAAAGGAAACAAAAATGAGCAATCCTAAAACTGAAGTCCTGACTCCGCTTAATAGCCAACTGATCTTCATCGATCAGCAGCCACAGATGGCCTTCGGCGTTCAGAGCATTGACCGGCAAACGCTGAAAAACAATACCGTTGCCTTGGCCAAGGCAGCGAAGATTTTCAATGTCCCCACCACCTTCACCACGGTTGAGACAGAAAGCTTTTCAGGTCACACCTACCCCGAGCTACTCGCTGTGTTCCCGGACGCCCCGCTGCTGGAGCGCACCTCCATGAATTCCTGGGATGACCAGAAGGTACGCGACGCACTCAAGAGAAATGGTCGCAACAAGATCATCGTCTCCGGCTTGTGGACCGAGGTATGCAACGCCACCTTCGCCCTGTCGGCAATGAACGATGCCGGCTATGAAATCTATATGGTTGCAGACGCCTCCGGCGGCACCACCAAAGAAGCCCACGATTACGCCATGCAGCGCATGATCCAGGCCGGCGTGGTACCGGTGACCTGGCAGCAGGTGCTGTTGGAATGGCAACGGGATTGGAAGAACCGCGATACCTACGACGCCGTAATGGAACTGGTAAAGGAACATTCCGGTGCATATGGCATGGGCGTCGACTACGCCTACACCATGGTGCACAAGGCGCCTGAGCGCGTTCAGCATGGCCCCACCTTGGCGCCAGTCGCTGCATCTGTCTGAGCCACCGCCAGCCCCTGCCCTGGGGGCTGTTCACAGACTTGCGAAGGGTGCGCAGTCGACTGAACCGAGTCAACGAGCCTGGCCTGGAAACCCCTGGGGATTTCCAATGCCCGGCGCTGTTCGAGTCAGGCGCTCGCATCCTGTTACCTGGATTAATGGATGTGTATGAACAAGGACAAATCTACCGTGCTGGCGACGCTCACACTGGCTTCGACAGGGCAGCTCAAACCCTGGCAGATAAGAACTGCCAAACAACTGATGCTGGACAGGCTGGATACCGGCATTTCAGTGACTGAATTAGCCAAAGCTTGCGCATTGTCGCGCAGTCACTTCTCACGCATGTTCAAGGAAAGCACCCGGATGCCCCCGCAGCAATGGCTGCGTGAACAGCGGGTCATGAAGAGCAGAGAGCTATTGAAGGCTTCCACGATGTTGCTCACAGAGATCGCGCAGGAATGCGGCTTCAGCGATCAATCTCACTTCTGCCGAATCTTCGTGAAGGCTGAAGGCATGACACCGAAGGCTTGGCAGCAACAAGCCATCTGCCCGATTGCGGTCGTTGCTTGAAACGGTAAAGCACCAGAAACAGGAGATATGAAATGAACGTTTTGACCAAAACACTCGTCGGCTCGCTCCTTGCCTTGTCGATCGGTAGCGCATTCGCTGACTCTGGCGTCGAACACAACACCCAGGCATTCCTCGATGCATTGAACTCAGGCAGTGGTAAACCCATCGAGCAGCTTTCGCCGAAGGATGCCCGCGCGGTACTGACCGGCGCTCAGGCCGGGGTAAAACTGACACTGCCCAAGGCGGATGTCAGCGAGAAGACCATCACCGTCGACGGCCAGGACATCAGCTTGACCATCGTGCGTCCGGCGGGTGTGAAGGGGACCTTGCCTGTGTTCATGTACTTCCACGGCGGTGGCTGGGTGCTCGGCGACTTCCCGACCCATGAGCGCCTGGTGCGCGATCTGGTCATCGGGTCCGGGGCGGTGGCGGTGTTCGTCAATTACACCCCGTCCCCTGAAGCGCACTACCCGACGGCGATCAACCAGGCCTACGGGGCAACCAAATGGGTGGCCGAGCACGGCAAGGAAATCAATGTCGACGGTAAGCGCCTGGCGGTAGCGGGCAACAGCGTCGGCGGCAACATGGCAGCCGTGGTCAGCCTGATGGCCAAGGACAAAGGTACCCCGGCCATTAAGTACCAGGTGCTGCTGTGGCCAGTGACCGACGCCAACTTCGAGACAGCGTCGTACGACCAGTACGCCGAGGGGCACTTCCTCACCAGGAACATGATGAAGTGGTTCTGGGACAACTACACCAACGACCCCAAGCAACGTGCCGAGATCTACGCCTCGCCGCTGCGCGCTACCACTGAGCAGTTGAAAGGCCTGCCGCCAGCGCTGGTCCAGACCGCGAGTGCCGATGTGCTGCGTGACGAAGGGGAAGCCTACGCTCGCAAACTGGACCAGGCCGGCGTGCCGGTCACTGCGGTGCGCTACAACGGCATGATCCATGACTACGGCTTGCTGAACGTGGTCAGCCAGGTTCCGGCGGTACGCTCTGCAATGCTGCAGGCTGGCGAAGAGCTGAAAGTTCATTTGAAGTGACTCCACTCAAGACCGCAGATGTATCCATGAACGGGTCATCACCGCCGGAAACGAAAAACCCGCTAAACAGCGTAATGTTGTTCACTTAAGAACAAACACGGTACCTGTGGCGAGGGAGCTTGCTCCCGCTGGACTGCGTAGCAGTCCCATTTTTAGGGCCGCTTCGCGCCCCAGCGCGAGCAAGCTCGCTCGCCACAGGTAGTAGCTTGCTCGCTCCATCTCTTAAGTGAACAGCATTACGCTAAACAGCGGGCTTTTTCGTTTCCGGTGTAGCGTTAGCAGCTCTCGCGCCTGTATGCGTCAAAAACATCGCGGCCTTCACACAGGAATCTAAACTTGTCCGTAGGTGCAGGGTTACCGGCTGATGATGGACGCGCGGGGCGCAGAAACGAGCGTCGGGCGTCGAGGTTCAACCTGGCGAGGAGGGAAGGCGATGAGCGTATTGAGATCGGGCACGTTGGTATGGTTGGTCTGGGTGACCCTGGTAACGACATCGGGTATTGCCCGCGCCGAAGGGGTTGCCATGATCACCGGCGAGCAATGGGTGCAGTCTTCGGAGCAGCTCAAGAAGGTTTACCTCATCGGCATCGCCAATGCCTACGAGGTGGAGGCGGCCTACTATGGGGCGAAACCGCCGTCTGATGAGCAGAGCCTTATCCCGCGTTTCGGCAGGGGCTTGAAGGGCCAAACGCTCGATTCTGTGCGCGAAAGGCTCAACCAGTGGTACGCCGCCAATCCCGACCGAGTGAAACGCCCCGTCCTCGAGACCATCTGGTTCGAGATGGTCTTGCCCGGTCTCAAGCAGAATCAATAGCGGAGGTGAACATGAAGAGGTGTCTTTTGTTTGCCGCAGTCCTCACCGCTGCGAGCGTGATCGGTTGCACTTCGATGACGGCTCAGCAGCAGGGGACGGTAAGCGGTGCGGCCATCGGTGCTGCGGCCGGCGCGGGCATTGCCGCAATCTCCGGTGGCAGTGGATGGACGGGGGCCGCGGTCGGCGCTGTCGCCGGCGGGGTTGTCGGTAATATCAGAGGGAGTAGACAGCAGAAGTAGATGGGCCAAAACCGCGCATGGGTATGCTTGGGGCCGATACACGTCTGTCACAAATGGCAGGTAACAACCCGCATCAGGAAAATATCTGGCGAACGCATGAATTAAATGTAGCGAAAGCCCCAAGTTTCAAAGCCCTCCGCCGAAGCGATACTGCCAGACGATGCCAATGGCATCGTATTCGCTGCCGGTACGGGTATGCGCACCCTCACTGGCAAACAGCTTCAGCGAGTTATTTCGGTTCAACGGCAGCGAAAGGGTGCCCCCATAGCGTGTGTTTTCCTGAAAGTCGTGGTTACCGATCCCATCGACTGAGCTACTCCCGCCGGCAAAGTAGGTCCCATCCAGCGAGGCCCAGATACCGTTACTGAAGGCATAGATAAGATGCGTCTGTACCTGGTAAGTCGGGTCCTGGGAAAAAGTTCGGTTGCCAAGGTACTGGTCGTTGTCGGTGTAGAAGGTGCCTGCACCGGATAACTCCAGGGTCACGGCACCCAGGCGCTTGGAAATCCCGAGTTCGGGCTTGAACGACCAGCGGTTGTTGCCCAGATTGACCAGCTTGCTGGAGTCGTATTGGCCAAGTGGTGCCGTGATTGCCAGGCTGGCGCCGATAATCACATCCTGTTGATAGCCGGGGAACTCAGCCAGGGACATCGCCGGGGCGCCATACAAGTTGACCGAGAACCGGAACCTTGGATCGATCAACCCCGTCACATTTCGTTCCCTGGGTTCACCGGCGAACAGCGCCGAGCCCGTCAATCTGGCTTCAGGCACGACGATATCGAACTTCCCGGAGCGACCCCAGACGTCCAGGGACCTGGCAAAGGCAAACACGACAGTCTTGATGTTGAGCTTGGCATTCTGGAGTGGGACTGAAGGGTTGGCAGTCACGTTACCGTGGAGATCGCTGTAGCCCATGAGCAGGAAATTGATACCAACTGGTGTATTGGCGTAGGACCTGGGTTCGAGATCCTCGGCGACTGCACTGGGGGCAACCATGATGAGCGAAACGGATGCGAGCCGAGCCAGCCTGACGACGCAGAGATTGTGTTTCATGCACGTTCGCTCGCTTCCTGTCAGGACCTCAGGGCTCTCTGTATTGTTGTAGCGCATCCGCATTCGTTTAGCATTCAAAGCTATCGCCAGCGTTGTGTGACCGCACTTTCTGTACGATCGGGCAAAAGACAGCCATCGCATCACGCAATAGAGTAATTGCTCGATAAGCGGTCATCCTGCCCGGCGATTGATTGATCCAGATTAATGCGCGGCTGAATTTGCATTGACCTGACTATCACGGACCCACAGACTTTCCTGCTCTTTTGAATGACTTGAGGTCTGTTCGATGCGTAAATCATTGTCTGTCGTTGCGTTTAGCTTACTTGCATCTCAATACGTCTTCGCCGGTGAAACCACGAACACCGCCGTCGGTGGCGGTATCGGCGGTGCCCTCGGAAGCGTGGTCGGTCAGGCCATGGGGGGCAGCACCGGTGCGGCGATCGGCGCCGGCGTGGGCGGTGCCGCCGGGGGCGCCATGACGGCCAAGAGCGGCAAAAAGACGGAATCAGCCATTGGCGGCGGTCTCGGGGCAGCCGGTGGTCAGGTGATTGGCAACAGTGTGGGTGGCTCCACAGGCGGTGTGATCGGCGCGGGACTGGGCGGCGCGGCAGGCAGTGCGGTGGGCAACAATTTGGCTGACGATGACGACCATGACCATCACTCCGACCACAAGCATAAGCACAAACATAAACACAAACATGGCGGCTAAGCAGCGGTGTTGAGGTCAATTGTAGGAGCCGGCTTGCTGGCGATAGCGGTCGGACATTCAATATTGACGTCGACTGTTACACCGTTATCGCCAGCAAGCCGGCTCCTACAGGGGATTGTTGGTAAACCATGAATGTCGGGGAAAAAAAGCAAGCCACCGACAGGAGTCAATGGCTTGCCTTGATGCTATCAAGCATCAGGGGGTGACGATGTTGAACCAGAAGTCGAAGTTATCCATGTAGCTCATCAGCTCCTCAAGTTTGCCCTCGTTGCCTGAAACCTTCAGATCGCCCGCCGTAGCCGCATCTTTCAATGTGGTCTGCTTGAGCATCAGCTTGTTCAAGGTGTCGCGGGTCAGCGTGATGGTCGCGTCGGCGTCCTTCGATTGCATGCCCTCGGTGTGGTTGAGTACACCGTTGACCATTTCCAGCATGTATTTCTGTTTCAGGTCAGTGAAGTCAAAGTTAAGGGTGATGTGCTTGCCTTCTACCTCAGGCCCTTTCAGGCGCATGGCCAGGTAATCGAAGAACAGATCCAGGTCCATTGCCCTGACGGTATCCGGGCTGGCTGTGTCCGGTGTCGGCAATTTCTGAACGCCGTTGCGAAGCTCCTGTGCACCCGTCAGGTAGAAGTTGCGCCACGGTCCACTCTCGGCCTGGTAGCCAAGTTGTTCGAGGGCGTCGGCCTGCATGTTCTTCGCGGCCTGGTTGTTCGGGTCAGCGAAGACCACATGATTGACCACCTCGGCGACCCAGCGGAAATCACCCTTGTCGTAGTACTCCTTGGCCTTTTTCAGCACAGCCTCGGCACCGCCCATCATGTCGACATAGCGCTTGGCTTCCTCCTCCGGTGGCAGCTCCCACAGGGTGGCAGGGTTGCCAATGAACCAGCCCAGGTGCAGGACATAAGTGGCCTTGACGTTGTGGTTGAGTGAGCCGTAGTAGCCACGGTTGGAGAAACGGCTGGCAATCGACTTGGGCAGTTTCACCTGCTCGGCGATTTCGGTCATGGTGTACCCCTTGTTTGCCAGGCGCAGGGTTTCATCGTTGATGTAGCGGTACATATCGCGCTGCGACGACAGCTGATCCTTCACTTCCTTGTTGCCCCAGACCGGCCAGTGGTGCATGGCGTACATGACCTGTACGTCGTCGCCCCACATCTTCAGGGCTTCGTTGAGGTATTTGGACCATGGCAGCGGTTCACGGATTTTCGCCCCTCGCAGCGAGTAGGTGTTGTGCAGGGTATGGGTGGAGTCTTCGGCCGTGTTCAGGGCCTTTTTCTCTTTGATGTAATAAAGCATCTCGGCCGGTGCCTCACTGCCCGGCGCGTAGAGGAACTCGTAAGTGAGGCCGTCGATCACATGCTTCTCGCCGGTCTTCTCGATGATGTCAGTCGGCGGGATCAGGGTCACGGTACCGGCGGAGGTGGTGGTCCCCAGGCCTGCGCCCAACTGACCCGTTTCGTTCGGTGGCAGCAGGTTACCGTACATATAACTGGCGCGACGGCTCATGGCGGTACCGGCCATGACGTTCTCGGCTACCGCATGCTCCAGGAAGCCCTTGGGCGCATAGATCTTCACCTTGCCCGCCTGGACGTCCTTCTCGTCCACCACACCGCGCACGCCGCCATAGTGGTCGACGTGGCTGTGGGTGTAGATCACCGCGACGACAGGCTTTTTCGGGCGGTGCTTGAAGTAGAGGTCAAGTGCCGCCTTGGCTGTTTCGCTGGAAATCAGAGGGTCGAAGATGGTGATGCCTTCCTTGCCTTCGACGATGGTCATGTTTGACAGGTCGTAGTTGCGTACCTGGTAAATGCCGTCGGTGACCTCGAACAGACCGGAAATATTGATCAGCTGTGATTGCCGCCACAGGCTGGGGTTGGTGCTGGCCGGCGCCGTTTCACCTTCCTTGATGAAACCATACTTGTTCGGGTCCCAGATCATGTTACCGCTCGGGCCCTTGATCGGTTCGGAGGGCAACGGCGCGATGAATCCCTTGTGCGCCAGTTCGAACGAGGTCTTGTCGTTGAACGGCAGTTCCTGAAGCAGTGCGTTGTTGGCCGCCTTGGTGGCCTCTGTCGCCGGCTTGGGTGATTCGGCGGCCCAGGCATGGTTGGTCATGGCAATGGCCGCTGCGAGCAGGACCGATGTGCTGAGTTTCCAAATGCCTGTTGACGTGTTTTCAGCCTTGAAGGACGAGGTTCGAGCGATCGCTTTCATGCAAAACTCCTGCTTGCTTGATGCGCTGTACCTTTGAGGCAACTACCAGCGTTACTTCCAGTTGTTTTCCCCTCGGTGGGGGAAGGATTGCGGGGCCTTGTTCTGCCGTCATGCCTCTGTGGGCTGGACTGAGGCATTCTGCTTGTGTGTGGTTAAACACACTTCCGCTGCAAGTGTTTTCAACTTCATGTTGGAACTCCCTGTGGTCAATCCAGCAAAATGCGAGTGGCCATTCGGCTCAGAAACGTCAGCGCGCTAAAGATCGCAGCACTCGCGGTACGTGGGCACCCGATGGTTTTTTCAGGTCTCGTTTTGAATGGACGAGAACTGCTGTTTAGAGGTGCGCCCAGCCCGGCAATGGCTAGCAAGAGCCTAGTCGTGAAACCTGCGCCCGCAACCTTTTCGTGTTTAAAAGTGCGATTGCATCTCGTTTCATGGGAGCGATGCCGTGTCCTGAGAGAGGCAGGGGGCAGCAGGCGCCCTGAGTCCACTTATCTGCATTCGCGACTAGAATCTCACTGCCTTCTCTTCTAAAACCAGGTCAGGTTGCAACGGTGCAGCGGCAGGTCTCGAGCGTTGTGTCGGCCTATGGGAAACCGCTATGACACATCAGCAGGATGAAGCCGAGTCCGACGAGGATTTGGGTCAGATAGTGATAGGGCGAGGGCCCTGCACCCATCTATTGCTGCTCTTGCTGGGATTGATCCTCCTGTTTCCCTTTCTTGAGGAAGGCATTTTCGCTCGCACGATGCTCGGCATTCTGTTTTCAATGGTGCTGCTGGTGGGCGCTTTCGCCACCCGTCAGACTCGACGGGGGGTGCTCCTCAAACTGGGCCTTGCGTTGCTTGGGGTTGGCCTTCAGTGGGCGGCGTTGTGGGCTGAGAGCACCGCGATTCTTGTCCTTGCCGGGATCGCTTATGCGGCGTCTCTTGCTGTCTCGTTCTTCGGAGTGCTTCGCTATATTCTCATGCGCGGGCCCATTACAGCCGACAAGCTGCATGGCGCACTGGCGGGCTACATCATGCTGGCGTTCGTTTGGTCCTTCGTCTATGCCTTGGTCGAGATCACCAGCGTTGGCTCATTCGGGCCCGAGCAGCTCGACTTCGGACAGCCCGGCACGTTCTTCAAACTGATCTATTTCAGCCTTACGACGCTCACAACCACCGGTTACGGTGATGTTCTGCCGTTGACCAACCACGCCCGTTCGCTGGTGATGCTCGAAGAGTTTTCGGGCGTCTTTTACGTTGGCGTTGTGATCGCGCGGCTTGCCGGTCTTTATCCGTCGAATCAGATCAAGTGACCCTCGAGTTGCCCAGTGAGCCCGCCGAAACGGATGAAACCCAGCTTCAGCCAGAACCGGAACGCCTCACACAAACTGATTGGCCTGGGCCTGGACCGTTCTTCCCGAGCCACAGGCAATACAACCTCATTCATTGGATTGTTCCGCTTTCGCAAAAGCGCTCAGGCTGTCTGCATTCGGCTGCGTAATTGGAGAGTCGCCTGCGCAATCGGAGAGGTTGGCAGGCCGAGCAGTCGCTAGCTTAGGACCCATCCAACAACAAAGCCGTGCGTTCAGGAAGGCTGATGCCACACAGGCTTGCTCTCTGCTCTGTTGCGTCGACTAAGGGAAATCTTTAGCCGGGTTGATGTTTTCCCCCGCAACGGATGCGGTTCATCTCGATATCGGTGCGCCGTCTGCTGGCTTACCTTTACAGACAAGCAATGTGTCGTTTTGACGACTGCTTCCATGAGTCCGCCCGGCGTTTTACCCCAAAACAATAAGAGATCTGCCAATGCTCGTACCCACCACCCTTTATGTCCCTCATGCAATCCACCTTGCTGCGCAAGAGGGTTCGGTGTTCGGCTGCCGGCATTTTTAGTTTTAGTTGAACCTGCTCCTATAAATACAGTGCCCAGCACATACAGATGTGGAGAAGTTAGATGTATGAGGTAAAACAGTCTTGCCGTGGGCTTGGTATTGCCGGTGTATTGGGAATGATGTGTGCGCCCTTGGCGGCACAGGCCGATGTAATTGATGACAGTCACTTCAAAGTGGATACGCGTAACTTCTACTTGCATCGTAATTACACCAATACCAACGCCGTGGATTCTGAAATACACAGTTGGTCCCAAGGTTTCGATGCGCAGTTCACTTCCGGCTACACCGACACGGCCCTGGCCATCGGGCTTGATGTGGATGCGCAATACGCCGTGCGCCTGGATTCACGGGGTAACGACGGTTCGCTGCCATACAGCGTCAGCGACCAGCAGACGGCCGATGACTACAGCCGTGCCGGTGCAACCTTCAAGATGCGCTACAGCAAGACCGAGTTGAAGGTGGGTGATCTTCGCCCACAACTGCCGGTGGCTTTCGATGACACCAGCCGTCAACTGGATACGATCTATCAGGGGGCCGTGGTCGAGTCCAAAGAAGTCGATGGCTTGACGATGACCGGTGGCCGGTTCTGGTCTGCCGTGACACGGGAATCCTCCAACCACGAGAAACTCTATAAGTTTGGTTCCACCGATAATCTCGACAGTGACGGTCTGGATTTTGGCGGAATTACTTACGACTTCAGCAAAAACCTTCAAGCCAGTTACTTCTATGGCGTGTTGCACGATATTTACCAGCAACACTATTTCGGCCTGATGCATATGGCTGATTTGGGTAATGGCTACAAACTTAAAACCGACTTGCGTTACTTCAACAACAATGAAGATGGCAATGCGTTAAACGGTGAAATCGACAACCGTTCATACGGTGCATTGTTCTCCTTGCTCAAGGGCGCCCACATGTTCGGCCTCAGTTACCAGCGCATGCTCGGTGACAGCGTATTCCCGACCATGAACGGTTTTATCCCGCAACCTTATCTGGTGCATTGGTCGTCCCTGGGGTTTGTCCGTCCGGATGAAAAGTCCTGGGGCGCGCGCTACAGCTATGACTTTGCCGGGATGGGCGTGCCGGGGTTGAAGCTCTACACCCGCTACATCAAGGGGACCAACTGGGACCGTGGCGGCAACTTGAGCGACAACCAGGAAAGCGAGCGTTTTCTGGGCATCAACTACGTGGTGCAGAGCGGGGCGCTGCAAGGCCTCGGGCTGGACCTTCGCAACATCGACGTCAAACAGAAGTTTGGTTACGACTACAACGAATTCCGTTTCGCCACGACCTACACCTGGAAGTTCTGGTAAGCGTGCTTAACCCATAACAATAAGAGGCCTGACCATGTTCAAACCCTTTGTGCTTTACCTCTGCCCCGAAACTTTCCCTTCGTTGTGCTGCGCAACGTTGCGCCCATGAGCGGATTCCAAGAGGAGCAAACACTAGTGAATATCCAGGTCGATAACGCGGTCCTGCAACAGCAGAAAAAAACCTATTTCTACGAGTGGTACGTGGTCGGTCTGTGCATGATCGCCTACATCTTTTCATTCGTGGATCGGCAGATCCTGGCGCTGATGATCGAGCCGATCAAAGCCGACCTGCAGATCAGTGACACCCAATTCAGCCTGCTGCACGGGCTGGCCTTTTCGTTGTTCTACGCCTTCATGGGCATGCCCATCGCCTATCTGGCCGATCGCTTCTCAAGGCCGAAAATCATCGCCGTCGGTGTGGTGTTCTGGAGCCTGGCGACGGCTGCTTGCGGCATGAGCAAGAACTTCCTGCACATGTTCCTTGCCCGCATTGGCGTCGGTGTCGGTGAGGCGGCCCTGTCGCCCTCGGCCTACTCGATGTTCAGCGACATGTTCCCCAAGGAAAAACTTGGCCGCGCCGTGGGCATCTACTCGATCGGTTCGTTTGTCGGTGGTGGCCTGGCTTTCCTGGTCGGTGGCTATGTGATCGCGATGCTCAAGGACATGCACACCATCGAGGTTGCCATTCTCGGCGCGATGAAGGCCTGGCAACTGGCGTTCTTCATTGTCGGCCTGCCCGGTATCGTGGTGGGTCTGTTGATCTGGCTCACCGTGCGCGACCCGGCGCGCAAAGGCTTGCAGGTTGATGCCCAGGGTCGGGCCAGGAAGGTCGGGATGAGCGATGGCTTGCGCTTCCTGGGTCGCCACCGCGCCACCTTCGCCTGCCATTACCTGGGCTTTTCGTTCTACGCCATGGTCCTGTTCTGCATGATGAGCTGGAGCCCGGCGCTGTATATCCGCAAGTTCGGCCTGTCGCCCATGGAGGCGGGCTACATGCTGGGTACCGTGCTGTTGCTGGCCAACACCGCCGGGGTGCTGTTTGGTGGATGGCTCACCGACTACCTGGCCAAGAAAGGCCATCAGGACGCCGCCATGCGCACGGGCGTCATCGGCGCCCTGGGCATGGTGGTGCCCGCTGTGCTGTTCCCGCAAGTGGGTGAACTGTGGCTGTCAGTGGCGTTGTTGGTACCGGCGATGTTCTTCGCCTCGTTCCCGATGCCGGCATCCACTGCCGCCATGCAGATCCTCGCGCCGAACCAGGTGCGTGCACAGGTCTCGGCGGTGTTCCTGCTGATCAGTAATCTGCTGGGCCTTGGCCTGGGTACCACGCTGGTGGCGTTGTTGACCGACCGCTACTTCGGATCGCCGGCGGCGGTGGGTTCGTCGATGTCGCTGGTGATCATCGGCGCGTCGGCATTGACCGTGCTGTTGCTCTGGCGTGGTTGCCGTCGGTTCCGCGAAAGCTACGCCCGGGAATACCCGACCCGGGCCTGATCGATCACTGTCCACGATCGGCACCGCGGCCTCGTTCCTGTTGAAGGGAGCGGGGCCGATGTGCTTCCGATCAGGAGAACCCCTGATGTTGAATGACGTACACCTGCTGGAACGGCACAGCCTGCTCAGCTCGGCCGATTACCGCGAGATCAAGGACAAGGTCAGCCAATACCTGTGCCCGCACAGTTTCAATGTGCTGCGCGACGAGCCGATCCACACCCGGCTCAACGGCGTATTCTTCGGCGATTCGGCACTGCTCGACCTGCGCTATGGCGCACCGGTGGAGATCACCATCGGCGACATTGCCGATCAGTACCTGTTTCGAATCACCTTGCAGGGGCATTGCGAGGTGGCCCACGGGCGGCGCAGCGCGGCGATGCAATCGGGCTACCTGAGCGTTTCCTCGCCGTTCGCGCAAAGCCGCATCGTCACCGATGGGCAATGCCGTAACCTGATCCTGCGCGTCGACCGCGATGCCCTGGAAACGCAACTGCAACGCCTGCTGGGCCGCAGCCTGCGGCAGTCGGTGATTTTTGATATCAGCGTCGACCACCTTGGCGCCGGCGTCGTCAGCCTCTATCATACCCTGGACTACATCTGCCGGCTTTACGGCAGCGGCGTCGACGGTTCACGCCTGGCCAGTGGCCTGTCCGAATACCTGATGCAACTGTTGCTCACTCAACTGCCGCACAACTACTCGGCGGATCTGTTGATCGATTCCCGCGCGCCTCTGCCGCACCACGTGAAAAAGGCCCGTGATTACATCGAGGAACACCTCGACGAACCGATCAGCCTGGCGACCTTGAGCGAACTGTGCGGTGTCTCGGTGCGCACCTTGCAGAATGGCTTCAACCAGTTCCTCCAGCAGGCGCCGGTCGAATACATCCGCGACCGGCGCCTGGCGGCCATCCACGAATCGCTGAAGCAGGGCAGGGCCGGTGAAACCGTCACCGATATCCTGTTGCGTCATGGCATCAACAGTTTCGGGCATTTTTCCAGCGCCTACCGGCAACGCTATGGCTGCCTGCCGTCGGACACCCTGCGACGGCGCAAGCATTGAGACCGCTGCGCAATCCGTCAGTCGGCTGCGCAATCGGATGAGTCTGCGGCGGTGCGGCTCGATAGCATCGAGTCTCTTACAAGAGGAGCATCTCCATGAAGATTACCGTGCTGGGTGGTGGACACGGCTGTTACGCCGCTGCTGTGGAAATGGCTGAAAAGGGGCACCAGACCCGCCTGTGGCGTCGTGACTCGGCAGCGCTCAAGGAACTGCTGGCCATCGGTAGCCTGACCATCAAGGACTATAAGGGCACTCGTCAATTGTCTGTCGGTAAGCAAGGCGACAAGCTTTCGCTGACCGACGACCTGGCCGAGGCCCTGGGCGATGCGCAACTGGTGATCATCCCGCTGCCGTCGACCTCCCACGAAGATTTGGCGCGGCACGTGGCGCCGCACTTGCGCGACGGCCAGGTGGTGTTCCTGCCGCCGGGCACCTTCGGCAGCTATGTGTTTGCCAAGGCCATGGCTGATGCAGGCAACCCGAGCCAGGTCGCCTTTGCCGAAACCGGTACGCTGCCGTACCTGGTGCGCAAGCATGGCGCCAGTGACCTGGTGATCAGCTGCTACGCAACCCGCCTGCCGACCGGTGTGTTCCCGAGCAACCTGTCCGAGCACGCTTTCGCGGTTCTGCGCGAAGCCTATCCGAGCGTCGAACCGATCGAAGACGCCCTGAGCGGCGCGTTGATGAACGCAGGCCCCATCATCCACCCGCCGCTGATCATGATGAACGCCGGTCCCCTGGAGCATTTCGAGGCCTGGGACATTCACAACGAAGGCACCCAACCGTCGATTCGTCGTGTGACCAACCAGCTGGATGCTGAACGCATGACGGTGCGCGAAGCACTGACCTACGGTGCGCCACACTTTCCCCTGGCCGATCACTACAACACCAACGAAGGCGAGGAGTGGATGTATGGCCGCGGTGCCCATGGTAAGTTGACCGACAGCGGTGATTGGCGCGAAGACATCGACCTGCAGAAACACCGCTACATGCTCGAAGACACCCGCCTGGGCCTGTCCTTCCTGGTGTCCGTCGGCCGTTGGGCCGGGGTGCCGACCCCGGTGGCACAGGGTCTGTTGAGCATTGCGTCGGTCGTCGCTGGCCGTGATCTCTACGCCGAAGGGCGCACCCTGGAGAACCTGGGACTGGCCGGGCTGAGCCGGTCGCAGATGACCGAACTACTGACGAAAGGCTGCAACTGATGAGCGCCGCGCTGCCCCATGTCAGCGTGGTCGGCGCCGGCCGGATGGGCGAGGGCATTGCCCTGGCATTCATCCACGCGGGCTTGCCGGTCACCCTCATCGATATCAAGGATCGCGCCGAGGATGAGCGGCGCGGCTACTTCGAGCGGGTGCGCAACAACATCCGCAGCGAACTGCAGATGCTGGTTCGCCTGGGTGTGCTCGAGCTGCAACAGGCGGACATTGCCTTGGCCCGGTTGACGCTGCAAACCAAAGCCCAGGCCGCAGAGGGACTACGCCTGTGCGACCTGGTGTTCGAAGCGGTGCCGGAGATCATCGCGGTCAAGCAGGAGACCTTCGCCTGGGTCAGCGAGCATGTCCCGGCGTCGACCATCATTGCATCGACCACCTCGACGTTCCTGGTCACCGAGTTGAGCGAAATGGTCACTACGCCTGCGCGCTTCGTCAATGCGCACTGGCTCAACCCGGCGTACCTGATGCCGCTGGTGGAAGTCAGCCGCAGCGAAGCCACCTGCCCGCAGGTGGTCGAGCGGCTGCTGCTACTGCTCAAGCGCATTGGCAAGGTGCCGGTGGTGTGCAATCCGGTGGCGGGATACATCGTGCCGCGCATACAGGCCTTGGTCATGAACGAGGCTGCACGGATGGTGGAAGAGGGCGTGGCCAGCGCAGAGGATATCGACACCGCAGTGCGAGCCGGTTTCGGATTGCGCTTCTCGGTGCTGGGCCTGCTTGAATTCATCGATTGGGGCGGCGGAGACATTTTGTACTACGCCTCGCGCTACCTCAGTGGCGCGCTGTCACCGCGCTTCGAATCGCCGCAGGTGATCGCCGACAACATGCAAAACGGCCGTAATGGCTTGCGCGATGGCCAGGGTTTCTACGACTACCGTGACCTGGACGTGGACGCCTACAAGCAGCAGCGTCTTGGCGACTTTGTCCGCAAGCTGCAATTGTCGGGATTGACGCCGGCGTTCGATGGCGCCTTGAAGCAGGCTTGAACGTCAGGGCCCGTATGTCGGGCCCTGACCACATCAAAGTCAGCGACCTACGTTAGCTCAAGTCGCTCTAACGCATAATCCTTGCCTGCCAGGGTCAGTTCAAAGAAGGTTGCACCGAACGTACCCCTTGTCACTTTCTGCTTCACAAGGCCTTTGGCCTGGAGCTGTTTAAGACCGGCTTCGACTTCCAGCGTGCTGAGTGAGACAAGCTTGCAAATCGAGTTTAAATTCGCAATTTTTCTGAAGTTCGCATGATAGGCCAAGGCTTCCATCAGTAGCGTTTGGTCATCTGTCAGCTGTGGAAACTGAGGGTTGTTCTTTTTGTAAACTTTTCGCTCTATTTCGTGCAACTCGCCGTAGGTTCCATCCGTGATGCGGGCATAGTAAATCGCTACGGATAGCGTGCCGATCAACGCCGCGATAATCATCAGCAGCGACCAATTCGGCATCGACGTTTCCAGCAAAACCCAATCCCAAAAACGTAGCAGCCAGTCCGTGGTATCTGCCAACAAGGTCAGGTTGAAGTAAGTGTCGAGCAGCTTTAAGGTCGCCCCGGCGACAAGGAAAACGCCAGCCGGGTAGGCCATGACCTTGAGCATGAACGGGGATTGCTTGTCTTGGGCTGCCATACTGCTCGTCTCTAGTGCAGAAACAGGTTTTATCAGCATAGCAGTGGAAAAGTGGTCCTCTGGCAACCGACCTGCACGATCGGCTAATGACCGGTTGTTGTCTGTCACCAAGGGCTTATGGCGATCGGCAGAAACCTACGAAAGCTCACCGCAGAGAAGAATTTTTTTGAGCAGTTTTTTCTACACCCTCCAGACTTCTGTCGATTAAAGGCAGGTGCTTCTTCCAGTAATTCTCAATTGAAAATGAGAAGCCATATTTTACAGGGATGTTTGTACGGAACTTGTACAACTCAAGAGTCACTGTAAAGCCTAAGGCACCTAAGTAGTAATCGCTATTTCCGTAATCTCTATTATTTCAATATATTCGAAGGGGTCGCGCGACCAAGAATACACTGTACTTACAGTTTTACTTGAGTAAGTTTATCGCATTTCAGTAAGTTTCTTCGGTAGATCAACCATGGCTGACTTGGTTTATTAGGGGCGCTTCGGCGCTTAATGGGAGAAAAATGCGAGCATTGATCGAACTTCTCCCTCGCCAGGATAATTCGGTGTGGTTAGTGCATGCGTGCGGTATCACCTTCCATTTTTCAGATCAGGCATCAGCTACAACGTTCGCTAGCAAACTAGAAGAGCGTGTGAATGCTCGTCATGTCCTTCCACAAGAGGCGCTTCAGCACTGGGCTGCGGTGTCTGCACGAGACAGGAGTGCGCTATGAGCACCGAATCAGCTGAATCAGCGGAATCAAGTGTCACTGTCCATAGGCAGTTCCCTACGGCCTTTACTATTCTGTTTTTCATCCTGGTAGTGGCCATTGGACTTACGTGGATTGTTCCGGCAGGTGCTTATTCAAAGCTTTCATACAATTCCGCCAATGCGAGTCTCGTAATAAAAAATCCACGCGGTGAGACCAGTCAGGTGCCCGCTACCCAGGCCGAGTTGGAAAAACTCAATGTTAATATCAAGGTAGAACAGTTCACGAGTGGAAAGATACGCAAGCCCATCGCAATACCCGGCACTTATGAACGACTGGAACAGTCGCCAAAATTACTCCGACACATCCCCCTGAGTATGGTTCATGGAACAGTCGAAGCAGCAGATGTGATTGTTTTTATCCTGATACTCGGCGGGCTGATTGGCGTCGTCAATAAAACGGAATCCTTCAGCGCGGGGCTGGTAGCTTTATCGCGTGTGACCCAAGGTAAAGAGTTTCTATTCGTGGCACTGGTTTGTATCGTGATGCTGATAGGTGGCACTACGTGCGGAATAGAAGAGGAGGCCGTCGCCTTTTACCCCATATTGGTGCCGATTTTCCTGGCGCTCGGCTATGACTCCATTGTGTGCGTCGGCGCCATCTTTCTCGCCGCCTCCATGGGAACTACGTTTTCCACCATAAATCCATTTTCGGTTGTAATCGCCTCCAACGCAGCTGGCATTCCCTTTACCGAGGGTATTGTTTTTCGCGCCATTGGCCTTGTGGTGGGGGGCTTGACGGTCATCGGATACCTTTATTGGTACTGCAAGAAGATTAAGGCCAACCCTTCCTTTTCCTACACCTATGAAGATCGCGACAAGTTCCGTGACCGTTTCCTTAAAGCAGAGGCGATGGGCGAGGCGCCGTCCTTCACGCTGCGGCGCAAGATCATCATTACCTTGTTCGCCATTGGCTTCCCGCTAATGATCTGGGGCGTCATGTTCGGTGGTTGGTGGTTTCCTGAGATGGGCGCCTCGTTTCTCCTGATTGCGATCATCATCATTTTTATTTCCGGACTGAAGGAGGCTGAAGCGATAGATGCCTTCTGCAAAGGTGCCGCCGACTTGGTGGCGGTCTCGCTCATCATCGGTCTGGCGCGAGGAGTCAACCTGGTGCTGGAGCAGGGCATGATTTCCGACACTATCCTCAACTATGCGGCGAATCTGGTGTCCGGGATACATGGTGGTGTGTTCGCAGTTGCACAAATGCTGGTGTTTTTTGTGCTGGGGTTCCTGGTGCCGTCTTCCTCAGGACTGGCAGTGCTTTCCATGCCCATCATGGCACCGCTGGCCGACACGGTAGAGATACCACGCTATATCGTTGTCTCAGCCTACAACTGGGGGCAGTACGCAATGCTGTACCTGGCCCCTACAGGATTAGTACTGGCCACTTTGCAAATGCTGGGTATGCAGTTCAACAAATGGGTCAAGTTCGTGATCCCCATGGTGATCTTTGTGCTGGTGTTTGGTGCGCTGATGCTGGTGATTCAGGTGATGATGGCTTCAAGTTAACGATGGGCTGACCGTCTGCTATTGGCCGATTCTGTTGAAAAAGTAGCTCCCCTGTCTGGCCTGCTGCAAAATCTCTGCATTGGCCGGTGGGGGATCACACAGCATGATGGGACAGTTATCGAGTGGGCAGGAGCGACTGTTTTACTCG
>NZ_JBPKAM010000089.1:0-26812 GCF_051216495.1 Pseudomonas baetica | reverse complement strand
CGCGAATGCGGTCTGACATTCAAACAAATGTTGGCTGATACACCGCCTTCGCGAGCAGGCTCGCTCCCACAAGGGATCACTCCGATCCTTACATCTAAACCTGGATTATCCCGATGAGCTCTGTGGCGGTTTTCAGCAAAGCCTCACCGTTCGATGCGCTGCAACGCTGGTTACCCAAGTTGGTACTGGCACCGAGCATGCTGATCGTGTTGGTTGGCTTCTACGGTTACATCATCTGGACGTTCATTCTGTCCTTTACCAATTCCAGCTTCATGCCGAGCTACAAGTGGGTCGGTTTGCAGCAGTACATGCGCCTGATGGACAACGACCGCTGGTGGGTCGCGAGCAAGAACCTCGCGGTGTTCGGCGGTCTGTTCATCGGTATCAGCCTGGTGCTGGGCGTGTTCCTCGCGGTGCTGTTGGACCAGCGCATCCGCAAGGAAGGCTTCATCCGCACCATCTACCTGTACCCGATGGCACTGTCGATGATCGTCACCGGTACGGCGTGGAAATGGCTGCTCAACCCAGGGCTTGGCCTGGACAAAATGCTGCGTGACTGGGGCTGGGAAGGTTTCCGGCTCGACTGGCTGGTGGATCAGGATCGCGTGGTGTATTGCCTGGTGATCGCCGCCGTGTGGCAGGCCTCCGGGTTTGTCATGGCGATGTTCCTCGCCGGTCTGCGCGGCGTCGATCAGTCGATCATCCGCGCCGCGCAAGTCGATGGTGCAAGCCTGCCGACCATCTACCTGAAGATCGTGCTGCCGAGCCTGCGTCCGGTGTTCTTCAGCGCCTTCATGATCCTGGCGCATATCGCGATCAAGAGCTTCGACCTGGTGGCGGCGATGACCGCGGGTGGCCCCGGCTACTCGTCCGACCTGCCGGCGATGTTCATGTATTCCTTCACCTTCAGCCGTGGCCAGATGGGCATTGGTTCGGCCAGCGCCATGCTGATGCTCGGTGCCGTGTTGACCATCCTCGTGCCGTACCTGTACTCCGAGCTGCGAGGCAAACGCCATGACTAATTCACTCGAAAAATCGGGCCTGAGCCTCAGCCGCATTGCGATCTACGGCACGCTGCTGCTGGCCGCGGCAGTGTACCTGGTGCCACTGGTGGTGATGTTGCTGACCAGCTTCAAAACCCCGGAGGACATCCGCACCGGCAACCTGCTGAGCTGGCCGGCCGTGATCGACGGCATCGGCTGGATCAAGGCCTGGGACGTGGTCGGCGGCTATTTCTGGAACTCGGTGAAAATCACCGTGCCGGCGGTGCTGATCTCGACCTTCATCGGTGCCATGAACGGCTACGTGCTGTCGATGTGGCGCTTCCGAGGTTCGCAACTGTTCTTCGGTCTGTTGCTGTTCGGCTGCTTCCTGCCGTTCCAGACCGTGCTGCTGCCGGCCTCGTTCACCCTCGGCAAGTTCGGCCTGGCCAACACCACCACGGGTCTGGTGCTGGTACACGTGGTCTACGGCCTGGCGTTCACCACGCTGTTCTTCCGCAACTACTACGTGAGCGTGCCGGATGCGCTGGTCAAGGCGGCGCGGCTCGATGGCGCGGGCTTCTTCACGATCTTCTGGAAGATCCTGCTGCCGATGTCGATCCCGATCGTGATGGTCTGCCTGATCTGGCAGTTCACCCAGATCTGGAATGACTTCCTGTTCGGCGTGGTCTTCGCCAGCGGCGATGCCCAGCCAATTACCGTGGCCCTGAACAACCTGGTCAACACCAGCACCGGGGTCAAGGAATACAACGTTGATATGGCCGCCGCGATGATCGCCGGGCTGCCGACACTGCTGGTCTACATATTCGCTGGCAAGTATTTCCTGCGTGGGCTGACGTCCGGCGCGGTCAAGGGGTAGAAACATGGCAACTCTCGAATTACGCAACGTCAACAAGACCTACGGCGCCGGCTTGCCGGACACCCTGAAGAACATCGAACTGAAGATCGATGACGGCGAATTTCTGATCCTGGTCGGCCCGTCCGGCTGCGGCAAATCGACCTTGATGAACTGCATCGCCGGCCTTGAAACCATCAGTGGCGGCGCGATCCTGGTGGACGACGCCGACATCAGCGGCATGAGCCCCAAGGATCGCGACATCGCCATGGTGTTTCAGTCCTATGCGCTGTACCCGACCATGAGCGTGCGCGACAACATCGCCTTCGGCCTGAAGATTCGCAAAATGCCCACCGCCGACATCGACGAGGAAGTGGCTCGGGTGTCCAAGTTGTTGCAGATCGAACATTTGCTCAGTCGCAAGCCTGGCCAGCTCTCCGGGGGGCAGCAGCAGCGTGTGGCGATGGGCCGTGCATTGGCGCGGCGGCCGAAGATCTACCTGTTCGACGAACCGCTATCCAACCTCGACGCCAAGCTGCGGGTCGAGATGCGCACCGAAATGAAACTGATGCACCAGCGCCTGAAAACCACCACGGTCTATGTGACCCACGACCAGATCGAAGCCATGACCCTGGGCGACAAGGTGGCGGTGATGAAGGACGGGATCATCCAGCAATTCGGTACGCCGAAAGACATCTACAACAACCCGGCCAACCTTTTCGTGGCGAGCTTCATCGGCTCGCCGCCGATGAACTTCATACCCCTGCGTTTGCAGCGCAAGGAGGGTCGTCTGCTGGCGTTGCTCGACAGCGGCCAGGCGCGTTGCGAATTGCCATTGGGCATGCAGGACGCCGGTCTTGAAGACCGCGAAGTGATCCTCGGCATCCGTCCGGAGCAGATCGTGCTGTCTAACGGCGAAGCCAATGGATTGCCGACTATTCGCGCCGAAGTCCAGGTCACCGAACCGACCGGTCCCGACACCCTGGTCTTCGTCAATCTCAACGACACCAAAGTCTGCTGCCGCATGGCGCCCGACGTTGCGCCGGCGGTGGGCGAGACCCTGACCCTGCAATTCGATCCGGCAAAGGTGCTGCTGTTCGATGCCAAGACCGGTGAACGCCTGGGGGTGGCCGGCGTGCCGAAAGCCGAGAGCCACGCGGCCAACGTCGCTCAATTCAAAGGCCGCTGAAGATCAAAAGGAGATCCCCTGTGGGAGCGAGCCTGCTCGCGAATGCGGCCTGACATTCAACACATATGTTGTCTGACACACCGTCTTCGCGAGCAGGCTCGCTCCCACAAGAGGCATCTCTCATAGGGGGATATGCGGTGCGCGGCCTGTCGCGCATCGCAACCGATGTAAACCGCGTTAGACAAAAAAGTTAATAACAATAAGACGAGGATATAGGGATGAAGAAGAACAACAACGCTCAGCTTATCTGCCAGTTATCAGCCGTCGCGGCCATGATGCTGGCCGGTAGCGTTCACGCGGCTGAAGCGTTCAGCGCCGATTCCGAATGGATGACCGGTGATTGGGGGGGCGAGCGGACCCGGCTGATCGAGCAGGGTATCGACATCAAGATGGACTATGTCGGTGAAGTGGGCGCCAACCTCCACGGCGGCTTCAACGACGACAAGACCGCGCGTTATGCCGACCAGTTCGGCCTGGGCGCGGCGCTGGACCTGCAAAAGCTGTTCGGCTGGGATAACACCCAGGCCAAGATCCAGCTCACCAACCGTAACGGTGAAAACATCTCCAATGACCGTATCGGCGACCCGCGTGCCGGCACCTTGAGTTCCTCCCAGGAAGTCTACGGCCGTGGCCATATGGTCCGTCTGACCCAGTTGTGGATCAAGCACCAGTTCTTTGACAACAAGCTGGACATCAAGGCCGGTTACTTCGGCGAAGGCGAAGACTTCAACACCTTTCCTTGCGAGTTCCAGAACCTGGCGTTCTGCGGCTCCCAGGTGGGTAACTGGGCGACCAACATCTGGTACAACTGGCCGGTCAGCCAGGCGGCGATCCGCGTGAAGTGGAACATCTCGCCCGAGTGGTATGCGCAAATCGGCGCGTACAACCAGAACACCTCGCAACTGGAGCACGGCAACGGCTTCAAGCTCAGCGGCAGTGGCACCAACGGTACCGTCCTGCCGGTTGAACTGGTCTGGTTGCCTAACCCTGGCAACCTGCCTGGCGAATACCGTGTCGGTTACTACAAAAGCACGGCCAAGGCCGATGACGTCCGCGAAGACGACAACGGCAATGATGCGGCCACCACGGGCAACGCCTATCGCAGCCACAGCAGCAAACACGGCTACTGGTTCGTCGGGCAGCAACAGTTGACCACGCACAACGGTGACGCTTCCCGCGGTCTGAACATTGCTGCCAACGCCACGTTCCACGACAAGGACACCAACATCGTCGACAACTACCAGTCGCTGATGTTCGTGTACAAAGGCCCGTTCGATGCACGTCCGAAAGATGACATGGGGATCGGTTTCTCCCGCATCCACGTCAACGATGACGTGAAGAAAAACGCCGAGCTGGTCAACGCTGCCAATGGCGTCTCCGACTACAACGATCCGCTGTTCTCGCCACTGCGCGAGACCGAGTACAACTACGAGCTCAACTACGGCTTCCACGTTACCAACTGGCTGACCGTGCGTCCCAACCTGCAGTACATCACTCATCCGGGCGGTGTGGATGAAGTGGATAACGCGCTGGTCGCCGGCCTGAAAATTCAGTCGGTGTTCTGACGCTGTTGCGATAAGCTCCTCTCTATGTGCGCATTTTGCGGACAGCCATGGCTGTCCGCTTTTTTTTGGGGTGGCGCACCCCGGGTAAAGATGATTTTCAGGACCGTGGCACATGCTTGAGCATCCGCTACAACGCTTCTTCAAATCCTTGCGCGAACGGCCGGTGTTTGCGTGGGAGCGCTATCAGAAGCGCGACGTGTTGGTGATCGACCATCCCCTGTGTCAGGCGGTGTTCAGTCGTCAGGGCGCGCAGTTGCTGCACTTTCAACCCAGGGGCCAGAAACCGTGGTTGTGGTGTGCGGCGAAGTGGCCACAGGTCGGGGCCATTCGTGGTGGCGTGCCGGTGTGCTGGCCGTGGTATGGCCGTCATCCGAGCGAAAATGCCTGGCCGTCCCATGGCTGGGCGCGCTTGCTCGACTGGAAGCTGATCGACAGCAACAGTGATGACGATGGCGTGCGCCTGCACTGGCAACTTCAGTTGTGTGACTGGCAGGTGGACCTGTACGCGCATCTGGGCGAAAGCATGGATTTGCGCCTGAGCACCGAGCATCAAGACAGCTTGCCTTGCCAATTGAGCCAGGCTTTGCACGCCTACTGGCGTATTGGCGACGTCGGCGAGGTAGCGCTGTCTGGGCTCGACGGCGCGCAAGGTTACGACCAGTTGAGTCGTGAGTTTTGCCAGCAAGAAGGCGAGTTGCGGGTTGATGGAGGTTGTCAGCGAGTATTCCAGCATGACGGCGAATTGCGGCTTAACGATCACGCCTGGCAGCGGGCGTTATGCATCGATACCGGTGAAACCGCCGACACGGTGGTCTGGCACCCGGGGTCGCGGCCGTTGCTGGGGGTGAGCTGGAATGAGATATCCGAATTCGTTTGCGTGGAAGCGGCGAGTGGCGGCACTGACAGCTTGTGCCTGAAGCCTGGGGAGCGGGCGCATTTGAGTTTGCAGGCAAGGGTGGGTGTTTAGTTCAGGATTTTCGGTGTTGCGGCTGGCCTCATCGCGGGCAAGCCCGCTCCCACAATGTCCGCGTCGAGCACAAAATCTGCAATCGGCGCGGAACCTGTGGGAGCGGGCTTGCCCGCGAAGAGGCTAGAACCGGCAATGAAGATCTAGTTGAACTCATCCCCAACCGGATACCGGCTGGCATTCAAGCTCTCCTTGATCTTGCGCAAGTGCGGCTGGAAATCCACGCCCCGGCGCAAGGTCATGCCGGTCGCCAGTACGTCCAGCACGGTCAACTGAATGATTCGCGAAGTCATCGGCATGTAGATATCGGTGTCTTCCGGCAACGGGATGTTCAGGCTCAGGGTACTGGCCTTGGCCAGGGGTGAGTTTTCCGCGGTCAAGCCGAGCACCGACGCGCCGTTTTCCCGAGCGATGCGAGCTACTTCCACCAATTCGCGGGTGCGGCCGGTGTAGGAAATGATCACGAACAGCTCGCCGGTGTGCGCCACCGAAGCAATCATGCGCTGCATCAGCACATCGGCATGGGCGGTCACGGCCAGGTTGAAACGGAAGAACTTGTGCTGCGCATCCAGGGCCACCGGGGCTGAAGCGCCGAGGCCGAAGAAGTGGATCTGCCGGGCCTGGATCAACAGGTCGACGGCGCGGCTGATCAGGTTCGGGTCCAGCGCCTGGCAAGCGCTGTCCAGGGAGGCGATGGCGCTGCCGAAGATTTTCTGGGTATAGGCTTCCGGATTGTCGTCGGCCTCGACCGCGCGGCTGACGTAGGCCGCGCCGCTGGCCAGGCTCTGGGCCAATTGCAGCTTGAGTTCGGGGTAGCCGCTGACGCCGAACGAACGGCAGAAACGGTTGACCGTCGGTTCGCTGACCGACGCGGCTTGGGCGAGGGCGGCGATGCTGAACCGGGTGGCCTGCTGTGGGTTGAGCAGGATCACCTCGGCGACTTTGCGTTCGGCCTTGTTCAGCTCTTCAAGGCGATTCTGGATCTGCTCCAGTAAATTTCGCACGCGGTCCATATGGATTTCCTTGATTCACCTGCGCCGATAAGCGCACGGCTAATGCAAAAAGGGCCTTTGTAGCGGCCCGTAACGGTGGCCTATCCTACTGATGGCTCCGACCGACCACCACTCGGAATCTGTATTTTGCGAAAATGTTGTGGTTATTACTACATTTTCCCTTGAGTGATGCCTTGAAAAAAGGTATTTGTAGCTTAACTTGATAAAAGAACAAACATCATGCTCTCGATTACGGTTGAACCGTGCACCTTTGCCTTGTTCGGCGCCCTCGGCGATCTCGCCCTGCGCAAGCTGTTTCCTGCCCTTTATCAACTCGACGGCGCCGGCCTGCTGCACGAGGACACGCGCATCATCGCGCTGGCCCGTGAGACTGGCAGCGAGCAGGAGCACTTGGCGTTCATCGCTTCCGAGCTGCGCCGCTATGTCGGTGCCAAGGAGCTGGACGAGGCCGTGGTCGAGCGTTTCCTGGCGCGTTTGAGCTACCTGCACGTCGATTTCCTCAAGTCAGAAGACTATGTGGCCCTGGCCGACGCGGCGGGTAGCGCGCAACGGGTCATTGCCTATTTCGCCACGCCGGCAGCGGTGTACGGTGCGATCTGCGAGAACCTGGCGAAGGTCGGTCTGGCAGAAAACACCCGTGTGGTGCTGGAAAAACCCATCGGTTCGGACCTGGAATCCTCGCGCAAGGTCAACGACGCCGTGGCACAGTTCTTCCCGGAGAACCGCACCTACCGCATCGACCACTACCTGGGCAAAGAGACCGTCCAGAACCTGATCGCCCTGCGATTCGCCAACAGCCTGTTCGAAACCCAGTGGAACCAGAACTACATTTCTCACGTGGAAATCACCGTGGCCGAGAAAGTCGGTATCGAAGGCCGCTGGGGTTACTTCGACAAGGCCGGCCAGCTGCGGGACATGATCCAGAATCACCTGCTGCAACTGCTCTGCCTGATCGCCATGGACCCGCCGGCCGACCTGTCCGCCGACAGCATCCGCGACGAGAAGGTCAAGGTGCTCAAGGCCCTGGCGCCGATCAGCCCGGAAGGCCTGACCACTCAAGTTGTGCGCGGTCAATACATCGCCGGCTACAGCGAAGGCAAGGCGGTACCGGGGTACCTGGAAGAACCCAATTCCAACACCCAGAGCGACACCGAGACCTTCGTCGCCCTGCGTGCCGACATCCGCAACTGGCGCTGGGCCGGCGTGCCGTTTTACCTGCGTACCGGCAAGCGCATGCCGCAGAAACTGTCGCAGATCGTTATCCATTTCAAGGAGCCGTCGCACTACATCTTCGCTCCTGAGCAGCGCCTGCAAATCAGCAACAAGCTGATTATCCGCCTGCAGCCGGACGAAGGCATTTCCTTGCGCGTGATGACCAAGGATCAAGGCCTGGACAAAGGCATGCAGCTGCGCAGCGGTCCGTTGCAGCTGAATTTTTCCGACACCTGGAGCAGCGCGCGGATTCCCGATGCCTACGAGCGGTTGTTACTGGAAGTGATGCGCGGCAATCAGAACCTGTTTGTCCGCAAAGATGAAATCGAAGCCGCGTGGAAGTGGTGTGACCAGTTGATCGCCGGGTGGAAAAAGTCCGGTGATGCGCCCAAGCCGTACGCGGCCGGGTCGTGGGGGCCGATGAGCTCCATTGCACTGATCACGCGGGATGGGAGGTCTTGGTATGGCGATATCTGATTTGAAACTGCCCCAGGGCGTCAGCGCCCATGGGTTCAAGAGCCCGGTGCTGCTGGCCGAAGGCCTGGCACTGCACGTGGCCAAACAACTGAGCGATGCGATCGACGCCCAGGGTACCGCGACCCTGGTGGTGTCCGGTGGGCGCAGTCCGGTGGCGTTTTTCCAGCACCTGGCCAAGCAGACGCTGGACTGGTCGAACGTGGTGATCAGCCTGGCCGACGAACGCTGGGTGCCGGTGGAGCACGCCGACAGCAATGCCGGCCTGCTCAAGAAGTATCTGTTGCAAGGTCCGGCGGCCAAGGCGCAGTTCCTGAGCCTGTACAGCGCCACCGCCAACCTCGAACAGGCGGCCGAACAAGCCGATCGCCTGCTCGCCGAACTGCCGGCGATCGACGTGCTGGTGCTGGGCATGGGCGACGATGGCCACACTGCGTCGCTGTTCCCCAACAGCCCGAACCTGTCCGAGGCCTTGAAAGCTGACGGCAGCCGTCGCTGCTACCCGATGCTGGCGCCGACCGTGCCGCATCAGCGCCTGACCATGAGCCGGGCGCTGCTGGCTTCGGCCAAACACAAAGTGCTGTCGATTTCCGGTCAGTCCAAGCTGACCACCCTGAGTTTCGCGCTGGCCGGTGACGACGTCGCCGAACTGCCGATTCGCGCATTTCTGCAACCCACGTTAGAGATTTACTGGTGCCCATGAGCCAAGGAACAGCCGCTATGACAAACCCATCCCCGACCGTTTCCATGGCGGATAAAGTTGCCCTGATCGACAGCCTCTGCGCCAAGGCGCGGATCCTGCCGGTGATCACCATCGCTCGCGAGCAGGACGTCCTGCCGCTGGCCGATGCCCTCGCAGCCGGTGGCCTGACGGCCCTGGAAGTGACCCTGCGTTCGCAGTTCGGCCTCAAGGCCATCCAGATCCTGCGCGAGCAACGCCCGGAACTGGTGACCGGTGCCGGCACCGTGCTCGATCGCCACATGCTGGCGGCGGCTGAAGCGGCGGGTTCGCAGTTCATCGTCACACCGGGCATTACCCGTGACCTGCTGGAAGCCAGCGTTGCCAGCCCGATTCCACTGCTGCCAGGCATCAGCAACGCCTCGGGCATCATGGAAGGCTATGGCCTGGGTTATCGCCGCTTCAAGCTGTTCCCGGCTGAAGTCAGCGGTGGAGTCGCGGCCATCAAGGCCCTGGGCGGACCGTTCGGCGAAGTGAAATTCTGCCCGACCGGCGGCGTTGGCCCGGCCAATATCAAGAGCTACATGGCGCTGAAAAACGTCATGTGCGTGGGCGGTAGCTGGATGCTTGATCCTGAGTGGGTCAAGAACGGCGACTGGGCCCGCATTCAGGAATGCACCGCCGAGGCCTTGGCGCTGCTGGACTGATCGCTTCACCCTACACGTAGTTGCGTGTTTTACGGCTTTACGGTGCGCTTGGTCGGTGCACCGTTTTTTTTTGCCCAAGAAAAAATACCGGGCACGGATCCCTGTAGGAGCGAGCTTGCTCGCGATGCACCAGAGAGCACCGCGGGGAATCAGGTTTCCATCGTCATCGTTGACGACCATCGCGAGCAAGCTCGCTCCTACAGAGAGGCTTGGCGCAGTTCTGAAAGTGCGGTGGTCAACCGCTTCATATGCTCAGCCGTGGTGGTCAGCCCCGGCGTAATCCGGATGCACGGGCCACACGCCGCGCCAGTGCGCACCACGGTGAACAGGTTGTAGTCCTTGAGCAGTCGCTCGACCATCGCCTGCTGATCAGTCTGTGCGGTAAAGCGCATCGAGGTGATGCCGCAATACAATCGCGGATCATCCGGCGTCAGGACTTCGATACCTGGTAGTTCGCGCACCTCGCGAACCCATAGATTGCGCAGGTAGTTGAGGCGTGATCCCTTGGCAGCGGAGCCACCCATGGCGTGATGCTCTTCTAGCACCAGTGGCAAGGTCATCAGCGCGGGGATGTTCGGTGTGCTGTAGGGCGTGCGGGCGCGAATGTCGGTGACAGGAAAATGCATTTCGCCCATGTCCGGGTCGATGTCCGCCAAGCGTTCAGGGGCGATGTAGATGAAGCCCAGGGTCAACGGCGCGCCGATCCACTTGTGCAGGTTGTAGGCGGCGAATTCGATGCCCAGCTCATCGAGACTGAATTCCAGTTGGCCCAGCGCATGGGCACCATCGAGGATCACATCGATGCCCTGTTCCTTGGCGGCAGCGGCAATTGCCTGTACGGGCATCACCAGGCCGGTGCGGTGGGTGACGTGGGTCAGGGCCATCAGCTTGAGTCGCGGATGACGGGCGAAGGTTTCACGGTAGGTGGTGAGCAAACTGTCGAAACTGGCCGGATGAACGTGCTCGATTTCGATCACTTCGACTCCGCGATGCTTTGCCAGCCAGCGCATGGCGCCCTTGACCGTGTCGTATTCCAGATCGCAGATCAGCACCTGGTCGCCGGGTTGCAGGCGGTTGTAGTTGCGGATCAGCGACTGCAGACCGTCCGAGGCGTTGCGGGTGAGGGCGACGGCTTCTGCAGGCGCACCGATCAGTTGGGCCACCAACGCCTGGATCTTCGCATTCTCGCCCTGTTCGAAGCGCTGACGGACATGAACCGAATTGCCGCGGTTGATCAGTTCGATGTTGCGCTGATACTCCTCCACCACCGTACGCGACATGCGCCCGAAGTAACCGTTTTCCAGGTTGATCGGGCCGGGTTGCAGATCGTAGCGGTCGGCAAAGGTTTGCCAGAAGGCTTCATCACGGGCGCGGCGGGTGTTGTCGGGCATGGGGTTACTCGATCGAAGGCGGGATGAGTGAGTCAGTGGCGAGGCGCAGGTTTGCCGTGTTTGGCGCGCAGCGGTTCGAGCAGGTCCGACAAGCCGTTGTGATCGATTTCGTGCATCAAGGCCAGCAGGCCGCCCAATTCACCATGGGGAAAGCCTTCCCGGGCGAACCAGTTCAGGTAAGGCCCCGGCAAGTCCGCAATGATCCGCCCCTTGTATTTGCCGAAGGGCATTTCGCGGGTGATCAGCAGTTCGAGTTTTTCAGGGTTCATGACTCGGTCGTCTTGATTCAATGGGATTGGAAAATACAGGCATTCTGCATGCAGGCCAATTGACAGATCATGCAAAAGAAACGGATACAGATTTTTTTGTTTGATTTAACCTATTGAAATTAAAAGGATAATTTATCGTTTGCCGGCTGGCATACGCACTGCAATGAATCAGGCATCTTTCATCAACCGCAAGGAATTGAAAAATGACCGACATGAATAAAGAAGCGATTTCTGTACTCAACGACCTGATCGAAACCAGCAAGGACGGTCAGGAAGGGTTCAAGACGTGCGCTGAAGACATCAAGCACCCTGAACTCAAAACCCTGTTCGTGCAACGTTCCGCTGATTGCGCAACGGCTGCTGCGGAATTGCAGAGTGCCGTGCGCTCGATGGGGGGCGATCCTGAGACCTCCACCAGCGTCAGCGGCGATTTACACCGTCGCTGGGTCGACGTGAAGTCGATGTTCACCGGCAAGGACGAAGAGGCGGTGCTGAACGAGGCCGAGCGTGGCGAAGACCATGCGCTGAAGGCGTATCGCGCAGCCATGGAGAAGATCAACAAGCACAACCTGGTGGGCATTCGTGACATCGTCGAGCGTCAATACCACGGCGTGCAACGCAATCACGATCAGGTAAAAGCCCTGCGTAACCAGGCGCGTGCGCGCTCATAAGCCACACCGGTAAAACCTGTGGGAGCGAGCCTTTGTGGTGAGGGGATATATCCCCTCACCACAAAGGCTCGCTCCCACAGTTATAAAGTTGTGATCAGCCAACAGTGATTTTAGGCGGCTCGACCAGGGTCACGCTCTGCTGCTTGCGCGGCGCCAGGATTTCCGCCTCACCAGCCACCACCAACTCATCACGCTGGTTAAATACGTTGGTAGCAATGCGCACGCGGAACTTAGGCAGTTTTTCCAGGATTTCCAGGCGCACCGTCAGGGTGTCGCCGATCTTCACCGGCTTCTGGAAACTCATCTGCTGACCGATGTAGATCGTGCCCGGCCCGGGCAACTCGCAAGCGACGGCGGCACTGATCAGTGCACCGCTGAACATGCCGTGGGCGATGCGTTCCTTGAACATGGTGCTGGCGGCGTATTCAGCGTCCAGGTGCACCGGGTTGTGGTCGCCCGACATGGCGGCGAACAGCTGAATGTCACGTTCTTCGACCGTCTTGCTGAAGCTGGCGGTCTGGCCGACTTCGAGGGCTTCGTAAGGGGTGTTGGTAACCTGGCTCATTTGTCTCGATTCCTGTGACGAAAAAAAAGATTCACGAAAACTATTCGCTTCGGTGGGGGCGGGGCGTGCTCAAGGTCTGGTGGAGCCAGGCCAGCACGTCGGCGGTTACCTCGTCGCGGTTGGTTTCGTTGAACAGTTCGTGCCGCGCCTGCGGGTAAACCGTCAATTGAAGATTCCTGCTGCCAGCCTCGCGCAAGGCGCCGGCCAGATCCTTCAGACGTTTGCCTTCGCTCACCGGATCACATTCGCCGCCGATCACCAGCAGCGGCAGGCCCGGATCGATCTGGGCGAGATTGGACGCTTTGCTGATTTGCTGCAACCCGCCGAGCAAATCGATCCACAGCTGATTGGTGCAGCGGAAGCCGCAAAGCGGATCGTTGGCGTACAGGTCGACCTCCGCCGGATCTCGGCTGAGCCAGTCGAACTGAGTACGTTGCGGTTTGAATTTCTTGTTGAAGGAGCCGAAGGACAGCCATTCGATCAGCGCGCTGCGCCCCTTGGGGCCCTGGCGCAGGCGTTCGAGGCGTGCAATCTGTCGGGCCGCACGATAGAGCGCGACGGGTTGGAAGTTCGAGGCGCTGAGAATGGCACCGTGCAGGCTGGCGCTGTGATGCAGTAGATAGGCCTGGGCGATGTAGCTGCCCATGCTGTGGCCCAGCAGCACGATGGGCACGCCGGGATGTTGCTGGCCGATATGTTGGTTGAGACATGCCAGGTCGCCCACGACCTTGGCCCAACCGCCTTCGTCGGCAAAATGGCCGAGTGTCCCGTTTTCGGCAGTTTTGCCATGTCCGCGCTGATCCGGGGCGTACACGCCGTAGCCGTGATCGCAGAATTTTTCCGCCAGGCGTGCATAGCGACCGCTGTGCTCGGCCATGCCGTGCGCCAGCAGAATCACGGCCTTGGGGGTGCCGTGGGGTAACCACTGGTTGACGAAGAGGCGGCTGCGGTCACTGGTGGTCAGCCAGAACGTGTCGTGGATCATCGCGATTCCTTTGCCGATGTCTCTGTAGGAGCGAGCATGCTCGCGAAGGACGTCAACGATAACGCGGGTTACCTGAAAGCCCGCGGTGCGTTGGGTTTCATCGCGAGCATGCTCGCTCCTACAGGGAAGAGTGAAGTCAGTCGTTATAGCCCATCCTCCACCAAAGCGTCTGATCAGGCCACGCCGCGGCAGCAAGATTCACGTGATCTATGACACACGTTGGCATATTTGCCTGTTTCGCCATAGCTGCTAGTGTCCGTGAAGCTCCGCTTTTCTGCTTTTTTAGCAATGAAAGAGAAAGGACAGAAAAGCGGCCCCGGATCGGCTCAGGTAAAGAGGACAAGAACAATGCAACCTGATTTCTGGAATGACAAACGCCCGGCCGGCGTGCCCCTGGACATTGATGTCGCTGAGTACAAGTCGGTCATCGAGGTGTTCGAACGTTCCTGCAAGAAGTTTGCTGATCGCCCGGCGTTCAGCAACATGGGCGTCACCCTGACCTATGCCGAACTGGAACGCTACAGCGCGGCGTTCGCCGGCTACCTGCAAGCCCACACCGACCTGGTGCCGGGGGACCGAATCGCGGTGCAGATGCCCAACGTCCTGCAATACCCGATCGCCGTGTTCGGCGCCTTGCGCGCCGGGCTGATCGTGGTCAACACCAACCCGTTGTATACCGCGCGGGAGATGCGTCATCAGTTCAAGGATTCCGGGGCCCGGGCGCTGGTCTACCTGAACATGTTCGGGCAAAAAGTCCAGGAAGTGCTGGCGGACACCGGCATTCAGTACCTGATCGAAGCGAAAATGGGCGACCTGATGCCCGGCGCCAAGGGCTGGCTGGTCAATACGATGGTGAGCAAGGTCAAGAAAATGGTTCCGGCCTATGCCTTGCCCCAAGCGATTTCCTTCAAGAGCGCGCTTCGTCTGGGCAAAGGCCAGCCAATCAAGTCACTGAAAGCCGGACTCAATGACATCGCGGTGTTGCAATACACCGGCGGTACCACCGGACTGGCCAAGGGCGCGATGCTGACCCACGGCAATCTGGTGGCCAACATGCAGCAGGCGCGGGCCTGCCTCAGCCAGTTGGCCAAAGACGGCCAGCCGCTGCTGCGTGAAGGGCAGGAGGTGATGATCGCGCCGCTGCCGCTGTACCACATCTATGCCTTCACGGCGAATTGCATGTGCATGATGGTGACCGGCAACCACAACGTGCTGATCACCAATCCACGGGACATCGGCGGCTTCATCAAGGAACTGAAAAACTGGCGGTTCTCGGCGCTGTTGGGGCTGAACACGCTGTTCGTGGCGCTGATGGATCATCCGGAGTTCAAGAGCCTGGATTTCTCCAGTCTCAAGCTCACCAACTCCGGTGGCACCGCACTGGTCAAGGCCACGGCCGAGCGCTGGGAGCAGTTGACCGGTTGCCGCATCACCGAAGGCTACGGCCTGACCGAAACCTCACCGGTGGCCTGCACCAATCCGTACGGCGACCAATCGCGCATCGGCACGGTCGGCCTGCCGGTGCCGGGCACCACACTCAAGGTCATCAACGACGAAGGGGTGGAGCAACCCTTGGGCGAGCGCGGCGAGTTGTGCATCAAGGGCCCGCAGATCATGAAAGGCTACTGGCAGAAACCCGAAGCGACCCACGAGGTACTGGATGCCGAGGGTTGGTTCAAGTCCGGTGACATCGCGGTGATCGACCCTGACGGCTTTGTGCGGATTGTCGATCGCAAGAAAGACATGATCATCGTCTCGGGTTTCAACGTGTACCCGAACGAGATCGAGGATGTGGTCATGGCCCACCCGAAAGTCGCCAACTGCGCGGTCATCGGTGTGCCGGACGAGCGTTCGGGCGAAGCGGTGAAGTTGTTCGTGGTTGCCCGTGAAGCGGGGGTCAGCCTTGAAGAGCTCAAGGCCTACTGCAAGGAAAACTTCACCGCGTACAAGGTGCCCAAACACATTGTCTTGCGTGAGACATTGCCGATGACGCCGGTGGGCAAGATTTTGCGGCGGGAGTTGCGTGATATCGCATAACCACCAAATGGCGGCCCCCTGTAGGAGCGAGCATGCTCGCGATGGACGTCAACGATAACGCGCCTTGTCTGGATGAACGCGTTGTCCGGACGTTCTTCGCGAGCATGCTCGCTCCTACAGTTTTAAAGCCCCGGAATTCGGGGCTTTTAGCGACATATAGGTTTTTTGCTCTAAAATGACCGGTTTCTATTCTTGAGTCATAAAAGTGACCGTAGAGGCTGCTTTTGGCTCTAGTCGACCCCATTCAAAGCTGCTACTCTCGGCGCGCTTTGTGACTTCTCGGCCTAGTAAAAAGCCAGACTCACCTGTAAACAAACACCAATAATAATCGCATCAAATGCGGTGCTGAATTCGCGTTGCTGAGGAGTGGGCTTCCATGAACGTAGACTTTTGGAAGGATAAGTACCCCGCTGGAATTGCTGCCAACATCAATCCAGACGAGTACCCGAATATTCAGGCAGTGTTGAAGCAATCCTGCCAACGCTTCGCCAACAAACCGGCTTTCAGCAACCTGGGCAAGACACTCACCTACGGTGAACTGTACGAACTGTCCGGTGCCTTTGCCGCGTACCTGCAACAGCATACCGATTTGCAGCCGGGCGATCGAATCGCCGTGCAATTGCCCAACGTGCTGCAGTACCCGGTCGCCGTCTTCGGTGCGATCCGCGCCGGCTTGATCGTGGTCAACACCAACCCGTTGTACACCGCGCGGGAAATGGAACACCAGTTCAATGATTCCGGTGCCAAGGCCCTGGTCTGCCTGGCCAACATGGCGCACCTGGCCGAGGTCGTCGTGCCGAAAACCGGGGTCAAGCACGTGATCGTCACTGAAGTGGCGGACCTGCTGCCACCGCTCAAACGCTTGCTGATCAACAGCGTGATCAAGTACGTGAAGAAGATGGTGCCGGCGTATCACTTGCCCAAAGCCATCAAGTTCAACGACGTGTTGAGCAAGGGCCACGGCCAGCCTGTGACCGAAGCCAATCCGGCCAGCAGCGACGTGGCGGTGTTGCAATACACTGGCGGCACCACCGGCGTGGCCAAGGGCGCGATGCTGACCCACCGCAACCTGGTGGCGAACATGCTGCAGTGCAAGGCGCTGATGGGCTCCAACCTCAATGAAGGCTGCGAGATCCTGATCACGCCGCTGCCGCTGTACCACATCTATGCCTTCACCTTTCATTGCATGGCGATGATGCTGATCGGCAACCACAACATCCTGATCAGCAACCCGCGGGATCTGCCGGCGATGGTCAAGGAACTGTCGAAGTGGAAGTTCAGCGGTTTCGTCGGCCTCAACACCCTGTTCGTGGCGCTGTGCAACAACGAAGGCTTCCGCAAGCTGGACTTCTCCGCGCTGAAAGTCACCCTGTCCGGTGGCATGGCCCTGCAACTGGCGGCGGCCGAGCGCTGGAAAGCGGTGACCGGTTGCGCCATCTGCGAAGGTTACGGCATGACCGAAACCAGCCCGGTGGCCACGGTGAACCCGATCCAGAACATCCAGATCGGCACCATCGGCATTCCGGTGCCGTCGACCCTGTGCAAAGTCATCAACGATGCAGGCGCAGAGCAGCCAATGGGTGAAATCGGCGAGCTGTGCGTAAAAGGTCCGCAGGTGATGAAGGGCTACTGGCAGCGCCAGGAAGCCACCGATGAAATCCTCGACAGCGAAGGCTGGTTGAAGACCGGTGACATCGCGCTGATCCAGCCTGACGGCTACATGCGCATCGTCGATCGCAAGAAGGACATGATCCTGGTGTCCGGTTTCAACGTGTACCCGAACGAACTGGAAGACGTGCTGGCGACCCTGCCGGGCGTGCTGCAATGCGCAGCCATCGGCGTGCCGGACGAGAAGTCCGGCGAGGCGATCAAGATTTTCATCGTCGCCAAACCGGGCGTGACCTTGACCAAGGAGCAGGTGATGGAGCACATGCGCGCCAACGTCACCGGTTACAAGGTCCCACGCTCCGTGGAGTTCCGCGATGCGTTGCCGACCACCAACGTTGGCAAGATCCTGCGCCGGGAACTGCGTGATGAAGAGCTGAAAAAGATCAACGCGAAGAAAGCAACCGCGTGATCAACAAAAAGCCCCGCAGATGCGGGGCTTTTTGTTGGCTGACTGGCAACGCGATCCTCTGTAGGAGCGAGCATGCTCGCGAAAAACGATCAGACAACACGGGCATCCAGACAGCCCGCGTCATCGTTGACGCCCATCGCGAGCATGCTCGCTCCTACAGGAATGTGTGTTATTGGCGGAACGGCGCGAAATTGACGTTGGTGCCCGCCGGGCGCATGTCTTGCAAGTACGAGTCCTTGTCGGCGCTCAGTTCCAGGCTCAAGGCCGCCTTGCGCTTGCCCTGGTTGCGCACCACCAGGCCTTCCATTTTTTCCCGGAGGAACACCGTCGGCACTTTCAGGTGCAGCAATTCGTCGGTCGCCGGGGTGTGCATCAGCAGATGAATCCACTCGTACTGACCAACGGCCAGGCGCGATACCGGGATGTCGAACCACCAGATGTTGCGGTTGCGGTTCAATTCGGTGAAGTGGCAGTTGTTGACGCCAAGCACAGCACCGCCGAGTTCCTGGTTTCTGCGGGCAATGGCCTGCTTTTTATCGAGTTTCATAACATTCCTGCGGGGATTGGATCTTCAGCGTCAAAGCGCCGATACGTGGCGCATTCTCGGGGGTTGCCGGGCAAACATAAAGCGCAACCTGCATTGAACGATGAAATGTCGCCGGGAAAATAAATGAAACTCCCTGCAAAAGCCTCCGGTCAACCTTGTGTAACGGCTTTTCTCATCGAGATGTTCACAGGAGAAACACCATGGGCAGCACAAGCGATAAAGTCAAAGGCATGGCCAACGAAGCGGTCGGCAACGTCAAACAAGGTGTCGGCAAGGCCACCGGCAACGACAGGATGCGCGCCGAAGGCGTGATGCAGGAAAAGAAAGGCGAGGCCCAGCAAGCGGTGGGTAAAGCCAAGGATGCGCTTAAAAAAGGTATCGACAAGGCTTGAACCGGTCTTTGACGAAACCACGCTGCGGCCATCCACGGATGGCCGTTTTTGTGTCAGCCTGAACTTGATTGATGAAATTGTTTCAAAGTCGCCAGGTAGGCTACTTTGATGAAAGAAAACGGCCCCTGAGTCGCCACGAATTCAACCCAATCCTGTATGCGGCGAATGGAGACGCGAATGATTTTCCCGGACATGAGAGGCCTGCCCTTGCACCGTGTGATGATGCGCACGGTCACCGAGTTCGTCGACGACGAGATGTCGACCTATGCCTCGGCGCTGGCCTATCAAATGCTGTTTTCGCTGTTTCCCTTCATCCTGTTCCTGATCGCCCTCATCGGTTTCCTGCACCTGCCGGATTTCTTTTCCTGGCTGCGCCTGCAATCGGAACTGGTGCTGCCGCCCCAGGCGCTGGAGCAGGTGAACCCGGTGATCGACCAGCTCCAGCAATCCAAGGGCGGCTTGCTGTCGGTGGGTATCGTGATTGCCCTGTGGACGGCTTCGGCCGGCGTGCGCCTGATGATGAGCGCGATGAACGCCGCCTACGATGTGGTCGAAGGCCGTCCGGCGTGGAAGCGCTTTCCGCTGTCGATCATCTACACCGTCGGCATCGCCGGCATGCTGCTGATCGCCGCCGCGTTGATGGTGCTGGGGCCGCAGGTGATGAGCTGGATTGCGTCGCAAGTCGGCCTTGAGGACTTCATCGTCACGGTGTGGACCATTGCGCGCTGGCCGGTGATCGTGATCTTGATGATGGTCGCCGTGGCGCTGATCTATTACGTCATGCCCGACGTCAAACAGGAGTTCCGTTTCATCACGCCGGGTTCGGTGCTAGCGGTGGTGGTGTGGATCATCGCGTCCCTGGGTTTCGGCTTGTACGTCAAGGAGTTCGCCAACTACAACGCCATGTATGGCAGTATCGGCGCGATCATCGTGCTGTTGCTGTATTTCTACATTTCCGCGGCGGTGCTGCTGCTTGGTGCTGAAATGAATGCGGTGATCGAGCACATGTCACGCGAGGGCAAAGAACCTGGCGAAAAAGTCCCCGGCGAGCACGGTCACGCTTTAGTAGGGAAGCATGAAGAGAAACATCACGTTTCCGGACTGGGCCGCGATCACTCCAAGCCACCCACTGACGAAGTCATCAAATGATCCGTGAAATCCTGAAAATGGGCGATGAGCGCCTGCTGCGCATTGCCCCGCCGGTGCCTGCCGCCATGTTCGACAGCCCCGGGTTGTGGCAACTGATCGACGACATGTTCCAGACTATGGAAAGCGTCGGCGGGGTTGGGCTGGCTGCGCCGCAGATCGGTGTCGACCTGCAATTGGTGATCTTCGGTTTCGAGCACAGCGAGCGATACCCGGACGCCGAAGCCGTGCCGCAGACGATCCTGATCAACCCGTTGATCACGCCGCTGAGCCCGATCATGGAAGAGGGCTACGAGGGTTGCCTGTCGGTGCCCGGTCTGCGGGGGGCAGTGGATCGCTATCAACAGATACGCTACGAGGGTTTTGATCCCAAGGGCGAGCCCATCGTGCGGATTGCCTCGGGGTTCCATGCGCGGGTGGTGCAGCACGAATGCGATCACCTGATCGGCCGGTTGTACCCGTCACGCATTACCGACTTCAGCAAGTTCGGGTTTACCGAGGTGATGTTTCCGGATCTTGATCCGAATGCGGATGACTGATTCAAATCCACCCGGAAATCATTGTGGGAGCGAGCCTGCTCGCGAAAGCTGTGTGTCAGTCAACACAGATGTTGAATGATAAGCCGTCTTCGCGAGCAGGCTCGCTCCCACAGGGGGTGTGTAGTGTTCAGTCTTGGGGCGCCAGCCCCATCGCAATCATCGGCTTGCTGCGCGCATAACGGCTCAAGCGCTCGACCATGGCATAGGGCATCGGCGGATCGAAAGTAAAGCCGCGATTTTCATAGAACCCGCGCAAGTCCGGATGGCAAAACAGCCACACCGGCAATTCCAGATCCTTGACCGCTTCGGCAATCAACGCCGCGGCGACCCCTTGTTCGCGGCACGCCGGATCGACAAACAAACCCGTCAGCCAATGCCCCCCGGCCACCGGTCGCAAACACAACGCAGCGACGATTTCGTCACGCCTGGCGACCCACAGTTGCGCGTCGCGCACCGCCTTCATCGACGATTGGTGGGCGCGATAAAACTTGTTCATCAACGGCCATAGCGGCTCATCGAGTCGGGAGTAACGGGTGCTGTGCATGGGTCTAAACTGTTGAGGTGCGAAGCGGGCGATTATAGAAGAACGCGCGCGCCGGGACAGGCCAATACCTGTTCTCGCACCCCTGGCGAGTGGAGTACGCATCATGAAAGGCATGGAATCAAAAAAAGAGTTGAAGAAAAAACCGGCGAAAACCGCCCTTGAAAAACGCGCCGACAAAAAGGCCAAAAAACTGAATGTGTTCGGGCATTGAGTTCAACTTCCCGGATCGCTCCCATGCAGGACGTGGGAGCGATCATCTGAAAATAATCTGCAAGAAATCCCGGCGTCGTTGCACAGAAGGGGACTGGTCCCCGATCCGAGCAACGCCATGCCCCATTACTTCGACGACGCCCACCAAAAAGAAATCGAAAACCTGCGCCAACGCCTGACCGCCCGTACCGAATGGCCGACCTGGTTGCTTTTGATCGGCGTGTACGGCGCCTGGTTCGCCATCGTGCTGAACAGCCATTCATTGGGTCTGTGGAGGAGCACGCTGCTGCTGATTCCCGTGGTGGTGCTCTGGCTGTCGGTGCAACACGAACTGCTGCACGGTCATCCGACCCGATGGCCTGCGCTGAACAAAATTCTCGGCTATGCGCCGTTCGCCGTGTGGTATCCCTACACGCTGTATCGAAACAGCCATCTTCTGCATCACCGCGACGAAGACCTGACCATCCCCGGTCGCGATCCGGAAAGCCGCTATCTGAGCGCCGAGCATTGGCAGCGCAGTTCGCTGTTCGAACAAGGTGTGCATTGGCTGAACAAAACCGTGCTCGGCCGCTTCGCCCTGGGTGCACCGCTGGCCTTGCTGGCGTTGGCCTGGGAGGAACTGCAACGACTCAAGGCCGGTGAGCGTCAAGCCTGGCTGATGTGGCTCAGCCATGGGACGTTGACGCTGTCGATGCTGCTGTTCATTGCGCATTACAGCGTATTTCCCGTGTGGCATTACCTGTTGCTGGTCAGCGTGCCGGCGCTGTCGATTGCGATGATTCGCTCCTACTATGAACACCGTCCCCACGCGCAACCGGAGCAGCGTACCGTGCTCAACGAAGCGGCGTGGCCCTGGCGCTGGTTATTCCTCAATCTTAATCTGCACCTGGTGCATCACGACTTGCCGGGGTTGCCCTGGTACGACTTGCCCCGGGCCTATCGCGCGCGTCGCGAGCAATGGCTGGCCCGCAGCGGCGGGTTTCTGGTGCAGGGTTATGGGCAGTTGTGGCGCGAGCATGGGGTGAAGGCGATCGACAGTCCGCGGCATCCGTTTCATTGATCCAAGGTCACCACCAAACCCTGTGGGAGCGAGCCTGCTCGCGAAAGCGGTGTGTCTGTCAATTCATCTGTTGGATGTTAAATCGCCTTCGCGAGCAGGCTCGCTCCTACAGGGGAATTTCGTTGTATGGGGAATTTTTGATGACTCAACACCTCGCCGAACTATTGATGTACGTCGCCCCCGAACCCATCCGCCAGGCCAACGAACGCTGGCTGGCGCGCATCCTTGATCGGCTGGGCGTTACCCGGCGTGACGCCGAAGGCTTGTCATTGATGGACCTCTGGCTGTCCCCGCACTTGCTGCTGACGCAAACCTGCGGCTATCCACTGATGACCACGCTGCGCGGGCAGGTCCGGGTGCTGGGTCGTCCTCGCTATGAATTGCCGGACAGCAGCGGCGGCAACCATTGCAGCCTGCTGCTCAGTCGCGCCGATGAGCCACGGCGAACCCTGCAGGACTTTCAGGGCAGCCGTGGCGTGATCAACGGCGAAGACTCCAACAGCGGCATGAACCTGCTGCGCCATCGCCTGGCACCGTTGCATCGGGATGGGCGGTTTTTTGACCGGGTCGGCCACAGCGGCAGTCACCGTGAAAGCCTGCGCTGGTTACGCGAAGGCCGCGCGGATCTGGCAGCCATCGACAGTGTGACCTTCGCCTATCTGGCACGGCACGCCGCGGAAGAGGTGGCGGGGTTGCGGGTTGTGGAGCGCAGTGCTATCGGCCCGACGTTGCCGTACATCACGGCAGCAAGGGTGAGCGATGAGCAGGCGGAAGAGATTCGGGCGGTGATGAACCAGACGTTACGTGAGTTGCCCGATGTGGCTGATGCACTGGGTTTGCAGGAAGTGTTGCCGGTCAGTGAAAGCGACTATCAGATCGTTCTGGATTATCAGCAACAAGCGCGAGCGTTGGGCTACGGACTTTTGCGTTGACTGAAGGACATTCGCGAGCAGGCTCGCTCCCACAATGGATCGGTGGACCTGTGGGAGCGAGCCTGCTCGCGAAAGGAGTCTGGCAGACAACACAAATCCATATCCCATAAAGGAATATAAAAATGAATTTTAAATATTATTAATGAATAAGGCTCCTTGCTAGGATCGCGTCACCGGACGACCGGACATTCAGCGACCCTAACCTTGGAGCCTCTATGTCCGGCACCGATTTTTCCCATCGCAATGCCGTGGGCGGATTGTTCCGCGCCCATTACCCCTGGCTGTGCAAAAGGTTGCGCCAGTATCTGGGGACCGCTTCCAGCGCAGAAGACATCGCCGCCGAAGCCTTCGTGCAATTGCTCGAAGCACAGGAGCAAGCGTCGATCCGCGAGCCTCGCGCCTTGCTAACCACCATCGCCCGCCGCTTGATTTATCAACTGTGGCGCCGTCGTGACCTGGAACGCCGACACCTCGATCAACTGCAACAGGTTGATCAATCTTCAACACCTTCGCCGGAAGAACTGGCGCAACTGACCCAGGCGTTGCAGGGCCTGGACCGCACGCTGGCGCGCTTGCCCGGCAAGGTCAGGGCCACCTTTCTGTTGTCGCGGGTCGACGGCCTGACATACCCGCAAATCGCTGCCGAACTGGGCATTTCCCAGCGCTCGGTCAGCGCCTACATGACCCGCTCCGAGGCCCTGTGCGCCCGGCACAGCGCCAATCAACTCCTGAACAGTCATCCACAGAACAAGAGGTCCGCATGAGATCGATCAAAACCCTGCTCGGCAGTTCGCTGCTGGCCCTAAGCCTTATTGCCAATCAGGCATCGGCAACGGAAAAAACCGCGCCCATCCACTTTGGCGACCTCACCTGGGAAAGCGGCAATCTCATCACCGAGATCCTGCGGCTTATCGTCGAGAAAGGTTACGGCTATCCGACGGACACGCTGCCGGGTAGCACCGTCAGCCTCGAAGCGGCGCTGGCCAAGAATGACATTCAAGTGATTGGCGAAGAGTGGGCCGGGCGCAGTCCGGCATGGGTCAAGGCTGCCGCCGAAGGCAAAGTGTTCGGCCTGGGCGACACGGTCAAAGGCGCCACCGAAGGTTGGTGGGTGCCGGAATACGTGATCAAGGGCGACCCGGAGCGCGGCATCAAACCCCTGGCGCCAGAGTTGAAATCCGTGGCTGACCTGGCCAAGTACAAAGACGTGTTCCGCGATCCCGAAGACCCGAGTCGCGGGCGCTTCCTCAACAGCCCCACCGGCTGGACCTCGGAAATCGTCAACAGCCAGAAGCTCAAGGCTTACGACCTGACGCAAAGCTTCGTCAACTTCCGCACCGGCTCCGGTGCAGCGTTGGATGCCGAGGTGGCATCGTCGATTCGTCGTGGCAAACCGGTGCTGTTCTACTACTGGTCGCCAACGCCGCTGTTGGGTCGCTTCAAACTGGTCAAGCTCGAGGAGCCGCCGTTCGACGCCGAAGCCTGGAAAACCCTGGCCGACGCCAACAATCCGAATCCCAAAGGCACCCGTTCGATGCCGGCGCGCCTGGCCATCGGTGTGTCCGCGCCGTTCAAGGCGCAGTACCCGGAGCTGGTGGCGTTCTTCGAAAAAGTCGACCTGCCCATCGGTTTGCTGAACCAGACCCTGGGGCAGATGAGTGAAAAACGGCAAAAGCCGCGAGAAGTGGCCGAAGCGTTTTTGCGTGAGCAGCCGCACGTTTGGAAAGGCTGGGTGCCGGGGGAGGTGGCTGGCAAGGTGAGTGCAAGCCTGTAATTTGCAGTGTCTGATCCATAGCTTTCGCGAGCAGGCTCGCTCCCACAATGGTTTTTTGTTGTTCACAAATATTGTGTTCTGCACAAAACCCTGTGGGAGCGAGCCTGCTCGCGAAGGGGCTTAAATCTCTCGCCATCTCCCACGGCTGATGCCGTCTTCATTCCCATTCTCAAACACTCGTCCTAGAGCCTTTTGGATCCAGCCGCTGAACCGATTTTGTCCTCAATACTGGCCGACTAGTGGCCTTGCTTAGCCCTGACGCCTGTCTATGCTCACTCGTAACTAACTATGTCGGTCGCAATCGAATGACAACGATTGGGGCCGCGAGAGTGCGCATGCCAAGGCACCCACGCTGAACAAAATGGAGCGGGACGATAAATGGAGTTTGCTTATGAGCACGTTAGGGCTTGCCCGGCTCCGGGCGATCAAGAGAGGGATGTCTTGATGAGGATGTCGCAATAAGGACCCTCCGATTCAACATCAATTAATTACCTGACAAGTCCTTCTATTGGAGGGACGCGCGTACCTGTTCCCGAGGAACGTAGTGGTGGATGTGAAAGACCCTTTGCTTTCATAAATCAAAAGACCGCGCTTGAGGTGATACGACCATGTTCAACCTGCATAACAAGGCTGACCTGCTGGAAATCGAACGCTTCAGTTGTGCGCTGACCGAGGCCAATGCCAAGTTGGCGGCGGTGAGTCGTTCGATGGCGATGATTGAGTTCACGCCGGATGGCATTGTCATCGATGCCAACGACAATTTTTGCCGTGCCATGGGTTATAGCGCTGAGGAAGTGCGTGGCAAGCATCACCGGATCTTCTGCGAAGAGGCGTTCTACCGCAGTGAGGAGTACGCCAAATTGTGGCGCGATCTGGCGCGGGGCGAAGCGGTGAGCGGCACCTTTTCGCGCTTGAACAAAAGCGGCAAGGAAATCTGGCTCGAAGCCAGTTACATGCCGGTGTATGGCCCTGATCGCCAGGTGCGCAGTGTGATCAAAGTCGCCACGGACATTACTGACCGGGTCAACAAGGAACATGAAAACGAAAGCATGCTCTCGGCGATCAGCCGGTCCATGGCCGTGATCGAATTCACCCCGGACGGCAAGGTGATCGCCGCCAACGACAACTTCCTCAAGACGATGCATTACTCGCTCAACGAAGTCCTGGGGCAACACCACAGCCTATTCTGTCACCGTGCCGAAGCCGAGTCGTCGGCCTACAAGGCGTTTTGGGCGTCACTCAATCGCGGTGAATATCACTCGCACCGTTTCGAACGCAAAGACAAGTTCGGTCATACGGTCTTTCTGGAAGCGTCCTACAACCCGCTGTTCGATGCCAAGGGGCGGCTGTACAAGGTGGTGAAGTTCGCCAGCGATATCACCCGTCAGATGACCACCCTGCAAACTGCCGCGGAATCGGCCCACAGCACCTCGGTGCAAAACGACGTTTGCGCACGCAAGGGCTCGGAGGTGGTGCAGCAGACGGTGCAGATCATCCAGGACATTTCCCGGGACTTGAACGAAGCGGCACTGAGCATCGATGCGGTGAGCAAACAGTCCGACATCATCGGCACCATCGTGCAGACCATCCGTGGCATTGCCGATCAGACCAATCTGCTGGCGCTCAATGCCGCCATCGAAGCGGCCCGCGCCGGGGAGCATGGCCGAGGGTTCGCCGTGGTGGCCGATGAAGTGCGCAGCCTCGCCGCACGCACCAGCCAGGCAACGGTGGAGATTGTCGATGTGGTGCGCAAGAACCACGATTTGTCAGTGAGCGCGGTATCAAGCATGCAATCGAGCCTGAGCCGAACCGGGCTCGGGGTGGAACTGGCGAACGAGGCGGGGGAGGTGATTCTGGAGATCCAGCAGGGGTCGCGGCATGTGGTGGATGCCATCAGCCAGTTCAACTCGACGTTGCAGCTGAACTAAACGCAAACCCCTGTAGGAGGGGGGGGGGGGGGGGGGGGGGGGGGGGGGGGAGGGGGGGGGGGGGGGGGGAGGAAGGGGGGGGGGGGGGGGGGGGGGGGGGGGG
>NZ_JBPKAM010000088.1:0-27001 GCF_051216495.1 Pseudomonas baetica | reverse complement strand
ACACCCATGTTGGTGGGGGGAGGCTGAGTGGGGGGAGGGCGATGGTTGCAAGCTAAAGGCATTACGAAAACCCCCCCCCCCCCCCCCCCCCCGCTCCCACATTGGGCAGTTTTTACCTCAACAGTGATCGTACAACCGCGTTGAGCTATGATGCGGTTTCAGCCGAATTTTTCGAGACAGATGTTCACCATGGAAAACCCGAACGACGCACCACGCCTCCCTCGCAAGCGCCGCAGCCTCGCTCAGGAACTGGTGACGGTGCTGTCCGAGCAGATCCGCGACGGTCACCTCAAGCGTGGCGACAAGTTGCCCACCGAGTCGGCGATCATGGATGCCCATGGTGTCAGCCGCACGGTGGTGCGCGAAGCGATTTCCCGCTTGCAGGCGGCCGGCCAGGTGGAAACCCGCCACGGCATCGGCACTTTCGTGCTCGATACTCCGAGCCCGAGCGGTTTCCGCATCGACCCGGCTACCGTGGTGACGTTGCGCGATGTGCTGGCGGTTCTGGAACTGCGCATCAGCCTGGAGGTTGAGTCCGCCGGACTCGCCGCACAGCGTCGCAGTCCCGAGCAGCTGGCGCTGATGCGCGCCGCGCTGGATGCGTTGAATGAAAGCGTTGCCCACGCCAGCGATGCCGTGGCGTCCGATTTCCAGTTCCACCTGCAGATTGCCCTGGCCACCGGCAACCGCTACTTCACCGACATCATGACGCATCTGGGAACCAGCATCATCCCGCGCACCCGCCTCAACTCCGCGCGGTTGGCCCATGACGATCAACAGCACTACATGAACCGCCTGAGCCGCGAGCACGAAGAAATCTACGACGCCATCGCCCGCCAGGACTCCGACGCCGCCCGTGCGGCCATGCGCCTGCACCTGACCAACAGCCGCGAGCGGCTGCGCCATGCCCATGAAGAGGCTGAGGCGCAGCGAGGCTGAGCTTCTGGCTCGGGTAATCCATAGCCTGTCGCGTCCTCTTCGCGAGCAGGCTCGCTCCCACAGTTGATCGTGGTGCTTCACATTATTTGTGATCGCAGGTGAGCCATTGTGGGAGCGAGCCTGCTCGCGAAGGCGCCACAAGCCACGCCACAAATCCTCAGTAGGTCGCTAACTGGGGTTCAATCTTCCGACAACGTATCTCTATCAAGCCGTTGATCGCGGGGCCTTGCACCATTCTCTCCTCATGAAACCCCGTAAATACGGGCTGTCGAGCTATTTTGTCCAACAATTTTCACCCGCGACGATGAAATGCAGTTGACGGTTGTATTTTAAGTTGTACGATGACCTACAACTTCAGCGTCGGGCTGAACGGTCTAAACACACAAACGTCGCAATCCAGGGTGTTCGAACAATGAATCCACAAGAACTTAAGTCCATCCTCTCTGCCGGTCTGCTGTCTTTTCCGGTAACCGATTTCAATGCCCAGGGCGATTTCAACCGCGCTGGCTACATCAAGCGTCTGGAATGGTTGGCCCCGTACGGCGCCTCGGCGCTGTTCGCCGCCGGCGGTACCGGTGAGTTCTTCTCCCTGGCGGCCAGTGAATACTCTGAAATCATCAAGACTGCCGTCGACACCTGCGCCTCCAGCGTGCCAATTCTGGCCGGCGTCGGCGGTTCGACCCGCCAGGCCATCGAATACGCTCAGGAAGCGGAGCGTCTGGGTGCCAAGGGCCTGTTGCTGCTGCCGCACTACCTGACCGAAGCCAGCCAGGACGGCGTTGCCGCCCACGTTGAAGCCGTGTGCAAATCGGTGAACATCGGCGTCGTGGTCTACAACCGCAACGTTTGCCGCCTTAACGCGCCGCTGCTGGAACGTCTGGCCGAGCGCTGCCCGAACCTGATCGGTTACAAGGATGGCCTGGGCGATATCGAGTTGATGGTGTCGATCCGTCGCCGTCTCGGTGATCGCTTCAGCTACCTGGGCGGCTTGCCGACTGCCGAAGTCTACGCTGCGGCCTACAAGGCACTGGGTGTGCCGGTTTACTCCTCGGCGGTGTTCAACTTCATCCCGAAAACCGCGATGGACTTCTACCACGCCATTGCCCGCGAAGATCACGCCACTGTCGGCAAGATCATCGACGACTTCTTCCTGCCATACCTGGACATCCGTAACCGCAAGGCAGGTTATGCCGTGAGCATCGTCAAGGCCGGGGCAAAAATTGCCGGCTACGACGCAGGTCCCGTGCGTGCACCGCTGACCGACCTGACCGGCGAAGAGTACGAAATGCTCGCCGCGCTGATCGACAAGCAGGGTGCGCAGTAACACATCCGATTTAACGAGGCCGCTGAGTATTCAGCGGCCTTTTGCGTGAGGAGAAGTCTCGTGACAAAGCGCTACGACAACTACATCAACGGTGAATGGGTCGCCGGTGCCGATTACTCGGCCAACATCAATCCATCGGAATTGAGCGACACCATCGGCGACTACGCCAAGGCTGACCTGGCCCAGGTCAACGCTGCCATCGACGCCGCCCGTGCCGCATTCCCGGCCTGGTCCACCTCCGGGATCCAGGCACGTCACGATTCCCTGGATAAAGTCGGCACCGAAATCCTCGCCCGCCGCGAAGAACTCGGCACCCTGCTGGCCCGGGAAGAGGGCAAGACCCTGCCTGAAGCCATTGGCGAAGTGACCCGCGCCGGTAACATCTTCAAGTTCTTCGCCGGTGAATGCCTGCGTCTGTCTGGCGACTACGTGCCGTCGGTGCGTCCGGGCGTCAACGTCGAGGTCACCCGTGAAGCCTTGGGTGTGGTCGGCTTGATCACCCCTTGGAACTTCCCGATTGCCATTCCGTCGTGGAAAATCGCCCCGGCCCTGGCCTATGGCAACTGCGTGGTGCTCAAACCGGCGGATCTGGTGCCGGGTTGTGCCTGGGCCCTGGCCGAAATCATCTCCCGCGCCGGTTTCCCGGCCGGCGTGTTCAACCTGGTGATGGGCAGCGGTCGCGTGGTTGGCGAAGCACTGGTTAATAGCCCAAAAGTCGACGGCATCAGCTTCACCGGTTCCGTGGGCGTGGGCCGTCAGATCGCAGTCAGCTGCGTATCGCGTCAGGCCAAGGTTCAGCTGGAAATGGGCGGCAAGAACCCGCAGATCATTCTCGACGACGCCGACCTCAAGCAAGCGGTCGAGTTGTCGGTACAGAGCGCGTTCTACTCCACCGGTCAACGTTGCACGGCCTCCAGCCGCCTGATCGTCACCGCCGGGATTCATGACAAATTCGTCGAAGCCATGGCCGAGCGCATGAAGTCGATCAAGGTCGGCCACGCGTTGAAAGCCGGCACCGACATCGGTCCGGTGGTTTCGCAAGCGCAGCTTGAACAGGACATGAAGTACATCGACATCGGCCAGTCCGAAGGCGCTCGCCTGGTCAGTGGCGGCGGTCTGGTGACCTGCGACACCGAAGGCTATTTCCTCGCGCCAACGCTGTTTGCCGACAGCGAAGCGTCGATGCGCATCAGCCGCGAAGAGATCTTCGGCCCGGTGGCCAACATCGTGCGCGTGGCCGATTACGAAGCCGCGCTGGCCATGGCCAACGACACCGAGTTCGGGTTGTCGGCAGGCATTGCCACCACGTCCTTGAAGTACGCCAACCACTTCAAGCGCCACTCCCAGGCCGGGATGGTGATGGTCAACCTGCCGACCGCCGGCGTGGACTACCACGTTCCGTTCGGTGGGCGTAAAGGTTCATCCTATGGATCACGTGAGCAAGGCCGCTATGCGCAAGAGTTCTACACCGTGGTGAAAACCGCCTACATCGGCTCCTGACGCAATACCCCTCTAGGAGCGAGCCCTGCTCGCGATGGTCGCAAGGACGCGGCGGTAAACCTGATGCCCCGCGTCATCGTTGACGACCATCGCGAGCGGGGCTCGCTCCTACAGGGAATAAACAAAGATTCACCCCGCATAAAAATAATCAGTGGGAGTACATCTACATGCAATCGACCAACAAGCCGACTCACGTCCGCTATTTGATCCTGCTCATGCTGTTTCTGGTGACCACGATCAACTACGCTGACCGGGCAACCATCGCCATCGCCGGCTCCAGCCTGCAAAAAGACCTCGGCATCGACGCGGTCACCCTTGGCTACATTTTCTCCGCATTCGGTTGGGCCTACGTGGCCGGGCAAATTCCCGGTGGCTGGCTGCTGGACCGTTTCGGTTCGAAAAAAATCTATGCGCTCAGCATCTTCACCTGGTCGCTGTTCACCGTGCTGCAAGGCTTCGTCGGTGAGTTCGGCATGTCCACCGCCGTGGTGGCGCTGTTCATGCTGCGATTTCTGGTGGGTCTGGCCGAAGCGCCGTCGTTCCCCGGCAACGCCCGCATCGTTGCGGCATGGTTCCCGACCGCTGAACGCGGCACGGCCTCGGCGATCTTCAACTCGGCGCAGTACTTTGCCACCGTGTTGTTCGCACCGCTGATGGGCTGGATCGTCTACTCCTTCGGTTGGGAGCACGTGTTCATCGTCATGGGTATCTTCGGCATCATCTTTTCGCTGATCTGGCTGAAGGTGATCTACAGTCCGCGCGAACACCCGATGATCAACGATGCCGAATTCAAGCACATCGCCGACAACGGTGGCATGGTCGACATGGACCAGACCAAGGGCAAAAAATCCGACGGTCCGAAGTGGGACTATATCCGCCAGTTGCTCACCAACCGCATGATGCTCGGCGTGTATCTGGGCCAGTACTGCATCAACGGCATCACCTACTTCTTCCTGACCTGGTTCCCGGTGTACCTGGTGCAGGAGCGCGGCATGACCATCCTCAAGGCCGGTTTCATCGCCTCGTTGCCGGCGATTTGCGGCTTCATTGGTGGCGTGCTCGGCGGGGTGATCTCCGACTACCTGCTGCGCAAAGGCCATTCCCTAACCTTCGCCCGCAAGGCGCCAATCATCGCCGGCCTGCTGGTCTCCAGCAGCATCGTGGCCTGCAACTATGTGGACGTTGAATGGATGGTCGTCGGCTTCATGGCCCTGGCGTTCTTCGGCAAAGGCGTGGGCGCACTGGGCTGGGCCGTGGTCTCCGACACGTCGCCAAAACAGATCGCCGGTCTCAGTGGTGGCCTGTTCAACACCTTCGGCAACCTGGCATCGATCACCACCCCGATTGTCATCGGTTACATCATCAGCTCCACCGGTTCGTTCAAATGGGCACTGGTGTTCGTCGGTTGCAACGCGTTGGTGGCGGTGTTCAGCTATCTGGTCATCGTCGGTCCGATCAAGCGCGTGGTGCTCAAAGAGCCACCGGTCAGCGGCCCTGAAACCAACAACAAATTGTCTCAAGCGCATTCCTGAGGAGCGGCGTCATGCAGTTGATTGAACATTCCGACTCGCCGCGTTACATCCGCCTGCACGAGCGGGACAACGTGGTGATCGTGGTCAACGATCAGGGCGTACCGGCCGGCACCGAATTTTCGGACGGCCTGGTCACCGTGGATTTCGTACCACAGAGCCACAAGATCACCCTGGAGGACATTCCCGAGGGCGGCCACGTGATTCGTTACGGCCAGGTCATTGGCTACGCCTTGCAACCGATTCCGCGCGGCAGCTGGGTCAAGGAAGATCAACTGCGCATGCCGACCGCGCCGCCGTTGGACAGCCTGCCGCTGTCCACCGAGGTGCCGGCCGCGCAAGCACCGCTGGAAGGTTTCACGTTCGAGGGGTACCGCAACGCCGACGGCACTGTTGGCACGCGCAACATTCTTGGCATTACCACCACGGTGCAGTGCGTGACCGGGGTGCTGGATCACGCGGTCAAGCGCATCAAGGACGAGTTGCTGCCCAAGTACCCGCACGTCGATGACGTGGTGGCGCTGACCCACAGCTACGGCTGCGGCGTGGCAATTACCGCCACCGACGCCTACATCCCGATTCGTACCGTGCGCAATCTGGCACGCAACCCGAACCTGGGTGGTGAAGCGTTAGTGATCAGCCTGGGCTGTGAGAAATTGCAGGCCGGGCAGGTGATGCACGAGGACGATGCCTCGGTAGACCTGAGCGAGCCATGGCTGTATCGGCTACAGGACTCCAGCCACGGTTTTACCGAGATGATCGAGCAGATCATGGAGCTGGCTGAAGTCCGCTTGAAGAAACTCGATCAGCGTCGTCGGGAAACCGTGCCGGCGTCCGAGTTGATCCTCGGCATGCAGTGTGGTGGCAGTGATGCGTTCTCCGGGATCACTGCTAACCCGGCCCTGGGCTACGCCTCGGATCTGTTGCTACGTGCCGGTGCGACGGTGATGTTTTCCGAAGTGACCGAAGTTCGCGACGCGATCTATCTGCTGACCTCCCGCGCCAAAACCGAGGCAGTCGCCCAGGAGCTGGTACGGGAAATGGACTGGTACGACCGCTACCTGGCCAAGGGCGAAGCGGATCGCAGTGCCAACACCACGCCGGGCAACAAGAAAGGCGGGTTGTCGAACATTGTCGAAAAGTCCCTGGGCTCGATCGTCAAGTCCGGCAGCAGCGCGATCACCGGTGTGCTCGGCCCTGGCGAGCGCTTCAAGGAAAAAGGCCTGATCTTCTGCGCAACCCCGGCCAGCGATTTTGTCTGCGGGACGTTGCAGTTGGCGGCGGGGATGAACCTGCACGTGTTCACGACTGGTCGTGGCACGCCTTACGGGCTGGCCATGGCGCCAGTGGTGAAAGTATCGACACGGACCGAACTGGCGCAGCGCTGGCCGGACCTGATCGATATCGACGCCGGTCGCATCGCTACCGGTCGGGCATCCATCGAGGAGCTTGGCTGGGAGCTGTTCCATTACTACCTGGATGTGGCCAGCGGCAAGCAGCAGACCTGGGCTGAGCGACACAAGCTGCATAACGACATCACCCTGTTCAACCCGGCGCCGATTACCTGATACCGCGTTATCGTTCATCGCCAGCAGGCTGGCTCCCACAGTGATCTTCGGTTTTCGCACAATTTGTGCAACACAGAAGCCCCCCTGTGGGAGCCAGCCTGCTGGCGATGGCGATCTAGCAGGCGCCGAAGTTCTCAGTGGCTTATCATTAGCCCCCTAACGACGCCCACCTCAAGGTCCTCTCCGGCATGCTGGCAATTTTCCTCGAAACCCTGAACATCACCGCACCGGTGTTCGCCATGCTGTTTCTGGGGGTGTTGCTCAAGCGCATCGACTGGATCAACGACAATTTCATCCACACAGCGTCGTCCCTGGTGTTTAACGTCACCATGCCGGCGCTGCTGTTTCTGGGCATCCTGCATGCCGACCTGCACGCCGCGCTGCAACCGGCGCTGCTGATCTACTTCTCCCTTGCGACCCTGGTGAGTTTTGCCATTGCCTGGGGCTGGGCTATTTTCAGGTGTCCGCGAGAAGACCGTGGCATCTACACTCAAGGCGCCTTTCGCGGTAACAACGGCGTGATTGGCCTCGCGTTGGCGGCGAGCATGTACGGCGACTATGGGATCTCCCTTGGCGCGATTCTCGCGGCGCTGGTGATCCTGTTCTACAACACGCTCTCGACCATCGTGCTGGCGGTGTACAGCCCGGTGATCAAGTCCGACCCGTGGAGCATCTGCAAAAGCGTGGTCAGCAACCCGCTGATCATCAGCGTGATCGCGGCGGCACCCTTCGCGTATTTCAACATCGGCTTGCCGGGATGGCTGGAGACCTCTGGCCAGTATCTGGCGCAAACCACGTTGCCTCTGGCATTGATCTGTATCGGCGGAACGCTGTCGCTCGCGGCGATGCGTAAAAGCGGTTCGATGGCGCTCAGTTCAAGCCTGGTGAAAATGCTCGGCCTGCCGGTGCTGGCGACGCTGGGCGCGTGGCTGTGGGGTTTTCGCGGGGCGGAGTTGGGGATTCTGTTTCTGTACTTCGGCAGCCCGACCGCCGCGGCCAGTTTCGTCATGGCCCGGGCGGCGGATGGCAATCATGAGCTGGCGGCGGCGATCATCGTCATCACCACGTTGATGGCGGCGGTGACCACCAACATCGGAATCTTTTTGTTGCAGTGGGGCGGGTGGATCTAGCTTCAGATTTGTGTGCTCTTCAGACCCATTCGCGAGCAGGCTCGCTCCCACCGTTGAAATGCATTCCCCTGTGGGAGCGAGCCTGCTCGCGAAGACAATGTCACTGACAGCAAAAAATCCGGGGGTTACTCAGGCTTCTGGTAGGTATCGATCACTTCCTGCGCCGCTCGAAACGCATCGATCGCCGCCGGCACGCCGGCATACACCGCGCAATGCAGCAGCGCCTCGCGGATCTCTTCCACGGTGCAACCGTTGTTCAGCGCACCGCGTACATGCCCCTTCAACTCCTGCGGGCACTTCAGCGCAGTCAACGCGGCGAGGGTGATCAGGCTGCGGGTTTTCAGTGGCAGGCCCTCGCGATTCCATACGCCGCCCCAGGCGTGTTCGTTGACGAAATCCTGTAGCGGCTGGGTGAACTCGGTGGCGTTGCCCAATGCGCGGTCGACGAAGGCGTCGCCCATCACGTGGCGACGTACTTCAACGCCGGATTTTTTATTCTCGGTCATGGCAATTCCCTCTTGTGGTGTTGGCGACGCCAGGCGCGCAGCGACGTGAACAGCAGGAACGCCACCAGCGCCGGCAGGACGAAAAACAGCATCAGGTGTTCAAGCTTGCCCGCCAACGGCATGCCTGTGGTAAACGACACCACATGCAGGCCATAAGCCAGGTACAAGCCGAGGAACAGCAAACCTTCGGCGCGGGTTACCCGGTAACCCGAATAGAACACCGGTAAGCACAATGCCGCGACGCCGAGCATCACCGGCAGGTCGAAATCCAGGGCGTTGGGCGATACCGACAGCGGCGATGGCGCGATCAAGGCAGTGACGCCGAGCACACCCAGAAGGTTGAACAGGTTGCTGCCAACCACGTTGCCTACCGCAATCTCCCGTTCACCGCGCAACGCGGCGATCAAGGAGGTGGCGAGTTCCGGCAGGGACGTGCTGACGGCGACGATGGTCAGGCCGATGATCCGTTCCGACAGCCCGAGGTCGGTGGCCACCGATACCGCGGCCCCCAGCAGCAAGTGCCCGGCGTAGACCAGCATCGCCAGGCCGCCGGCGATCATCAGCAGACTGCTGATCCATGGTGCTTGCGGGGCTTGGTGGGTGATGGAGTGTGGGCGGGTCGAGTGCCGCGACTGGCGCAGCAGCAAGCCCAGGTACAGCGCCAGTGCCGCTAGCAGCAGCATGCCGTCGACGCGCGTCAGGTCTTCATTCCAGGCCAATACGAACACCAGCAGGCTGGCGCCGATCATCAGCGGAATGTCCAGGCGCACCAGTTGCCGTGACACCCGCAGCGGGATGATCAGCGCCGACAAGCCGAGGGTGACGAGGATGTTGAAAATGCTGCTGCCAATCACGCTACCGACGGCGATGTCGGCGTTGTGCGTGAGGGTCGCTTGCAGGCTCACCGCCATCTGCGGGGCGCTGCTGCCGAGGGCGACGATGGTCAGGCCGATGATCAGCGGTCTGACATACAGGCGCGCGGCGAGGCGCACGGCGCCACGGACCATCAGTTCGGCACCGACAATCAACAGTAGCAGCCCGCTGAGCAATTCGATCACGCTGATCAGGGGTAAATCGGCTAGTCCGAAAATGGTCGGGGCTCCGTGCTTCAGTCGTCGAGGGCTTGCACGCGAACCCGTGCCGTGCCGCTTTTGAGCATGCCCAGGCGTGCGGCAGCTTCATGGGACAGGTCGATTATCCGGCCACGGGTGTGTGGTCCGCGATCGTTGATACGCACCACGCAGGACTTGTCGTTATTCAGGTTGGTGACCTTCACCCGTGTGCCGAAGGGCAACTGGCGGTGGGCGGCGGTCATGGAATTCTTGTCGAAACGCTCGCCGCTGGCGGTGCGTTTGCCTTGGTGTTTGGCGCCGTAGTACGAAGCCACACCGGTTTTGTCGTAACCATGGGGATCGACGGTGTCGGTACTGGCACAACCGGCCAATAGGGAGAGCAGGGCGCATACGCCGAGAAGACGTTTCATTTGAAAGCTTCCAAAACAATTGTGGGAGCGAGCCTGCTCGCGAATGACATTCTGACAACCAACTCAGTGTTGAGTGCCGAACAGCATTCGCGAGCAGCCTCGCTCCCACAGGGAATGGTGCCAGTTTTTTGGGCTGGCTCCATACCGATCAGCCTTCGAGCTTGCTTTTGAGCAGTTCGTTGACCTGTTGCGGGTTGGCCTTGCCCTTGGAGGCTTTCATGGCCTGGCCGACGAAGAAGCCGAACATCTTGCCGCGTTTGGCTTCGTCAGCCGCGCGGTACTGTTCGACCTGTTCGGCGTTGGCGGCGAGCATTTCATCCAGTACCGCCGAGATCGCGCCGGTGTCGGTCACTTGCTTCAGACCGCGCTTGTCGATGATCTCGTCAGCGCTGCCTTCGCCATTGGCCATGGCTTCGAACACGACCTTGGCGATCTTGCCGGAGATGGTGTTGTCCTTGATGCGCAACAGCATGCCGCCCAGTTGTTCGGCCGTAACCGGCGACTGATCGATGTCCAGGCCTTGCTTGTTGAGCAGGCTGCCCAACTCGACCATGACCCAGTTCGCCGCCAGTTTGGCGTCGCCGCTGATGCTCGCGACGTTCTCGAAGTAATCCGCCTGTTCACGGCTGGTGGCCAGCACGTTGGCGTCGTAGGCCGACAGACCGAACTGGCTCTGGAAGCGCTCGCGCTTCTGCGGCGGCAGTTCCGGCAGCGTGGCGCGTACTTCGCCCAGGAACGATTCTTCGATGACCACCGGCAGCAGATCCGGATCGGGGAAGTAACGGTAGTCGTTGGCTTCCTCTTTGCTGCGCATCGGACGGGTTTCGTCCTTGTTCGGATCGTACAGTCGGGTCTGCTGGATAACCTTGCCGCCGTCTTCGATCAGGTCGATCTGACGTTGGATCTCGGAGTTGATCGCCTTCTCGATGAAGCGGAACGAGTTGACGTTCTTGATTTCGCAGCGGGTGCCGAACTCGGCCTGGCCTTTAGGGCGCACCGAGACGTTGCAGTCGCAACGCAGCGAGCCTTCGGCCATGTTGCCGTCGCAGATGCCCAGGTAGCGCACCAGCGCGTGGATCGCCTTGACGTAGGCCACGGCTTCCTTGGCGCTGCGCATGTCCGGTTCGGAGACGATTTCCAGCAACGGCGTACCGGCACGGTTCAGGTCGATGCCGCTGGCACCGCTGAACTCTTCGTGCAAGCTCTTGCCGGCGTCTTCTTCCAGGTGCGCGCGGGTAATGCCGACGCGTTTAACCGTGCCGTCTTCCAGGGCGATGTCCAGGTGGCCCTTGCCGACGATCGGCAATTCCATCTGGCTGATCTGGTAGCCCTTGGGCAGGTCCGGGTAGAAATAGTTTTTACGGGCGAACACGTTGTGCTGGCCAATCTCGGCGTCAATCGCCAGACCGAACATCACCGCCATGCGCACCGCTTCCTGGTTCAGCACTGGCAGTACGCCGGGCATGCCCAGGTCGATCAGGCTGGCCTGGGTGTTCGGCTCGGAACCGAAGGTGGTGGAACTACCGGAAAAGATTTTCGACCGGGTGGTGAGCTGGGTGTGAATCTCCAGCCCGATCACGACTTCCCATTGCATGTGTGTCTCCTCAGAAGCCGGTTGGGGTGCGGGTGTGCCAGTCAGTGTTCAGCTGATACTGGTGCGCAACGTTGAGCAAGCGGCCTTCCTGGAAGTACGGGGCGAGCAGTTGCACGCCAACCGGCAGGCCATCGACGAAACCTGCTGGCATGGACAAGCCTGGCAGACCGGCGAGGTTGGCGGTGATGGTGTACACGTCTTCCAGGTACGCAGCGACCGGGTCGCTGTTCTTGGCGCCGAGCTTCCAGGCCGGGTTCGGCGTGGTCGGGCCGAGGATGATGTCGACTTCATTGAAGGCGGTCATGAAGTCGTTCTTGATCAAGCGACGAATCTTCTGCGCCTTCAGGTAGTAGGCATCGTAGTAACCGGCAGACAACGCGTATGCGCCGACCATGATCCGGCGCTGTACTTCCGTTCCGAAGCCTTCGCCACGGGAACGCTTGTACAGGTCTTCGAGGTTTTTCGGGTCTGCACAGCGGTAACCGAAACGCACGCCGTCGAATCGCGACAGGTTGGAAGAGGCTTCCGCCGGGGCGATCACATAATAAGCAGGAATCGCATGCTGCATGTTCGGCAGGCTGATTTCCTTGACCACGGCGCCGAGCTTCTTCAGTTCTTCGACACTGGCCATGACCAGATCGGCAATACGCGGGTCGAGACCGGCGCTGAAGTACTCTTTAGGCACGCCGATACGCAGGCCTTGCAGCGAGCCGTTGAGGCTGGCGCTGTAGTCCGGCACGGGTTCGTCGATGCTGGTGGAGTCGTTCGGATCGAAGCCGGCCATACCTTGCAACAAAATCGCGCAGTCTTCGGCGGTGCGCGCCATCGGGCCACCCTGATCGAGGCTGGAGGCGTAGGCGATCATGCCCCAGCGCGATACGCGACCGTACGTCGGTTTCAGGCCGGTCAGGTTGGTCAACGCAGCGGGCTGACGAATGGAGCCACCGGTGTCGGTGCCGGTGGCGGCAGGCAACAGGCGAGCGGCCACCGCGGCGGCCGAGCCACCGGACGAACCGCCCGGAACGTGTTCCAGGTTCCACGGGTTTTTCACCGCGCCGTAGTAGCTCGACTCGTTGGCCGAGCCCATGGCGAATTCGTCCATGTTGGTCTTGCCCAGGGTCACGGTCCCGGCAGCAGCCAGCTTGGCGACGACGGTGGCATCGTACGGTGCCTTGAAGTTGTCGAGCATCTTCGAGCCGCAGCTGGTGCGAATGCCCTGGGTGCAGAACAGGTCTTTATGGGCAATCGGCGCACCCAGCAGCGCGCCGTTCTCACCCTTGGCACGGCGTGCGTCAGCGGCTTTCGCCTGCGTGAGCGCCAGCTCTTCGGTGAGGCTGATGAAGCTGTTGAGCTGCGGGTCGAGCTGGGCGATGCGCGCCAGCAGGACTTGGGTCAGCTCTTCGGAGGAAAACTTTTTATCGGCGAGTCCGCGGGCGATCTCGGCCAGAGTCAATTGATGCATTGCAGGCTCTTTCCCTTTAGTCGATGACTTTCGGAACCAGGTACAGGCCGTTTTCGACCGCTGGTGCGATGGACTGGTAGGCCTCGCGGTTATTGGTCTCGGTCACGACGTCCGCGCGCAGGCGCTGGCTGGCTTCCAGTGGATGGGCCAGCGGCTCGATACCGTCGGTATTGACCGCCTGCATTTCGTCGACCAGCCCGAGAATGCTGTTGAGGGCCGAAGTGATGTGTGGAAGATCGGCATCATTGAGGCCAAGGCAGGCCAGATGCGCGATTTTTTCCACGTCGGAGCGTTCAAGCGCCATTGGGATTCTCCAGTGGAAAACAAGACGGACGGTGTCCGTGTGTTAGATTGTCGGAACACTACCGCACTTCTACGGTCATACGGCCGCGATTGTGGGGCTTGGTGCACAGAAAAGCGGCCAATTTAACATATTGGCGCCTTGCCCAAAATCCCTGTCGTTGTTAGAGTTTGCCGCACTTTTTTACCCACGCGTTGCCTAGGGTCCCTTTCCCATGTTCAAGAAACTGCGTGGCATGTTTTCCAGCGATCTTTCCATTGACCTGGGCACTGCCAACACCCTTATTTACGTGCGCGAGCGCGGTATCGTCCTGAATGAGCCATCGGTTGTGGCCATTCGGACACACGGTAATCAGAAAAGTGTCGTTGCTGTCGGCACCGAGGCCAAGCGCATGCTGGGCCGTACGCCGGGCAACATTGCTGCCATTCGTCCGATGAAAGACGGCGTGATCGCCGACTTCAGCGTCTGCGAAAAGATGCTGCAGTACTTTATCAACAAGGTTCACGAAAACAGCTTCCTGCAGCCTAGCCCTCGCGTGTTGATCTGCGTTCCTTGCAAATCCACCCAGGTTGAGCGTCGCGCCATCCGTGAATCGGCCCTCGGTGCCGGTGCCCGTGAAGTGTTCCTGATCGAAGAGCCAATGGCTGCTGCGATCGGTGCCGGTCTTCCGGTTGAAGAAGCGCGCGGTTCGATGGTCGTGGATATCGGTGGCGGTACCACCGAAATCGCGCTGATCTCCCTGAACGGTGTTGTCTACGCCGAATCCGTACGAGTTGGCGGCGACCGCTTCGACGAAGCGATCATCACCTACGTGCGTCGCAACTACGGCAGCCTGATCGGCGAGTCCACCGCCGAGCGCATCAAGCAGGAAATCGGTACGGCTTACCCGGGCGGTGAAGTTCGCGAAGTCGACGTTCGTGGCCGCAACCTGGCCGAAGGCGTTCCGCGCGCATTCACCCTGAACTCCAACGAAGTGCTGGAAGCGCTGCAAGAGTCCTTGGCCACTATCGTTCAGGCCGTGAAAAGCGCTCTGGAGCAATCGCCTCCGGAACTGGCTTCCGATATCGCCGAGCGTGGTCTGGTACTGACCGGTGGTGGCGCCTTGCTGCGTGACCTCGACAAGTTGCTGGCCCAGGAAACCGGCCTGCCGGTGATCGTCGCCGAAGACCCGTTGACCTGCGTTGCTCGCGGCGGTGGCCGTGCATTGGAAATGATGGATAAGCACACCATGGATCTGCTCTCCAGCGAATAAGTCGCCGGATCGCCTCCATGCTGTTGAGCGCGCAGGCAGCACTTTGCAGTGCTGCCTGTTCGCGTTTATCTTCTGTCAGTCTGCATCCAGGCCGGTCTGCCGTATGAATAAAGAGAACATTTGCCTGGGAGGAGCGGCTTATTAAACCGCTTTTCACCAAGGGTCCCTCACTGGGCGTGCGCTTGTTGGTGCTGGTCGTGCTTTCGGTCGCGCTGATGGTGGTCGATGCCCGCTTCACACTGCTCAAGCCAGTGCGTAGCCAAATGTCGCTGGTGCTGATGCAGTCCTACTGGATCACCGACCTGCCGCAGCGGCTATGGCAGGGTGTGGCCAGCCAGTTTGGCAGCCGGACCGAACTCGTCGCCGAAAACGAAAAACTCAAGACCGAAAACCTGCTGTTGCAGGGGCGCATGCAAAAGCTTGCCTCCCTGACCGAGCAGAACGTTCGGCTGCGCGAGTTGCTCAACTCGTCGGCACTGGTCAACGAAAAGGTCGAAGTGGCCGAGTTGATCGGCATGGACCCGAATCCTTTTACTCATCGCATCATCATCAACAAGGGTGAGCGCGACGGTGTGATCCTCGGCCAGCCGGTACTCGATGCCCGTGGCTTGATGGGGCAAGTGGTCGAATTGATGCCCTACACCTCCCGCGTCCTGCTGCTGACCGATTCGACCCACAGCATTCCGGTGCAGGTCAACCGTAACGGCTTGCGGGCGATTGCCAGCGGCACCGGTAACCCGGAGCGCCTCGAGCTGCGCCACGTAGCGGATACCGCTGACATCAAGGAAGGTGATTTGCTGGTCAGTTCCGGCCTCGGCCAGCGCTTCCCGGCGGGTTACCCGGTGGCCACGGTCAAGGAAGTGATTCATGACTCCGGCCAGCCGTTCGCCATTGTCCGCGCGGTACCGACTGCAGCCCTCAATCGCAGTCGTTACCTGCTGCTCGTGTTCAGCGACGGCCGCACTGCCGAAGAGCGTGCCAACGATGCCGCGCAAGCTCAGGAATCCCTGGATGCGCAGGGCGGAGGGCCGATCATTCCGGCGACCGTACCGAAACCTGCGGTCGTTCCGGCAGCCGTTGCGGCGCCAACTACTCCGGCTGCGCCGGCGGTTGCTCCGGTGCCCGCTACTCCGGCCAAGCCTGTAGCCGCACATCCTGCCGCTGCGAAACCACCGGCGGCCGCCAAGCCAACGGCAGCGCAACCTGCTGCCGTAAAACCTGCTGCCAAACCGCCTGTCTCCGCACCGGCTACCACTGGGAGGCAAGAATAATGGTTGGTGTCAAAGCTTCCCGAAACGGCTGGATCGTCTGGCTGACATTTGCCATCGGCATGCTGCTCAGCGTTTCGCCATTGCCGCAATTCATGGAAATCCTGCGTCCGCTTTGGCTGGGCTTGCTGCTGGCCTTTTGGGCGCTGGCCTTGCCACAGAAAGTCGGGATGGTCACCGCGTGGTGCCTTGGCCTGGCTGAAGACGTGTTGTATGGCACGTTGTTGGGGCAGAACGCGTTGATCCTGACGCTCATCACCTATCTGGTGCTGGCGCTGCAACAACGCCTGCGGATGTTCCCGATGTGGCAGCAGAGCCTGGTGATCCTGGTGATCTTCGGTCTCGCGCAGCTTGTTCAACTCTGGCTGAGCGCCCTGACCGGCAACCGTCAGCCAACCCTGGCGCTGGTACTGCCAGCACTGGTCAGCGCCTTGCTCTGGCCGTGGATCAGCTTCGCTTTGCGTGGATTGCGTCGGCGCTACAAAATCAATTAATTCGGTCAGGCATGTGCCCGCACCTGGTGCCCAGGGCAATGGACAGGGAGATGTCTTGATGAAACGGCTGTACCTCGCTTCAGGCTCGCCGCGTCGGCGCGAACTGCTCACGCAGATCGGCGTGCCGTTCACCGCCATCAGTGCGGACATCGACGAAACCCCTCTGACTCACGAATCACCCTGCGACTATGTCGAGCGTCTGGCTCGCGCAAAGGCTGCGGCCGGTCGCGGTGCCGTGGTGTCCGATGCAGCGTTCTGCGTGCTGGGGGCCGATACCGCCGTGGTGCTCGACGGCAAAATTCTCGGAAAACCGGTTGATGAAGCTGACGCTTGCGCCATGCTGAAGATGTTGTCCGGGAAAGAACATGAAGTCTTGACGGCCATTGCGCTGCTCGACGGCGAGCGCTGCGAATCGCGAGTGGTACGCAGCGTGGTGCGATTTCGCGCCATAAGCATCGACGAAGCAGCGGCCTATTGGGCCAGTGGTGAGCCGCGGGACAAGGCGGGTGGCTATGGAATTCAAGGATTGGGTGCGGTGTTTGTCGCCGGGCTCGATGGAAGTTATTCGGCGGTGGTTGGATTACCGCTGTGCGAAACCGCGGAACTGCTCGGCCATTTCGGCATACCCTGTTGGCAAACCCATAACGCGCGTTAAGCGTCGTACTGACCAGATGCGGCCATTATCGTGAACATGCCTGAACGAGACCCTGCCATGAGTGAAGAGATCCTGATCAACATCACGCCGATGGAATCACGCGTGGCGGTGGTCGAAAACGGTGTGCTGCAAGAGGTCCATGTCGAGCGCACGCAAAAGCGCGGGATCGTCGGCAACATCTATAAAGGCAAAGTCGTGCGGGTATTGCCGGGCATGCAGGCGGCATTTGTCGATATCGGCCTGGATCGCGCCGCGTTCATTCATGCTTCGGAAATCTCCCTGCGAGAAGGCCCGGCGGTGGAGAGCATCAGTGCCCTGGTGCACGAAGGGCAGAGCCTGGTGGTGCAAGTCACCAAGGATCCGATTGGCTCCAAAGGCGCACGCCTGACCACCCAGCTGTCGATTCCCTCACGCTACCTGGTGTACATGCCGCGTACCGCCCATGTCGGCATTTCTCTGAAGATCGAAGACGAAGCCGAGCGCGAACGCCTCAAGCAAGTGGTCAGCGATTGCGTCGCCAAAGAGGGCATCCAGGAAGCCGGCGGTTTTATCCTGCGTACGGCGGCCGAAGGCGCCGGGGCCGACGAAATCCTGATGGACATCCGTTACCTGCGCCGGCTGTGGGATCAGATCAATGCGCAGATCAAAACCATCAGTGCCCCCAGCGTGATCTACGAAGACCTCGGTCTGGCGCTGCGCACCTTGCGTGATCTGGTAAGTCCGAAGATTGAAAAAATCCGCATCGACTCCCGGGAAACTTTCCAGAAAACCACGCAGTTCGTCGCCGAACTGATGCCCGAGATTGCCGATCGTCTGGAACATTATCCCGGCGAGCGGCCGATTTTCGACCTGTATGGCGTCGAAGACGAAATCCAGAAAGCCCTGGAACGCAAAGTGCCGCTCAAGTCCGGTGGTTATCTGGTGGTCGATCCGGCGGAAGCCATGAGCACCATCGACGTCAATACCGGCGCATTCGTCGGTCATCGCAACCTCGAAGAAACCATCTTCAAGACCAACCTGGAAGCGGCGACCGCCATCGCTCGCCAACTGCGTCTGCGCAACCTGGGCGGGATCATCATCATCGACTTCATCGACATGGAAGATGAAGAGCACCAGCGTCAGGTGTTGCGCACGCTGGAGAAGCAACTGGAGCGCGATCATGCCAAGACCAACATCATCGGCATTACCGAGTTGGGCCTGGTACAGATGACGCGCAAGCGCACCCGCGAAAGCCTCGAGCAAGTGTTGTGCGAGCCATGCACCAGTTGCCAGGGCCGTGGCAAGTTGAAGACGCCTGAAACCATATGCTACGAAATCTTCCGTGAAATCCTCCGGGAGGCTCGCGCCTATCAGGCGGAAGGCTATCGTGTATTGGCGAACCAGAAAGTCGTCGACCGCCTGCTTGATGAGGAGTCGGGCAATGTCGCCGAACTGGAGGGCTTTATCGGGCGCACCATCCGGTTCCAGGTAGAAACCATGTATTCCCAGGAACAATACGACGTGGTGTTGCTCTGAGTCGCTGCGTTTTAACTTTTCCTGCACGGCTGGCCTCAGCTTTTTGCAAAACTTTTGCCATGGGAGCCAACTGACATGGAGCGTCTGACACGCATTCTGGCCGCACTGACCCGTTGGGGTCTGGGCCTGTGCGCGTTGGTTTTGGTATTGATGGCGTTGTACGTCAGCCTTGGGCGCGAGCTCGCGCCGTTGGTGGCGGAGTACCGTGCCGAAGTCGAAACCAGGGCCAGCGAGGCCTTGGGCATGCCGCTGCAAATCGGCGAGCTGAAAGGCAGCTGGAGTGATTTCGCTCCGGTTTTGTCGGCTCACGATGTGACGGTCGGCGAAGGTGCCAATGCCTTGCACCTGGAAAAGGTTCGCGCGGTGCCGGATCTTTGGGCCAGTGTGCTGGCGCGTGAAGTGCGTATTGCTCATCTTCAGTTCAGCGGTCTGAAGATCAGCCTCAAACAAGGCGACGACGGTCAATGGGCGCTGGAAGGGTTGCCGCTGAAAAAAGACGAAAAGCCTCTCGATCCGGAGCAAATGCTCAATCGCATGCAGATGATCCAGCAGTTGTCGGTGCTCGACAGCCAGGTCACTTTGCAGCCGTGGGGCGCGTCGCCGCTTTCCCTGACCTATGTCGGTCTGAACCTGAAAACCGGTGTCACGCGTCAACGGCTCGATGTCCGTTTGACCCTGCCCGATGGGCAGCCAATGGCCATGAGCCTGCGCTCCCGCATTCGTGCCAGCCAGTGGAAGGAGGGTGAGGCCGAGGTTTACTTGAGTCTGCCGCAAAGCGACTGGTCGAAATGGCTACCCGAGAGTGTCAGCCAGCAGTGGAATTTCTCCGAGATCAAAGCCGGTGGCGAACTGTGGGCGACCTGGGGGCAGGGTGTGTTGCAAAGCGCTGCGGTGCGTTTGAATGCACCGCAACTCAAGGGTGCCTACGCCGAACGCAAGCCGATCAAGATCGACAATCTGGCGCTCAACGGCTATTTCCAGCGCAACGCCCAAGGCATGCTGGTGACGGTGGACTCCCTGGCGATGAACCTCGGCGAGACCCGCTGGGAGTCGCGTCTGCAAGTCAAGCAAACGGCGCCTTCCGACAACTCGGAAGAACTCTGGCACCTGCAAGCCGACCGCCTTGACCTCACCCCCCTCACTCCTTTGTTCAATGCCCTGGCACCATTGCCCGAGGGCTTTGCCACGGTGGTCGATCGGCTCAAGGTCACCGGAGGACTTCGCAATGTATTGATCGACGTGCGGCCCAACGCCACAGACGACAGCAAGTTCAGTTTTGCCGCCAACCTCGACCGGGTCGGTTTCGACGCCTATCACGGCGCGCCGGCGGCCCGAAACGTTACGGGCAGCATCAGCGGTGACCTTGGCCATGGCGAGTTGCGCATGGACAGCAAGGACTTCATGCTGCACCTGGACCCGATTTTCGCCAAGCCATGGCAATACATTCAGGCCAATGCCCGCCTGACCTGGAAACTCGACAAAGAAGGGTTCACCCTGATCGCGCCGTATCTGAAGGTGTTGGGTGAAGAGGGCAAGATTGCCGGCGACTTCCTGATTCGCCTGCATTTTGATCACACCCAGGAAGACTACATGGACCTGCGGGTGGGACTGGTGGACGGTGACGGGCGCTACACCGCCAAATACCTGCCGGCGGTGCTCAGCCCTGCGCTGGACGAGTGGTTGCGCACGGCGATTCTCAAAGGCGCGGTGGATCAGGGATTCTTCCAGTACCAGGGGTCGTTGAACCACGGCGCAACCGACACGGCACGCAGCATCAGCCTGTTTTTCAAGGTGCACGATGCCGAGTTGGCGTTCCAGCCGGGATGGCCCCATGTCAGCAAGGTCACGGGCGATGTGTTCGTAGAAGACAGCGGCGTGCGGATTCTGGCCAGCAAGGGGCAGTTGCTCGACACTCAGGTCAGCGACATTTACGTCAACATTCCCCATGTGCCGGAAGGGCAAAGCTCCCACCTGTTTCTCGACGGTGCGTTCGCCGGGGGGCTGGGCGATGGCTTGAAAATCCTGCAACAAGCGCCGATTGGCACTGCCGACACCTTTGTCGGGTGGGAAGGCGAGGGTGATCTGCAAGGTAAACTGAAACTCGATATCCCTCTCGTCAAGGGCGAGCAGCCGAAGATTCTGGTCGACTTCAAGACAACCAAATCCCGTCTGAAACTGCCCGAACCACCGCTGGAATTGACGCAACTCAAAGGCGATTTCCGTTTCGACAGTACTAAAGGTCTGAGTGGTCAGAAGATCACCGCCCGAGCGTTCGATAAACCGGTCAGCGCGCAGATTTTTGCCGATGGCCGCGAGGGCAAGCTCAATACCCGGGTCACCGCTTCGGGGCAGGTCGAGGTCAAAAAACTCACCGAGTGGCTGAGCGTTACCCAGCCGTTACCGGTGAGCGGTGTGATCCCCTATCAATTGCAACTGACCCTGGACGGCGCCGACAGCCAACTGATGGTCAATTCCAATCTCAAGGGCGTGACGGTCGATCTGCCGGCACCTTTCGGCATGGCGGCCGATGTCGGGCGTGACACGTCTTTCCGCATGACCCTGCAAGGCGCGGAGCGGCGCTATTGGGTGAACTACGGTGAACTGGCCAACTTCACCTTTGCCGCACCGACCGGCAATTTTGCCAACGGTCGCGGTGAGTTGTTTCTGGGTAACGGCGAAGCCGTACTGCCTGGCGCGAAGGGCCTGCGGGTGCGCGGGGTGCTGTCGGAGCTGGATGTCGGTCCCTGGCAGGATCTGGTGAACAAGTACGCGGGCCAAGACCCCGGAGGCAGTGCCAAGCAATTGCTCAGCGGCGCGGATTTCAAGGTCGGCAAACTCAGTGCATTCGGTACGACGCTGGATCAGGCTTCAGTGCAGTTGATGCGCAAACCGAGCGCCTGGGCGTTGCAGCTCGACAGCCAGCAGGTCAAAGGCAACGCCAGCATCCCTGATGCGAAAGCCGCACCTATGGTGATCAATCTGCAAACCGTGCGACTGCCGGCACCCGATCCGAAGGCCCTGACTGACGAAAACGCGCCGGATCCACTGGCCTCGGTGGACCCGACCAAGATTCCGGCAATGGACATCACTATCAATCAACTCTTCCAGGGTAGCGACCTGGTGGGGGCCTGGTCGCTGAAGGTACGCCCGACAGCCAAGGGCGTTGCCTTCAACTCACTGGACATGGGCCTCAAAGGCATCCTGTTGCAGGGCAGCGGCGGCTGGGAAGGCATGCCGGGGGCCAGCACAAGCTGGTACAAGGGCCGGATCAGTGGCAAGAACCTCGCGGACGTACTCAAGGGGTGGGGCTTTGCGCCGAGCGTTACCAGTCAGGAATTCCGTATGGATATTGACGGCAGTTGGCCAGGTTCGCCGGCCTGGCTGGCCACCAAGCGATTCTCCGGCACCCTTGATGCTTCGATGAAGGAGGGGCAGTTCGTTGAAGTCGAAGGCAGTGCCCAAGCGTTGCGGGTGTTTGGTCTGCTCAACTTCAACTCCATTGGCCGACGTTTGCGCCTGGACTTCTCCGACCTGTTCGGCAAAGGCCTGAGCTACGACCGGGTCAAGGGATTACTGGTAGGGACCAACGGCGTTTATGTCACCCGTGAGCCAATCCGCGTGACCGGCCCATCGAGTACCCTCGAGCTCGACGGCACCCTGAATATGGTGGCCGATCAGATTGATGCCAAATTACTTGTGACATTGCCGGTGACCAACAATTTGCCGATTGCCGCACTGATCGTCGGAGCGCCGGCCGTCGGCGGTGCGCTGTTCCTGATCGACAAGCTGATCGGTGATCGCGTGGCCCGTTTCGCCAGCGTGAAGTACACCGTCAAAGGGCCATGGAAAGATCCGAAAATCACCTACGACAAGCCTTTTTGAGTAGCATGGCTTATCGGCTCCTTGTAGGAGCGAGCTCGCTCGCGAAAAACGCAAGAGCACCGCGTTCATTCATGCCGTGCGAGTCATCGTTTACCTCCATCGCGAGCAAGCTCGCTCCTACAGGTGGAGGTTGATTTCAATAAGGATAAAGCCATGTCCGTTGCGGTCATTCAAATGGTCAGCCAGAGCGATGTGCTGGCCAACCTGGCTCAGGCCCGTCGCTTGCTGGAGCAGGCTGCGGCCTCGGGGGCGGTGCTTGCCGTGCTGCCGGAAAACTTTGCCGCCATGGGCCGACGCGATATCGCGGACATCGGTCGCGCCGAGGCGCTGGGTGAGGGTCCGATCCTGCCTTGGTTGAAACAGACCGCGCGCGACCTCAAGTTATGGATAGTGGCGGGTACTTTGCCGTTGCCGCCAGAGGGTCAACCGATGGCCAAATCGCATGCCTGCTCGTTGCTGGTCAATGATCAGGGCGAAACGGTGGCGCGTTACGACAAACTGCACTTGTTTGACGTGGACGTGGCGGACAATCGCGGTCGTTATCGCGAATCCGATGACTATGCTTATGGCAGTGGGGTCGTGGTGGCGGATACGCCGGTAGGGCGAGTTGGCCTGACCGTCTGTTATGACTTGCGTTTTCCCGAGCTCTACAGTGAATTGCGTGCTGCTGGCGCGGAGCTGATTACCGCACCTTCAGCCTTTACCGCCGTGACCGGCGAGGCGCACTGGGATGTACTGATTCGTGCGCGGGCCATTGAAACCCAGTGTTATGTGCTTGCGGCCGCCCAGGGTGGGGCGCATCCGGGGCCTCGGGAAACCTGGGGGCATGCGGCCATCATCGATCCATGGGGACGTGTGCTGGCGCAACAGGAACAAGGCGAGGCCGTGCTGCTGGCCGAACGTGACAGCAGCGAACAGGCGTCCATACGGGCGCGGATGCCGGTGTCCAGTCACCGGCGCTTTTTCTCGCAGGGCGCCCAGCGACCTGCATCAGAACGACGAATTTAAGGCGTAAAGCATATGAGCGAGTTGTTGTCCTCAGTCAGTGAACACCTTCTGGCGCCCGGCGGTGTCACGATCGAAAGCCTGCAAGGCGTGCTCGGCGACCTGGCCGGCCCGGGTATCGATGCCGCCGACTTGTACTTTCAAGGGCAGATTTCCGAGTCCTGGGCACTGGAAGACGGCATCGTCAAGGAAGGCAGCTTCAACCTCGACCAGGGGGTGGGCGTGCGGGCGCAATCCGGCGAGAAAACCGGTTTCGCGTACAGCAACGCCATCACTCTGGAAGCCTTGGGCGCAGCGGCCCGTGCCGCCCGTTCGATTTCCCGTGCTGGGCAGAATGGCAAGGTGCAAGCATTCAGCACCCAGGATGTTGCGCAGTTGTACGCCCCGGACAATCCTTTGGAAGTGCTGACTCGCGCCGAGAAAGTCGATCTGCTCAAGCGTATTGATGCTGCCACCCGCGCACTCGACCCTCGTATCCAGCAAGTCACCGTGAGCATGGCCGGCGTCTGGGAGCGGATTCTCGTGGCTTCCACCGACGGTGGTTTGGCCGCAGACGTACGACCGCTGGTGCGCTTCAACGTCAGTGTGATCGTCGAGCAGAACGGCCGTCGTGAGCGCGGTGGTCATGGCGGTGGCGGTCGCACCGATTACCGTTATTTCCTCGCCGAAGATCGCGCCATGGGTTATGCCCGTGAAGCGCTGCGACAGGCACTGGTCAATCTGGAAGCCATTCCTGCGCCGGCCGGTACCTTGCCGGTGGTACTCGGTTCCGGATGGTCGGGCGTGCTGTTGCACGAAGCGGTCGGTCACGGTCTGGAAGGGGATTTCAATCGCAAGGGCAGCTCGGCCTATAGTGGGCGCATGGGCGAGATGGTTGCCTCCAAGCTCTGCACCATCGTCGATGACGGCACCCTGTCCGGTCGCCGTGGCTCTTTGAGTGTCGACGATGAAGGCACCCCGACCGAGTGCACCACGCTGATCGAGAACGGCGTGCTAAAGGGCTACATGCAGGACAAGCTCAACGCGCGTCTGATGGGCGTGGCCCGCACCGGTAATGGCCGCCGCGAATCCTATGCACACCTGCCGATGCCACGCATGACCAACACCTACATGCTCGCCGGCGAAAGCGATCCGGCGGAAATCATCGCCTCGGTGAAGAAGGGCATCTACTGCGCCAACCTTGGCGGCGGCCAGGTGGATATCACCAGCGGCAAGTTCGTGTTCTCCACCAGTGAGGCGTACTTGATCGAAGACGGCAAGATCACGGCTCCGGTCAAGGGTGCGACTTTGATCGGCAACGGTCCGGAAGCCATGAGCAAAGTGTCGATGGTCGGCAACGATCTGGCGCTGGACAGTGGTGTGGGGACGTGTGGCAAGGATGGGCAGTCGGTGCCGGTGGGTGTCGGCCAGCCAACGCTGAAAATCGATGCGATTACCGTGGGTGGCACGGGGTCGTAAGAAAGGGAGCCGTGGGTGAATCGCAAGGCGATTCACCCAGTTGGGGATTTAACGCAAACCGCGTTGAGTCTCGTCCAGCTCACGGATGTACTTGAAGATTTTACGGCTGGAAGCAGGAGGCTTGTTGTGCGCGACCTCGTGCTGGGCCTGACGGATCAGGGAGCGCAATTGCTGGCGATCGGCGTCGGGGTATTCGACGACGAACTTTTCCAGAACGGCGTCATCCCCGGCGATCAGGCGATCGCGCCAGCGCTCCAGGTTATGGAAGCGTTCGTTGTACTGGCGAGTGGAGGCATCGAGTTGATCGAGCAAAACCAGAATGGCGTCAGTGTCCTGATCGCGCATCAGTTTGCCGATGAACTGGAGGTGCCGTTTACGCGCGATGTGTGCAACGTGCTTGGGCGCTTCGGCCAAGGCCCGGCGCAAGGCGTCGGTCAAGGGCAGTTTTGCCAGCAAGTCAGGCTTGAGTGTTGTAAGGCGCTCGCCGAGGTCAACCAGAGCATGCAGCTCGCGTTTGACCTGGGATTTGCTTTTTTCTCCCGTATCGAGGGAGTCGTCGTAAGAATCAACCATGGTGGCCGTCCGCAAAGAAACGCCGCCATGATAACCAGTCGGGGGCCGCTTGTCCGGCCCGGTCGCTCGATGACCTTTACCGAAAGCAGAATTTGAGTGGAGAACAGCATGAGTGCAGTTGAAAGCGTCGGCCCACAAGCATTGCCGGCACTGCAAGAACAAGTCGAGCAGATCATCGCTGAAGCCAAGCGCCAGGGCGCCAGTGCCTGTGAGGTGGCGGTATCCCTGGAGCAGGGCCTGTCGACCACGGTACGCCAGCGCGAAGTCGAAACCGTCGAATTCAATCGCGATCAGGGTTTCGGCATTACTTTGTATGTCGGTCAGCGCAAGGGTTCGGCCAGCACGTCGGCCAGTGGCCCGGAAGCCATCCGCGAAACCGTCGCCGCTGCACTGGCCATCGCCAAACACACGTCGGAAGACGAAGCTTCGGGCCTGGCGGATGCCGCGTTGATGGCCAGGGATGTGCAGGATTTCGACCTGTTCCACCCATGGGATCTCACCCCGGAGCAGGCCATCGAAAAGGCCTTGCTCTGCGAAGCCGCGTCATTCGACGCCGACCCAAGAATCAAAAACGCTGACGGCACCACCTTGAGCACCCATCAGGGTTGCCGGGTTTACGGCAACAGCCACGGTTTTATCGGCGGCTATGCATCGACCCGGCACAGCCTGAGCTGCGTAATGATCGCCGAGGCCGATGGCCAGATGCAGCGCGATTACTGGTACGACGTGAACCGTCAGGGCAATTTGCTGGCGGACCCGGTGATCATCGGCCAGCGTGCCGCGCAACGGGCGGCAAGTCGCTTGGGTGCGCGTCCGGTGCCGACTTGCGAGGTGCCGGTGCTGTTTTCCGCAGAGCTGGCCGGTGGTTTGTTCGGCAGTTTCCTCTCGGCGATTTCCGGCGGCAGCCTGTATCGCAAGTCGTCGTTCCTCGAAGGCACACTGGGACAGAAGCTGTTCCCCGAGTGGCTGACCATCGACGAGCGTCCGCATCTGATGCGTGCGTTGGGCAGTGCGGCATTCGATGGCGACGGTCTGGCGACGTACGCCAAGCCGTTCGTCGAAAAAGGCGAGTTGGTGTCCTACATCCTCGGCACCTACTCTGGCCGTAAACTCGGCATGCCGAGCACCGCGAATGCCGGCGGCGTGCACAACCTGTTTGTCACCCACGGCGATGAAGATCAGGCCGCTTTGCTGCGCCGCATGGGTCGTGGCCTGCTGGTCACCGAACTGATGGGTCAGGGCTTGAATATGGTGACCGGCGACTATTCTCGCGGTGCGGCGGGTTACTGGGTCGAGAACGGCGAAATCCAGTTCGCGGTCCAGGAAGTGACCATCGCAGGCAACATGCGTGACATGTTCAAGCAAATCCTTGCCGTGGGTAACGACCTGGAACTGCGCAGCAACATTCGCACGGGGTCGGTGTTGATCGAGCGGATGACGGTCGCCGGTAGCTAACTTTCGGCCGCTACCCAAAAAGGCGGGGCAACCAACAGGGGGTGGGGATTTTTTTTTTTTCTTTTACAAAACCCCTTTGGGGGGAGGAAAAACCACTAAAGGGGGGGG
>NZ_JBPKAM010000087.1:0-27169 GCF_051216495.1 Pseudomonas baetica | reverse complement strand
GCTCGCGAAGAGGCCATAACATTCAACATCACCGTTGGCTGATAGACCGCTTTCGCGAGCAGGCTCGCTCCCACAGTTATGGTGTTTCAAGCAAAAAAATGGGGCGCATTCGATGCGCCCCATTTTTCGATACAGCTTCAGATCAGAACGCAGGCACCACCGCGCCTTTGTACTTCTCGATGATGAAGGCCTTCACTTCCGGGCTGTGCAAGGCAGCCACCAGTTTCTTCATCGCTTCGCTGTCCTTGTCGTCCGGACGGGCCACGAGGATGTTTACGTACGGCGAGTCGCTGCCTTCGATGACCAGTGCGTCCTTGGCCGGATCGAGCTTGGCTTCCAGGGCGTAGTTGGTGTTGATCAGTGCCAGGTCGACCTGGGTCAGCACGCGCGGGATGGTCGCGGCTTCCAGCTCACGGAATTTCAGGTCCTTGGTGTTCTCGGTGATGTCTTTCACGGTCGACAGGATGTTGTTCGAATCCTTCAACTTGATCACACCGGCCTTGGCCAGCAGCAACAGCGCGCGGCCGCCGTTGGTAGCGTCGTTCGGAATCACCACGGTGGCACCACCAGGCAGTTCGGTCAGCGCTTTGTGCTTGCTGGAGTAAGCGCCCAGAGGTTCCAGGTGCACGCCGGCTACCGACACCAGGTGGGTGCCCTTGGCCTTGTTGAACTCATCCAGGTACGGCTGGTGCTGGAAGAAGTTGGCGTCCAGACGCTTTTCCGCGACTTGCACGTTTGGCTGGATGTAATCGGTGAAGACCTTGACCTTCAGGTCTACGCCCTCCTTGGCCAGCGCCGGTTTTACGAACTCGAGGATCTCCGCGTGCGGCACAGGCGTAGCGGCGACCGTCAGGGTGTCGGCGGCATGGGCGGAAAAGGCTGCAACGGCAGCGAACGCGACGAGTAGTTTTTTCATTCAGCGAACTCCTTGTGAGGCGCCCGTTTGGCGCCTGCCAGCGAATGGCCGGCTCATGTCTTATTTACGGGAAAAATGGACAACCAGTTTGTCGCCTACGGTTTGCAGGACCTGCACCAGCACCAGCAACAACACCACCGTAACCACCATCACATCGGTCTGGAAACGCTGATAACCGAAGCGGATCGCCAGGTCACCCAAGCCACCGGCGCCCACCACACCGGCCATTGCCGTGTAGGACACCAGCGTAATGGCTGTCACCGTGATTGCCGCGAAGATGCCCGGACGGGCCTCAGGCAACAGCGCATTGGTGATGATTTGCCGCGTGGTCGCGCCCATGGCCTGGGTCGCCTCGATGATGCCGCGATCCACCTCGCGCAGCGCGGTTTCCACCAGACGCGCGAAAAATGGCGTGGCGCCGACCACCAGCGGCGGGATCGCACCGGCAACGCCCAGCGAAGTGCCAGTGATCAGCACCGTGAACGGAATCATCACGATCAGCAAAATAATGAAGGGCAGCGAACGCAGGATGTTCACCACCAGCGACAACATGGCGTAAACGCCTTTGGCTTCCAACAACTGACGCGGGCTGCAGAGAAACAGCAACACGCCCAGCGGCAGGCCCAGCAATACGGTGAACAAGAGCGAGCCGCCGAGCATCAGCAGGGTGTCGCCAGTGGCCAGCCAGATTTCGAACCAGTCGATATTGGTGAAGAAACTTGTCAGGGCTTCCATTAGCGCAGCACCTCCATGTGGACGTCCGCGGCGGTGAAGCGGGCGAAGGCCGCTTCCATATCACCGCCAGTCACGGCCAGGGTCAGTTGCCCGTAAGGGATGTCTTTGATGCGATCGATACGACCGGCGAGGATGCTGTAATCCACCCCGGTTTCGCGGGCGACGGTGCCCAACAGCGGCGCGTAGGTCGCTTCGCCCTGGAAGGTCAGACGCACGATGCGGCCAGGCACGTGAGCGAAGTCATCGCGCTGTTCGCTTTCGTCGATCTGCTCGTCTTCTTGCACGAAGCGCTTGGTGGTCGGGTGTTTCGGATGCAGGAACACCTCGGCCACCGAGCCTTGCTCGACGATCACGCCTGCGTCCATGACGCCGACCTGGTCGCAGACCCGGCGGATCACGTCCATTTCATGGGTGATCAGCACAATGGTCAGCTTCAACTCGCGATTGATCTCGGCCAGCAATTGCAGGACCGACGCCGTGGTCTGCGGGTCCAGTGCACTGGTGGCTTCGTCGCACAGCAGGATTTTCGGTTTGGTTGCCAGGGCGCGGGCAATGCCCACACGCTGTTTCTGGCCGCCGGACAGCTGTGCCGGGTACTTGTTGGCGTGATCGGACAGTCCGACCCGGGCCAGCAACTCGGCAACACGGCGGTCGATGTCGCTGCGGGACATTTCACCGGCCAGCGTCAGCGGCAGCGCGACGTTGTCGGCCACAGTCTTGGAGGCCAGCAGGTTGAAGTGCTGGAAAATCATCCCGACCTGTTGACGGAAACGGCGCAAACCGTTGGCATCGAGCGCGGTGATTTCCTCGCCGTCGACAATGATCTTGCCGCCACTGGCATTTTCCAGGCGATTGATCAGACGCAGCAGGGTACTTTTTCCCGCACCGGAATGGCCGATCAGGCCAAAGACCTGACCGTTCTCAATCGTCAGACTGGTCGGGTGAAGGGCGGGGATATCCCTACCGGCGACGCGGTAGGTTTTATGGACATTTTGAAACTCGATCACGTAGCGAACCTTGTGGGGCGCGTTGGAATAGGATCAGCGGTTAGCCGGGCGCGCATTTTAGCCTGTCCGTATAGAGGTTCTTAGCATTTATTTCGTATTCAACCAGCGATTTGGCAATAACGCGATCAAAGGTCTGGTAAACGGAACAACTAAGGTCAATGCGATGGCGGCCTGTAAATCTTCATCGTCAGAAAGGGCGCCATCGCGAGCAAGCTCGCTCCCACAGGTTTGCGCTGACTGTGGGAGCGAGCCTGCTCGCGAAGCTTTTAAGGCTGCTTGCGCGGGCTGAGAACCATCTGCGCCGGAACGCTGCGCAGAATCTGCCGCTCAAGCTTCAGATCAAATTGCGGATCAAGCTTGTTCACGCGCTTGGTCAGCAAGTTGGCCAGCCATGGAAAATCATCGGTGCGCGGCGCCTGAATGCTGACGTCGCACTGATAATTCACCACATCGGCGGCGATAGCATCCAGCTGGCGGCGCATTTTCCCCATATCAGTGATGTTCAGCTTCACCGTGGTGCTTTCAGCCTCCGGGTCAATGACCTTGGCCTTGCGTTTGGCTTCAGCGGACTTGAGGTCGGCCTCGGCCTTGTCCAGCTCGGCCTTGCGGGCCTGCGCGATGGAGCCGTTGACGCCACCGGTCAGCGCCGGCGCCTTGGGCATCAAGGCGCGCGCTCGCGCCAGTGCGGTGGCTGCCGCGTTTACATCACCTTTTTGCAGCACGATCTGGCTGCGCATCAGATAGGCTTCGGCCAACTGTCGCTGGTATTGCTCCAGGGATTGATCGTTGGGCGACTCGGCCTGCAACGCCGCCAATTGATCTTCGGCGGTGGCCAGTTCGCTGCTGGCCAGGCTTTGCTCCAGCTGTGCAATGGCCGAGGCCCGCGCATCGGGGGCCTCGGTGGCCGCCGGTGGCGTGCTTTGGCAGGCGCCCAGCAGCAGAGAAAATGCAGCAAGGAGCAGATAACGGGAGGCGGACAACTTCATTCCTGCGACTCTCTATTTGCGCAAAAAACGAGCAAGTCTACACCCCTCGACGGGGCAGAACAAAACTCAGCAGAAACAGTGCGGCGGCCGTCACAACAATCGACGGGCCGGCCGGGGTGTCCTTGAACCAGGACAGCGCCAGCCCGCCACACACGGCGAGTATGCCCAGCAAGCTCGCGCCCAGTGCCATCTGTTCCGGCGAGCGGGCGTGACGTTGTGCCGCAGCCGCCGGAATGATGAGCAACGAAGTGATCAGCAACACGCCGACGATTTTCATCGCCACGGCAATCACCACGGCGATCAGCAACATCAGCGCCATGCGCAATCCCGCCACGGGCAGGCCCTCGACCCTGGCCAGCTCCTCATGCACGGTGATCGCCAGCAACGGTCGCCACAGCGTCACCAGTAACGCCAGCACCGCCGCGCTGCCGCCGAGAATCCAGGCCAGGTCGGTCGGGCTGATCGCCAACAGGTCGCCGAACAGATAGGCCATCAGGTCGATCCGCACTTCGTGCATGAAGCTTAGTACCACCAGGCCCAAAGAGAGGGTACTCGGTGCGAGAATTCCCAAAAGCGTGTCAGACGCAAGCGGTTGACGCTGCTGCAGCGTCACCAGCATCACCGCCAGCAACAGACAGCCTACAGTGACCGCAACGGTCGGGCTGACATCCAGCAGGAAGCCCAACGCCACACCCAGCAAAGCTGCGTGGGACAGGGTGTCACCAAAATAGGCCATGCGTCGCCAGACCACGAAAGAACCCAGCGGGCCCGCAACGACTGCCAAAGCCAGACCTGCAAGCAGGGCGTAGAGCAGAAAATCAGCCATGCTTGCAGCTATCTCCATGGACATGGTTATGGCCCGACGCGGGCGCTTTCACCACCGACCCGTGCAAATCGTGAGCGTGGTCGTGATGGTGGTGATAAATCGCCAGGCTTTGTGCGTTTTTTCCGAACAGCTCGACAAAGGCCGGGTCGCCGCTGACTTGTTCGGGGTGACCGGAGCAGCAGACATGGCGATTGAGGCACACCACCTGATCGGTTGTGCTCATCACCAGATGCAGATCGTGGGAAACCATCAGCACACCGCAGCCGTGACGGTCACGCAGGCGGGTAATCAGGCTGTAGAGCTCCGCCTGGCCGGCCACGTCGACGCCTTGCACCGGCTCATCGAGCACCAGTAATTCCGGTTCGCGCAACAGGGCACGGGCCAGCAAGACACGCTGCATCTCCCCGCCGGAGACACTTTGCACAGGACTGTCGATCACCTGCTCGGCACCGACTTCCTTGAGCGCGGCCAAAGCCATCGCCCGATCCACACCTGGCACCAGACGCAAGAAACGCAGCACTGACAGCGGCAGGGTTGGATCGACATGCAGTTTTTGCGGCATGTAGCCGACCCGCAGTTTCGGCTTGCGCCAGACACTGCCACTGTCGGGCTTCAACAAGCCGAGCACGGCACGCACCAGGGTGGTCTTGCCGGCACCGTTGGGGCCAATCAGGGTAACGATCTGCCCAGGCTCGACACTGAGCTCGATGTTATCCAGCACAGGTTGCCCGGCAAAGGTGACCGCAACCTGCTCGAGACGGATCAGCGCGTTGCTCATCAAGCCCCCTGGCAACCCGAGCAGAGACCGATTACTTCGACGGTCTGGCCTTCGACGACAAATCCGACCTCCTTGGCGCTGGCCACGATCGCGTCGCTGATTGATTTCTGCTCAAGCTCGATAGCCGCATGGCAGTCACGGCAAATCAGGAACTGCCCCTGGTGCGCGTGCTCGGGATGATTGCAGCCGATGAAGGCGTTGAGCGAGGAGATGCGGTGTACCAAGCCGTTTTCCAGCAGGAAATCCAGCGCGCGGTACACGGTCGGCGGCGCGGCACGGCGCCCATCCTGTTCGCTGAGCACCGCGAGGATGTCGTACGCACCCAAGGGTTTGTGGCTTTGCCACACCAGTTCCAGCACCCGCCGACGCAACGCGGTCAAGCGCAGGCCCTGACGTTCACAAAGAGCATCGGCCTCAGACAGAGCGCTGTGCACGCAATGAGAGTGGTCGTGGGGACGGCTGGCAATCGGTGTGATAGACATGAGCGGCGACGAGTTTTGTGAGAGACGTTATTATGTTACCCGTTCTCGCCTCTTCGAGTGGTCATCGTGTCCCGACTTTTTTCAATCTTTGTCGCATTTGTCGCAAGTTTTCTGCTGATCGGTCCGGCGCAAGCCGAGGTCAAGGTCCTCACCAGCATCAAGCCCCTGCAACTGATCGCCGCCGCGGTGCAGGACGGCGTGGCGATTCCGGAGGTTTTGCTGCCGCCGGGTGCCTCCCCGCATAACTATGCCTTACGCCCCTCCGACGTACGGAAGGTGCAATCGGTGGATCTGCTGTACTGGATCGGGCCAGACATGGAAGGCTTTATGCCGCGCGTGCTGAACGGTCGTACACTGCCCAGCGTCGCCGTGCAGACGTTGCCCGGCCTGAAACTGCGTCACTTCGCCGAAGATAACCACTCCCACGCTGAAGAGGCCGACGAGCATGATCACGATCACCGCCCAGGCAGCCTGGACGCGCATTTGTGGCTATCGCCGGTCAACGCCCGGGTCATCGCCACGAAAATGGCCGAGGACCTCAGCGCGGCCGATCCTGCCAACGCTACGCGCTATCAGAGCAACCTCAAGGCCTTTGATGAGCGCCTAGGCGCACTGGATCTGCGCCTGAAGAAACGCCTGTCCGGTGTTGAAGGCAAACCTTATTTCGTCTTCCACGAGGCCTTCGACTACTTCGAAGACGCCTACGGCCTCAAGCACGCGGGTGTGTTCAGTGTCGCGGCTGAAGTGCAACCCGGCGCCCAGCACGTCGCCGCGATGCGCGCGCGGCTTCAGGAAGTCGGCAAGACGTGCGTGTTCAGCGAACCGCCACTGCGGCCACGCCTGGCCGAAACCCTGATAGCGGGCCTGCCGGTGAAACTGGCGGAACTGGATGCGCTGGGCGGGTACACCCCGGCGACGGCTCAGGGGTATGAGCAGGTGCTGGAGAAGCTGGGGAATGATTTGGCGGGGTGCCTGGAGTCGTTGTAACCAACACAGACCTCTGTAGGAGCGAGCTTGCTCGCGAAGAAATCTGCAGCACCGCGGGGTGTCAGGCACCCCGCGTCATCGTTAACGACCATCGCGAGCAAGCTCGCTCCTACAGGGCGAAAGGCAGCGGCGTGTTGACGGTCTGCCGCTGCGCCAAACGCTGCTGAAACTCCATCGGATCGTGAATCAACACGTCCTGCCCGGCGAAGGATTCCGCCGCGATCAACCGCGACAACCAGAACCGCACGCACGCCACCCGCAACATCGTCGGCCACAACTCGGCTTCGGCAGCGGTAAACGGACGCAACGCAGCATAAGCCCCCAGTAACGCCCGTGCCCGTGGCCCATCGATCAAGCCTTCGTCGTCGGAGCACCAATCGTTCAAGGCAATCGCCACGTCGTAGAGCATCGGCCCCGAACAAGCGTTGTAGAAATCGATCAGACCGGTCAGGTGTGTACCTTCGAACATCGCGTTATCGCGGAACAGATCGGCATGGATGTTAGCCCGTGGCAGCGCCAGAATTTTCTCCTTCTGCTGCGTGATCTCGTCCAGCGCCCGTTCAAGCAGGTCTTTCTGTTCGGCATTCACGTGCGACAGAAACTGCGTACCCTCCTCCAGCATCCAGTCCAGGCCACGATCGGTCTTGCGCTTGATCATGCTTGCGCCCTGTGTCGCCAAGTGCAGATGCGCCTGCAACTCACCCACCTGCGCGCAATGCTGCGCATTGGCTTGTTTGATGTGTTTGCCCGCCAGCCGCGGTTGTAACAGCGCAGGCTTGCCGGCCAGTTCGCGCAACGCGACGCCGTCGGTGGTGCGCAGGGCGTAAGGCACCGGCAAGTCGGCTTCATGCAGGACATCGAGCAGTTCGATAAAGAACGGCATCTCGTCGACCGGACCACGTTCGACCAGGGTCAGGACAAACTCGCCCTGCTCCAGGCTGATAAAGAAATTGGTGTTTTCGCTACCGGCGGCAATCCCCTGGAAATCAAGCAGGCGGCCGAGTCCATAAGGGGCGAGAAAGGTTTCCAGCTCGGGCCGAGCCAGGGGGGTGAACACAGACATGTTTAAACTGCCAGTACGGGCGCCGCTGTCGAGCCAGCGCCGATTGAAATTAAGAAACTACTTCCACTCAAAAATCTTCCACGACGGAATCAGCATATCCGGCTGATCCGAGCGGATGAAGTTACCGTCCGATCCATCGGCGCGCACCAGAAAGTACGGTTTGCCGCCTTTCGGCGTGACCTGAATGGCGTACAGAAAACCATTCTGGCGATATTCCTTGATCGTATTGTCGCCTTCCGTACGAATGGTTACATCCGGCTCCGGCGATGGCGCATCGTCCGCCGCCATGGCAGCCAACGGTGTGATTGCAAACAACCCAGCCAGCAACAGGCGATTTAGTGTGCGCATGATAACCTTGTCCCTTTGTCGTCAACGGTCCCGCTATTCTAGCGCCGGACCCGCCGAAAAGGTTGATCGTGCTCATGAGCCAAGCCCCCCTCGTCCTGGTGGACGGTTCTTCTTACCTGTACCGCGCTTTTTTTGCGCTGCCACCGCTGACCACTTCCAAAGGCCTGCCGACCGGAGCGGTCAAGGGCGTGTTGAACATGCTCAAGAGCCTGCGCAAGCAGTACCCGGACAGTCCGTTCGCCGTGGTGTTCGACGCCAAGGGAGGGACATTTCGCGATGAGATGTACGCCGAATACAAGGCCAACCGCCCGAGCATGCCCGACGACATGCGCCTGCAAATCGAGCCGCTACACCAGAGCGTGATCGCCCTGGGCTTTCCGCTGCTCTGCGTCGAAGGCGTCGAAGCTGACGACGTCATCGGTACCCTGGCCCGCAGCAGCGCGGCCGCCAACCGTCCGGTGATCATCTCCACCGGCGACAAGGACATGGCGCAACTCGTCGACGGGCACATTACCTTGGTCAATACCATGACCGGTAGCTCAATGGACGTGGAAGGCGTAAAGGAGAAATACGGCGTCGCTCCCGAGCAGATCATCGATTACCTGGCACTCATGGGTGATTCTTCCGACAACATTCCGGGGGTTCCGGGCATCGGTCCGAAAACCGCTTCCGGGCTCCTGGTCGGTGTGAATGGCGGTCTGAACGAGCTTTACGCGCAACTGGACATCGTCCCGACCCTGCCGATCCGTGGTGCCAAGACCCTGCCAGCCAAGCTTGAAGAACATAAGGAGATGGCATTCCTCTCCTATCAACTGGCGACGATCAAGGTCGATGTGCCGCTGGATATCGGCCTCGATGACCTGCAAATGGGCCCGGAAGATCCGGTCAAACTCACCGAGCTTTACAGTCTGCTCGAATTCAAGAGCTGGCTGAACGATTTGCAGCGGGACGCCAAACGCATTGAGCTGAGCACCCCTGCCACTGAACCAGAGCCGGTGGTTGATCTATTCAGCGCTGCTGAAGCCGAACCGCCAGTGACCACCTCTGAAACCCGTTACGAAACTATTCTCGATCAGGCGCGTTTCGACGTCTGGCTGGAGAAACTGAAAAACGCCAAGCTGTTCGCCTTCGACACCGAAACCACGGGTATCGACGCGCAACAGGCACAACTGGTGGGACTGTCGTTCGCGGTGCAGGCCAACGAAGCGGCCTACATCCCGCTGACTCATTCCTATATCGGCGTGCCGGAGCAACTGGATCGCGACACCGTCTTGCGCGCCCTCAAACCGATTCTGGAAGACCCGAACAAACTCAAGGTTGGCCAGCACGCCAAGTTCGACATGAACATCCTGGCCAACTGTGCCATCGGTGGTGATCAGGCCAACGGCATCACCGTTCGCGGCATTGCGTTCGACACGATGCTCGAATCCTACGTGCTTAATTCCACGGCCACCCGTCATGACATGGACAGCCTGGCGCTGAAGTATCTGGACCACACCACCGTGAGTTTCCAGGACATCGCCGGAAAAGGCGTGAAGCAGCTGACTTTCGATCAAATCGCGTTGGAACAGGCCGGCCCCTACGCCGCCGAAGACGCCGACGTCACCTTGCGCCTGCATCAAACGCTGTTCGAAAAGCTGTCTGCGATTCCAAGCCTGGCCAGTGTGCTGACCGACATCGAAATCCCGTTGGTGCCGGTGCTGGCGCGCATCGAGCGCCAGGGGGCCTTCGTCGATGCCGCGCTGCTCGGCGTGCAAAGCATCGAGCTGGGCGACAAGATGGTGGCGCTGGAGCGCGAAGCTTTCGAGATTGCCGGCGAGGAGTTCAACCTCGGCTCGCCCAAGCAGCTCGGCGTAATCCTCTACGAGAAACTCGGTCTGCCGGTGCTTAAGAAAACCGCCAAGGGCCAACCGTCCACCGCCGAAGAAGTGTTGGCCAAACTGGCCGAAGAGGACTACCGGCTGCCCAAGGTGCTGATGGAATACCGTTCCATGAGCAAACTGAAAAGCACTTACACCGATCGCCTGCCAGAGCAGATCAACCCGCGCACCGGACGCATCCACACCTCGTATCACCAGGCGGTGGCCTCCACCGGGCGCCTGTCCTCCAGCGATCCGAACCTGCAAAACATCCCGGTACGCACCGCTGAAGGGCGTCGCATCCGCCAGGCCTTCGTGGCTCCGGCCGGTTACAAGCTGCTGGCGGCAGACTATTCACAGATCGAATTGCGGATCATGGCGCACCTGTCCCATGACGAAGGCCTGATGAATGCGTTCCGCCACAATCTGGACGTCCACACGGCAACCGCAGCAGAAGTATTCAAGGTCGAGCTGACTGACGTGACGTCCGATCAGCGTCGCAGCGCCAAGGCGATCAACTTCGGCCTCATCTACGGCATGGGCGCGCAAAAGCTGGGCAAGGACATCGGCGTCGACACCAAGACCGCAAAGGCCTACATCGACACCTATTTCGCCCGCTACCCAGGCGTGCGCGAATACATGGAGCGCACCCGCGCGCAGGCGGCGGATCAGGGTTATGTGGAAACCTTCTTTGGCCGTCGGTTGTACCTGCCGGAGATCAACTCCAATAAACCGCAAGAACGTGCCGCCGCCGAACGCACGGCGATCAACGCGCCGATGCAGGGCACCGCGGCCGACATCATCAAGAAAGCCATGGTGGCTGTGGATAACTGGCTGACATCGTCCGGCCTCGACGCCAAAGTCATTCTGCAAGTGCACGATGAATTGGTGCTTGAGGTGCGTGAAGATCTGGTCGACCAGGTCCGCGATGAAATTCGCGTGCACATGAGTGGCGCGGCGCAACTGGATGTTCCGCTGCTGGTTGAAGTGGGCGTGGGCAACAATTGGGATGAGGCTCACTGAGCCCGCTTTTATTGGGCTTCTGCTGCGGCACAATGCCGCGGCAGAAAGGACGAAGAGCGCTTAGTCCGGAAGGCGATTGGGATTATTCCAAACCCGATCGAAAAAAATCTGAACTAATTCACGGATCCACTACTCAGAGATACTGAATGGCTGGTGAAGCCCTTCGATGCTCCTATGTTGTGTTAAGTGTTGGCAGATATCTGGACCCCGCCCTAGCGGTCTAGAATTTGAACCCCGGAACTTCCCCCTCCCCATAGAAGTCCGGGGTTTTTTTTGCCTACAGTTTTTTACTCGGCCGCCTCAGCGCCCTTGTCCGCGAGTTCCATCCAGCCCGCCAATACAGTGTAGGCCTCTTCCAGCCCCATGCGTTTCGGCGCCGAGAACAGCTGAATCGTCACGCTGTCGCCCCAGCCCTTACGGATTTCCGACTGAACCTTGAGCAAAGTGTTCTTGGCCGCGCCGTAGGTCAGCTTGTCCGCCTTGGTCAGCAGAATGTGCATCGGCATGCCGCTGGCAATCGCCCAGTCGAGCATCAGCTGGTCGAAATCGGTCATTGGATGACGGATATCCATCATCAGAATCAGCCCCTTCAAACTCTCGCGACTGCCCAGGTACGCTTCCAGGTGGCGCTGCCAGTGCTGCTTGAGGGGAATGGGTACTTTTGCGTAACCGTAGCCCGGCAGGTCGACCAGACGGCGTTCATCGTCTAGCTTGAAGAAATTCAACAGTTGCGTGCGACCCGGTGTTTTCGAGGTACGCGCCAGACTGGCATGGGTCAGGGTGTTGAGCGCACTGGACTTGCCGGCGTTGGAACGCCCGGCGAAGGCGACTTCAAAACCTTCGTCGTCCGGACATTGGTCGACTTTGGCGGCGCTGAGCATGAAGGTGGACTGTTGGCACAGACCGAGGATGGGATTCTTGAGTTGCATGGGATTTCCGATGTGGGCGGCGCCGGGAATGGGCGCGGCAAGCAGTGTCGCTTCCGTTTCAGTGACGCCAGTATATAATGCCGCAGATTTTGTGTGCGCTTTGTCCCAGCGTAGGATGAAGTTCACGAGAGCGACAGACCTTGATTGCGCACTAGAACGCAGCACGCTCTCAACCCTGAAAAGGTCGTTTTATGACGAAATGGCTGCTAGCTGCCGGTGTCTTGATGCCGCTTTACAGCGCTCAGGCTACACAGGATCCGGAAGCTGTGTACAACCGTGTTTGTGGTGCCTGTCATTCCGGCCAACTACCCATGGCGCCCAAAAGAGGCGATCAGGAAGCTTGGACGCCGAGGTTGGCGAAAGGTATGGAGACGCTGGTGCAACACGTGACCCAGGGTTTCAAGGCGATGCCGCCGCGTGGTTTGTGCATGGACTGCAGTGCCGAGGATTACCGAGCCATCATCCAGTGGATGAGCGAGTAAGCCCGGCCCATAAACTCTTAACCCTTAGCCGTAGTTGGATTAGCTGATGAACAAATTGATCGTGAGTCTGCTGTTGACCGTGGGAATCTCCGGCATTGCCCATGCTGCAGGTGAGCCAGTAAAACCTGGTGACGCCACCGCAGGCCAGGCAAAAGCCGCCGTGTGTGGTGCCTGTCATGGCCCGGATGGCAACAGCATGGCGCCTAACTTTCCAAAACTGGCGGGGCAAGGTGAACGCTACCTGACCAAGCAACTGCACGACATCAAGTCGGGCAAGCGCACCGTCCTGGAAATGACCGGCCTGCTCACCAACCTGAGCGATCAGGACCTGGCAGACATCGCCGCCTACTTCGCCAGCCAGAAAGGCAGTGTCGGCGCCGCCGACCCGAAAATCGTGGCACGCGGTGAAGCCCTGTTCCGTGGCGGAGACTTGGCCAAGGGCCTGCCAGCCTGCACCGGTTGCCACTCGCCAAATGGCGCGGGCAACGCTGCCGCCGGCTTCCCGCACCTGGGCGGCCAACACGCTCAATACGTTGCCAAACAGCTCACCGACTTCCGCAAGGAAGAAGGCGGCCGTACCAACGATGGCGACACCAAGACCATGCAGACGATTGCCAAGCGGTTGAGCGACGAAGACATCGCCGCAGTGTCCAGCTACATTCAAGGCCTGCACTAAGACCCGCGAATCGAGCGTTGCGCAAGGCATAGACCTGTTGGAATGTTAACGCTCGATTAATCCGTCGCAGCAAGTATAAAAAGGGTGGCTTTGGCCGCCCTTTTTTGTGGCCGCTGCCGTTACACTACAGAACTCAGGCCCGCCATGACCTGTCTGAAAACAGGTCGCGCGAGGCGATAAAATTTGTCCAGGAGTAAAGCATGCGTAATCTGATCATCAGCGCCGCATTCGTCGCTGCCAGCCTGTTCGGCATGACTGCCCAGGCCGCTGAAGCCCCCGCCGCCCCTTATGTCGAACTGAGCAATCCGGTTCCGGTAGCCGTTCCGGGCAAGATCGAAGTGGTGGAGCTGTTCTGGTACGGCTGCCCGCACTGCTACGCGTTTGAGCCCGTGATCAATCCCTGGGTCGAGAAATTGCCTTCCGATGTGAACTTCGTCCGTATCCCTGCCATGTTCGGTGGCCCGTGGAATGCACACGGTCAAATGTTCCTGACGCTTGAAGCCATGGGTGTAGAACACAAGGTTCACGCTGCCGTGTTCGAAGCCATCCAGAAAGAACACAAGAAGCTGACCGACAAGAATGAAATGGCGGACTTCCTGGCCACCCAGGGCGTCGACAAGGACAAGTTCCTGGCCACGTTCGACTCTTTCGCCATCAAGGGCCAAATCGTGAAGGCCACTGACCTGGCCAAGAAATACGAGATCACCGGTGTTCCAACCATGATCGTCAACGGCAAGTATCGCTTCGATGTAGGCTCTGCCGGTGGCGCTCAAGAAGCCCTGCAATTGGCCGACAAACTGATCGACAAAGAGCGAGCAGCCAACAAGGCGGCCTCCAACTGACTAAAAGGCTGTACCCACCATGCGCCGCTGGGGAAGTGAACGCATCGTTGGCCTGCATGATCCCCGGGTCAACGAGCATCATCTGGAGTCGACGGGCCTGCCCGAAGACAGCCGTTTGCGCTTGCTCAGTTTCAATATCCAGGTCGGCATCAGCACCGAGCGCTATCGGCATTACCTGACCCGGGGCTGGCAACACCTGTTGCCGCACACCGGGCGCGCCGACAATCTGCAAAAAATCGGCAATCTGCTGGGTGACTTCGATCTGGTCGCCCTGCAGGAAGCCGATGGCGGCAGCTTGCGCTCAGGCTACGTCAATCAAGTCGAACACCTGGCCCAATTGGGCGCCTTCCCTTACTGGTATCAACAACTCAATCGCAATCTCGGACGCCTCGGCCAGCACAGCAATGGCGTGCTGAGCCGCCTGCGCCCGTGGGCAATTGAAGACCATCCACTGCCAGGACCGAAGGGTCGCGGGGCGATTCTGGTGCGCTTCGGTGAAGGTCCGGAAGCGATGGTGGTGGTGATGATGCATCTGGCATTGGGTGCACGAGCCCGCAGCATGCAGTTGGCTTATATCCGCGAAATGATTGGCGGCTATAAACATCAGGTGCTGATGGGCGACATGAACACCCATGCCGGTGATTTGCTGCAACACTCGCCACTGCGCGACCTTGGCCTGCTCGCTCCGCAACTGGAAGCAACATTCCCCAGTTGGCGCCCGCAGCGGTGCCTGGATCATATCCTGCTGAGCCCCACCCTGACCCTTGAAAAGGTCGAGGTGCTGGCCCACCCCATTTCCGATCACCTGCCGGTCGCGGTAGAGATTCGTTTGCCGGGTTCGCTCACGGCCGACGCATTACCCGCGTTGAGTCCTGCCCCACGCGGAACCCCTGAATGAGCGACGAAGCACAGCGCTGGAAAGAGAAATACCTCAAAAGCATCGAACAACAGGAAAAGCTCGAACGTCGCTGGGATGCCCGCCTCGACCTGTTGCGTCGCGGACTGGTGCGTAGCACCCTGGCGGCGGAAGGCACTGACCGCGCCGTTGATCAATGCATGAAGGAAATGCGTGAAGTCGTGCGCACGGATGATATGGACGCGGGCCTGGCCGCCCTGCTTCCACGTCTCGAGAAAGCCGTGCTCGACTCCGAGCAGCGCCGGGAAACCCGCGTGAATCAGACCAGCGCGGCACTGACGGCACTGGTCACCCAGTTGCAAACCTTGCCGTTGCCTAGGGAAGTCAGTCGACCGCTGAAGCACTTCGCCAAACAGCTCGATAGCCGCGTCAGCCAGGCTCGCGAGATTCCGTTGCTGCTCAGCGAGTTGAGTGGCTTGCAGGGCAAGGCCTTGAGTCAGGTGGCGAATCCGGCGGAACACGCTCGCCCGGGCCTGTTGCAACGGCTGTTCGGCCACCGTGAAGCCGACGGCGCAGCCACTCAGGTCGCCCCAACGACCGAACCAACGCTCATCACAACGCCTTCCGAAGCCGACCCGGCACCGATTGCCGCTACGTCGCTCGCCATCACCGAACCCGCACCGGTCGTCGATGAACCGTACGTAGACACTCCTGCCCCGGCTGCCGTGAGTGCCGAGCCACCGCCCCTCCAGACATCACATGACTCACTGGAGCCACCCGTTGCCACAGTGCCTGCCGCGCCAGACCTCCAGCCGCCGCAAACGCCCGCCCCGCTCCTTGAGCCACAGGGTGAACCGGGTGAAACCAACGGACCGGGAACACCTGTTGTAGAAGCACCCGAGCTCCAGATCGAGCCGGAGACCAATCCCGACGAGCTGACGCCCGCGGATCCACTACAGCCGCCTCCAGACCTGACGGCCAGCGAACCGCAAGAGCCTGAGCAGGACATCCTCTACGCCCTTCCGGACTCCCCCGAACCGTCCTACAGTTCGGTAGCCAAGCACATCGAAGACACATTGTTGGGCTTGCTCGACGATTTGACGCTGCCCGAGCGTCATCGCCCGCAAGCCGAATCGATGCGTGATCGCCTGAAAAACGGTTTGAACTGGTATGAGTTGCTGCCGATCCTCGACGATCTGGCGACCTTGATGCTGGCTATTTCCGACAGCGGCCAGCATGAATTCGAAGCGTACTTGCAGCGCCTCAACGAGCGCCTGGAGTCGTTCCAAAGCAATCTGCAGGCGGCCAGCGCGGGCCATGCCGACAGCCGTTCAGCCGCAGAGGCCATGGACTCGCAGATCCGCGAACAGGTCGATGGCCTGCAGACCAGCATGCATGAGGCGGCCGATCTGGACGATCTCAAGCACGTTCTGGAAAACCACCTCGAAGGCCTGCTCGGTACCATGGACCAGCACCGCAAGCAGCGTGACGAGCGCGAGCAAGAAGTGGCGGCCCGACTGCAAAGTCTGTCGGAACGAGTGGCTCACATGGAACAGGAAGCCCTGGGCTTTCGTGAGCACCTTGAAGAACAACGCCAGAAAGCACTGATCGACCCGCTCACTGGGCTACCCAATCGCGCAGCCTGGAGCGAGCGACTGGATCACGAAATCGGCCAATGGCAGCAACACGGAAACACGTTGATGCTGGCCATGCTCGACCTCGATCACTTCAAGCGCATCAACGATAACTACGGTCATCTGGCGGGTGACAAAGTGCTGAAAATCATCGCCACCGTGCTGCGCAAGCGTCTACGCGGGACGGATTTCATCGCCCGGTTTGGCGGTGAAGAATTTGTACTGTTGCTGCCATCCACAGTGCCCGCGGCCGGCATGAAACTGCTGGAACAGCTTCGGGCAGCAATTGAAGCCTGCCCGTTCCACTTCAAGAGTGAACCAGTGACGATCACCATTTCCATGGGACTGACGGCGTTCAAACCTGGTGAACATAGTGATTTGGTGCTCAAAAGAGCCGATCAGGCGTTGTACCGCGCAAAAAGTGCGGGACGTAACCGAGTGGAGCTGGGCTAGAAACTGGCGCGGGCCAATTGTTCCATTTTATTTAAAACTTCGTGATTGCCCTCCGCGGGCAAGGCAGTACGTTACACTGTTGCATTACTGTCTGCGTGTATTGCCTCTCGCCATGAAATTTCTCGCTCTTATCGCCTCGTTGCTGCTTCTGGCCGGTTGCGCCAGTGGTCCCCGCTTCGACACCAGTCACCCGTCGGCCAATCACGACAGTCGCATCCAGTTCGTGGTGCTCCATTACACCTCTGCCTCGATGGATCGCTCGCTGCAACTGCTGACCCATGGCGAGGTCAGCGCCCATTACCTGATCGGCGATGACCAGAAGGCGACCATCTATAAACTGATGGATGAAAACCTGCGGGCCTGGCACGCGGGCGAAAGCCAATGGCAGGGCCGGACCTGGATGAACTCCAGTTCCATCGGCATCGAAATCGTCAATCCGGGCTTCAAGGACACCGCGACCGGACGCCTCTGGTATCCCTACAGCGAAGCACAGGTCCAGTCCCTGATCGTCCTGCTCAAGGACATCAGCAAGCGCTACGCTATCAGCCCTCGCAGCATCGTCGGCCATAGCGACATCGCACCGTTGCGCAAACTCGATCCGGGGCCGCTGTTCCCCTGGAAACGCCTGGCTGAGCAAGGGATTGGCATCTGGCCGAACGAGCAGGCCGTGGCACGACAGCAGCAACAGTTCGAACTGCAGCTTCCGAGCATCAGTTGGTATCAGGCACAGCTGGCACGTGTTGGCTATGACACGCCGCAGACCGGTGAACTGGATGTCGCCACACGCCATGTGATCGCCGCCTTCCAGATGCACTTTCGACCGTCCCGCTTCGACGGCACGCCGGATGCGCAAACGGCAGCGCTGCTTCAGGTATTGAATCAGACAAAATAATGACGGCCGCCCGACGGTCCGCGCGCATTTTCCAACCAGCAGCTATAACTCTTTGGTAATCGTCGGATATTCCATAATGGCTGCTGCTCGAGAGACATTCCGGAGTTGGTTCTATCGCCCGTGGTTTCTGGCGATGATGGCGGCTGTCCTGAGTGCAATACTGCTGATGACGGGCAGCCTGTTCATCACCCTGCATCAACTCGAGCAGAACGAAAGCCAGGAGATGAACGCTCAGGGCGAACGTTTCCTGGCGCGCCTGGAGCAGATGTTCGGGCAATTGCGAGAAAGCCTCGACGACCTGGAGGCTCAGCCCTTGCGCGGTTGCGATGATGAGATGATCGCGACGTTGCAACAGGTCAGTTTCAATTACCGTTTCGTTTATGAAGCCGCTTACAGGGACGCTTCGCGTATTTGCTCCAATCGCCCCCGTCAGGAAGGGTTGTCGTTATTACGACCACCGGACATCCAGGGCCCCACCTACAGTTACTGGCTGAACACCACCACCGAGCCCGATGAAAACCGTGCAGCGCTGATGCTCGGGCGCGGCAATTTCCGTGTCGCGACTTCTCGCGGGCATTTGACCGACATGGTCGATCTGACGCCGGGAAGCAGCCTGCTGGTGGTCCTGGATCACGGCACACGGGCGATTCCGGTACTGGGTGTGGCACAGGCCTGGCCCCCGACCGGGCATTGGCCGCCGAAAAGCCGCGATGCGCTGCAAGTCACTCAGACCCGTTTGATTTACCGCATGCCCACCGACAACCCCGAGTACCAACTGGTGCTGATCAGCCCGCGCGGCGGACCGCATATCCCGCCAGTGTGGTGGTGGTTATTGCCGGTTTGTCTGGGGTTGGCGCTGTGTGTGGGTTTTCTAGTGTTTCTGCTAGTGCGCCAACGGCAGTCCCTGGATGCCGAACTGACCGGCGCCATACGCCGTGGTGAATTGCAGGTGCTGTATCAACCGATCTTCGACCTCGACAGCCGCAACTGCGTCGGCGCTGAAGCCTTGCTACGCTGGCGGCGACCGGACGGGTCGCTCACCAGCCCTGACCTGTTCATTCCAATGGCGGAGAACACCGGGCAGATCCGCCAGATGACGGATTTCGTCCTGCAACGCCTACTTGAGCAGCTGGGACAATTGCTGCGTGCCAACCCCCAGCTGTACATCTCGGTCAACCTGGCGGCGTGCGATGTGATGGTGCCGCGTATCGGCCAGGTGATGGCCCGCCTGCTGACGTTGCATCGGGTCGCCGCCAGACAGATTGCCTTCGAAGTCACCGAGCGCGGGCTGATCGATGTCGTCGTGGCCCGGGAAAACCTGCAAGCCTTGCGCGATGTCGGACATCAAGTACTGATCGATGACTTTGGCACCGGCTATTGCAGCCTTGCCTATCTGCAAACATTGCCGGTGGATTGCCTGAAAATCGACAAGGCCTTCATCGATGCGCTTGGCCATGACGCAGCCAGTAGCGGTGTGGCCCCCCACATCATCCACATGGCGCAGTCATTGCACCTGAAGGTCATCGCCGAGGGCATCGAGCATGAAGCCCAGGCGGCGCTACTGAGCAGTGAAGGCGTGAAGTTCGGTCAGGGCTGGCTGTTCGCCCATGCGTTAAGTGCCGTACAGTTCATCGAGCTGATTACCCGCGGCCGCCGATTGGCCAACCGACGCCTGGATGATGAAGCCTAAAGCCCGCTACACCGTCAACGCCATATAGAACTGCGTGCCCTGCCCCGGCCGCGAATAAACCCCCATCCGCCCGCCGTGCAACTGCACGATTTCCTTGCACAACGCCAAGCCCAGCCCAGCCCCGCCTTTCTTGCGACCGACCTGCACAAAAGGCTCGAAAATTCGCCCCTGCTGCCCGTAAGCAATGCCTTCGCCGTTATCTTCAACGCTGATAATCACACGCTCGCCATGACGACGCGCCTGCAAGCGTATGAGGCCGCCCGCGGCGGTGTGGCGCAACGCGTTGTCGAGCAGGTTGTCGAGTACGCGGTCCAGTTGCGGTTGATCGGCCTGCAAGCGCGGCAAGGGCCCTTGCACCTCCACCAACAACTCGATGCCCTTCTCTTCAGCGCCGCCGGCAAAACGCACCTGCGCCTGCTCCAGCAAGTCCTCGATGGAGCACGGCGCCAAGGTCAACTTCTGCAAACCGTTCTGATAACGCGAGAAATTCAGCAAATCATTGATCAACTGCATCAAACGCTGCATTTCTTCGTTCACCGTATCCAGCAGATCGGCTTCACGGGAGTCCTGGGCGAAGTGCGCGCGCTCGCGGAACAGGCCGAACGCCATGTGCATGCCGGTGACCGGGGTGCGCAGCTCATGGGAAGCGCGCAGCACGAATTCACTGCGCACCCGTTCAAATGCTCGCTGCTCCGTGACGTCGTGCAACACCATGACCGCACCGAGAATCTGACCCTGGGTACGAATGACCGGCGTCAGGCTGAAGGTCAGGAGCCGTGTCTCGCCGTCGACCTCAATGTTCAAGTCCTCAGGCGCCCTTTCCAACGTGCCGCCGCGAAGTACCAATTGCAGCTGTTCATCCAGCTCAGGACGCAGCAGAGCCGCGCCCAACCCCTGACCGACCCGATCGTCGTCCCATCCCAACTGGCGCTGCGCCACGGGGTTGAGGTGCTCCAGATGCCCCTGGCGATCGATCATCAGCAAGCCGTCGTCGATGCTGTCGAGCACGGCCTGCAATCGCTGCTGACCCGCCAGCAGCTCATCGACATTGGTGGCCTGGTGCTCACGCAACGCCTCGGCCATGATCCCGAAACGCCGGGTCAGCTGGTTCAGCTCGACTGCCGAGGACACCGGCAGCGTGACGTCGAAATTACCCTGACCGATGTTGTCCGCTGCCTGCGCCAGAGCCTCGATGGGCTCGCCGAAACGCCGGGCAATGGCGTGGGCGGTCACGAAACCGATGATCAACACTGCCAACCCGACCAAGCCGAGCAGGCCGGCAATCAGCAATGCACGTTCACGGGCCTGGCGCTCGGTATCGTTAATGTTATCCAGTGCCCGCTTGTGCTCGGCAATCAAGCCATTGCGTAGCGCGTTAAATTTTTCGGTGAGTTCGTCATTACCACTCAGGACATGTGTGGTATCGGGCGAAGCTTCATAAGCCTTGATAAAGCTGAGGTAGTCCGCCTTGGCTTTTTTGAAACCGTGCTCGTTGCCGAGGTCCGCAGGCTCTTGGGCGATGCCTTCTTCCAGCAATTCGAAGTAACGCCGCTTGGACGCGTCGAAAACCGAGGAGTTAGGTTGCTCGCTGAGCATGATGATCAACTGGTCGCCCAACGTTTGACGCAACTTGAGCCCGATATCGAGGGTGGCGAAGTTGTTGCGCACCAGCGCTTCCTGGCTCCCGGCCATCTGCATCACGCTGACCAGCCCGAGCAACAGCCCGAGCAGCGCAACGGTGATCAGCGCGGAAATGCTCAGGAACAGCCGGGTCCGCAACTTCATCGCCAGTTTCATCGGCGGCGGCTCACAAGTTGTACTGTTTGCGTTTGCGGTACAGCGTTGACGCATCGATCCCCAGGGTCTTGGCGGCTTGATCCAGCGTACCGGCGGTCGCGAGAACCGCGCCGATATGCGCTTTCTCCAGCTCATCCAGGCTCAACGCTGCGCCGATGCGTGGTGCATTGTTGACTGGCGTTTCGGCCATACCCAGGTGGCTGAGCTCTACCCGCTCCTGCGGACAAATGATACTGGCCCGCTCCACCACGTTGCGCAGTTCGCGGATGTTCCCCGGCCAGCGATAACCCAGCAACGCTTCGCGGGCCTCATCGCTGAAGCCCCGGGCCGGGCGGGCGTACTCTTTGACGAAGCGCGCCAGAAAACGATCGGCGAGGTTAAGAATGTCTTCTCTGCGCTCGCGCAGGGGTGGCAGGTGCAAGGTGATGACGTTCAGGCGATAGAGCAGGTCTTCGCGAAAACGACCGTCACGGACCATGTCCTCGAGGTTCTGGTTGGTTGCTGCGAGGATACGCACGTCGGCGCGGCGGGTGACCGGGTCGCCCACGCGCTCGTATTCCTTATCCTGGATGAATCGCAGCAACTTGGGTTGCAAAACCAGTGGAAAGTCGCCGATTTCGTCGAGAAACAGCGTGCCGCCATCGGCTTGATTGACACGACCCAGGGTGCTTTCGCTGGCCCCGGTGAACGCGCCACGACTGTGGCCGAACAACTCGCTTTCCATGAGTTCGGCGGTCAGCGACGGGCAGTTGATGGTGATGCAGGACTTCTTAGCTCGTTTACTCCAGCCGTGAATGGCCTGGGACAGCTCGCCTTTACCGGTGCCTGACTCGCCGAGGATCAGGATATTGGCATCGGTAATGGCAACCTGGCGGGCCGTTTCGAGCACGACTTTCATGGCCGGGCTGTGGGAGTCCAGGCCATCCCTGGGTTTACGCACTTCGCCTTCAAGCGCCTCCAGACGCGCCGATAACTGCCGCACTTCCAACTGTTTGGCGGTGGCCAGGCGCAGTTGATCGGGGCTGCACGGCTTGACCAGATAGTCGGCGGCACCGGCCTGAATGGCATCGACGGCAGTGTCCACCGCTGAATGCGCAGTGACGATCACCACGCGCATCCAGGGCGCTTGAATGCGCATCTGGGCCAATACGTCCAGGCCATTGTCTTCACCCAGTCGCAAATCGAGGAAGCACAGATCAAAGACCTGCCGTTGCAGCAACGCATCGGCTTGCGCGGCGCTGTTGGCTGTCGCCACGCTGTAGCCTTCGTCTTCGAGGCAATAACGGAAGGTTCGCAGGATAGCGGACTCATCATCCACCAGAAGAATTCGGCCTTGATGCTCAGTGGCTGATTCCATTTTCCTACGCTCCTTAATGAATGATCTTGGTTAATCCCGGCAAAATCGGGCAAGTTGCATGGTTCATTCTGATCCATTCCCGTCGAGGCAGGTAGAAATCTCCTGGCCCATCGGTTTTCGCCTGATTTTATAAGCCGCTTATAGATAGCTTCTTTTCAGACGATGAATCGCGTCCTTTTCTGACAGCAGCGCCCTCCTCTCAATTCAAAAATTTTGCATCGGCAGCCGGATCGGTCGTGCATTACGCACGACCACGCCGGGCTCCATCGTGCAGGATGCGTCCGCAGGGTTTTTCTATCACAGCACAACCCATTGATTTATATCGATTTTATGACACAGAAAAGCTGGCATGCAGGCTGCAACAACCTGAACAACGCAGGGCAATAACAAACGCCCTCAACCCGATAACCCCGCGTGGGAGGAGCTTCAGGATGAATCGCCAACGTGCCACCCCATTGCATCTCTCGCCACTGCATTTCCAGCAAGGCTTGTTCGCCGTTCTGGCGCTATTGATCACCTTGATCGGCGGCCAGCAGTTCCTGCGCTGGGAGCAGAGCCAGCAGCAAGAAGGGCCAAGCGTGTCGTTTCAGCACCCGACCCAAACCCACTTCAGCGCCGCCAGCAACAGTATGGCTGACAGCGCCTCGATGCGAATGATGGACGTCGACCAACACCAGGCGCTGGATGACATGCCCCGCCAGGAACGTTGGGTGTTCTAGGCAACCAGTCTTGACGCCAAGGCGCCAGGTAAAGCAACACCTCTAAATAGAAGCGTAAGGAGAATCACCATGTTGAGCTGGGCAATCACCTTTCTGATCATTGCCATCATCGCCGCAGTCCTGGGCTTCGGTGGTATCGCCGGCACCGCCACGGGTATCGCCAAGATTCTCTTTGTCGTATTCCTGGTGATGTTCATTGCTTCTTTCTTCTTTGGCCGTCGCGGTCGAGGCTGAGACTACGAAGGAAGCCCACCGCTTCCTTCCCTTGCGCCTACCCGAGGAAGGCAGGCGCATGACCAAGGGGTCGGGATGTTCTGCCTGTGTCAGGGGCGGAGTGACCTACGGGTACAAGGAGTGCCTGCGCAAGGGCCGGGTCAGGAAAAGCTACTGCGCAAGTTCGCCGGTCGATCATGTCTCGACGGACTTGCGAAGGGCTTGTTCGCGCAAAGTCTTGAGTTAGAGCGACCCATTCGTTTTCATCCCTCCCCTCGACAATCCTCCACCGCTTTCCCCGGAAATCAGATTTCCCGGTGTTTCCCCTGCGACCGTATATCGAGAAATATCGCCCGTTTTTTCCCGTAATTTCTTCGCCCGCACTGTGGGATTTTCCCGAAAATTTCCTGCGTTCCAACTGATCAAAAAACAAACAATCTGCGCTGTGATGGCCGGTTCACGGCACTTATGCCTGCCGAAATGTCACATTCGAACCGTTTGCGACGTCGCTTTCAGTGAAAAAACCTCATGCCGATTCGGCATAGGGTAGGCGTTTACGGCATTAGACGTCGCTTCCTTGCATCGGAATAGTTGCGCCTTTTTTCGCCTGCCAGAGAGCCACAAAAAGCGCTCCGGGGCTCCTTATACGGGGGCAGTTGCACACGCCTTTTTCGCCACAAGCGGACCAGGTTGCGCATCTGTTCGAGTCAAACTGAAGTAAGGGTAAAGATATGAAGAAGGCAAAGCTTAGCCTCGCCTGGCAGATCCTCATCGGTCTGGTATTGGGGATTGCAATCGGTGCGCTGCTCAACCATTTCAGTGCCGAGAAAGCCTGGTGGATCAGCAACGTCCTGCAACCGGCAGGCGATATCTTTATCCGTCTGATCAAGATGATTGTGATCCCGATCGTGATCTCCTCGCTGATCGTTGGCATTGCCGGCGTCGGTGATGCGAAGAAGCTCGGCAGCATCGGCCTCAAAACCATCATCTACTTCGAAGTCGTCACCACGATTGCCATCGTCGTCGGCCTGCTGTTGGCCAACCTGTTCCATCCGGGCGCCGGCATCGACATGAGCACCCTGGGCACTGTGGATATCTCCAAGTACCAGGCCACGGCGGCCGAGGTGCAACATGAACATGCGTTCATCGAAACCATCCTCAACCTGATCCCGTCCAACATCTTCGCGGCCATGGCCCGCGGTGAAATGCTGCCGATCATCTTCTTCTCGGTGCTGTTCGGCCTCGGTCTGTCGAGCCTCAAGCCAGAGATGCGCGACCCACTGGTCACCATGTTCCAGGGCGTATCGGAAAGCATGTTCAAGGTCACTCACATGATCATGAACTACGCCCCGATCGGTGTTTTCGCACTGATCGCCGTGACCGTGGCCAACTTCGGTTTCGCTTCCCTGCTGCCGCTGGCGAAACTGGTGATCCTGGTTTACTTCGCCATCGCCTTCTTCGCTTTCGTGGTCCTGGGTCTGGTTGCTCGCCTGTTCGGCTTCTCGGTGATCAAGCTGATGCGCATCTTCAAGGATGAGCTGGTGCTGGCCTACTCCACCGCCTCCTCCGAAACCGTGCTGCCGCGCGTGATCGAGAAGATGGAAGCCTACGGTGCGCCGAAAGCCATTTGCAGCTTCGTGGTGCCGACCGGTTACTCGTTCAACCTGGACGGTTCGACCCTGTATCAAAGCATTGCGGCCATCTTCATCGCCCAGCTGTACGGCATCGACCTGTCGATCAGCCAACAACTGTTGCTGGTGCTGACCCTGATGGTCACCTCCAAGGGCATCGCCGGTGTGCCGGGCGTGTCCTTCGTGGTATTGCTGGCCACCCTGGGCAGCGTCGGTATCCCGCTCGAAGGCCTGGCGTTCATTGCCGGTGTCGACCGCATCATGGACATGGCCCGTACCGCGCTGAACGTGATTGGCAACGCCCTGGCCGTGCTGGTCATCGCTCGTTGGGAAGGCATGTACGACGACGCCAAGGGCCAACGCTACTGGAACTCCCTGCCGCACTGGCGCAGCAAAGAGAAGCTGCCGGTTGGCGAGGCTTCCCGCAACTGATCAAGGCTTGTGGAAATTGGCTTTTCTGTGGGAGCGAGCCTGCTCGCGATAGCGGTGTGTCAAACAACATAGATGTTGAATATGCTGCCCTCTTCGCGAGCAGGCTCGCTCCCACACTGGCCTGCGTAGCCCATACCGACAAACCCCGGAGAAATCCGGGGTTTGTCGTTTCTGGCCACCCCGCTATCATTCGCGCATCTTTTGGGGGATTTGACTGATGCTCAATGGCCTGTGGCTTGGCTTCTTCATCGTGGCCGCCGTGTCGGCGATGGCGCAATGGCTGGTCGGCGGTAACGCCGGGATCTTCGCGGCGATGGTGGAAAGTATTTTCGCCATGGCCAAGCTGTCGGTCGAGGTCATGGTGCTGTTGTTCGGCACCCTCACCCTCTGGCTGGGCTTTCTGCGGATCGCTGAGAAAGCCGGGATCGTCGAATGGCTGGCCAAGGCCCTCGGCCCACTTTTTCTGCGTTTGATGCCGGAAGTGCCACCTGGCCACCCAGCCATCGGCCTGATTACCCTGAACTTCGCCGCCAACGGCCTGGGCCTGGACAACGCCGCCACGCCGATCGGCCTCAAGGCCATGAAATCCCTGCAGGAACTCAACCCCAGCGACACCATCGCCAGTAACGCGCAGATCCTGTTCCTGGTGCTCAACGCCTCCTCCCTGACCCTGCTGCCGGTAACGATCTTCATGTACCGCGCCCAGCAAGGCGCACCCGATCCGACCATGGTGTTCCTGCCGATCCTGCTCGCCACCAGCTGCTCGACCATTGTCGGCTTCCTGGCCGTCGCGTTCATGCAACGGCTGCGAGTCTGGGACCCGGTGGTTCTGGCCTACTTGATTCCCGGCGCCCTCATCCTTGGCGGCTTCATGGCGTTGCTGGCGACGCTGTCGGCCACCGCGCTGGCCAGTTTGTCGTCGATCCTCGGCAATCTGACGCTATTCGGCATAATCATGCTGTTTCTGGTGATCGGCGCACTGCGCAAAGTGAAGGTCTATGAAGCGTTCGTCGAAGGCGCCAAGGAAGGTTTCGACGTCGCGAAGAACCTGCTGCCGTACTTGGTGGCGATGCTCTGCGCGGTGGGTGTACTGCGAGCCTCCGGAGCACTGGATTTCGGCCTGGACGGGATTCGTCATCTGGTGGAATGGGCGGGCTGGGATACGCGCTTCGTCGATGCGCTGCCGACGGCGATGGTCAAGCCATTCTCCGGCAGCGCTGCCCGGGCGATGCTGATCGAAACGATGAAGACCTCGGGTGTGGACAGCTTCCCGGCGCTGGTGGCAGCAACGATTCAGGGCAGTACCGAAACCACGTTTTATGTGCTGGCCGTGTACTTCGGTGCGGTGGGCATCCAGCGCGCGCGGCATGCGGTGGGGTGTGCGTTGCTGGCGGAATTGGCCGGTGTGCTCGGCGCCATCGGGGTTTGCTACTGGTTCTTCGGCTAACCACAAGTCCCCATGTGGGACATGCCTCTGTGGGGGGGGGGGGGGGGGGGGGGGGGGGGGGGGGGGAGGGGGGGAGGGGGGGGGGGGGGGGGGGGGGGGGGGGGGGGGG
>NZ_JBPKAM010000086.1:0-27880 GCF_051216495.1 Pseudomonas baetica | reverse complement strand
CGCGGCTACCGCCGCTTCCGCGGACATTCTCCCCCCCCCACTTGAATCCCTTTCCTTTGTGGCATCGCCCCTCCCCCCGAAGCAGTTAACACGGTTTATCTGGCAGGAACCCGCCACAAATACCAGGAAGCCACTGTCCGATGAGGACTCCAGTCCAGCCCGATCTCGATCATCTGCTTGCGAGTCGGCTGCACTTCCAGCCCCTTGAGCCGTCGATACCCTTCGCGCACGCCAAAATCATCGGCCGGCAAGATATCCGGTCGTTCCAGGCTGTAGATCAACAGCATTTCCACGGTCCAGCGTCCGACGCCGCGCAGGGTGATCAGGCGTTCGATCAGCGCCTCATCGTCCATGGCCCGTGCCGTGGCGTAATCCGGCACCACGCCGTCCAGCGTCGCTTGGGCGATACCCTGAATGGTCGCGATCTTGCTGGCGGAAAACCCGCAGGTGCGCAGATGATCGAAGTGGGTGGCGACGATCTGTTCAGGTCGTGGAAACGAGGCTGTCGGGAACAGTGCCAGCAGACGCCCGACAATCGCGTCACCAGCCTTGGCGTGCAGTTGCTGGTAGGCAATCGCCCTGACCAGCGACTCGTAGGGGTCGCGGGCGGCGTGGGGTTGATGCAGGCATGGGCCGACCGCCGTGATGTGGCGCTGCCAGTCGTCATCCAGGGATGCGAGGAATTGCGTGGCAGGCAAGTATGGGTTGGGCATCAAGCATCCTTGAGTGCAGACGGGTAGGGCGTGTGGTCATAGGGTCAGTTGTTCGGTGATCTGTACCGCCGCGTTTTCCAGGCGCAGCAGAAACGCCTTGCGCGGCTGGCCTCCAGCGTAGCCCGTCAGCGAGCCGTCGGCACCGATGACGCGATGGCAGGGCACCACGATCGAGAGGCGGTTGTGACCATTGGCCAGGCCCACCGCGCGACTGGCGCCGGGCTTGCCCAGCAGGCTGGCGATGGCACCATAGGTGGTGGTCTGGCCGTAGGGGATTTTTTCCAGTTCGGCCCAGACCTGACGGGAAAACTCGCTGCCGGGCATGTGCAGGGCAACGGTGAAATGAGTGAGTTTGCCGGCGAAATACGCGCTCAGCTCCTCTTCGATTTGCTGCAAATGCCGGTTGTGCCCAGGTGCCACGGCATAGCCATAGCGGGTTTGCAGTGATTCCACTTCCCGGGTCAGCGACGACTGATCGAGGAACTCCAGCAGGACCAGTCCACGCCGTTCCGCCATGGCGATCATTGGCCCCAGCGGCGTGGTCAGCCGTGTGAACAGCAACGGCTCACTGTTGGCGGCGCGCCCTGGCGTGATATGGAAGGACTTTTGAAACGCATCGCGAAAACCGCTCAGGGATTCGTAGCCTGAGTCAAATGCGGCACTGTCGATGGACTCGCCTTGCTTGATGCCGTCCAGTGCCATGTCCAGGCGCCGGGTACGCAGCCAGGCATGAAAGGTCATGGCGAAATGCTGCTTGAACCAGCGACGTAATTTCAGCGGCTCTATGCCTTCGGCCAGCAGTTGGCTGTCAGACCAGCGTTGTTCAGGGGCTGCGTCCACCAGGGTGAACAGTTTCTGTATCCACTGTGGCGCAATCGCAGCAGCGCCCATGGGCTTGCAGCGCAGGCAAGCACGGTAGCCCGCCGCCAGGCACTCGTCCGCACGAGCGAAGAACTCGACGTTCTCCGGTTTCGGGCTGCGTGCGGTGCAACCAGGTCGGCAGAAAATCCCGGTGGTCTTGACCGCGGTAAAGAACACCCCCTCATAGGAGGTGTCTCGTTCGAGCATGGCGCGGACCATCTCGGCGTGGGGCGGGAGCAGCGTGTGTTGTAGGTTCATGGACGCAGCATAGAACGGGGCAAGGGCTGCCTCCACCGGAAAATCGACAGGGAATTTCGATCAACTCTAGGTGAATGCCCCCACAGAAGAAACGGGTGTATCAGGTTCTTCTTGCCATCAACAGCACCGAGGCTGCGGCTGATAAAAGCCCCGCACAGCAACGGTTGAACATCCGCTTGCCCGACGGTTTGGCGAACCAGCGGCGCATGTGCAGGCCCATGTAGGCGTAGGCCGCGATGGCGATCCATTCCAGTACCAGGAACAACGCTCCCAGCATGGCGAATTGTGGCGTGATGGCGCGGGTCGAATCGACGAATTGCGGCAGGAACGCGGTGAAAATCAGGATCGCTTTCGGATTGCCCGCCGCCACCAGAAACTCCTGTCGGGCCAGTGCCAGCATCCCCACCGGGGCACCGGTCACAATGGTTTCCTCGCCGGGGTCGGCGCGCCACAGTTGCCAGGCGAGATAAAACAGGTACGCCGCGCCGAGTATTTTGATCCCGTAAAACAACAGCTCAGAGGTTTGCAGCACGACCGCCAGGCCCGCCGAGGCGAGGGCGATCATCCCGGCAAACGCCAGCAGGCGACCGACCCCGGCCAGGCACGCGGTCCGGTAGCCATAACGGGTCGAATTGCTGACCGACAGCAGGTTGTTCGGGCCTGGCGCCATGTTCAGGGCGAAGCAGGCCGGCAGGAAAAGGGTGAGGGTGGCGAGGTCCATGGGGGGGCTCCTGTAACGAGTACCGCATTTTTACATGGGACTCGGGTGGATTGCCCCGTACAGTCATGGCTGCAAGCGCCATAGCAGTGGTCAGCGGGCAAACTTTTTTGCCCCGGCGACGCACGCAATCACGGCCACGGTTACCCCGAGCATGCCAAGGCTGACGTGTTCATGGAGCAAGGTCGCCGCCAACGCCAAGCCGAAAAACGGTTGCAGCAGTTGCAGTTGTCCGACGGCAGCAATGCCGCCCTGGGCCAGCCCGCGATACCAGAACACAAAGCCGATCAGCATGCTGAACAGCGACACGTAAGCCAGGCTGAACCAGGCCGGTGCGCTGACGCCGCTGAACGACATCGGCATCCGCCACCAGGTCAGTGCTGCCATGACCGGTAGCGACAGCACCAGTGCCCAGCAAATCACCTGCCAGCCACCGAGCGCGCGGGACAGCTTCGCCCCTTCGGCATAACCCAGACCGCAGGCGAGGATCGCCAATAGCATCAGGATGTCGCCTTGGGGCGAGGCGGTCAGGCCTTGAGCAATGGCGTACCCGACCACCAGCAGACTGCCCAGCACCGAGAAAAACCAGAACACCGGTCGCGGACGTTCGCCGCCACGCAGAACGCCAAATATTGCGGTTGCGAGCGGCAGCAGGCCAACGAACACGATGGAGTGCGCGGAGGTCACGTACTGCAATGCCAGTGCGGTCAGCAACGGAAATCCCACCACCACGCCGAGGGCTACGATGGCCAGGGGCACGAGCTGAAAGCGCGCCGGGCGTTTTTCCTTGAATGCCAGCAATAGGCACAGGGCGAGCATCGCAGCAATGGTCGCGCGGGCCACGGTGAGAAAAACCGGGTCGAATTCCAGCACCGCTACCCGTGTCGCGGGCAGTGAACCGCTGAAAATCAATACACCGATCAGGCCATTGATCCAGCCACTGGTGCTGCTGTCCAGCGCCCGGTTTTGCAGGTTCGAGGTTCGTTCCATGTCGCTCACGCTCATTGTTGGGTTGCACAAAACCCATCCTATGGTTGAGTATCAATACAATCAAAAAATTGTCATGGATACATCTAGACATGCCCCGTTCCCGCTACAAGACGCTGGTGGACGCTTTCGCTGCCGACATTCGCTCAGGGCACTTGCCACCCGGTACGCGCCTGCCGACCCATCGGCAGCTGGCCAGCGAGCATGGATTGGCGCTAGTGACCGCTAGCCGGGTGTACGCCGAACTCGAAGGCATGGGCCTGATCAGTGGCGAAACCGGGCGCGGGACGTTTGTCAGGGAGACATCATTGCCACCCAGTCAGGGCATTTCGCAGTCCGTGGTGGCGGCGGGGATGATCGATCTCAACTTCAACTACCCGTCGCTGCCCGGTCAGGCCGATTTGTTGCGCAATGCCCTGCGTCAGCTGGCGTTGTCCGGAGACCTCGAATCCCTCTTGCGCTACCAGCCTCATGCCGGGCGATTGCATGAACGGGCGTCGGTTGCGCGTCACCTGGGCGAGCGCGGGTTGAAGGTGTCGGCCGAACAGGTGCTGATCGTCAGTGGCGCCCAGCATGGCCTCGCGGTGGTGATGATGACGCGGCTCAAGCCGGGCGATGTGATTGCGGCCGATGCCTTGACCTACCCGGGGTTCAAAACCCTGGCCGAAACGCTGCACCTTGAAGTCTTGCCCATTCCAGTCACCGACAACGGTCCGGATTTGCCTGCTCTGGAAAAACTCTGCCGCAGCCGGTCGGTTCGGGCCGTCTACGCGATGCCAACCTTGCACAACCCGCTGGGCTGGGTAATGGATGTCAATCAGCGCGAACGGTTGGTGGCCATTGCGCGCCAGCATGACCTGATGATCATCGAGGACGCCGCCTACGCGTTTCTCGCCGCAGATCCGCCGCCGCCCCTGGCTGACATGGCACCCGAAAGAACGGTGTACGTTTCCGGTCTCTCGAAAAATATCGCCACCGGGCTGCGTGTCGGTTTTGTTGCGGCGCCCACGAAATGGATCGCGGGATTTGAACGCACGATCATGGCGACCACCTGGAACACTCCCGGCGTGATGACCGCCCTGGCCACAGCCTGGCTCGATGACGGCACGGTGATGAAACTGGAAGCGCAAAAACGCGCGGACGCGCAGGCCCGGCAAGCCTTGGCGTGTGAGGTGCTGGCGGGGCTCAAGACCATCAGCCATCCGTCGTCGTACTTCATCTGGTTGCCTTTGACCGAAGACGCCCGGGCCGACCGGATTGCCATGGCATTGATGCGCGAGCAGGTGTCGGTATCGCCTGCCGAACCCTTTGCGATCACGCCCCATGTACCGCACGCCATACGCCTGGCCCTGGGCTCGGTGGACATGGAATCGTTGCGCCAGGCGCTGGTGAAAGTGAAGAGGGTGGTGGACTTTTACTCTTAGTGTTTAGGGCAGTTTTGTTCAATACGCGCACCGGTCGGCTCTTTACCTTGAGGCCTGGTTCAACTGACAGGAAGAAGGTGTGCGATGAGTCTGATGATGTCCATGGCGGCGTTTGCACTGGCCGCCTCAATAACGCCGGGGCCGGTGAATATCGTGGCGTTGAGTTCGGGAGCACGATTCGGGTTTCGCGCCAGTCAGCGGCATGTGGCCGGGGCGACCCTGGGGTTTGTGCTGCTGTTGGTGTTGATGGGGTTGGGCTTGCACGAGCTGCTGCAGCTTTGGCCTGCCATGACGCAAGTGGTGCAGTGGGCCGGTGTGGCTTTCCTGTTGTACATGGCGTTCAAGCTGGCCGCTGATAACGGGCAGTTGGAGGCAAAGGACTCGGGGCGCGCGCCGTCGATGCTGTATGGCGCCGTGATGCAATGGCTCAACCCTAAAGCCTGGCTGGCCTGCGTGGCCGGCATGGGGGCGTTTGTCGCCGACGGCGAGGCGCGGCTGGTGTGGCAGTTTGCGGCGGTGTATCTGGTGATCTGTTATCTGTCGGTCGGTTGCTGGGCGTATGCCGGGACGTTTTTGCGCGGCTACCTGGATAATCCGGCGGGGATACGCTGGTTCAATCGGGTGATGGCGTTGTTGTTGGCGGTGAGTGCGGTGTATCTGGTGTTGCCGTAAACACTCTAGGAGCCTGTGGCGTTTTTTTGTGGCGAGGGGATTTATCCCCGTTCGGCGGCGAAGCCGTCGTGATACCTGAGTGCAAGGTTTGTTTGAAGGAATGTCGGGGGCCGCTTCGCAGCCCAACGGGGATAAATCCCCTCGCCACAGATGATCACTCAGCACAGTACAGGCTCAACCCCTATACTGCCCCGGCGTCGCCGCCAGGTGCTGCTTGAACGCCCGCTGAAAATGCGCCTGATCGGCAAATCCCGCCTCCAGCGCGACGTCGGCGATCAGCTTGCCATTGCGCAATTGATCACGGGCGAACTGGATGCGCTGGTTGACCAAAAAGGCGTGGGGCGTCATGCCGTAATGCTGCTTGAAGGCGCGGATCAGGTAGGACGGCGACAGCTGCGCCGCCTCGCAAATGTCTTCGAGCTTGAGCATGTGCGTGCAATGAGCGCGGATGAAATCAGCGGCACGTTCCAGCTTGAAGTTTGGCTCTCGCAGGGGTTGATCGAGCGGATTCAGCCGTAGCTGCACGTCGGTGAAAAACTCGACAGCGGCGCTGTGCTTGCGCAGCACGTCCTGCTGTTGATCGACCAGAACGCGATACAACGTCTTCAAGCCCTCGAATAGCTCGAGATCCACTGTGTGCGTCACGGCAAAGCGACGTAATGCCAGATCGTCGCTGAAGCCGAGCTGATGCTGCAAGTCGGTGAGCCATGGGGTATCGACATACAGCATCAGGTACGACCAGGGCTGGTCGTCGATCGGATTGCAGGCATGGACGTCGCCGGGATTCATCAACACCACGGTGCCGGCACCGACCTCGAACTGCGACTGCTCGTGGATATAGGTACTGCGTCCGGCGGTAATCGCGCCGATGGAAAAATGTGCGTGGGAGTGTCGGGTGTAACAGACCTCGCGCCCGTCGGCGATGGCGCGCGCTTCGATAAATGGCAGGGAGTCATCGCGCCAGAAACGCGGGGCCTTGTCGGCGTCCTTGGGCTTGGAGAGCTTCATCGTCAGTCCTCGGCAGATCAGCCCCGGAGTGTATTAGCTCTCGCCGTTAAAGGCTCGTTGCAGTTCGGCGATATTGAGTTTTTTCATCTGCATCATCGCGGCCATGGCCCGCTGGGATTTGACCGTGTCGGGATCTTTGAGCATGTCCATCATCGCCACCGGCACGATCTGCCACGACACGCCGAATTTGTCCTTAAGCCAGCCACACTGTTGAGCTTCCACCGGTCCGCCGTCGGACAACCGTCCCCAGAAGTGATCGACCTCTTCCTGGGTCTGGCAGTTGACCTGGAAGGAGATCGCTTCACTGAATTTGAAGTTCGGCCCCCCGTTCAAGCCCGTGAAACTCTGCCCGTCAAGTTCGAAGCTGACGGTCAGCACCGAGCCTTCCGGGTGACCGTGGATTTCCTGGCCGGCCTTGCCGTAGTGGGTGATGGCGGTGATTTTTGCATGATCGAAAATCGCGCAATAGAACTTCGCAGCCTCTTCGGCCTGACCATCGAACCACAGGCAGGGGGTGATTTTTTGAGGATGAAGCATGGCGGGTCTCCCTGGCAGGTTTTTGCATGCTGGAATATCAGCGTAGCCAGCCTGGGCTCGCCTGGTTGTGCCGTAGATCGACAAGTGTGTAATGGGAGGGCATGAGTGCTGTCAAAAAGACCCTGTTAGTGGTCATAATGACTCTATTGATAATGAGTCGTAATGACACGTTTCGGGCCAAGCCCCTGATTCACAGGGGTTAGGGATCTGGCACGAGACTTGATAGAACTCATGTACAACTGAACTGCTTCAGGAGTACGGAAAATGTTCCATTTCTTCAGCAATCCTCAGAATGTTCTGCATCTGTCGAGCCGTGTACTCGGCGTCGGCCTGGCCATGTTGTTGGCCGGGATCTACGGCGCCTACCTCTATGGCGGTCATCTGACGATCCTGGCCCAGGTATCGTTGCACGCCATGACCATCGTCGGGCCGACCCTGCTGAAAATCGGTTACGTCATGCGTTTGCTGGCCCAGCACCGCTTGAGCAAACCACTGATTGGGACGCTGGCGTGATGCGCAAACTGGTCGAAACATCTGTATTCAGTCTTGGTTTTCGCCCGTTCTTTCTGGCCGGAGCCGCGTTCGCCACGCTGGCAGTGGCGATCTGGGCCCTATGGCTGTACGGCCGTTTGCCCAGCGCGCAACCAGTGGGCGGCATGCTGGCCTGGCATCGACACGAAATGCCGTTCGGATTTGCCGCAGCCATCATCGCCGGGTTCCTGCTGACGGCGGTGCCGAACTGGACAGGTCGTCCGGGACTCAAGGGCTGGCCGTTGTTCGGGCTGGTGCTGGTCTGGCTGCTGGCGCGACTGGCGTGGTTGATGCCAATTCCGCCCGGGTTGCTGCTGCTGTTGCAGTTGCCTTTCCTGCCTCTGCTGATCACCGTACTCGGACGCGATCTGATCGGCGCCGGCAAGCGTGAAAACTACCCGATCCTGTTGATGGTCACCTTTCTGACCGGTTGTCAGGTCATGACTTTGTGGGGCCTGTCGACCGACGACGCAGGCCTGCAACGGCGCGGGGTACTGGCTGCCCTGTGGCTGGTAGGCGCGTTGATGAGCGTGATTGGCGGGCGCGTGATTCCATTCTTCATCCAGCGCGGCTTGAATCGTCCGGCACAACCGGCCGCCAGCCCATGGCCGACCCGAATCCTGCTGGTGAGTGGTTTGCTGGCAGCGCTGACATTCGCCCTCGGGCTGCAAGACGTTCCCAGTCTTTGGCTGGCGGTGTTGTTTGTGCTGATGGGCGCCTTGCACCTGATGCGCCTGTGGCGCTGGCACGATCGGGGAATGTGGCGCGTGCCACTGCTGTGGTCGCTGTACCTGTCTTATGTCTGGCTGGTGGTGGCGGTGTTTGCCATGGTCCTCTGGCACGCAGGCCTGCTGCCGCAACAGAGCCTGGCCACCCATTCGCTGGCGGTGGGCGGTATTGGCGGGTTGATTCTGGCGATGATCGCTCGGGTCAGTCTCGGCCATACCGGGCGGCCATTGCAGCCATCGAAGGCCATCGTGGTGGGGTTTGCCCTGGTGCTGGTGGCGGGTCTGGTGCGGGTGCTGCTGGTGCCGTTTTCCGGGCTGGGTCTGGGGTTGTCGGCGCTGCTCTGGTGCGTGGCGTTCGGCCTGTTTCTCTGGCGCTATACCAACATTCTGCTCAAGCCGAGGGTATAGCCTTCACCGAGCATACTGTGGGAGCGAGCCTGCTCATTCAACATTGATGTCGCCTGATGCACCGCGTTCGCGAGCAGGCTCGCTCCCACAAGGATTGTGGTTTTCCCCACCCACCGAGGTGGATCATTGTGACCGGTGGTCGATACATTTCGGCCTGCGAGGCAAATTGGACTTAGCTGAAGGGATAACCCGAGGCGCGCGTAGGTCGTTGACGGCCACAGCAACGCCCCCTTCAGAACACCGTGAGTCTGAGGAGCTTCGCAATGCTGACCCTCAATATCAATGGCAAGGATCAGGAACTGGATGTCCCCGCGGACATGCCATTACTTTGGGTCCTGCGTGATGTCGCGCACCTGACCGGCACCAAGTTCGGCTGCGGCATGGCCCAATGCGGTGCCTGCACCGTGCACGTCGATGGAGCGCCGCTGCGCTCCTGCATCACGCCTGCCACGGCCGTGGCCCATGGGCAGAAAATCCTCACCATCGAAGGCTTGTCCAGCGACGGCTCCCATCCGGTTCAGCAAGCCTGGGCCGAACTCGATGTGGTCCAGTGCGGTTACTGCCAGTCCGGGCAGATCATGTCGGCGGCGGCGTTGCTGGCGAAGATCCCGCAACCGACCGACAGCGACATCGACCAGGCGTTGTCCGGCAATATCTGCCGCTGCGGCACCTACCCAAGAATTCGCGCGGCGGTCAAACGCGCCGCCCAATTGGGTTGATGGCCATGAACAGCTTCAATCCGTTGTCGCGTCGTGGTTTTTTAAAGGGCAGTGCTGTGCTGGGCGGCGGACTGGTGGTGGCGTTTGTCATTCCCGGCGCCCATCGCTTTGCCTTGGGCGCCGAGAATCAGGGCGATGTGTTCGCACCCAATGCCTTTTTGCGCATCGGCAATGACAACAGCGTCACGGTGCTGCTCGGACACTCGGAAATGGGCCAGGGCATCTGGACCGGCCTGACCATGTTGATCGCTGAAGAACTGGACGCCGACTGGTCGAAAATCCGCGTCGAACATGCCCCGGCCTCGGCCAAGGACTACGGTCTGGCCGGATTCGGCGGCATGCAGATCACCGGTGGATCGACCTCGACCTGGATGGAGTTCGACCGCTACCGCCAGGCCGGCGCGGCGGCGCGGTTGATGTTGATCGAGGCCGCGGCCAAGCGATTTAATATCGCGCCTTCGGCGATTCGCACCGAATCAGGCGTGGTGATGGCCGGCGATCAGCGCGCCACCTACGGCGAACTGGCCGATGACGCCGGTAAGCTACCGGTGCCGGACCCGGCGTCGATCAAGCTCAAGGACGCGAAAGACTGGACGCTCATCGGCAAGCCCACCCGGCGTCTGGACACGCCGGAGAAAATCACCGGTCGCGCCAAGTTCGGCATGGACGTGCAGTTCGATGGCCTGATGACCGCCATGGTCGCCCGCTCGCCGGTGTTTGGCGGCAGCGTCAAATCCTTCGAAGGCGCCGAAGCGCTGGCGATCCCTGGCGTGCACAAAGTGGTGCAGGTGCCCAGCGGCGTGGCGGTGATTGCCGATCACTATTGGGCGGCGAAATTGGGGCGCGATGCGTTGCACGTCGAGTGGGATCTGGGGCCGAACGCCGGGCTCGACAGCCAGAAACTGCTGGAGAGCTTTCGTAAACTGGCCGCCACGCCCGGCATGCCGGCCAGTCAGGCCGGCGATATCAAGGCGGCGCTGGCCAAGTCGGTCAAGACCCTCGACGTCGAATACAGCGTGCCGTATCTGGCCCATGCGCCGATGGAGCCACTCAACTGCACGGTGAAAATCACTCAGGATAAATGCGAGATCTGGACCGGGACGCAGTTCCAGACCCTGGATCAGATGATCGCCGGGAAAATCACCGGGCTCAAACCCGAACAGGTGGAAATTCACACCGAGTTCCTCGGCGGCGGTTTCGGCCGGCGGGCCAACCCGACTTCGGACTTTGTCGCCGAAGCGGTTCAGGTAGCCAAGGCGGCGGGGGCGCCGGTGAAAACCGTGTGGGCCCGGGAGGATGACATCCGGGGTGGCTATTACCGTTCGGCCTTCCTGCATCAGGCGCGCGTCGGCCTGGGGGCCGATGGTCTGCCGATGGCGTGGAAGCATGTGCTGGTCGGGCAGTCGATCATGGCCGGCACCTCGCTCGAAGCGGCCATGGTCAAGAACGGTATCGACAAGACCTCCGTCGAAGGTGTAGTGGATAGTCCTTACCTCGAAGGTTTGGCCGACCATCAGGTTGAACTGCATTCACCAAAAACCGGTATCAGCGTGTTGTGGCTGCGATCAGTGGGGCACACCCATACCGCTTTCGTGATGGAGTCGCTGATCGATGAGTTGGCCGCAGCGGCGAGCAAGGACCCGGTGGAGTACCGGCGGACCTTGCTCAAGGACCATCCGCGGCACCTCGGTGTGCTGAACCTGGCGGTGGAGAAGGCCAACTGGAAGGCGCCGCTGCCGGACGGCCATGTCTTGGGCGTTGCCGTGCATGAATCGTTCGGCAGTTATGTGGCCCAGGTTGCCGAGGTGTCCCAGGACAACCTGGCGATCCGCGTGCATCGGGTGGTGTGTGCGGTGGACTGCGGGATTGCGGTCAACCCCAGGAGCATCGAGGCGCAGATGGAATCGTGCATCGCCTTTGGCCTGGGCTTCACCTTGCACAGCAAACTGACGATCAAGGACGGGCAAGTGGTGCAGTCCAACTACCACGATTACCAGGTCTTGCGGCTCAACGAGATGCCGGTGGTGGAGGTGCATATCCTGCCCAGCAGCGAAAAACCCGGTGGCATCGGCGAGGCCGGCGTGCCACCCACGGCGCCGGCCGTGGCCAACGCGGTGTTCGCCCTGACCGGGCAACGCCTGCGTGAGCTGCCGTTGCAGTTGTCGGGGGTGTGAGATGAAACGACATCACTGGTTGCTCGGCGCAGTGCTGTTGATCTGTCTTTTCATCTACGCCACGGAACTGTTTGCCGATGATAAAGAGGGACTGAAGGCCTTCGACACCGTGCAGCAAGTCTTCCAGAACCCCCGTTGCCAGAACTGCCACATTCCCGGCGACTCGCCATTGCAGTTCGATGCCGGCACCCCACACGCGATGAACGTCGTGCGTGGCATGGACGGTAAAGGCGCGGCGGGCTTGCCCTGCGCCAGTTGTCATGCTGAAGCCAATCCGCCGGCCAGTTACGGCCCCAAGGCGCCACCAGGAGCCCCCCATTGGAGCCTGCCACCGGCAGCGCACAAAATGGCCTGGATCGGCCTGCCGCCCGACCAGCTGTGCAGCATGATCAAGGATCGCGCGCGTAACGGCGATCGTGATTTCGCGGCGCTGATCAAGCACGTCAGCGAAGACAAGCTGGTGCTGTGGGGCTGGAATCCCGGTGGTAACCGTGCACCGGTGCCGGTGCCCCATGACATTTTTGTCACTCAGTTCAAACTCTGGGCCGACGCTGGAGGGCCTTGCCCAGTGCAGGGAACTTGACCACCGGTCAATGAATACGGAGTCATACCGGTCTCGAGGACTCTAAGGAACATACCCTCCAAGGGAGTATGTGATGCTGACTTCAGGCAAACCGCACAAAGCAGGTGTATGTGCAGGGACGCCACAACAGGAACGCGAATTGCTGCGCGATCTCGCCCGCAAGGCTGAGCAAGAGCTGATCGGGGTGCAGATGGCAAGCATGGACGAGTTGACGCTGCTGCCCAACCGACACGGATTCATTGCCCTGGCTGAATTGGGCCTGGAGGCCTGCATGCAGCTGGAGCGGCCCGCGACCCTGCTGTTCTTCAATCTCGATGAGTTCAAGCGTATCAACTATTTGTTTGGCCGTTCCGAAGGCGACAACGCGTTGAAAACCTTTGCCGATGTGTTGCGCATAGGTTTTCGGGAAAGCGATGTGATCGGTCGACTGGACGGCGCGACCTTCGTTGCCTTGCTCACGGGCTCCTGTGGCGTGGATATCACGGCAATCAAGGCGCGGCTCGAGGAAATGCTCGATGAGCGCAATGCAATGGCGCGTCGTGGGTATGACATACGTTTCAGCATCGGGCAGCTCGAGTACGACCCTGAGGTATATGGCTCGGTTGAAGAGCTGTTGGTTGAGGCGCAGAAGGTGATGGGGCGGTAGTGGTGAGTTGAATTCACCGGCCCCATCGCGGGCAAGCCCGCTCCCACAGTGATCTCTGTTGTACCCACAATTTGTGCCCGCCAATGGCACCTGTGGGAGCGGGCTTGCCCGCGATGAGGGCCTGTCAGGCGAATCATCTCTTCACTTGGCAAACAACTGCCCAATGTCCTTGAACGCCTTGAACTCCAAAGCATTCCCGCACGGATCGAAGAGAAACATCGTCGCCTGTTCCCCGACCAGCCCCTGAAAACGAATCCCCGGCTCGATCACGAAGCGTGTCTCCAGTGATTTCAATCGATCCGCCAGCGCTTCCCATTCTGCCATCCCCAGCACCACGCCGAAATGCGGCACCGGCACGTCGTGGCCGTCGACAGCGTTGGTGTGGGCGGCTTCCTGTGAGGCGTTTTTCGGCGCCAGGTGAATCACCAGTTGATGACCGAAAAAGTTGAAGTCCACCCAGTGATCACTGGAGCGACCTTCTTCCAGGCCAAACACGCTGCCATAGAAGTGCCGCGCGGCGGCCAGGTCGTAAACCGGAATGGCCAGGTGAAAAGGGGAGAGTTGCATCAGTCGAGCCTCGGTTACGGGAAATTGAAGCTGAGTTTATCTCTGTGTTTTTTGTTTGAAAGACGATAGTTTTTGCGGCGAGCTCAAATTATTTCGATCAATCGAGGGGCGTCATGCTGCGCGAACTGAAAACCTTTATCGCGGTGGCGCGCTACGGCACGTTCGCTGCGGCAGGCATGCATATCGGCCTGACGCAGTCGGCAGTCAGCGCGCAGATCCGCAATCTGGAGCAGGCCCTCGGCATTCGCCTGTTCGATCGCACCGGACGTCAGGCATTGCTCAATGCAGCGGGGCAGCGCGCCTTGCCGATGGCCAGGGAGATGCTGGAGATTTTCGGCCGCATGGCGGTCAGCGATGACCTCAGCGAGTACCGGGGCGAACTGAAAATCGGTGCCGTGGCCACGGTGCAGACCGGATTATTGCCCCAGACGCTGCTGCGATTGCGCCAGCAGGCGCCGCGCCTGGAGCCGAAGCTCGTGCCGGGCGTGTCCCTGAACCTGTTGAGCCAGGTCGATACCGGCGAGGTGGACCTGGCCATCCTGATCAAACCGCCGTTCGAATTGCCCAAGGAACTGTCGGCGAACGTCATCCGCCGCGAGCCGTTCGTGCTGATCGTGCCGATGGATCTGGAGGGCGATGAGCCGCTCAAGCTGCTCGCCGAACATCCCCATGTGCGCTACGACCGCAACTCGTTCGGCGGACGTTTGGTCACGCGCTTTCTGCGGGAACAACAGATCGACGTGCACGTGGCGCTGGAGCTTGATGAGTTGGAGGCCATTGTGAAAATGGTTGAATGCGGTTTGGGGGTATCGCTCTTACCCGAGGCGGGACTGTGGCTGGAGAATGGGGCGAAGGTGAGGGTGATTCGTTTAGGCGAACTGACCTTCTACCGGGAAATAGTCCTGTTGCAACGGTATAGCCAGCGCCAGCAGCCGATTCAGCAGTTGTTCGCAAAATGTCTGACTCCGCATCCCTGTAGGAGCGAGCATGCTCGCGATGGACGTTAACGATAACGCGGGAGGTCTGATACCCCTTAGCGTTCTCAGGTTTATCGCGAGCATGCTCGCTCCTACAGGAATCGGGAATTACAGGCATAAAAAAACCCGCCAAAGCGGCGGGTTTTTTAGTGGCTAATCGAAGATCACTCTTCGATGTTGCCCATGGCCGTGGTGTTGAAGCCACCGTCCACGTACATGATTTCGCCGCTGATGCCGGAAGCCAGGTCCGAGCACAGGAACGCGCCGGCGTTGCCGACTTCTTCGATGGTGACGTTACGACGCAGCGGAGTTTGCGCTTCGTTGGCGGCCAGCATCTTGCGGAAGTTCTTGATGCCGGAAGCGGCCAGGGTGCGGATCGGACCTGCCGAAACGGCGTTGACACGGGTGCCTTCCGGGCCCAGGGAACCGGCCAGGTAACGCACGCCGGCTTCCAGGGAAGCCTTGGCCATGCCCATCACGTTGTAGTTGGGCATGGTGCGCTCGGCGCCCAGGTACGACAGGGTCAGCAGGCTGCCGTTGCGGCCTTTCATCATTTCGCGACCGGCCTTGGCCAGGGCGACGAAGCTGTAGGCACTGATGTCGTGGGCGATGCGGAAACCGTCACGGGTGGTGGCTTCGGTGAAGTCGCCGTCCAGTTGGTCGCCCGGGGCGAAGCCCACGGAGTGCACGATGCAGTCCAGGCCGTCCCACTTCTTGCTCAGCTCTTCGAAAACCTTGGCGATTTCTTCATCGCTGGCCACGTCGCACGGGAAGCACAGCTCAGGGCTCGAACCCCAGCCTTGTGCGAACTCTTCGACACGACCCTTGAGTTTGTCGTTCTGATAAGTGAAGGCAAGCTCAGCGCCCTCGCGATGCATGGCGGCAGCGATGCCGGATGCGATGGACAGCTTGCTGGCGACACCGACGATCAGTACGCGCTTACCGGCGAGAAAACCCATGTGTTGCTCCTCTCTTTCAGGTTATTGCGCAGTTTCCGGAGCCAGGAAAGCGGCTTCCAGCAACTGCTGTGTATACGGATGTTGGGGGGCGGCAAAAATGCTTTGCGCGTCTCCCTGTTCGACCACTTGGCCATGCTTGACCACCATCAGCTGGTGGCTCAGCGCCTTGACGACAGCCAGGTCATGGCTGATAAACAAATACGTCAGGTTGTACTTGGTTTGCAGTGAACGCAAAAGCTCCACCACTTGGCGTTGTACGGTCCGGTCGAGGGCCGAAGTCGGCTCGTCCAGCAGAATCAACGCCGGTTTTAGCACTAATGCCCGGGCAATGGCGATTCTCTGCCGTTGCCCACCGGAAAATTCGTGGGGGTAGCGGTGCCGGGTGTCCGGGTCCAGGCCTACCTCCTTGAGTGCCGCAATAATCGCTTGTTCCTGTTCCGCCTCAGTGCCGATCTTGTGGATCCGCAGGCCTTCGCCAACGATCTGGCTCACGCACATCCGTGGGCTCAGGCTGCCGAACGGGTCCTGAAACACCACTTGCATCTCCCGCCGTAGCGGCCTGACTTGCTCCTGCGACAGGCAGTCTAGCTGCTTGCCTTCAAAACGTATGGCGCCTTGGCTGGCGATCAACCGCAGGATCGCCAGACCCAGCGTCGACTTGCCGGAACCGCTTTCGCCCACGATGCCCAGGGTCTGGCCCTGGGGCAGGCTGAAATTGATGCCGTCCACCGCCTTGACGTAATCCACCGTGCGCTTGAGCAGGCCTTTCTTGATCGGAAACCAGACTTTCAGGTCATCGACCGCCAGCAAGGGCGGGCCGATCACGTTGGTCGCAGGCTTGCCGCTGGGCTCCGCTGCCAGCAGGGTCCGAGTGTACGGATGCTGCGGCGCGCGGAACAACTCTTCGCACGATGCCTGTTCGACGATGCAACCGCGCTGCATGACACATACACGATGCGCAATTCTTCGCACCAGGTTCAAATCGTGGCTGATCAGTAGTAGCGCCATGCCCAGTCTTGCCTGTAAATCCTTGAGCAATTCGAGGATTTTCAGCTGAACGGTCACGTCCAGTGCCGTGGTCGGCTCGTCGGCAATCAGCAATTCCGGCTCGTTGGCCAGGGCCATGGCGATCATCACCCGCTGGCGCTGGCCGCCGGATAGTTCATGGGGCAGGGCCTTGAGGCGTTTTTCAGGTTCGGGAATGCCGACCATCTCCAACAGTTCCAGGGTGCGTTTGGTCGCGATTTTTCCGGTGAGGCCCATGTGGATGCCCAGCACTTCATTGATCTGCTTTTCGATCGAGTGCAGCGGATTGAGCGAGGTCATCGGCTCCTGAAAGATCATCGCGATCCGGTTGCCGCGGATGTGGCGGATGGTTTTCTCTTTGAGGTCCAGCAGGTTGCGCCCGGAATACTCGATGGTGCCTGACGGGTGCCGGGCGATCGGATAGGGCAGCAGGCGCAGGATCGAGTGGGCGGTCACCGATTTGCCGGAACCGCTTTCGCCCACCAGCGCCAGGGTTTCGCCACGCTTGATGTCGAAGCTGACGTTTTCGACCACCCGCTGGCTGTGCGCGCCGACGACGAACTCGACGGCGAGGTCGCGCACTTCGATCAGATTGTCCTGATTCATTTCACTTCCTAGGGTCGAAGGCATCGCGAGCGGACTCGCCGATGAACACCAGCAGGCTCAACATCAGCGCCAGCACGGCAAACGCGCTGATGCCCAGCCACGGCGCCTGCAGGTTGGATTTACCTTGGGCCACCAGCTCACCCAGGGACGGGCTGCCCGCGGGCAGGCCGAAACCGAGGAAATCCAGGGCGGTCAGGGTGCCGATGGCGCCGGTCAGGATGAACGGCATGAAGGTCATGGTCGAGACCATGGCATTGGGCAGGATATGGCGGAACATGATCGAACCATTCTGCATGCCCAGCGCCCGGGCCGCACGCACGTATTCCAGGTTGCGGCCACGCAGGAACTCGGCGCGGACCACATCCACCAGGCTCATCCAGGAAAACAGCAGCATGATCCCCAGCAGCCACCAGAAATTCGGCTGCACGAAACTGGCGAGGATGATCAGCAGGTACAGCACCGGTAGCCCCGACCAGATCTCCAGGAAACGCTGTCCGGCCAGGTCGACCCAGCCGCCGTAGAAGCCCTGCAAGGCGCCGGCGATCACGCCGATGATCGAGCTGAGCAAGGTCAGGGTCAGGGCAAACAGCACCGAAACCCGGAAGCCGTAGATCACCCGGGCCAGCACGTCGCGACCCTGGTCGTCGGTGCCCAACAGATTATCCGAGGATGGCGGCGCGGGCGCAGGGACTTTGAGGTCGTAGTTGATGCTCTGGTAGCTGAACGGGATCGGCGCCCACAACACCCAGGCATCCTTGGCCTTGAGCAGTTCGCGAATGTACGGGCTCTTGTAGTTGGCCTCCAGCGGAAACTCGCCGCCGAAGGTGGTTTCCGGGTAACGCTTGAGCGCCGGGAAATACCAGCCGTTGTCGTAGTGCACCACCAGCGGCTTGTCATTGGCGATCAACTCGGCGCCAAGGCTGGCGCCGAACAGGATCAAAAACAGCCACAGCGACCACCAGCCGCGTTTGTTGGCCTTGAACAGTTCGAAGCGTCGGCGATTGAGAGGGGACAGGTTCATCTCAATGCTCCCGGCTTTCGAAGTCGATGCGCGGATCGACGAAGGTATAGGTGAGGTCGCCGATCAGCTTCACCACCAGCCCCAGCAGGGTGAAGATGAACAGCGTGCCGAAGACCACCGGGTAATCGCGGTTGATCGCGGCTTCAAAACTCATCAGGCCGAGGCCGTCGAGGGAGAAGATCACTTCTACAAGCAGCGAGCCGGTGAAGAAGATCCCGATGAACGCCGATGGGAAGCCGGCGATCACCAGCAACATGGCGTTGCGGAACACATGGCCGTACAGCACGCGATGCCGGGTCAGGCCCTTGGCCTTGGCGGTGATCACGTATTGCTTGTTGATCTCATCGAGGAAGCTGTTCTTGGTTAGCAGGGTCATGGTCGCGAAGTTGCCGATCACCAGCGCGGTCACCGGCAGCGCCAGGTGCCAGAAGTAGTCGAGGATCTTGCCGCCCATGCTCAGTTCATCGAAGTTGTTCGACGTCAGGCCGCGCAGCGGGAACCAGTCCAGATAACTGCCGCCGGCAAACACCACGATCAGCAGGATGGCAAACAGGAAGGCCGGGATCGCGTAGCCGACGATGATCGCCGAGCTGGTCCAGACATCGAAGTGGCTGCCGTGTCGCGTCGCCTTGGCGATCCCCAGCGGGATCGACACCAGGTACATGATCAGGGTGCTCCACAACCCGAGGGAAATCGACACCGGCAGTTTTTCCTTGATCAGGTCGATGACCTTGGCATCGCGGAAGAAGCTGTCACCGAAGTCCAGGGTGGCGTAGTTCTTGACCATGATCCACAAACGCTCCGGCGCCGATTTGTCGAAGCCGTACATGTGCTCGATTTCCTTGATCAGCGCGGGGTCCAAGCCTTGAGCGCCGCGATAGGAGGAACCGGCCACCGAGACTTCCGCGCCACCACCGGCGATGCGGCTGGTAGCACCTTCGAAGCCTTCGAGCTTGGCGATCATTTGCTCCACTGGCCCGCCGGGCGCGGCCTGGATGATCACGAAGTTGATCAGCAAAATGCCGAACAAGGTCGGAATGATCAGCAGCAGTCGCCGAAAGATATACGCCAGCATCTGATTACTCCGTGCCCGCAGGGTCGGCTTGCAATTTGGTTTCGATCTCTATGGCCGGCTTGGTATCGGGCTTGACCCACCAAGTGGCCGTGCCGATGTCATATTTGGGCGAGACCTTCGGATGGCCGATGTGGTTCCAGTAGGCCACGCGCCAGGTCTTGATGTGCCAGTTAGGAATCACGTAATAGCCCCATTGCAGTACACGGTCCAGTGCGCGGGCGTGGGCCACCAGGCTTTTTCGTGAATCGGCGTTGATCAGTTGCTCGACCAGTTGATCCACCACCGGGTCCTTGAGGCCCATGGAGTTGCGACTGCCGGGTTTGTCGGCGGCCGCGGTCATCCAGAATTCGCGTTGTTCGTTGCCCGGCGAGTTGGACTGCGGGAAGCTGCCGACAATCATGTCGAAGTCCCGGGAGCGCACGCGGTTGACGTACTGCGAGACATCGACCCGGCGGATCACCAGGTCGATGCCCAGGTCGCTCAGGTTGCGTTTGAACGGCAGCAGCACCCGTTCGAACTCGGTCTGGGCCAGCAGGAATTCAATGGTTACCGGTTTGCCGGTGGTGTCGACCATCTTGTCATCGACGATGCGCCAGCCAGCCTCTTGCAGCAGTTGATAAGCCTTGCGCTGTTGGGTGCGGATCATGCCGCTGCCGTCTGTGACCGGGTTCTGGAACGCTTCGCTGAACACTTGCTCGGGAATCTTGCCGCGGAACGGGTCGAGGATCGCGAGTTGATCGGCATCCGGCAGGCCGGTGGCAGCCATTTCCGAATTCTCGAAGTAACTACGGGTGCGCGCGTAGGCGCTGTTGAACAGTTGCTTGTTGGTCCATTCGAAGTCCAGCAACAGTGTCAGTGCCTGGCGCACGCGCACGTCCTGGAACACCGGGCGACGCAAGTTAAAGACGAAACCCTGCATGCCCGTGGGGTTGCCGTTGGGGATCTGTTCCTTGATCAGTCGGCCCTCGGTCACCGCCGGGATATTGTAGGCGTTGGCCCAGTTCTTGGCGGTCATCTCTAGCCAGTAATCGAACTGGCCGGCCTTGAGGCCTTCCAGCGCCACGGTGTTGTCGCGATAGTAATCGGTGAGCATGACATCGAAGTTGTAGAAACCGCGATTGACCGGCAAGTCCTTGCCCCAATAGTCCTTGACCCGCTCGTAGCGCACCGAGCGCCCGGCCTTGACCTCGGTGACCTGGTACGGGCCGCTGCCCAGTGGAACCTCGAGGTTGCCCTTGTTGAAATCCCGGGTTGCCCACCAGTGTTTAGGCAGTACCGGCAACTGGCCGAGGATCAGCGGCAGCTCACGGTTGTTGCTGTGCTTGAACTTGAACAGCACCGTCAGCGGATCTTCGGCGACCACCTCGGCGACGTCGCTGTAGTAGCCGCGGTACATCGGCGCGCCGTCCTTGATCAGGGTCTGGAAGCTGAACACCACGTCCTCGGCGCGCACTGGGTGACCGTCATTGAAACGAGCTTCGGGGCGCAGATAGAAGCGCACCCAGTCGTTATTCGGGGCCTTCTCGATCTTGCCGGCGATCAGACCGTATTCAGTGAAAGGCTCATCGAGGCTCTGCTTGGCCAGGGTATCGTAGATCAGGTCGATGTCGTTGGCCGACACGCCCTTGCTGATGAACGGGTTGAGACTGTCGAAACCACCGAAGCCGGCCTGGCGGAAGATGCCGCCCTTGGGCGCGTCCGGGTTGACGTATTCAAAGTGTTTGAAATCGGCCGGGTATTTAGGCGACTCGTTGTACAGGGTGACGGCATGTTGCGGGGCGGCATTGACCCACCCTGCGAACAACAGGGCGCCAGCCTGCAGGAGCAGGGCGCTGATGGGTTTCATCGATCTTTCTCCGAAGATTTCAGCCACCATGCACTCAGGCCCAGGGTGTAGGGCGGCGTGGTGACGAAGGCGAACCGGTTGCGGTAAGCCAGGCGGTGATAATTGAGGTACCAGTTGGGAATGATGTAGTGCTGCCACAGCAGCACGCGGTCGAGCGCCTTGCCGGCGGCGACTTGGTCATCGCGGGTCTTGGCGGCGAGCAATTGATCGAGCAAGTGGTCGACCACCGGGTTGGCAATACCTGCGTAGTTCTTGCTGCCCTTGACGCCGGCCTGGCTGGAATGGAAGTACTGCCACTGTTCCAGGCCGGGACTGAGGGTTTGATTCAGGGTCATCAGAATCATGTCGAAATCGAACTGGTCGAGGCGCTGTTTGTACTGCGCGCGATCGACCGTGCGTAGCCGCGCATCGATGCCAATGCTGACCAGGTTTTCGACGTAGGGCTGAAGGATGCGTTCCAGGTTCGGATTGACTAGCAGAATCTCCAGGTTCAAGGGTTGCCCGGCGGCGTTCTGCAAGCGTTGTCCGCTGAGTTTCCAGCCGGCTTCGGCGAGCAACGTCAGGGCCTGGCGCATGGTTTCCCGGGGGATGCCACGCCCCTGGGTCTTCGGCAGGCTGAACGGTTCCGTGAACATCCTGGCGGGTAATTGCTCGCGATAAGGCTTGAGCAGCAACCACTCATGGCCAACCGGCAACCCAGTGGCGGAGAACTCGCTGTTGGGGTAGTAGCTCATGGCGCGTTTGTAGGCACTGCTGAACAGGGTGCGGTTGGTCCACTCGAAGTCGAACATCAACCCCAATGCTTCACGCACCTTCGCCTCGGAGAATGTCTGGCGGCGGCTGTTCATGAACAGGCCCTGGCTTTGCGTCGGGATCTGGTGCGGGATCTGCGCCTTGATCACGTCACCGCGACGGATCGCCGGAAAGCGGTAGCCGGTGGCCCAATTCTTCGCTTGGTGTTCGATATAGATATCGAATTCGCCGGCCTTGAACGCTTCGAACGCCACATCACTGTCGCGATAGAACTCGACGTCCATGCGGTCGAAATTGTACTTGCCGCGATTGACCGGCAGGTCCTTGCCCCAGTAATCCTTGACCCGTTCGAACACGATCTGTCGCCCCGGCGTGACCGAGGTTATGCGATACGGCCCGCTGCCCAGCGGCGGCTCGAAGGTGGTGGCCTTGAAGTCGCGACCTTTCCAGTAATGCTGTGGCAGCACCGGTAACTCGCCCAGGCGAAGGATCAGCAGGGGATTACCGGCGCGCTTGAACACGAAACGAATGCGCTGCGGATTGAGGATGTCGACACGCAACACTTCCTGCAGGTTGGTGCGGTACTGCGGATGGCCTTCCTTGAGCAGCAAGCGGTAGGAAAATGCCACGTCATAGGCGGTAATCGGCGTGTCATCGTGGAAGCGGGCTTCGGGGCGCAGGTTGAACACCACCCAGCTGCGGTCCTCGCTGTACTCCACCGATTGGGCGATGAGGCCGTAGCTGGAGGTCGGCTCGTCGCCGGAGGGCGCGTATTGACCGGTACCGACCATCAACGGCTCATTGAGCTCGTTGATGCCGTATTGCAGGAAATTTGGCGTGGCGACCGGGCTGGTGCCCTTGAAGGTATAAGGGTTGAGCGTATCGAAGGTGCCAAACGCCATCACCCGCAACGTACCGCCCTTGGGCGCTTGCGGGTTGACCCAGTCGAAATGGGTAAATCTGGCCGGGTACTTGAGCGTGCCGAACTGCGCGTAACCATGGCTTTCACTGATCGTCGCACTTGCGGTAGAGCTCAAGGCCAGGCTGATCAGGAGCGAGAGGAGGGCACGCTTCAAGTAAGGAATCCGATCCAGGCGGCTTGGGCTTTGTGGCTCGTACAGTAACAGCTTGTATGGACAGGAAAAAGCCGGGGGCTTAAAGCAAACCCAATCCCTTTTAGGAGCGAGCAAGCTCGCGATGGGCGTGAACGATAACGTGTTGAACCAATCAGCACGCGCCATCGTTAACCACCATCGCGAGCTTGCTCGCTCCTACTGGGGAAGGCTTAATTAGCGGGCAAAAAAAGCCCCTGAATGTCAGGGGCTCATTAATTAGTGCGGGTTCGATACCGTTAGCATCTGGCCGGGCTTGAGCGCCTGGCCGACACGCGGGTTCCAGCGCTTGAGGTGTTGCATTTCGACATTGAAGCGCTTGGCCACGATGTACAGTGAGTCACCCTGCTGGACTTTGTACTTGGCCTGTGGCTTTTTGGTTTCGCTCCGGCTTTTGGCGTTGGCCGCGACCACGGTGTTAATGCGGCCGGAATTACGTTTGCTGGTGTCTTGCAGGACCAGCGTCTGACCCGGCTTGAGGTTCTTTCCGCTCAGCTTGTTCCAGCGCTGCAAGTCCTTGACGTCGACGTCGTTGGCCTTGGCGATGGAGCCGAGGTTGTCGCCGCGCTTGACCCGGTAGCTGCGTTTGACGCTGGCTACTGCAGTGCTGTCCGCACCCTCGAAGACCGGCTTGAGCGGCTTCTTGCTGATCAGCTCTTCAGGACGCATGGTTTGCAGGCTGGTGGTCAGCAATTGCGCCTTGGACGTCGGTACCAGCAAATGCTGGGGGCCGTCGATGGTGGTGCGCTGCTTGAAGGCCGGATTGAGCTGGAACAGTTCGTCTTCGTCGATGTTGGCCACCGCAGCGACCTTGGACAGATCCATGCGCTGGTTGATTTCGACGACCTGGAAATACGGTTCGTTGGCGATCGGGTTGAGGTTCACGCCGTACGCTTCTGGCGCCATCACCACTTGCGACAGTGCCAGCAACTTGGGCACATAGGCCTGGGTCTCGGAAGGCAATGGCAGGTTCCAGTAGTCGGTCGGCAGGCCAAGCTTTTCGTTACGCTCGATGGCCCGGCTGACCGTGCCTTCACCGGCGTTGTAAGCGGCGAGGGCCAACAGCCAGTCGCCGTTGAACATGTCGTGCAGGCGCGTCAGGTAATCCATCGCAGCGGTGGTCGAAGCGGTGATATCGCGACGGCCATCATAGAAACGGGTCTGGCGCAGGTTGAAGTAACGACCGGTGGACGGGATGAATTGCCACAGGCCAACCGCATCGGCCCGGGAATAGGCCATCGGGTTGTAGTTGCTTTCAATCACCGGCAGCAGCGCCAGCTCCAGCGGCATGTTGCGTTCTTCAAGACGCTCAACGATGTAATGGATGTAGAGACTGCCGCGTTCGCCCGCGTTTTCGAGGAAGGACGGATTGCTGGCGAACCACAGGCGCTGTTGCTCGATGCGCGGGTTGACGCCCAGGCCGTCCTGCAACTGGAAGCCCTGGCGCATACGCTCCCAGACATCCTGCGGAATCTGCGGGCTCGGCTTTTCGCTGAGCCAGACGGGCTTCTGCTTGGCGCGTGCGGCAATATTCGGAGTGTGCGCCGCATCGGTTTGCGGCGCATGGCTGGAACAGCCCGCCAATGTCGCGGACACAGCCACCGCTATGGCTTGCGCCAGGCGGGTCAGAGCGTCCGAATTGATGGCTTTGCGAATGGATGGCGACATTGGCTGAACGTGAGTTCCGGGCAAAAATGTCGGGCGATTCTAGAAAGCGCACCCCCTACGGTCAACCATTCATGGTTTTCGTACCATCGTGCAAGCTCTTTAGAACGTGTCTTTCCAAGCCCTCAGCGTCGCAAAAACCATATCCGGCGCAGAGTTATCGGTGCCGGTCCGTTCGTCCGCTTTTTCTTTAACGGATGTTTCGGCTGCGCGCAAAAACGGATTGGTTCTCTTTTCCAGGGCGATCGTGGACGGCAGTGTAATGACCCCGGCTTCCCGTTGCCGGGTGACGGTGGCCAGGCGTTCGAGGGTATCCGGGTTGTCCGGTTCCACGGCAGCGGCGAAGCGCAGGTTGCTCAGGGTGTATTCATGGGTGCAATACACCTGCGTATCTTCGGGAAGCGCCGCCAGGCGCGACAGCGAGGCGTGCATCTGTTTTGGCGTGCCTTCGAACAGGCGCCCGCAACCGGCAGCGAACAGGGTGTCGCCACAAAACAACAGGCCAGGGTGATAATAGGCAATGTGGCCCAGGGTATGGCCGGGCACGGCGATGATCTCGAAGTCATGGCCCAGCACGGTGATGCGATCGTTATCCTTGAGCGCGGTGTCCCGACTTGGAATATTTTCGCTGGCTGGACCGTAGACCTTTGCGTCCGTCGCTTTCTTGAGCTGTTCGACGCCGCCGACATGGTCATGGTGATGGTGAGTGATCAGAATATCGCTCAGCACCCAGTCCGGATTGGCCAGGAGCCAGGCCTGTACCGGCACGGCATCGCCAGGATCGACCACGGCGCAGCGCCGGGTGGCGGGATCTTGTAACAACCAGATGTAGTTGTCGGTAAAGGCGGGCAGGGCACTGATCTGTATCATCGTCGGATTCGCCAAGCGGAAAACAATGGCGCATCTTAGAACTTCCTGGCGCGTTGGAGAATGCAATGACCGATAAAGCGTTCGCTCAGGCCGATCCCGACTGGCTGGCGTTGATTGGCGCGGCCCGTGAGTGGCTGTCCGGTCCGATCGGGCAGTTTTTGCTGGATGAAGAACGGCGCATGCTCGAAGAAGAGCTGGGTCGCTTTTTCGGCGGCTATCTGGTGCATTACGGTCCCTCGGCCCAGACACCGCCATCGGCGCCTCAGGTCCAGCGCAATGTGCGCCTGGGTGCGCCGTTGCCGGGCGTCGAGATTGTCTGTGAGGAGCAGGCCTGGCCATTGAGCGAGCACGCCGCCGATGTGGTGGTGTTGCAGCATGGGTTGGATTTCTGCCTGTCGCCCCACGGTTTGCTGCGGGAGGCCGCGAGCAGTGTTCGGCCCGGCGGGCACCTGCTGATCATCGGCATCAACCCCTGGAGCAGTTGGGGCCTGCGTCATGTGTTTGCTCATGATGCGATGCGCAAGGCCCGCTGCATCTCGCCTTCGCGGGTTGCCGACTGGCTGAACCTGCTGGGCTTCGCGCTGGAGAAACGCCGCTACGGGTGCTATCGTCCGCCGCTGGCTTCGCCCGCCTGGCAGACCCGTCTGGCTGGTTGGGAGCGCAAGGCCGGTGACTGGCAATTGTCCGGAGGCGGCTTCTATCTATTGGTCGCGCGCAAGATCGTGGTGGGCTTACGGCCCGTCCGTCAGGAACGACGCGAACCGATGGGCAAGCTGATTCCCTTGCCGATGGCCAAGGTCAACCGCCGCCGCATCGAACCGTAATACTCACTTTTTATTTCCGGTCGGGATTGTTCCCGGTCTCGGGCGTTGTCGATCACGGATCGGCGAGCCACCGCATTTTTCTGGATAGATTGGCATGAGCGATAGCGTAGAACTGTTCACCGATGGTGCCTGCAAAGGCAATCCTGGCCCTGGCGGCTGGGGCGCGTTGCTGGTGTGCAAGGGCGTCGAAAAGGAGCTCTGGGGTGGCGAAGCCAACACCACCAACAACCGCATGGAGCTGATGGGGGCGATCCGTGGCCTGGAAGAACTCAAGCGTCCCTGCGACGTGCTGCTGGTCACCGACTCGCAGTACGTGATGAAAGGCATCAACGAGTGGATGGCCAACTGGAAAAAGCGCGGCTGGAAGACCGCTGCGAAAGAGCCGGTGAAAAACGCCGATCTGTGGAAAATGCTCGACGAGCAGGTCAACCGCCATAATGTGACCTGGAAGTGGGTGCGCGGGCACATTGGCCATCACGGCAACGAACGGGCCGACCAACTGGCCAACCGTGGCGTGGATGAAGTACGCGGGTTCAAGCAGGCCTGAATTATTGCGTTGCGGCCTTCGCGAGCAGGCTCGCTCCCACAAAATATCTGGGGCGGACACAAAAGTTGTGTTCACCGCAGAGCGAATGTGGGAGCGAGCCCGCTCGCGAAGGGGGCGACACGGTCTACCTGAAAGCCCCCGGCGAGCGTGTTAATATCGCCGTTTTTGCACGATTGACCGATTGAGAGCTGAGCACTGATGGCCACCAGATCCGTTGTACTCGATACCGAAACCACCGGCATGCCGGTGACCGACGGCCACCGGATTATCGAAATCGGTTGTGTCGAGCTGATCGGTCGGCGCCTGACGGGCCGGCATTTTCACGTATACCTGCAACCGGACCGCGAGAGTGACGAAGGCGCCATTGGCGTCCACGGCATCACCAATGAATTCCTGGTGGGCAAACCGCGTTTTGCCGAGGTGGCCGAAGAATTTTTCGAGTTCATCAAGGGCGCACAGCTGATCATCCATAACGCGGCGTTCGACGTTGGCTTCATCAACAACGAATTCGCCCTGATGGGCCAGCACGATCGTGCGGACATTACGCAACACTGCACGGTCCTCGACACCCTGATGATGGCCCGGGAGCGTCACCCTGGGCAGCGCAACAGCCTCGACGCCCTGTGCAAGCGCTATGGCGTCGACAACTCCGGCCGTGAACTGCACGGCGCCTTGCTCGACTCCGAGATTCTTGCCGACGTTTACCTGACCATGACCGGCGGCCAGACCAGCCTGTCCCTGGCGGGCAATGCGTCCGATGGCAATGGTTCCGGCGAGGGCGCGGACAACTCGGCCACTGAAATCCGTCGATTGCCTGCCGACCGCAAACCGACCCGCATCATCCGGGCCAGCGAAGACGATCTGGCCCAGCATGCGGCGCGCCTGGAAATCATCAGCAAGTCCGCGGGTGGACCGGCGTTGTGGTTGCAATTGGCCGAGGCTGAAGCTCAGGTCTGACGCACCGATGTACTGTAGGAGCCGGGGGGGGGGGGGGGGGGGGGGGGGGGGGGGGGGGGGGGGGGGGGGGGGGGGGGGGGGGGGGGGGGGGGGGGGGGGGGGGGGGGG
>NZ_JBPKAM010000085.1:0-28239 GCF_051216495.1 Pseudomonas baetica | reverse complement strand
GTGGTAAGGAGTGTTTTGTGTGTGGTTGTTCCCTTTGTGGAGGAAGGTTTCCCCCACGTGGGGGTTTTTAACCACCACAACCCCTGTGTGGGTATCTCCTTCTTCCCCCCCCCCCCCCCCCCAAGGCGGCCTGGAAGGCGCTAGAGGATCACCTTGGCACGCCGCAACGTTTCAATCTGCTCGTCGCTGTACCCCAACTCCCCCAACACTTGATCCGTATGCTGCCCCAACGCCGCACCAATATGTTTCGGCTCCGGCAAGCCATCGGAAAACTTCAACGGACAAGCCATCTGCGCCTGACTCGACCCATCACCACGCGGCACCTGGGTCACCACTTCTCGCGCCTGCAACTGCGGATGCCGTACCGCTTCCCCAAGGCTGAGCACCGGCTCGACACAGGCATCCAGCTCGGAAAACAGCGCGCATAATTCAGCAAAGTCATGCTTTTCGAACTCAACCCTCAGCGCATCCTTGAGCTTTTTCTGCTGCGCCGGTTGCACCGACAGACCGAGGCTCGCCAGCTCCTCCAGCCCCAACGCTACACACAACTGCTTCATGAAACTCGGCTCCAGGCTGCCCACCGACAGCCAGCGCCCATCCCGCGAGCGGTAATAATCGTAGAAGCTGCCACCATTGAGCACCTGGTCCTCCCGCCCCGGTTCGACACCACAGGCCAGGTACCCGGCTCCGGCCATGGCGTTCAAGCTGAACGCGCAGTCGGTCATGCTCACATCCAGATGCTGCCCCTGCCCTGTTTGCTGCCGGGCGATCACCGCGGCCAACAGGCCGATCACGCCGTGAAGCGAGCCGCCAGCCACATCTGCCACCTGCGCGCCCAAGGGCAAAGGCCCCCCATCGGCGCGGCCGGTGTAGCTCGCCAGCCCGGCCAGCGCCAGGTAATTGATGTCGTGGCCGGCGCGGTCCTTGTAGGGACCGGTCTGGCCGTAACCGGTGATCGACACATAAATGAGCTTCGGATTGATCGCCTTCAAGGCTTCATAACCCAGGCCCAGCCGCTCCATGACTCCGGGACGAAACTGCTCCAGCACGATGTCGTAGTCCTGTAGCAACTGTTTGATCACCTCCAGCGCTTCGGGCTGTTTAAGGTCCAGCGCCAGGCTGCGCTTGTTGCGATTGAGGTAGGCGTGGCTGGCCGAAACACCTTGATCGTGGGGCGGCAGCACGCGCACCAGGTCCATGCGGGTCGGGGATTCGATGCGCAGCACCTCGGCGCCCATGTCCGCCAGCAACAACGAGGCGAAGGGCCCCGGCAGCAGTGTCGAGAAATCCAGAACCTTGAGTGATGCCAGTGGACCGAGCATGAATGTTCTCCCTTAACGATGCCCACAGCCTAGGCAGCCGATCGCTTTGCAGCAATCACCTTATGCGCCAGTGACGCTGACCGTTTCGCTCAAGTCGCAAACAATAAAAAACCCGCCGGAGCGGGTTTTTCACTACAACAAGACTTACTTGGCGTTCGTCGGGGTGGCCCCTTCGACATGGCCCAACACATCGTCTTTAGGTTCGTCGGCGATGCCGCGGCCGCCCGAGGCCAGCTCGGATTGCAATACATCAGTGTCCAGTTCCTTGGTCCACTTGGCCACAACGATGGTGGCAACGGCGTTACCGATCAGGTTGGTCAGGGCGCGGGCTTCGGACATGAAGCGGTCGATACCGAGGATCAGCGCCAGGCCGGCAACCGGCAGGTGGCCGACGGCAGACAGGGTGGCAGCCAGTACGATGAAGCCCGAACCGGTCACGCCGGCGGCGCCTTTGGAGGACAGCAGCAACACCACCAGCAGGGTGATCTGGTGGGTGATGTCCATGTGGGTGTCGGTGGCCTGGGCAATGAACACGGCCGCCATGGTCAGGTAGATCGCGGTACCGTCGAGGTTGAACGAGTAACCGGTCGGGATCACCAGACCCACCACGGATTTCTGCGCGCCCAGGCGCTCCATCTTGATCAGCATGCGTGGCAGCACCGATTCCGAAGAAGAAGTACCCAGCACGATCAGCAGTTCTTCACGGATGTAGCGGATCATTTTCAGCACGCTGAAACCGTGCATGCGGGCAATGCCGCCCAGTACGATCAGGATGAACAGCAGGCAAGTGATGTAGAAGCAGGCCATCAGTTGACCCAGTTGCACCAGCGAGCCGACACCGTAGGCACCGATGGTGAAGGCCATGGCACCGAAGGCACCGATTGGCGCGAGCTTCATGATCATGTTGATGATGTTGAACATCACGTGGGCGAAGCGATCGATGAAGTCCAGGATCGGCTTGCCGTAGGCACCCAGGCGATGCAGGGCGAAACCGAAGATCACCGAGAACATCAGCACTTGCAGGATGTCGCCCGTAGCGAACGCGCCAACGATGGTGGTCGGAATCACGTTCAGGAGGAAGCCAACGACGCTTTGATCAGCACCGGCCGCCACATACTGAGCGACTTTCGAAGCATCCAGCGTGGTCACGTCGATGTGCATGCCGTTGCCCGGTTGCACGACGTTGACCACTACCAGGCCGACCAACAGGGCGATGGTCGAAACGATTTCGAAATACAGAAGTGCGTAACCGCCCGTCTTGCCGACCGACTTCATGTCCTGCATGCCAGCAATACCGCTGACGACGGTGCAGAAGATGATCGGGGCGATGATCATTTTGATCAGTTTGATGAACCCGTCACCCAGTGGCTTTACCGCCACACCGAGCTGCGGATAGTAGTGACCGAGCAAGATACCGATGACAATTGCAACGATCACCTGGAAATACAGGGATTTGTACAGTGGCTGACGAGTCGTCATTGCAAAGTTCCTCAGGAGCGCGCGGTGACAACATCCATCTGTTGCCCTCACACCTCATTTGCGAACCCTCCTGCACTGGAGGGATTTGTTTTTTCGAGCTGCACGACGGCAAGCATCTGCCGGTTGTATCGCAAAGCCCGTGCCACCTTCCTTGAATTCCCTACAAGCCTTTTGATATCAGGGGTTGCAGGTTTTTACTTGTCTTTGAACAGCTACAACGAAGTGGCGGATTTCCGCCCTTCGACCAAAACACGTCCTGCAATTTGGCGGATATCCGCCTTGTTCGCCCGTTGAAACCACAGCTACCATCCGTCGCTCAATGGATGGATTTGCTTTTTATGCGCGAACGCACCATCGCTAGTCATTTCGCCCGTGCCGTCCTGCGCGGTGTGCAACGCAAGGGCTACGACTACTCGGGTCTGTTGCAGCAATTGGGGATCAGCCCCGAGTTGCTCGACGAGCCGCGGGCGCGCATTGCACCGGAGCAGTTCACCCAACTGATCCAGGCACTCTGGCTGGCACTGGACGACGAATACCTGGGGTTCGGACAAGCACCGAGTAAATCGGGCAGCTTCGCGATGATGTGCCATGCGGTGATTCATTGCCGCAATCTGGAGAAGGCACTCAAACGCGGCATATTGTTTTATAGCCTATTCCCTGGCGCCCCGCGCCTGACACTGACGCGCGAAGACGAAATGGTTCGCCTGAGCCTGGACGATTCGCCGCTCTGGGACCCGGACCATTTCCTCACTGAATATCTGCTGGTGATCTGGCACCGCTTCGGCAGCTGGCTGATCGGCCAGCGCATTCGTCTGGAGCAGGCCACGTTCAGCTATCCGCGCCCGGAACACGGGGCGGAATACGATTTGTTGTTCTCCTGCCCTTTGGTCTTCTCCTCAACAAAGAGTGCTACGGCGCAGAGCAGCCTGCTGTTTCACTGTCGTTACCTTGATATGCCGCTGCTGCAGGACGAGCGCACCCTCAGGCATTACCTTGAGCGCTCGCCGGCCGATCTGCTGGCGCGACCTGATGACGGCCACAGCCTGAGCAGTCGGTTGCGGCATCTACTCAGTCGCGACAGCTCCCCCTGGCCAGACCTGGAAGCCGTGGCCGCGCACCTGCACATCAGCCCACAGACACTGCGTCGGCATCTGCGTGAAGAAGGCACCAGTTTTCAGGAGTTGAAAGACCAGTTGCGCCGCGACATTGCGATCTATCATCTGAGCCGCAATGACCTGCCCTTGCAGCAGATCGCCGAACAGCTGGGGTTCTCCGAGCCTTCGGCGTTTCATCGGGCGTTCAAGAAGTGGACGGGGCTGACGCCGGGGGCTTATCGAGCGCAGGAGAGTTGAGATTTGCGGTGAATGGACCGGCCCCTTCGCGAGCAGGCTCGCTCCCACAGTGGACTTCCAAGCGACGCCAATCCAATGTGGGAGCGAGCCTGCTCGCGAAGAGGCCAGGGAGAACACAATCCATTCAGGATCAAACCACCGGAAACTGAATCCTGAACGCCGCACCGCCCATGGGTGAATCCCCCAGGGTCAGCTTGGCGCTGTAACTTTCGATGATGTCCTTGACCACCGCCAGACCAATGCCCTGCCCGGGATGCTGGCGATCCAGCCGCTCGCCTCTTTGCAGGATTCGCGCACGCTGGTCAGGCGGTACGCCGGGGCCGTCGTCCTCGACGCACAGTTCAATACCACTCAGCGTCTGCCGCACGCTGATGCGCACTTCGCCCAAGCACAGTCGATAGGCGTTCTCCAGCAGGTTGCCCATCATTTCAAGTAGAGCGCCCCGCTCGATCGGCACGTAACACTCTTCCGGCAGCTCTAGGGCTACCCGCACGCGCTTGTCGCGGTAGACCTTATCGAGCGTGTCGCACAAGCTTTGCAGCACCGGTCGCAAGCGCACCTGATGACGCACCAGACCGCTTTTGCGCAGGCTGGCGCGTTGCAATTGGTAGCTGATTTGCTGGCTCATGCGCTCGATCTGGGTTTGCAGCACCCAGGCCTGATCGCGATCTTCGGGGCGTTGCGCCATGTCTTCGCTGACACCCTGCAGCACCGCCAGCGGGGTTTTCAGGCTGTGCGCCAGATCGTCGAGGGAATCCCGGTAGCGACTGCGCTGTTCACGCTCGCTGTGCAGCAAGCGGTTCAGGGAGCCGGTCAGGCGCAGCAGTTCGCGGGGATGTTGCTCGCTGAGGCTTTCACGGGCACCACTTTCGATTTCATCCAGTTCCTGGCTGAGTCGACGCAATGCCTGCAAGCCCCAGGTCAGGCCGATCCAGAGCAGCGCCAGCAGCACCAGCAAGGCCGCGCCGAACCCCAGATAGAGGTTTTCCCGCAGACCTTCGAGGGTCTGTTCGTACTCGCGAACCGGTTGCAGCGCGACAATACTGAACGCCGCGCTTTTGCCGCCCAGCAGCTTGACCTCGACGTCATAGACGAAGAATTCCTGGCCATTGGCTTCGCTGATTCGCGCAAACTCGTTTCCGCGCCCGTCATAACGCGGTTTGTAATTGATGTGTTCTTCTTGCGTGGCCTTGGAGCGCCACACCAAGTGACCTTCACGGTCATAGATATAGCCGAGCAAACGACTGTCGGTGAGGTTGAAGCGTTCGTCGGGCAATTGCGCCGGCATCTGCAGGCTGTTGTTCTCCACCCGGGCGGCGGAGATCAGCGTCGTTACGTCGGATGCCAGGCGCTGCTCGATGGAATCCTGCAACGCCAGGCTGAATGCGCCCTGCATTGCCGGCAACAACGCCAGCATGAAAAACACCGCCAGCAGTGTGGCGGCGAGCATCAAGCGGACACGAAGAGAACGAATCAAGTGCAGCGCTCATTGAACAGGTAGCCGAGGCCGCGAACGGTATCGATCGGCTTGAATCCGGCGGTGCCCTCGAGTTTGCGTCGCAGGCGGCCGACCAGCACCTCGATCACGTTCGGATCACGCTCGTCGTCATCGGGGTACAACTGCTCCATCAAGCGGTCTTTAGCCACCACTTGCTGGTGATGGCGCATCAGGTACTCGAGGATGCGGTACTCGTAGGCCGTCAGCGCCAGCGGTTGATCGTCGAGGGATGCCTGCTTGCGATTGAGATCGAGCAACAACGGCCCGGCGACGATGGTCGACTGGGTGAAGCCGCTGGAGCGACGTAATAACGCATTGAGCCGGGCATCGAGCTCCTCGAACTGAAACGGCTTGACCACATAGTCGTCGGCGCCGGCCGCCAGGCCTTCGACCTTGTCCTGCCAATTGCCGCGCGCGGTGAGGATCAGGATTGGAAAAGCCTTGCCCCGCGAACGCAGCTGGCGAATCAGATCGAGGCCGCTCATGCCTGGTAAACCGAGATCGATCACCGCCAGGTCATGGTTGAACTGCTCGGTCTGATACAACGCCTCCTCGGCATTGGCCACGGACTCGACCACATGGCCGCTTTCCGTGAGGCGGGTTTGCAGGTGATGGCGCAACAGCGCTTCATCTTCGACGACCAGCAATTTCATAACATTCTCCTGCAACCCAACCACTCCAGAGGTACACGCTTCGACGGTCAATATCACGACTGCCTTGTGATAGCGGTCGGGCAAGACAAATCGTAGCGGCCCATGAGGTCTTCCTGACGAAGTTTAATGCCATTGTGCGAGACCGACACGGTGTCATACGTGGCGTAGTAACCGTTCTGCTGACTGTGTTGGGTCAGGTGCACGCCCCAGGCACTGTCATGAGCGACCAGACCGCCCACGCTCGAATATTTCAGGACGCCGGACTTTTTGACTTTATCGCCGGTCTGTCCAGCGACAAGCCTGAAGTTATCGTCGGTAGCGTGGGCGGCAACACTGACGCCCAGGACGGTGAACGCCAGAATCAGGTTTTTCAAGCCAGTCATAGGGAGTTACCTCATGCGCTGTTCGCTTTTTGGTAGCGGTGAGGTTACTGGTCCCGCCCTGAACTCCCCCTGAACGCAAACTGAACCTAAGCTGAATCATTCCGATCCGTGTGTTCCGACTGACATCAACAGGAGATCAAATCATGCGCGTGCTTCTCGCTTTCCTCTTGCTGGCCCTGAGCGGGCTCGGTCAAGCCGCCATCAAAACCCAGGAAATTCCCTACCAGAGTGCCGACGGTACGAAACTGATCGGCTATTACGCCTACGACGACGCGATCAAAGGCCAGCGTCCCGGTGTCGTGGTCGTCCATGAATGGTGGGGCCTCAACGACTACACCAAGCGCCGCGCCCGTGACCTGGCCGCTCTGGGCTACAGCGCCCTGGCTATCGATATGTATGGTGATGGCAAGAACACCGAGCATCCCAAGGACGCCATGGCATTCATGCAAGCCGCTATAAAAGACAGCGCAGCGTCCAGTGCACGCTTTCTGGCCGGGCTCGATTTGTTGAAGAAACAGCCGCAGACCGATCCGGACAAGGTGGCCGCCATCGGCTACTGCTTCGGTGGCGCCGTAGTGCTCAATGCGGCGCGCCAGGGTGTGCCGCTAGCCGGGGTGGTGAGTTTTCATGGCGCGCTGGCGACCAATGCGCCTGCAACACCGGGTAACGTAAAAGCGAAAATCCTGGTCGAGCATGGTGCGCTGGACAGCATGGTGACGCAGGAAAATGTTGCCGCCTTCAAAGCCGAGATGGACAAGGCCGGCGCCGACTATAAGTTCGTCAGTCTCGATGGCGCCAAGCACGGTTTCAGCAATCCCGACGCCGATCGCTTGAGCCATGGCGATCATGGGGGGCCGGACATTGGTTACAACAAAGCGGCCGATGAAAAGTCCTGGGCGGATATGCAGGCGTTTTTCAAAAAAATTTTCAGTTGAAGAGATAGCCCCTGTGTAGAGGGGCTTCTGTGGCGAGGGGATTTATCCCCTCGCCACAGAAGCTCCATGCCACTACCCAGCACCAAGACAACCCGGCAAAATGCCCGACATGAATTCTGCCCCCGCCCTGCCCGCCTGCTGTACCCCCCTCGATGCCCATTGGCCGCTGCCGATCGTTCTGCCCGATGCGGTGCTGTTGAGTACGCATTTCAATCCTTCGCAATTGCTTAGCGATGACTTCCAGCGCAGTGCCATCGAGGCGCCTGCGAGCATCCAGCGCTCCGTGGCCAAACGGCAGGCTGAGTTCCTCGCCGGACGGATTTGTGCCCGGGCGGCCTTGCAACAGCTGGAAGGACTGAGTGTCAGTCCGGCGATCGGCGAGGACCGGGCGCCAGTCTGGCCGGCGCATATCACTGGTTCGATCACCCACAGTACCGGTCGCGCCGCCGCCATCGTCGCGAAGAAAAACCATTGGCGCGGCTTGGGCATGGACCTGGAAAACCTGCTCAACGCCGAACGCGCCGAACGCCTGGCCGGGGAAATCCTCACCCCGCCCGAGCTTGCGCGCATGGCCGCCGGGCGTCGCGATCAACTGGCGCTGCTGGTGACACTGACCTTTTCGGTGAAGGAAAGCCTGTTCAAGGCGCTGTATCCGATCGTCCAGCAACGGTTCTACTTTGAACATGCCGAAGTGCTGGAATGGACCGAGGCGGGTGAGGTGCGGCTGCGATTGCTGACGGACCTGTCCAGTGAGTGGCGCAGCGGCACCGAGCTGGAGGCGCAGTTCGGAGTCAAGGATGGGCAGTTGTTGAGTCTGGTCAGTATCAAGGCCTGAAGAAATTCAGAGACCTTATTGGCCCCTTCGCGAGCAGGCTCGCTCCCTCTGGGAAATTGCACAGATCCAATGTGGGAGCGAGCCTGCTCGCGAAGACGGTGGGACATTCACTGCACATCTAAGCGCTTTTCATGATTCCTCGGCCAGCTCAAACTGAAACAAGCCCCGCCCAGGCTTTTGCTCTTGCCGATCAGCGCTCGACCTTCATGCCAATGGATGATGCGTCGAACAATGGACAAACCCAAGCCGTGCCCGCCAGAAGCTCGGGTGCGGCTGTCATCGAGGCGCAGGAACGGGGTGAAGATTTTCTCCCACGCGGCTTCCGGTACGCCTGGCCCATCGTCCTCGACATCCACACGACAGCGCTGTTGCCCCACCTGATAGCTGATGGTCACCCGTGATTGCGCATGGCGCATGGCGTTGCTGACGAGGTTCTGCAGCGCCCGGTGTAAGTAGCGTGGCTCGGCCTCGACCCAGGCATCGTCGCAATCGGCAGCTGACAGGCACAAGCCTCGCTGTACGTTGACGTCGGCGCGCAACGGCGCCAGCTCCTCGATCACTTGATCGACCAGCGCGTCCAGGTCGATACGTTGAAAGTTCAGCGCCGGAGAACCTTGCTCGAGCCGCGCATAGGTCAGCATCTCGTCCACTAGGCGGTCGAGATCCTCGATGTCGTGATCCATGCCTTCGCAGTATTTTTCCAGGGCTTGTGGAGTGGTGGCCGAACCGATCATTTCCAGGCCAAAGCGCAAACGTGCCACCGGCGTGCGCAATTCGTGGGACACGGCGCGCACCAGTTCACGCTGGATCGCCAGTAGCTGCTGCAAGTGCTCGGCCATGCCATTGAACGCCGACGCCAGCCGCCCCACGGAGTCCGCTCCGCGCGTCGGCACGCGGGTTTCCAGGCTGCCCTTGGCGATGCGCGTGGCCGCGGCTTCCAGACCGCGCAGGCGGCGTTCCAATTGGCGCACCAGCAGGTAGACGATCAAACCAATGAGGGTCAGGCCCAGCGCGGCGATCAGTACCAGCCACTCCGGCGGATAAGGATTCATCTGATACAACGGGCCGATTTCCAGCACCCATGGCGTACCGACCATGCCAGCGAACACCCGGATCGAATCACCGCCCTTGCCAAGTGCCATCACCGTATCGCCTTCGGTAATCCGACGACTCTGATCCTCGTCCATGTCGGCGTCCTGCACCGTGACCAGTCGCAAGTCGAAACCAAAGCCCTTGTCCTGCTTCAATTGCGCCAGACGCACCGGTTGCTCGCCCACCGGGTATCGCACCAGCTCGTCGACCAGCAGGTAAATCGTCGCCCGGGCCAATTGCTCACTGATCTGCTGCACTTCACCGGTGAGTACAAGCTGCTCCTTGTCGCTGACCAGGCGATAAACCTTGGCCGCATGCGGCCCGGTTTGCTCCACCAATGCCTGACCACGCAGCACACGGGTACGCTGGGTGAGGTCGAGGTCAGTCTCGTTGAAGGTTTTAAGCGCCAGCGGAATCCCCAGCAGCCGCTCCCATACCAGCAACGCCCGGTGGCGTTCGGTCTGGTTCATTGGTTGCAGATTGTCGGCCATCAGCGAAAACGTGCCGTGGGCCAGACGCTCGCGGTATTGCTCGCTGCGCACCTGGTTGAGCATGTGCAAGGCCAGCACGCCGAGCACCGCCACCAAAACGAGCGCAGCACACATGCCACCATAGATGCGCAGGAATATCGAGTTCACAGCGACGGATCTACGCAGGCTTCGGGAACAAACAGATAGCCTTTGCTACGGATGGTCTTGATCAACCGCGGGTGCTCCGGGTCATCTCCGATTTTCGGGCGGATACGGGAAATACGTACATCGATGGAGCGGTCCTGGCCGTCGTAACCGATGCCGCGCAATGCAGTGAAAATCTCTTCCCGGGACAGAATTCTCCCGGCATTGGCGACCAGCAGCCATAGCAGATCGAATTCGGCGCTGGTGAGTTCGATACCGTTGTCGTTCAGCCAGGCTTCACGTAAAGCATTGTCCACTACCAGCGGGCCGAACTGCAGACGCCGTTGTTTTTCCGCAGCGGGCTCCGGCGCCTCGCTGCGTCGCAAAAGGGCCTGGATGCGCGCCAGCAACAAACGCGGACGCACCGGTTTGCATACGTAGTCGTCTGCCCCCAGGTCCAGGCCGAGGATCTGATCGGTGTCATCGCTGCGCGCGGTGAGCATCAGGATCGGCCCGTCATAACGATCGCGGACCTTGCGGCAAATGCTCAGGCCGTCTTCACCCGGGAGCATCAGGTCGAGGATCACCAGGTCCGGTTGCTCCTTGATAATGCGCGTCGCCGCCAGTGCGCCATTGCCTTCGATCGACACGCGCAGGCCATTGGCTTCCAGGTAATCACGGGTCAGCTCGGCCAGACGCTGGTCGTCCTCGACAATCAATACCTGCCAAGCTTCTTGCTCCACGGATGACCTCTACTTGCCAATTACACTAATAAGGAAGGATCCACCCGTCTTTTTGTAATGATTGGGGTGGCTAAATTGCATACACACTGGCCGATTGTATAAACGTCGCCCGCACAGAACACAAGCCGGTAAATGCGTTCGGACACGGCCGTTTTTTGTGATAGGGTTCGCGCCCTTAAAAATCCGTCCGGCCGTTTTCGATCGTTGAAAAATGATGAAAAAAGGCCCGGTCCAGCAGCATCGCGGCCTACACGCCGATTCGCTCTTTCACACACAATTTACGCACAGGTTTATCCACAGGTAGTACGTTGCAATCCCCCCCTAAAACGCATTATCTTGTAGCCCAGCGCCAAAAAAACCCTAGATGTAGGGTTTCGCGCAAAAAACCAAACACAAACCGGACAGCAATTTCAAGCGCTTTTCTTGCCACGGTCCGGTTGAACCAAACGTAATTTCGAAAGACCAAACCGCGCGTGCGGATGGCTACTGTATTTCGGCCCAAAGCGGTGAAAACGGTACGGGTGTTGCAGTCCCAACTGTCACCTACAAGGACCCGGTCTCAGGCCCCCTCGGCGTGAGACCAAAGACTTCGGCATGGAAGCGGCGCCCCAATAGCACCCTTCCTACTGTCCCGAAGTTGTTATGCCCGGCATTGGCCGGTTGTAGTGCTTCAGGACGGAACGGTGGGCACCTCGATGGTGCCCAAACAAACATAGAGAACGTGGAGACACCCATGCAAACCGACACAACTCGCGAGAACCCGCAGGGCACCTTGCCGCCGGCCGCTGATTCGAATTCGGATCTGTCCGCCACCGCGCCTGGCCAACTGCGCGTGATCAAGCGTAACGGCACTGTCGTTCCTTACACCGATGACAAAATCACCGTCGCCATCACCAAAGCGTTTCTCGCAGTTGAGGGCGGCACCGCTGCCGCTTCGTCGCGAATCCACGACACCGTTGCCCGCCTGACCGAACAGGTCACTGCAACCTTCAAGCGTCGCATGCCATCGGGCGGCACCATCCACATCGAAGAAATCCAGGACCAGGTCGAACTGGCCCTGATGCGCGCCGGCGAGCAGAAAGTAGCCCGCGACTACGTGATCTACCGTGACTCCCGCGCCAAGGAGCGTGCTGCGCACACTCCGGCCGAGCAAGCGGTCAACGCTCACCCGTCGATCCGCATCACCCGCGCCGATGGCAGCCTGGCGCCGCTGGACATGGGCCGCCTGAACACCATCGTCACCGAAGCGTGCGAAGGCCTGGAAGAAGTCGACGGCGACCTGATCCAGCGCGAAACCCTGAAGAACCTGTACGACGGCGTGGCCCTGAACGACGTCAACACCGCCCTGGTGATGACTGCCCGTACCCTGGTCGAGCGTGAGCCGAACTACTCGTTCGTGACCGCCCGCCTGCTGATGGACACCCTGCGTGCCGAAGGCCTGGACTTCCTCGGCGTTGCCGAAAGCGCTACCCACCACGAAATGGCCGACCTGTACGCCAAGGCCCTGCCTGCCTACGTTGCCAAAGGTGTGGAATACGAGCTGCTGAACCCTGAGCTGGCCAACTTCGACCTGGAAAAACTGGGCAAGGCGATCAACCACGAGCGCGACCAGCAGTTCACCTACCTGGGCCTGCAAACCCTGTACGACCGTTACTTCATCCACAAGGATGGCGTGCGTTTCGAACTGCCGCAGATCTTCTTCATGCGCGTGGCCATGGGCCTGGCGATCGAAGAGAAAGACCGCGAAGCCCGTGCCATCGAGTTCTACAACCTGCTGTCGTCCTTCGACTACATGGCTTCGACGCCGACCCTGTTCAACGCCGGCACCCTGCGTCCACAGCTGTCGAGCTGCTACCTGACTACCGTGCCGGACGACCTGTCGGGCATCTACCACGCGATCCACGACAACGCCATGCTGTCGAAATTCGCCGGTGGCCTGGGCAACGACTGGACGCCGGTGCGTGCACTGGGCTCCTACATCAAGGGCACCAACGGCAAATCCCAGGGCGTCGTGCCGTTCCTGAAAGTGGTGAACGACACCGCCGTCGCCGTTAACCAGGGTGGCAAGCGCAAAGGCGCTGTGTGTGCCTACCTGGAAACCTGGCACATGGACATCGAAGAGTTCATCGAGCTGCGCAAGAACACCGGTGACGATCGTCGTCGTACCCACGACATGAACACCGCTAACTGGATCCCTGACCTGTTCATGAAGCGTGTCTTCGATGACGGCAAGTGGACCCTGTTCTCGCCATCGGAAGTGCCGGACCTGCACGACCTGACCGGCAAGGCCTTCGAAGAGCGCTACGAGTACTACGAAGCCCTGACCGAATACCCGGGCAAGATCAAGCTGTTCAAGACCATTCAGGCCAAAGACCTGTGGCGCAAGATGCTGTCCATGCTGTTTGAAACCGGCCACCCATGGCTGACCTTCAAGGACCCGTGCAACCTGCGCAGCCCGCAGCAGCACGTGGGCGTGGTCCACAGCTCGAACCTGTGCACCGAGATCACCTTGAACACCAACAAGGACGAGATCGCCGTTTGCAACCTGGGCTCGATCAACCTGCCGAACCACATCGTGAACGGCCAGCTTGATACCGCCAAGCTGCAACGCACCGTGAACACCGCCGTGCGCATGCTCGACAACGTGATCGACATCAACTACTACTCGGTGCCGCAAGCGAAGAACTCCAACTTCAAGCACCGTCCGGTCGGACTTGGCATCATGGGCTTCCAGGATGCGCTGTACCTGCAGCACATTCCTTACGGTTCCGACGCGGCCGTCGAGTTCGCCGACAAGTCGATGGAAGCGGTCAGCTACTACGCTATCCAGGCTTCCTGCGATCTGGCTGACGAGCGTGGCTCGTACGAGACGTTCCAGGGTTCGCTGTGGTCCAAAGGCATCCTGCCACTGGATTCGCAACAGATCCTGATCGAAGCCCGTGGCCAGAAGTACATCGATGTCGACCTGAACGAAACCCTGGACTGGGCACCGGTTCGCGCCCGTGTACAAAAAGGCATTCGTAACTCGAACATCATGGCCATCGCTCCGACCGCGACCATCGCCAACATCACCGGCGTATCGCAGTCGATCGAACCGACCTACCAGAACCTCTACGTGAAGTCGAACCTGTCGGGCGAATTCACCGTGATCAACCCGTACCTGGTTCGCGACCTCAAGGCTCGCGGTCTGTGGGATTCGGTCATGATCAACGACCTGAAGTACTACGACGGTTCCGTGCAACAGATCGAGCGCATTCCGGCAGAGCTCAAAGCGCTCTATGCCACTGCGTTTGAAGTGGACACCAAGTGGATCGTCGACGCGGCAAGCCGTCGTCAGAAGTGGATCGACCAGGCTCAATCGCTGAACCTGTACATCGCTGGCGCTTCGGGCAAAAAGCTGGACGTGACCTACCGTATGGCCTGGTACCGTGGCCTGAAAACCACCTACTACCTCCGTGCCTTGGCCGCGACCAGCACCGAGAAATCGACCATCAACACCGGCAAGCTGAACGCTGTCTCCGCCGGTGGCAACCATGGCGACGACTCGGTCCTGGCCGCTCCAGCCGGCCCCGCTCCAGTGCCGAAGGCCTGCGCCATCGACGAGCCGGATTGCGAAGCTTGCCAATAAGCTGAGCTGGCAGGCGCTGAAAGGCGCCCGACCTGAAACCCCCGATCAGTCCTCTGGATTGTCGGGGGTTTTCTTTTGCGCGCCTTTTGTAGGAGCCGGCTTGCTGGCGATCCAGGCACCGCGGTCAACCAGACGAACGCGTAATCGTTCAACGCCAGCAAGCCGGCTCCTACAAGATTGAAGTTTTTGTATCGACCATAAAAAAACCCCTCTTTCGAGGGGCTCTTTATGCAGCACTGCCAGGCATCAAGTCATCTGAATGATGGTCTGCATGATGGTGCTCTGGGTGGAGATGGTCTTGGCGTTTGCCTGGTAGTTGCTCTGCGCCTTGATCAGGTCGACCAATTCGTTGGTCACGTTGACGTTGGACTCTTCCAGGGAGTTGGAAGCGATCGAGCCCAGAGTGCCGGTTTCAGGTGCATCGTAGCCAGGAATACCCGACGCGTACGTTTCTTTCCAGCTGGTGCCGCCTACAGGCTGCAGACCTTGTTCGTTGGTGAAGCTGGCCAATGCCAGCTGACCGATCGGCTTGGTCTGATTGTTGCTGAAGTTGGCCAGGAACACGCCACTACCGTCGATGGTCAGGTTGGTGATCTGGCCAGTGGCGTAACCGTTCTGCGCTGGAATCGAACGCGCGGTATCGGCGTTGAACTGGGTGGTGTTGGACATGGCGATGGTCACGCCCGCCGGGTCAGCGGCGGCACCGTTGGCTGCCCATACACCGTTGGTCACTTTGCCCGGAGTCCAGTTAGTGATTTTCAAATCAGGACTAACGATTGGGGCGCCTGGCGGGTTCGGTGTACTGACCGAAACCAGCTTGCCGCTGGTATCAAAGGACATGGTCGACGCGACCGGCGGGGTTGCCGCGGCAGTAGGATCGCTGCCATCCGGGTTGCGACCATCGATCAGGGTGTAGGTGTCCCAGGTATTAGGCCCTGTTTTGACCATGTATTGGTCCATGGTGTGCTGGTTACCCTGAGTATCGAAAATCGGGGTACTGAACTGCTTGGTGAAGGATGTTGTCTTGCTCGGGTCGAATGGGTTAGCAACCACATCGATCACGTCAGCCGTAGAGTTCAGGTTGATCGTCGACGAAACCGATGTGGTGGATTTCGGTGCCAGGTTAGAGGTGTCAATGCGCAGGTCAGTCAGTACGCCATTGACGATCTTGCCGTTGGCATCCACACCATAACCTTGCAGGCGCGCGGTACCGTCGGTGTTGGTAACAAAGCCATCCTTATCGACCTTGAACGTACCGGCACGGCTGTAGGACAGCGAACCATTGTTGTTCAGCACGAAGAAGCCGGAGCCGTTGATGCCCATGTCCAGTACGTTGCCGGTGTTGCTGATATCGCCCTGGGTGAACTGCTGGGAAACGTTGGCCAGGCGGACACCGTTACCGACAGTCTTGCTGCCCGCCCCCAATTTGGTCGCGGAGTACACGTCTTCGAATTCCGCGCGAGACGATTTGAAACCGACGGTCGCCACGTTGGCGATGTTATTGCCGGTCACGTCCAGTTGCTTGTTGGCTGCATAGAGACCGCTAAGGCCGATGTTGAAAGACATATTCCACTCCTTTATGCCGCGTTAGCCGGCTCTATATACCAATGGTTTGCACTTTGGACAGGGCGACACTGCCCAGCCCGGCCAGATTGAGCATCAACTCACCGCCGGTCTGGCTGATGGTCACGCTGTTGACGGTCGCCGGCAGGTTGGTCACCAGCGCCACGGCTTGGTCATCGATGGTGGCGTTCGCGGTGAAGGTGTAGGTTTCACCTGTTGGGGCCACGTTGCCTGCGTCGTCCTTGCCATCCCAGGTGAAGCTGGCATTACCGGCCTTCTGGTCGGCCAGGGTAATGGTGCGAACGGTTTTGCCGTCCTTGTCGGTGATCTTCACAGTGGTTTCAGCCAGCGACTGCGGCAGCACCACCGAACCGGTCATGCCTTTCGTGGTGTCGACCACGGCCTTGTCGCCCGGCGCGATGACAGAGCGCCCCACCAAGGACGAGGCCTGCAGTGCCTGGGATGAGCCGAAGCTACCGGCAATGCCGCTCACGGTATCGTTGAGCGTGGTAATGCCTTCCAGGCTGCTGAACTGCGCCAATTGCGCCACGAACTCGCCGTTGCCCTGAGGCTCCAACGGGTTCTGGTTTTTCAGTTGCGTCACCAGCAATTGCAAGAACGCATCCTTGCCCAAGGCCTTGTTACCGGTGGCACTGCCCGCCGCGGACGCCAGGCTGTCCGTATCCTTGGTCGTCTTGATCGAGGAGTTGGCCAGGATGTCGTTGAGGCTCAAGCCACTGGTGGTATCGGAAACACTCATCTGAGTCGCCCCTTATCACTGACCGAGGGTCAGGACCTTCTGCATCATGGTTTTGGCGGTGTTCATCATTTCGGCGTTGGTCTGGAACGAACGACTCGCGGAAATCATGTCGGCCATTTCTTCCACCACGTTAACGTTCGGGTAGTAGACGTAGCCCTTGGCATCGGCGGCCGGATGGTTCGGCTCATAGCGCGCTTCAAGATTGCTCTGGTCTTCAACCACACCGAGCACTTGCACGCCTTGACCGGCAGCGTCCTGGTTCTGGAACAGCGAATCGCTGCCGCCGCTCTGGCCGCCCTGGAACATGGTGGCGAACACCGGGTGCCGCGCACGGTAGGTCTGGTCGATGCTCGACGAGACCGTCTCGGCGTTGGCGATGTTCGAAGCGACGGTGTTCAAACGCGTGGTCTGGGCACTCATGCCGCTACCGGCAATGTTGAAAACACTGGATAGAGACATGACTTACTCTCCGCGCAGGGCCGATACCAGCCCTTTGAATTTGCTGTTGAGCAGGGTGAAGCTGGCCTGGAAATTGACCGAGTTTTCCGCGTAGTTCGACTGCTCCAGCTGAGCGTCCACGGTGTTCTGGTCGATCGAAGGTTGCATCGGCGTGCGATACATCAGCGACTCGTCGCCATTGCCCAGCCCTTCGGCTTCGATATGACGACTGTTGGTCATGTTCAAGGCGAACGTGCCGTTTTTGGCCTTATCGTTCTGCGCCTCCAGCACTTTGGAGAACTCCAGATCCCGGGCCTTGTAGTTCGGGGTGTCGGCGTTGGCAATGTTGTTGGCCAGGACTTCGGCACGCTGGGCGCGGAAGTTAAGAGCCTTTTCGTGAATGCCGAGCGCTTTATCGAAGCTGATGCTCATGTCGGGAAACCTTCGGGTGACCTGATTTTTCGTACGATGAACATAGCAAGCGTCATGCCAAATCAATAAAGCCCCGTAAACCGGGGCTTTGCGGACAGAGGCAATGCGGCAATGCCAGAAAAGCGGCAACCGGTTTCCGCCGGATGCCGCTTTTCTGCCGCTTTACGTGACCGAGAGAACACCGTCTATCTATGTGGGAGCGAGCCTGCTCGCGAAAACGGTATGTCGGCTGACACAACGCATTCGCGAGCAGGCTCGCTCCCACAGGGAATGGCAGTGGTGAAGGATCTTCATCAGGCATAAAAAACGGGAGCCCTGTGGACTCCCGTTTTTTCATTGCCGACGGCAAATCACTTCGCCTGGTAAATAATCCCCGGGCTGCATTGAACCATCTGGTAATGATCCGGTAACCCGTTCAACGCTTCAGAAGCGCCGAGGAACAAATAACCACCCGGCTTCAACGTGCTATGGATGCGCAGCAGGATGTCCTTCTTCACTTCGGCAGAGAAGTAGATCAGAACATTGCGGCAGAACACGATGTCGAACTTGCCGAGGCTTGCGTAGCTGTCCAGCAGGTTGAAAGAACGGAACTCCACCCGGCTCTTGATCGGCGCCTTGATGGCCCAGCGTCCCGGCCCTTTCGGGTCGAAATAACGTTGCAGGCGTTCGGGCGACAGGCCGCGACCGATGGCCAGGCTGTCGTACTCGCCGGTCTTGCAGTTGGTCAGCATCGTGCCGGACAGATCGGTGGCCACAATCTGCACACCCATCCTCAATTGCCCGGCATTGGCCCGCTCGAACTCGTCGATGGACATCGACACCGAGTAAGGTTCCTGACCCGACGAGCACGCCGCCGACCAGATCCGCAGACGCTGGCCAGGGCTGGCCTTGATCGCGTCAGGCAGCACCTTGTTCTTCAAGACTTCAAACGGATAGGTGTCACGAAACCACAGGGTTTCGTTGGTCGTCATCGCATCCACCACCATCTCGCGCAACCCGCTGCGCGGCTGAGTCTGGATGCGTTGGACCAATTCACCCAGGGACTTGAGACCTTGCTGCTCCATCAGCTTGTTGAGACGGCTGGAGACCAGGTACTGCTTGTTTTCACCGAGCAAAATGCCACAGGCTTTTTCCAGGAACACCCGGAACTGTTCGAAATCCAAATTACCCGTAGACAATGCTGCCGCCTCTTAAATCGTGTTGATGACCAGGAGCCAAACGCCCCTAGCTGATGTCTGCTGCTTTGATTCGGTCGACGACCCGGGACGCCAGGTCATCAGGACGGAACTTGGCCAGGAAGTCATCGGCGCCGACTTTCCTGACCATCGCCTGATTGAACACGCCCGACAACGAAGTATGCAGAATGATATGCAGCTTTTGCATACGAGGGTCATTACGGATCTCGGCCGTCAAAGTGTACCCGTCCATTTCCGGCATCTCGATGTCGGAGATCATCATCAAGAATTCTTCTTCCGGCTTTTTGCCCTCGTCGACCAGTTTGCGCAGGTAATCCAGCGCTTGCCGACCGTCGTTCAACGCCACCACTTCGACACCAACCGTTTGCAAGCAACGCGTGACCTGCTTGCGCGCCACCGACGAGTCATCGACGGTCAGCACGCGCAACGAAAGCGCCTTGTGCTGGGTTTCAACGTCCACCACGCCCACCGAAATCGCTTCCGGTGTCGGCGCCACTTCCGCCAGCACCTTCTCGACATCGATGATTTCGACCAACTGATTGTCGACCCGGGTCACGGCTGTCAGGTAATGGTCACGACCTGTGCCCTTGGGTGGCGGATGAATCTCCTCCCAGTTCATGTTGACGATGCGTTCCACCGAGCGCACCAGAAAACCCTGGGTCTTGGTGTTGTACTCCGTGATGATCACGAAGGGATTGTTCTTGTCTTTCAACGCGCCTGAACCGGTCGCCATTGCCAGATCAAGGATCGGAATGGTCGCCCCCCGGATGTTCGCCACGCCGCACACGACGGGACTGGACTTGGGCATCAGCGTCAGTTGAGGGCATTGCAGCACCTCCCGAACCTTGAATACGTTGATCCCATACAGCTGTTGGCCGTCGAGACGGAACAACAACAGCTCAAGGCGATTCTGCCCCACCAGTTGCGTGCGCTGGTTCACCGAATCCATTACACCAGCCATGCCCAGACTCCTACACCAACGCTAAGTGTTGTTGCGACGCACATTCATCTCTAAACGGCACGGCGCTTGCTTTTTATCTTTGTATGAACACAGAACCGACATTTTTTCGACGCCCGACCACTCGCTGCCGCAAATGGCTCGGTGTTCTCGCGGCCGCTTGTTTTTTCAATGCGGGTAGCTCTGCACTCGCTGACACCGTTACCTTGCCTGACATGCTTATCGGCGTCACTCAGGGCTTTCTTGAATTCACCGTAGAGGACTATCTGGCCACCAGTCAAACGCAAGGTCGCTACGAAATCCAGGTCAACCAGCTCGATCCGCGTCTGCGCATGCCGATGTGCGACAAGGAATTGACAGCCTCGCTGGAGAGTCCGGCCAAGCCGCTGGGCCGGGTCACGGTCAAGGTTCGCTGTGAAGGCAGCTCCCCGTGGACAGTCTTCGTACCCGCTCAGGTGCGCCTGTTTCGCGACGTCGTGACCACCTCGCGGCCCCTGCGACGAGCCGGTATCGTCGAGCCCGAAGACGTGATCCTGCGTGAGCGCGATATCAGTGCGATCAGCCAGGGCTACCTGACCTCCCTGGATCAAGCGATCGGGCAACGACTTACCCGACCAATGGTCGCCGATCAAGTCATCACCCTGGTGCATCTCGAGCAGGCGGAAGTCATCCGCAAGGGCGATCAAGTGGTCATTACGGCTCGCAGCGGCACGCTCAGTGTGCGCATGCCCGGTGAAGCGCTGGCCAATGGCGGCATGAGCGAACAGATTCGAGTCAAAAACCTCAACTCCCAACGGGTCATCAAGGCGCAAGTCACCGCGCCGGGACAGGTGGAAGTTTCCATGTAAGGGGCGATACCGGGATCTCTGTTAGTGAAAATGTGGCGCCGACCATGGCTGTTCCCTAAACTGTGCCCCATGCAGGGCAAGTGCTGACGCGCGCGAGTTCATTGATAAATGGGCCTAAAGTTTTTTAGGGAATGGCCGAAAACATGGCAAGCGTCCAAATTCCCAGAGGTTTTTTATCATGGTCATCGATTTCAGCCGTTTGAACAGCTCCTCGTCACTGACAGGCAGTACCCGTACCAGCGTTGCCAAGGAAACCGCCGATTCCGGCAAATCCGCGTCGCTGAATACTCCGGCCGAACAGGTCGGTACCGCTACAGCCGGGGAATCGGTACATCTCAGCAATGAGGCTCAACAGTTGCAGAAGGTCACTGATACGCTGCGCGATCAGCCTGTCGTCGACAAAGCCCGGGTGGCCGAGTTGAAAGCAGCGATTGCCGATGGCAGCTATAAAGTCGACAGCAACCGTGTAGCCAGCAAACTGCTCAACTTCGAAGCCCAGCGCTAGGCCTCGGCCCGCGCCAGGCTTTTGGACGCTTAAAACCCAAGGCCAGCCATGCACGACACTAATTTATTGCAACTGATCACCGACGATTTTGCTCCAGCGCAAAAACTGCTGGAGTTATTGCGCACCGAATCCCTCGCCTTGCATGGACGCGACATGTACCTGCTCGAAGACATTCTGGCGCAGAAGCAGGCATTGATCATTTTGCTCGAACAGCATGGCCGCAAGCGCAGTGAACTCCTCGCCAGCCTCAACCTGCCCACCGACCGCAGCGGCCTGGAACAACTGGCCAGTCAATCGAGCGTGGGTGAATCGTTACTGGCGCAAAGCGATGTACTGACCGACCTTCTGGCCCAATGTCAGGCCGTCAACGCCAACAACGGCCAGTCGATACGGGTGCAACAGGCCGCCACGGCCACTCAGTTGAAAATCCTTACCGGCGGTGAACCTCCAGCGCTCTATGACGCCAGCGGAACATTTTCCAAGCTTGTGAAACCGCGCCCGCTCAGTCAGGCTTAAGCCCTGCGATGAGCTCGCTCTACCAAGACGCGAAACATGCTGGCAAAATGATGGCCAGCCGTAGTCAAATTTTGTCTGGAGATTGATTAACCGTGTCCAATGCCTTAAATGCGGACGATGCTCCGCAGCCACCCAAGGTGCTCAGCACGCCCCTGGAAATCTCCAGCAACCTTCGCCAACTGCAAGAAAGCCATGACCCGCTGATCATCACGTTCCACGAGCGCAGCCAGCGCTTTCAGAGTTATCTGGTGGACATTGACCGCGATAAAAACATGATTGCTCTGGACGAAATGATTCCCCGCGACGGCGAACGCTACCTTCTGGCTGGCGAACCGTTCAAGGTCGAAGGCTTCCATGAAGGTGTTCGCATCGCCTGGGAAAGCAATGGCCCGCTGACCATCGACGAATCTGGCGGCAGTCGTTGCTACCGAGGCAACCTTCCCGACGAAGTGGTGTACCACCAACGCCGTAACGCATTTCGTGCAGCCTTGAAGCTGGCGCAACTGGTCGATGTCGAATTGGATGGCGATAAGCTAAAAGCACCGATCAACGGAAAACTGTTGGACATCTCGGCTACTGGCTGCAAGTTGCGCTTCTCTGGCGACATCACTGGCAGCCTGCAGCTGGGTCAGGTCTACGAGCGCTTCATGGCCGCCCTGCCATTCGGCAAGATGACGGCACCGGTCGAACTGCGCTACCTGCACTTCGAAGAAAAAATCTCCACCACCTTCGCCGGTGTGCGCTTCCATAACATGAGCGGGCTGGTGCAACGGCAGGTCGAGCGGTTCGTCTATCAGCTGCAACGCGAAGCACGGCGTTTCGACAAAGACGACCTCTGATACAACGCGTCAACAAAAACGGGCAGTCCCTTGCGGTGACTGCCCGTTTTTTATGCCTGAAGTTATGGCCTGGCTTCGGTGAAACTTTGCTCTCTACCCGAATCCGGTTCCTCTGGGGGCGTATCGGATTGCACCTCCGGCTCAGATGCTGGTTCAGAAGACACTGGACTTTGCATCTGATCCTGAACCACTTGCTCATCGACCCGTGGATCAAGGCAAGCGACCAGCGGCGAACTCGACATGCTGTCCGGCATGGCCACGTGGTGCAGCGGCGCATCGTCTACCTGATGCAGGTTGGTGACGGCTTTTGGACGAATTCGCCACACCAGCACCAACGCGAAGAAACTGAAGAACGCATACAGCATCTGGCTGCCGAACAGCTTCATCAGCACCCCGGCCGCCAACGGCCCGACACTGGCGCCGACGCCATAAGTGACCAATAACATGGCCGTCAGAGACACCCGACGATCAGCTTCGACATGGTCATTGGAGAACGCGACTGCCAGTGGATACAAGCAAAACTTCACCAATGAACAGACGAAGCCAGCGATAAACAACACCTCCAATGGCACCTGCTTCAGGATCGCCAGTGGCAATGCAGCGAGCGCCAGGACCAAGGCAAAACAGCGAATCAACAGGGCCCGATCATAACGGTCGGACAACCAACCCAATGGCCACTGCACCACCAACCCGGCAAAAATGCAGCTACCCATGAAGAGGCCGACCTGCTCCGTGGACAACCCCTGCTGCGAGGCATACAGCGGCGCCAGACCGTAGAACGAGCCAATGATCAGCCCAGCCCCCAACACGGTACTCAGAGACTGCGGCACGCGCTTGATGAAGAAACGCGGCTCCATGGGCGCCGGATGCAGCGGCGCCGGGTGAATCCGGCGCGTCAGGGCCACAGGCACCAGACACAAGGCAAAGCACAGAGCGACCAGCATCAACAGTTCCAGACCCAAGCCCGGATGCATGACCAGAATCAGCTGCCCCAACACCAGGCCCAGATACGAAGCGATCATATAACCACTGAAAACCGTGCCGCGCTGCGAAGCTTCAGCCTGCTCATTGAGCCAGCTCTCGATGACCATGTACTGACACATCATGCCCAGACCGACGATAACCCGCAGGAAAATCCAGGCCGGTAGCCAGTCAACCAAACCATGCCCAAGCACCGCTGCACCGACGATCCCGGCACACGCCGAATAGGCGCGAATGTGCCCGACACGGGCAATCAACCGGTGGCCGATCTTGCCGCCCAGCACCAAGCCGAAATAGTTGGCAGCCATCAACGCACCGACCCAAAGACTGTCGACGTGGTCCGCCGCCAGACGCAAGCCCAGGTAAGTACTCAGCAAGCCGGAGCCGATCAACATCATCAGCGAGGCGAAATACAGCGCTCGAAAGGGTTTCCAGATTTGGCGCATCGGCGTTCCGAGCGGCTCCTTGCGGTGAGAAATCGGACTACCGAAACGATAGCCCGAGATGGATGATGCGTCAGGCCTGGGCTGCTAGAACACGCCGTTCCCAGGGAGTAATTTCATCATGGAAGCTGGTCAGCTCCATGGTCTTGGAAGCAATGTAGCCTTCGATAAATTCGTTGCCGAACAGTTCCTTCGCCAATTGGCTACGCTTCAGACGCTCAAGGGCCGCGTGCAAGGTACAGGGTAGTGAAAGATTGTCAGGCACCTGAAATTCACCCTGAATCGGTTCGCTCGGTTCCAGTTTTTGCTCAATGCCATACAACCCCGCGGCCAGACTGGCGGCAATCGCCAGATATGGATTGGCATCAGCGCCCGGCAAGCGATTCTCGACCCGTCGGGCAACCGGCGAACTGGCAGGAATGCGCAATCCCGCCGCCCGATTGTCATGGGACCAGCAGGCATTATTCGGTGATGCGTAGGGATGGCACAAGCGCTGATACGAATTCACGTTCGGTGCAAACAGCGCGGTGAAATCCGCCATGCACGCCTGCTGACCACCAATGAAATGTCGGAAAGTCGAAGTTGGCTGGTCGACGTCGTCGCTGAACACGTTACGTACCGTATTGGTTTCAACGATGCTCTGATGAATATGCATCGAACTGCCTGGCGTATGTGCCAATGGCTTGGCCATGCAATTCACGGAGAGGCGGTGCTTGAGTGCGACTTCTTTCAGCAAATGCTTGAACAGGAGCGTCTGGTCGGCCAGCAATAATGCATCGCCGTGCAATAGGTTGATCTCGAACTGGCTGACACCCATTTCGTGCATGAAGGTATCGCGAGGCAGACCCAAGGCTGCCATGCATTCGTAGACCTCACTGAAAAACGGTCGTAAGCCGTTATTGGAACTGACGCTGAACGCAGAGTGGCCGTCTTCGCGACGACCATCCAGGCCAACGGGCGGCTGGAAGGGCTGCGTCGGGTCGGTGTTGGGCGCGAAGACAAAGAACTCCAGCTCTGTCGCCACCACCGGTGACAGGCCAAGCGCCTTGTAGCGCTTGATAACAGCCTTGAGTTGACCGCGGGTCGACAGATTGGAGCCTGCGCCATTCAACTCATCCGCATCGCAAATGGCGAATGCGCGTGGTTGCTTGCTCCAGGGTAAGCGATGGATTTGGTCCGGATCTGGAATCAGTGCGAGGTCGCCGTCATCGCTACCGTAAAATCGCGCTGGCGGATATCCGCCCATGATGCACTGCAGCAGAACCCCCCGCGCCATCTGCAAACGCCGCCCTTCAAGGAAACCCTCGGCGGTCATCACTTTTCCCCGTGGCACGCCATTCAAATCCGGTGTGACACATTCAATTTCATCAATGCCCGTCAAACGCTCCGCGAATGAACTCAGGCCATCGCTTGTCATGACGCAATCCTTGTTATTGTGCGAGCCGCGAACGGCGACCTGTACAAAATAGGCTCCACGTGTTCGACATATCAAGCAGCGTCAAACAAAAAGCTTCAAGTACTGGCAAATTCAATCAGGGCAGATAGAGACGGAAGACGCCACCGCCCAACGGGCCGCCATTACTGATTTCAGTGCGCCCTCCAATGCCATTGCGCTGATGCAATGCCGCAATCCGCCCCGCAAAGTACAAACCCAAGCCAGTACTGCCGCTGCTGTGATTGATGCCCTGAACGTAGTCCGACTGATGCTCGAGCATTTCGGCGGGATAACCTTCGCCATCGTCATTGATGGTCAGCACCAGTTGCCCCGCTTCGTCACTGACACTGATCAATACCGCGTGGCGGGCATAACGAATGGCATTATTGATGCTGTTGGCCAGAACCGAGGCGATCAACTCTCGATCGAAGAAACCCAGAGGGCTCAAGGGGTCGACCTCAAAGGTCGCCGCTATGCCGCGACTGGCGAATACGTCCTGATGACAGGCCAGTTGTGCTTCGATGAAGTCATCCAGTTCATGGTAGGCCGGCTGCAACGGCATTTGGTTGACACCCAACTTGTACAGGCCAAGCAACTGCACGAGCATGCCGTTGAGATGAGCAAACTCGAACTCAATCACCCCCTGCTCAGGGGTATGCCGTGCCGGGTCGGGCAAATTCGCCAACCATTGGCTGTGGGCCTGCATCAGCATGGCCAACGAGTTTTTCATGTCATGCACGGTCGAAGCGATCACCGTGGAGAAATCCAGGGACTGCTGATTGTCGTTCATTCGCCAAACGCCTTGCTTTTCAACTTCTGATAACGCGGATATCGCGCATCGGTATCAGGCATCAAACCAACCATTTTCAGGCAAGTCCGACATTCTTCGAGTTCGGCCGAAGGCACGCTGGTATCAGTACCATGCAACAGTGCCTGCGCCATGTTCAGTGCGATACTGATGTTCTTCGGCTGCATCGTCAGGGCTTTGCGGAACACTTCGCGAGCTTCCACCAGGTTGCCTGTCTTATAAACACGCACACCCTGTCGGTTGAGATCTGCTGCCGCATTGCCGGAGTTGAGAATGCTCGGATCATCGGTGAGCTTGGCGATGTCCTTCATGACGGCCGGATCGTCACCGTAGATTTCCGCGCAGTTTTTCAGCATCGACGTGCCCGCCTCTGCCTGACCCAACATCTGCAATTGCTTGGCCACCAACAACGCCGCCTCGGCACTCATGAACTGCTCCATGCCGTCGAGGCGCATCAACGCCTGCTCAGTGAGCTTTTCAGCAGTCTCTGCATCGTTGAGCAACAGGCTTGTGGCCTTCATTAACCGCGCACGGATTTGCAGCCCGGGATCAGATGGATTTTCCTTGGCCACCGCACTCAGCGTTGTATTGATTTCCAGTCGAGTCCGGGTATCCAGGCCTTTTTCGCTACCTTTGCTGATCAGGGCGTGGGCCAGTCCAAGATTACTTTCAGCGTCCTTGAAGCGTGATTGAGCGCCCTGGTTAACGGCCTGACGATAGGCTTTGGAGGCAGTGTCAAAATCCTCGTTGGCCATCGCCAGCTTGCCCAACTGCGCCTGACGACGCACTGCCAATGGTGACAGGCGAATCGCTTCTTCCAATACTTTCTGGGCGGCCTTGGTATCTCCTTCAGCAACCAATACATCCGCCATGCCGTCATAGAGCGCCGGCATCATCGGGAAGACTTTCAGCGCTTTCTCGTAGACCCCTTTGGCTTGCGCAACTTGACCGCGCTTGAACAGCAATTTGCCAAGCCCGGCAAAAGCCCAAGGCAGAGGTCGATCGGCAATGATGCTGTCGTAAAGACGCTCCAGTGCCTCATTCTGATTCAGGTCGCGCAGCGCATCGGCGCGATAGCGCAGGCATAAGGGCGAGTAGCGGATATCTTGCTTGCACAGGGCAATGCACGCGTTGAGCACTTCAACCGGTTTTCCTCGGTCGAGGGCCTGCAGAATTGGCTTGAGCAGCGTCTTGCGCTGTTCCAACCGCTCGAGGCGCTGGGCCAACCCGGAACGATTGAAAGGCTTGGTCAGATAAGCGTCGGGTTCATGTTCCAACGCACTGAGTACCATGGCCTGACTGGTTTCGGCGGTAACCATGACGAATACACTTTCATGGCTGATCAGCTTCTCGATCATCAGGTCTTCTAGCACCTGCTGACCGTTCTTCTTACCATCCCCCAAATGGAAATCCTGCAGGATGAAATCGTAGGACTTCTGCGAGCACATTTTCAGCGCCTGCTCGCCGGTGTCAGCCGTATCCACATCCTTGACGCCCAGTTCTCGCAGCATGGACCTGACGGAACTGCGGAAGTCCGAAAAATCATCGACGATCAGAAAACTTTTTTGGTGATACGACAGCATCGAAGATTTCCAGGCAATTTAAGAAGGAGAACCGAAAGGCCAATAGATGAACAGGATCAGCTTCATCGCCGCACCGGCGCGCAAATGATAGCCAGTAGCCATGAGCTATCAAGCGATTTCTCTGAACAGAGACCGCGAAAAATGAAGACCCTGTGACCGTATGGTTATCGGCCAGTAGTAGCGTTCTCTTGAAGCGAGAGATGCGTAATCGTCTATTTGCCCGGCGATCATGCCTTGGATCTGAAGGGAGAAACTGAGTTTTCGGCACGCAAGTTTTCTGCGGGCAAAACAAAACCCCAACTGCTTTCGCAATTGGGGTTTCGGAATTTAATCTTGACGATGACCTACTCTCACATGGGGAAACCCCACACTACCATCGGCGATGCATCGTTTCACTTCT